>CAWBRT010000010.1:0-224389 GCA_963791145.1 uncultured Acidobacteriota bacterium | reverse complement strand
TACGGGAGCAGCGGGAGCAGCAGGAGGAACAGGATTAAACGGTACAAACGGGTCGACAGGGAATACAGGAATGAATGGATTGACAGGAGCTACAGGATTGGAGGGATTAAACGGAGCGACAGGGAATACGGGTTCTGATGGTATGACAGGAGCGACAGGAGCGGATGGTTCATCAAATGCGTGGGGACTGACGGGTAATAATGGTACAAATCCGGCAAATAAACTTCATAGGGACGATAGATAATAATAATTTAATTTTCAGAGTAGATAATCAACTATCAGGGGAAATTGGAGGATATAAGACATTATTAGGTTTTGAAGTTGGTAGTAGTGGGACAGGAGATGCAGTAAGCGCTTTTGGCTTTCAGGCAGCAGCAGGAAATACAGGAAGTGGGATAACAGCAATAGGGGAAGGAGCAGCCAGCGGTAATAGTGGACAAGATGTAGATGCTATAGGGATGTATGCAGCAAACAATAATAATGGAAGCGGCATCAATGCAATAGGAGATATCTGTCGCGTGCGTATTGGTGGCAAAAACAGAGTCCGAAATCCGCCCCTTATAGAGCCATCAGGGTTTCTGCCGAACCGGTGATTTTGGCTCGGTTTTTCGCACAACCTGATCGCGGAAGTCAGATGAACAGAAACGCAAGACATTCCTCGATCTATCCGTGGCCTGGGGTCACTGGCACTGTGGCTTCACTGCCCGTAACAAGGCCGTCCCACCCCCGTGGCTGCCCATGGCGGCCACCAGCACCGGCTGAAACCCCTGAGCCTTCAGGTACTCGATCGCGGTGCGCACGATGAGAACAATGTTGTTGATCCCGCGGCTGCCCCCGGTGATCGCCACCCGTGCCCCTTTGCGGAGTTTCTTTTGCAGCTGGAGCTTCCCCAGCTCCTCGTGTACCGTGGCCTTAATGTCCTCGACCCGCGGACGAGGAAATGTCTGCTTTGCCAGATAGAGTTCGGGAAACATCTCTCAACCTCCAGCTCATTTGGAAATCCAGCTCTCTGAGCGCGCCGGCCATGCAAGCGAAACCCTTCTACGCCAGGCGCGGTTCAGCCCTGGCGAAAACCACTTTACCGCTAACCAGCAGCCACGGGCGCCGCACTTGTGCCCACAGCAGTCGGCCTAGCAAAGAATGCGATTGCTAGTGCGCCAGCAAGGCCGAGCCCTGCAACCAACAGGAAAGCACTTCTGAACGACCCGGAAGCCTGAACCAGGAAGCCGGTAGCGCTGGGGCCAACAATGCCGGCGATATTGGAAAGAAAATGGACAAAACCGCCTACTCCCCCAACATTCTCACTGCGTACCGTGTCCTGAATGATCGCCCAATAGTTTGATATGGTGGCGTACATAAAAAATACGCCCAAAGAGATTAGGATCACTGCCATATAAGCTGACCTTGTCATGCCGCACAATGCGACGCTCGCGGCCGACGCAATCAAACAGGGAACGATAACCAGTTTGCGGGCGAGCAGCATATTCCCGATTTTCAGATAGAGGTAGTCGGAAAGGAATCCGCCCCCAACTTGGCCGATGAACCCGATCAACCACGGAATCATGGTAATGATTTGCGTGATCCTCTTCCTCCTGCTCCAGAGTTTCCCGAGTCGATCGAGACAGTACGAGCACGGATTGCTGAAGGCGTTGGTCAAGCGACTGTTCCACACAAAGTCCAGAATTGGCATCCCACGATTGATCGTCTGCTCAAAGAGGATGAAAAGCGCCGAGAAACAGCTGACCGATCCCTATCATATGTCGTGGGACAACCCACGCTTCGACACACCATTTGAACGCCGACGGCTCCGCATCTTGAACAGCTTATTCTTTGCAACAGCAAGGATGAACGGCAAATCGTCAATCTACGGTCGCGAAGCGCGGCAGATTGTATTTCCTTTTTTCAGCAGCACGTCCACATCTCCCTGGATAGACCCAAGCGATCAAATCGCCGTGGCCGGCCCTTAGATTCACCGTCAGAATCCAGCGATACGAGGCTATCCCTCTCAATTCTCGGCGGTCCAAACTCGGAGGAAAAACTAGCGGCCTGGGAGGATGATGATGGCGGCAAGCTCGAAGCGCATATGACGGAGATTGCGATCCAAGTCATCCTGACCGCTGAGGCCCAGTATCGCGAAAATGCGACCCATCGGCATCAATGGCGTGTTGAAAGAAAGGCTGAGGTTGAGGAGAAAGAACGCCAGCGCAAGCTCGAGGCCGAACGCGCCGAGAAAGAGCGGCAGAGAAGGATCGAGCAGGCTCGGATTGACCGGCTTCTAAGGGATGCGGCCGCTTTTCAGCAAGCTCGCGACATAAGGAGCTACGTAGAGGCAATTCGGTTAGCACAGGCACGCGACGGATCCTCCTCGCCGGAAAAGGTTGAACAATGGAGCCAATGGGCCCTGGCACAAGCCGAACGAATTGATCCGACCGTCGGTGGAGCATTCTTGAAGTCAATGGAAGATACGATCTAGACCAAGAAGTAACACAGGTTCTTCTTCCTGATCAGCCGGCGAGGTGCCGACCTCAGCTCCCGCCTTCTGAGGTTGTGCAGAAAGCATCACTTTAGCCGGAAGATATTCCTTTCGATAAATTGCCAGGTCTCGAGGTAGTCCCCCTGAGAGAGCAAACGATCCAGTTCACTCGTGTCCAAATCTTCCAGCATCTGCCAAATCTTGTTTGTCATCCGACTGTTGGCTTCGAAGGTCTTTTTTATGTCCCAACGCGTAGGGGAAGTGTCGGATGTTAAATAATCGGTGTAGCCATATTTCCTGAGGTAGTACAAGAACTCCACATACTCCAGGAAGTGCTTTGTGCCGCAGAAATAGTCCCAGTCCCAGCGCCCGTCATTGTCATTGACGTGCACATAGTAGCGGTAGGGGCTATTGGCCAGGAGGGAAATCGCCTCGGAGGGGTTTTCATTACCGTAGACAGAATGGCCAAAATCCACCGTTACGCCCATCGCGGGACACTTGATATCGTTCAGCAGGCAGAGAGTCTTTGCCGCTGAATCAATGAAGCATCGCCCGCGGGTCTCGCTCGGTTTGTACTCGATAAAGAGCGGCACTTCCGGGCGGTATCGGCCGGCCTCCCTAAACGCCTCAACCAGGTATCGCCACATGGTTGCGTAATCGTTTTGAAAACTGAATTCGTATCCGTCACCGAGGGGACAACAGGTCACCTTATCCGCACCGATTTCGGCCGCGAAGTCCTTGGAGCCTTTGATAATTTGCACAGCACGGGAGCGGGTGTCGGCATTGAGGGATGTCAAGCCACCGTTTCGAAACTCCGGCTCAGCCTTCACATTGACGTTCACCGCCGCGACTTTAAGTCCGTACTTGCCGAGGAGTTTCCTGGTCTCAGCCGGATCGGGCACCTCATACGGGAAAATAATCTCAACCCCATCGCAGCCTTCAATCCGAGTCATCAGCTGGAACTTCTCCTCCAGCGTGAGCGGCTGATTGTACTCGTGAAAGCGATCCTTGGTACGACTCAAAAAAGCGGTGATGATGGCCATCTTCGGCATGCTCTTGCTCCTATACTTGCATTTTTCACGCAGAGGCTCCCTATCTGAAGTACCAGACAAGTCCCATGGGGATAAAAGTAACGTAGGTGATCAAAAACAGTGCAAATAAGGCCACGACAAACAGTGGGACCATGGCCCGGGTGACAGCCATTACTCCAACTTCAGCGATGCGTGATGACACAAATAGCGTAGCTCCGATGGGCGGCGTGAACAGACCCAGGGCAAGGTTACTGGAGACGATCAGACCCAAATGCACAGGATCGATACCATAGACCTTGGCCAAGGGGATAAAGAGTGGCGCGGTCAAAAGAATCGCCGGGACGGGTTCAAGGACATGGCCAAGGATGAGCAGGGCAATATTGACCAAAAGCAGAAATACCCACGGACTATTGGAAAAATGCCTGATCCCGTCAAGCAGGATCATGGGCATCTGTTCCAAAGTGATCAGCCAAGTCAGGGCCTGGGTGGTGCCGATAACCGTCATGACTACGGCACTGATGACAAAGGCGTCCGTGATGAGTTTGGGCACTTGCTTCCAGGAAAGATCACGATAAATCACTGTGGCAACGAACAGCCCATAAACCACGGCCAGCCCGGCGGCTTCCGTCGGGGTGGTGATACCGGAAAAGATACCGCCCAGGATAATTACCGGCATGAACAAGGCTGGGGCGCAGCCAAGAAAGCTCGACCAGATTTCTTTAAGGGACGAACGCTCTCCTCCAGTATCGCAACCTGTCTTTTTCCCCTCCCTAATGGCCACGGCCATCAAGCACACAGCGAAAACCGCCCCGGGTACAAAACCAGCTATAAACAACTCCCTGACCGAGACGTTGCCTACAAATCCATAAACAATCAAGGGGATGCTCGGGGGAACAATGATCCCGATGGTCCCGGCGGCAGCGACAAGGGCAGCCGCAAAAGGCTTGCGGTAGCCGCGCTGGGCCATACTGGGAATCATCACCGACCCGACCGCCGCCGCATCTGCAATCGCCGAGCCGGAAATCCCACCGAAGATCATTGACGCTGCAACCACGCAGACCCCCAGGCCGCCAGGCAAAAACCCCAACAGACTCCGCACGAAGCGGATGATGCGTACACCCATCCCGCCATGATTGAGCAACTGTCCGGCCAGGATAAAAAGAGGAATGGCAATGTAAATGTTGGGCTCGACCCCGGCGATAAAATTCAGAAACACGGCCTCAAGGGGATAAGGCCGGTTGAAGGCGAAAATCGGTAAAAGGGTGCTGATCATGACCGCCCAGACCAGTGGGAAGCCGATGATGATCGTCCCCAGAAAGACCGCACAAAGAAGCAATAGGATCATCACCTACTCCTTTTCGTGGGCATAGGGATCGGTCGAAACAAGCAGTCGAATGGTATGACCAGCCAGAAAAATCAGAGTCAAAAACACCCCAGCCGGCATGGCGGCATAAAGCAGGCCCACGGGCCAGTAAAGGATTGTGGAGTCCTGATCCCATGTGCGGATCGAGATCTTGATCCCGAACCAGATAATCATGACCAATGTCACGGCAATGACTACGTTGATCCCGACATCAAGCCACCGTCTAGCCCTGGCTGAAAAGATATGTGCCGCAATCTCCGTTACCCGCATGTGAACGCCACGCGCTTCCGCCGTAGCCAGGCCTAGAAAGGTAACCCAGACCATCAAAAAGGTCGCCAACTCCCGTGCCCAAGCAACATCGTAGTTGGCAACGAACCTCAAAAGTGCGTTGCCAAAGACGATTATGACCACACCAGCTCCACAAAAGGCTATAACGACATCGAGTATGCGGCTCAACTTGCGGAGCGGTTTGGGTAACGCATCAAGACTTTGGCTCATATTCCCATCCCCTTCCAGCCTGAAATGCCTTCGGGGCGATTCCTCACTTAGCCGGCAGGGCCTTGCGGACGGCTTGGGCGTCAGCCAGGATTTGATCGACGTCTGCTCCGTAGACTCCCTTGGCCTTGTCATAGACGGGTTTCACGGCCGCACGGAAAGGTTCGATGTTCGGCCTGTTCACAATTGCTCCCTTGGACTGCATGTCCTTGAGTTGGCCGGCCTCCGAGTTCTTGACCGCGGTGCGGCTCCACTGAGCTGCCTCTATCGCCGCCTTTTTGACCGCGTCCTTGTCGGCAGCGGAGAACCTGGACCACGTCGCCTCGGAGATGGTCAGAGGAATCGGGCTGTAGACATGATTGGTCAAGGTAATATATTTCGCAACTTCATAGAACCGAAGCGAATAGATGGTGTCGATGGGGTTTTCCTGTCCATCAACTGTTCCCTGCTGGATGGCCAAATAGACCTCGGTCACGGGCAGAACGACAGGACTGAACCCTATTGACTCCATGATCCAGCGGATCATGTCATTAGGGTAAACACGTATCTTCTTGCCCTTGGCGTCCGCTGGTGAATTGAGCGGCATCTTCGTCGAGAAGCACCGGAAGCCGGCCTCGAAGGTGGCCAGGACCCGGAACCCCTTGGGCGGTAGAAGGGAAAATTGCTTTTGCAGCCACTTGGACTCGTCATAGAACTTCCAACCCTGCTCGTAGGTGTCCACAAGAAAAGGAAGCGCCGTGAGGTTGAGGGTCCGCAAATGGGTAGCGTAGGACCCCGTGGCCGAGACGGTGAAGTCTATGCCCCCGAGCTGCAATTGCTCGATCGCCTTGGGGTCGTTTGCCAACTGCCCCGCAGGAAATACCTGAACCTTGTAGCGGCCCTGAGTGTATTTCTCGACTTTTTGCGCAAAAAGTTTAGCTGCCTGATCGCGCAGGCCGTCGGGATTGTCAGTGTGACTGAACTTAAGGATGGTCTGGGCTCCGGCCTGTGAGACGGCAAAGGCCAGAAGGAAGCACAATGCGAGTAACTTGGAAAATGAACCCTGAATTTTCATGACTTCCCCCCTCCACTTTTTTAAATTGTTCCGCTGGACCACCCTTGCTGTGGCGGTCCACACCTTGCCTGGTTAGACTGCTTGGGTAAATGCTTGCAGGACGAAGAAGCAGGAGGTTGCGCCGGCATCCTGGTGGCCACGGGTGCGCTCTCCCAGTCGACTAGCACGTCCTACTTTCGCCACCATGCCGGTTGTCGATTCCATACCCGCACGGGCAGCTTTCTCTAAGCGCGCCAAGGCTTGTGATAACGATTCCCCATCGCGGCGAGCTGCGCTGAGCGCGTTGACCGCCGGTTTTAAAGTGTCCAAAAGGGTCTTGTCGCCGGGCTTTGCCTGGCCGATGCCGATGATTCCCTCCAAAGCCGCCTCGAACATGGCTGTCAGCTCAGCCAAGTTCACCTCGCTCTTTCCCGCGGAAGCCATAGCCAGACGGATGAAAAGCGTGCCGTACAGCGCCCCCATGGCCCCGCCCACAGAGTTCATGACTTCGGACCCGACGGAGTTCAGCACGGCCCCGACATCGACAGCCGGTGTTGCGGCCAGCTTGACTTTGACGCCGCGGAAACACTTGGCCATATTGACCCCGTGATCGCCGTCGCCGATTGCGCCGTCCAGCTCAGAGAGGTAGTCTTTTTCGCGTTCGATGGTGTCGCACAGCCGGGTCAGAGCTTCATGCAGCCGGGCCGCGCTGATTGTCTCCGCCATTTTCTGTTCCTCGCCTAGAGGCCTTTGAACATACATGCGCCGGCGGGCGCTTTGATGAGTTGCTCCAGTTCGGCATCGAGCCTGCTCAGTGTTACGGAAAACCCGCCCATCTCCAGTCCGGTGAAGAACTCGCCCACAAGGGAAATTCTTACTTTCAGCCCCGCGGCTTCAGCCAACTGCCTGGCGCGGCGGTAGGCGATGTAAAGCTCCATCTGAGGGGTGCCGCCCAAGCCGTTGATCATGAGCGACACCTCATCACCAGAGGCAAAAGGAAGATCGGAGATGATCTCCTGCACCATGCGGTCGACCACTCTATCCACCGGCAGCAGGGCCGTCTTCTCCACTCCGGCTTCCCCGTGGTGGCCGACGCCGTATTCCATTTCGTTTTCGGCCAGGGTGAAAGTTGGGCTGCCTTTAGCCGGAACAGTACAGGGCGAGAGCGCCACGCCTATCGTGCGCGTGTTGGCGTTCATACGGTCCACCACGGTCTTGCAGTCCTGGAGAGTGCCGCCAGCAGCGGCCTTCGCGCCAGCCACCTTCCAGCACAGAATCGAGCCCACAACTCCACGCCGACGGTGTTCCTCTCCCTTGGGAGCACTGGCAACGTCATCGGTGGAAACGCACCGGGCCACCTCGATTCCATGGGCTTTGGCAAGGTCCGCAGCCATTGCGAAATTCATTACGTCCCCGGCGTAATTTCCGAGCAGAAACAGCACGCCTCGTCCTCCGTTGGCGCACTTTGCAGCTTCCAGGCAAGCATTAGGCGGAGGGGAGGTGAATATATCGCCGACGGCGACGGCATCCAGCAATCCTTTGCCTAGGTATCCGATGAACGCCGGCTTGTGGCCGGATCCTCCTCCGGAAACCAGTCCTACTTTTCCACTGGTTGGCGCATCCACCCGGACGAGGACACGTACGCCATCGATCTTGCGAACAATCCCGGAATGGACTTGGACAAAGCCTTCCAACATTTCATCCACAACGTCATAAGGGTCATTGATGAATTTTTTCATGGCATTCTCGCTTGCCAGACCATTTAACTTCGTCGGTCCTTATCGTCTGGGCAATCTTCCAACGGCCGCGCCCTAAGGCGATGGTTTTTTCCTGAAGGGCTCTTCCCATGCCCCCTGGAGAGCTTTTGTCACAAAACTCCATGAATCGGACAGTACCTGGCGTATACGATCCATCGGCACCGGCTGGGCAGCCCTGACCCCGCGGCTGTCTGGCGCCCGGCGCAGGCGTAGCGGTATCTCAAGGGACATCGGAATGTCGAGTTCGGCCAAGCTGGGCAGAATCAGGCCGTATCCGATGGATCCCTCCCCGATCTCCGTAAAGATCCAACCGGGCTGTTCATCCCTGCGAACATCCTTCAAGTGATAGTGGCCTGTCACTTTTATCGCCGGTTTGTAATCTTCCCGGGGGGCGACTCTATCGAACTTATGCGAGACCAGGTTGCCGAAGTCATAATTGACCCGCACCCGGTCCGACCCGATGCTCTCGATTAGAGACTCTGCTTCACGCCCCGTATCCAGCAGGTTTGGGACGCCGTCTCCCGGGTTTTCCAACCCAATGGTCAACTTCATCTTCTCGGCGAACAAAGCCAGGCTTCTGATATTGCGAAAGAAAGCTTTGCTTTGCTGCACTGGGGCGGCGTTGCTGATGATCAGGGATGCTCCGATCATGCAGGCAAAGCGCATGCGATTTTCAAAAATCGCCTCGGCCCGGTCATCGCCAAGATTTATATGAGAGGAAAAAGCAAAACATCCGAGTCCGTAGCGAGAAAGCAGGCTGGTGATCGCCCGTGCGTTGGTCTCGTTGAAATAGTCTTCGGTAAAGGGGTCCGTGTAGCCCTGAATAAATGCAAGCTCGACGTATTTGGCGCCGAGAGCGGCTATTTCTTCGAATGCCGTTTCCAAGGGATATCCGTCAAATGCCACCGTGCTGATAGAGAGTGCCGGTTGCATCTTTTATTTGTGCACATCCGGCACATCGGCGCTGGATTGAAGGTAATTCATTCCTTTTGATTTTCCGGCTTGCTCTTTCCTCAGGACTTTCCTCGCTTTTTTAGCAAAATCCCTCCACACGGAAAAATGGTTGTCCATTGCTGCCCTTGCCGCAACTGGGTCGTGTTCGCGAACGGCTTTCAGGACGTCGATATGAGTGGCGTCGGTCTGAGCCAATCCGCGGGGTACGCGGCTGACCAATCGTCGCCGCTCCTTGTACACACGCCTCAATACGAAGGAGAGGTCTTCGAGCAAAATCATGATGACCGGGTTATGCGTGGCTGCGCCCAAGGCCATGTGGAAGGCTACGTCCAGGTCGGCTCCGTATTCTGCGTCGGCAGTTCCCAACATGCGGTTGAGGAAGTATTCGAGCGCCTTCACGTCTTCTTCGTTGGCATTTACCGCAGAGGCGCAAACCATTTCCATTTCGAGCATTTCGCGGACTTCCTGCAGTTGCTCGATGGTGATGGAGCCCAGTCTCAGAGCCACTTCGTAGTAGTACTTGTGGAGATTTGAGCGAGGAACGCTCAGGAAAGTGCCACTGCCCTGAGTGCGCGTAATAAATCCGAGCGCTTCCAGCACTGCCATCTTTTCGCGAAGGGAAGAGCGGTTGATCCCCAACTTGTCGGCCAGCTCCCGTTCGGGAGACACGCGGGTTTCTCCGCCCGGGCCCGGGTGGGAACTAGCAATGAGGTCAATCAATCGGTCTAGTAATGGGTCCAAAGGTCCACCATTAGCAACCAATTTATAAAATATCCAAATGGTCCGACCAATGCTGCGGATTATCATCGCCCGAAATTCTGTTGTCAAGAAAAAGTTGAAGATTGGGCTTGTAGATAACATCAGGCGTCCCGCCGGCAACTGCCTATCCAGCGCTCGGCGACTCCGTTCTGCCAGGGACTCTGGAACGAGGTGCGGGTTGGCTGGCTGCCCATAGTCCGGACCGCCGCCGACTACGTCGGGGTCGAATTTGGCATCGCGATCAAAGATCAAGTATTTGGGAGCGAACTCGTAGGGGAAGGCCTCGCGCAACTGCTGCATCACCCAGGCGCCGGCAGGATTTGCGGTGACGTTGAAGTGGAGAATACGCCGGCGGTCGTGAGCGAGAATGAAGAAGCAGTACAAGACTCCAAAGATGAGGGTCGGGACGGTAAAGAAGTCCATGGCCGCTATCACCTCGCGATGGTTTCGCATAAAGGCCAGCCAGCGTTTGGCCGGTTCCGGGTTCCGTGGGGCTCGTCGTATCCAGCGCGACACGGTTCGTTCGGAGACATCGAAACCGAGCATTTTCAGCTCCCCGTGAATACGGGGAGCGCGCCAGGTGGGATTGTCGGCCACCATTTGGAAGACGAGGTCACGTACTTCTCGGCTGATCCGTTTTCGGCCGAGCCGACTCTGTGACGGGAAAGCCATTTCCAATACAGGCGAAAGCCGGCCCGATGCCAGCGGACCACGGTATCCGGGGTGACTACCATGAGTGGGTTCTTCCATCCGGCCCAGAGCCGTCGGGCCGCGACCCAGAAGAGCTTGTCGGGGATAGCCAACCTCGGCCTAGCGTTCTTCGATTTGAACACCGCCAGTTGCTGGCGCAGAGCCAGATTCTCTAGCAGCAGGTCGCGGCGGGAGTACAGAAGGCGGATGGACGACTCCATGAACAGCCGCAAGAGGCGAAACATGGGTGAGTTCCAGCAGAAATCGCTGCTTTCTGAAACAGTTGTAAGCTGCTGTTGGCAAAGCAGATCGTAATTGTGGCACTCCGGCGGCGATACCCGATCAGATCAACGAATGGGTACAAAAGCACGGGACAGACTGGAAGCCGCCTCGCGATCGCTTAGGGCGTATTCTACCAGGCGGAATTCATGCATCCACCTCACTGCCAGCAGACAAACAGGCGTAAAGGACTATCACTGCGGACCTATAGTTAAGCTTGCAGCTCCGGAGGCACAAACCGCGCCAACTGCTCTGAATCCGCAACCGTGGGCGATAGCCTTTTGTGGCTACCACTGATAATTCACAGTTATCCAAACTATCGAAGCATCATATGCGAACTCTTTAGGACCGCAAGTCTTTTGTTATGGGGTGAGATCAGTGCGTTCTCGCGGCATTACTATTGGTCTGTGCCACGGACGCAAAGCGCTGTATTTCAGGTATTTAGCTTCAGTGCGGTCGGGCGTACAGCCCGGCCCTGGGGCTTTCGGGGACGTAATAGAAGAAGACGCGCTTAGCTCCTAACCTATCGCCGATATCGGGCCTTCCTACAGTGGTAACATTCATCGCTTCGGGAAGGAAGGCGATTCGCAGGAAGTCGCGCTCTACCTGTGGATTGCGAATGTCGCCATCACGCCCGCCCGCGTGCGTCTTTGGCGGCTGAGCGCCGGATGCCAGGATGCGGTTTAGGCTTGCAAACTCACTCCCGAGCAATACAATTTCAGCCCTTTAGGGCTATTTCAAGCCGGATGACGGCGTTGGTTGCCTTCACTCGGGTGGCGGGCCGGGCTTGTTCGCATTGGAGGATATATACTTTCGCCCGTTGAGTTCATCGGCATCGGCGAAATAAGCACCTCTTTATAGCCCGTAGAATGGAGGCTCGTATGGCAGGACTGATCCTGGCAGGTGTGGTTACCGCTTGGCTGGTATACATGATCGTAAAGCGGTATACGCCACAGCCCGTGCTATTGATAGCGGGCTTGACCCTGCTGATCTGTGCAGCGGTTTTGAAAATGGGTCCGCTATTGCCGGGTAAGGAAACAACCGGCTTGATCTGGCTCGATCCTTTCGAAATCGTAAAGAACCTGATGAGCACCCGGACCGCGGGTCTGGGCATGATGTTGATGGCAGTCGGCGGCTTCGCGCGCTACATGGAGCATGTGGGCGCTAGTAAGGCTTTATTTGCGCTGGTGGCAAGCCCGCTCAAGGTGATTAGCTCGCCGTATATCCTGTTGGTTTTCAGCTTCATCATTACCCAAATCCTCGTGTTGTTCATTCCCAGCCACGCCGGCCTGGGACTGCTGTTGATGGTGACGATGTATCCCATACTGATTCGCAAGGGTGTCAGCAAATTATCCGCCTTGGCGGTCATCGGATGTTGCCAGTTTATCGACCATGGACCGGGATCGGGAAACGAAATTCTTGCTGCGGCCACCAGCAAAATCCATCCGGCAACCTACTTCGTCCAGTACCAACTTCCAATAACCATACCGGTCATTATCGCCGTTGCCATTACGCATTATGTGGTACAACGCTGGTGGGACAAGCGGGAAGGCTTTGTTGCCGGCGATGCGCAAACGGTTGAAGTGAAGGAAGACACCGGCCGGCCACCGCTGATTTACGCCGTTCTTCCGGTGGTACCGCTGGCGCTGATTATGGGATTCAGCCCCATCTTCAAAAGCCGTATCACGATGGACGTTATCACGGCCATGATCATCAGTACTTTGATCAGCATAGGTTTCGAATATGTTCGCTTGCGGGACGCCCGGGTGGTTTTGGGAAGTCTGCAAATGTTTTTTGATGGCATGGGGAAGATTTTTGCGGTAGTCGTGTCCCTGATTGTTTGCGGCGAGGTCTTCGCCAATGGCCTGATGAAAATCGGAGCGGTCGATCGGCTGATTAGCGGCGCACACGCGGCGGGCTTCGGGGTGAGGTCCATGATTGTTGCCGGAAGCCTGATCATTGCGGGAACGGCATTTTTAATGGGCTCCGGCAATGCCGCATTCTTCTCTTTCGCGGCTCTGGCGCCCAAGATTGCCGACCATCTTGGGGTGTCAACCGTGACCGTGTTGCTGCCGATGCAAATTATGACCAGTTTTGGCCGGACCGTCTCACCGATAACTGCAGCTATTGTGGCCATATCAGGTATCGCCGGAGTATCGCCATTCCAAGTCGTAAAGCGTACGGCTATTCCTATGGCAGTAGCTGGCGTGGTCAATATTGCGGCCGACTTTCTTATATTCGCAAAATGACAAATGCCGCCCCGGCTTGCGGCGAACTGGAACGGGATGGAGTACCTCGTGGGCAAGGAAAAGATCACCAAGGGATTTTCCTATTTTCTAAGCGAACAATCATGACCTGGAATGGATCAGGCGAGGAGCGATGAAGCATGAGCCAAGTGAGTCAAGTACCTGATGTCAAGATGCGAAGTGAAGTGCGGGACGGGATGCGCATTGACTGGAATGCGCCCATCCCAGTCGATGACGGCAACGTTCTTCGGGCGGATGTCTATCGCCCTATCGCCGATGGGCGTTATCCAGCAATCTTGACCTACGGAATCTACGCCAAGGGTCTCGCCTTCCAGGAAGGTTATCCAATGCAGTGGGAGAAGATGGTCGCCGATCATCCGGAAATTCTCGAAGGCTCGACCAACAACTATCAGAACTGGGAGACCACCGATCCTGAGCGTTGGGTGCCGTATGGCTATGTCGTAATCCGCGTGGATTCCCGGGGTGCTGGCTGGTCTCCCGGCTTCATGGACCCGGGATCGCCGAGAGAAATTGACGATGTGTACCAATGCATCGAGTGGGCGGCGGCGCAACCGTGGTGCAGCGGAAAAGTGGGCATGCTTGGCATCTCTTATTATGCCGTCAACCAGTGGCGAGTGGCGACAAAACACCCCCCACATCTGGCGGCGATAATTCCTTGGGAAGGACGGAATGACCCCTACCGCGACAATTGTTATCATGGCGGCATTTTGTCGGAGTTCCAGAAGCACAAGGTGAAACATCAAACGTCCAACATTCAGTATGGAACAGGAGAGAGAGCCAAGAAGAACCCGAACACCGGCGAGTCCATCGCCGGCCCGGTGACACTCTCCGAAGAGGAGCTGGCCAAAAGCCGTGCCAACGTGTTCGAGGACCTTAAGAAACATCCCCTGATTGACGAGTGGCACCGCGCACGTATCGTCGATCTTTCGCAGGTGACACTCCCGCTGTTGACCTGCGCGAACTGGGGAGGACAGGGCATCCATCCGCGGGGCAACTTCAACGGCTTTATGTATGCGGCGTCGAAGCAGAAATGGCTGGAGGCGCACGGCGATTCCCATTGGTCGCTCTTCTACTGCAACTATGGGCGTGCACTGCAGAAACGCTTCTTCGACTACTTCCTGAAGGGTATCGGCAACGGCTGGGAACGCGAACAGCCACGCGTGCAGCTCAACATACGTCATCCAGGGCCAAAGTTCATCCTGCGGGGAGAAAACGAGTGGCCATTGGCACGCACCCAGTGGACAAAGTATTATCTCGATCCAATCAACATGGCACTCAACTCCACTCCTGTCGCCAAAGGAGCGGCGGTCGAGTACGAAGGCATGGGCCGTGGGCTGACTTTCTGGATGCCGCCGCTGCCCAAATCTACGGAGATCACGGGACCGATGGCAGCCAAGCTGTTCATCTCCTCGTCGACGAAAGACGCCGACCTGTTTCTGATCGTGCGTGTCTTCGACCCGCAAGGTAAGGAACTGACCTTCATGGGTTCAACCGATCCCAATACTCCGATCGCCAACGGCTGGCTACGCGCCTCGCATCGCCGGCTCGATCCGGCGCGTTCGAAGCCGTACCAGCCCTTTCACCCGCATGACCGAGTCGAGCCGTTGACTCCGGGCGAGATCTACGAGTGTGACATCGAAATTGTCCCCAGTTGCATTGTGGTTCCAGCCGGCTGGCGAGTAGCGCTCACGGTTCGCGGTAAAGACTACGAGTACGAGGGCGACCTGGACGAGTTCGGCAAGAAGTTCTACTACGGCACGCGGGGAACGGGCGGCATGACGCATAATGATCCCGACAACCGTCCGGCTGATGTATTTGGGGGCAAAGTAAAGCTGCATGCTGGTGGGCAGTGGGGATCCTATCTGCTGCTACCGATCATTCCATAGTAAGACCGCTGCTTGTCTGATTGGGCCGAGGGGTTCCTGCGTGGAGACTCCTCGTTCTTAAGGATGGAAGCTGGTTCGGGTTTCAGGAGTCCAGAACTTACCACCTCAAATACGTTCGGCACGGTAGGAACAAGTACTTTTGATCAGATGGGGTATTGAAGGATGAGCCAACTCAGTCATGTACCTGAAGTCAAGATGCGAACTGAAGTGCGGGATGGAATGCGTATCGACTGGAACGCACCCATTGTTATGGACGACGGAGTGACGCTGCGGGCAGACGTCTTCCGGCCCATTGCCGATGGCAGGTATCCCGTGATCCTATCCTATGGAATTTACGCCAAGGGCCTCTCCTATCAGGAGGGCTATCCCATGCAGTGGGAAAAGATGGTCACCGATCATCCGGATATTCTGGAGGGGTCGACCAACAAGTATCAGAACTGGGAGACCACCGATCCCGAACGTTGGGTGCCGCATGGCTATGTCGTAATCCGCGTGGATTCGCGGGGGGCAGGTTACTCTGAGGGATTCATGGAACCCTTCTCCCCACGAGAGATCGAGGACATGTATTTGTGCATCGAGTGGGCCGCTACACAGCCCTGGAGCAGCGGCAAGGTAGGCCTGCTTGGCATTTCCTACTACTCTTACACTCAGTGGTGCGTGGCGGCCAAGCATCCGCCGCATCTGGCCGCCATCATTCCGTGGGAAGGGCGCAACGACTACTATCGAGATTCCCTCTATCATGGAGGCATACTGTCGCAGTTTCAGGAGCGCTGGGCCAAGACGCAGGTCGCGCACGTGCAGTATGGATGCGGAAAACGGGCCAAGAAGAACCCGAATACGGGCGAATCCATCGCCGGCCCGGTGACACTCTCCGAAGAGGCGCTGGCAAAGAATCGCATCAACATCTACGAAGAGATCAAGAAACACCCGCTGCTCGACGATTGGCATCGCGGGCGCAGCGTCGATCTCTCGCAAGTCGCCGTCCCGCTGCTCACCTGCGCCAACTGGGGCGGGCAGGGCATTCATCCACGCGGCAACTTCAACGGCTTTATGTATGCGGCGTCGAAGCAGAAGTGGCTGGAAGCGCACGGCGATTCCCACTGGTCACTTTTCTCGGCCAAGTATGGACTGGAGCTGCAGAAGCGGTTTTTCGACTACTTCCTGAAGGGTATCGACAACGGCTGGGAACGCGAACAGCCGCGCGTGCAGCTCAACATACGTAATCCAGGGCCAAAGTTCGTCCTGCGGGGAGAAAACGAGTGGCCGCTGGCACGCACCCAGTGGACAAAGCTCTATCTTGATCTCAAGCCGGTCAACGCGAAGACGGCGCCTGCCGATGATGAGGGTGCCAATTTCTCTCTCAGCCCAACCCCGTCGCACAAGGGGCGGCGGTCGAATACGAAGGCATGGGCCGTGGGCTGACTTTCTGGATGCCGCCACTGCCCAAATCTACGGAGATCACGGGACCGATGGCAGCCAAGCTGTTCATCTCCTCGTCGACGAAAGACGCCGACCTGTTCCTGATCGTGCGTGTCTTCGACCCGCAAGGCAAGGAGCTGACCTTCATGGGTTCGACCGATCCCAATACTCCGATCGCCAACGGCTGGCTACGCGCCTCGCATCGCCGGCTCGATCCGGCGCGTTCGAAGCCGTACCAGCCCTTTCACCCGCATGACCGAGTCGAGCCGTTGACTCCGGGCGAGATCTACGAGTGCGACATCGAAATTGTCCCCAGTTGCATTGTGGTTCCAGCCGGCTGGCGAGTAGCGCTCACGGTTCGCGGTAAAGACTACGAGTACGAAGGCGACCTGGACGAGTTCGGCAAGAAGTTCTACTACGGCACGCGGGGAACGGGCGGCATGACGCATAATGATCCCGACAACCGTCCGGCTGATGTATTTGGGGGCAAAGTAAAGCTGCATGCTGGTGGGCAGTGGGGATCCTATCTGCTGCTACCGATCATTCCATAGTAAGACCGCTGCTTGTCTGATTGGGCCGAGGGGTTCCTGCGTGGAGACTCCTCGTTCTTAAGGATGGAAGCTGGTTCGGGTTTCAGGAGTAGTAGGGCCAGAACTTCCCGCCGAAACACGTTGGGAGTAGTTGTCTGTTTTTCGCCTCGTTGCGGCTCGACTCCAGCGCTGGCGGTAAGACTGTGCCCGCCGTGAGTATTTAACAAGGGCCGTGACCTACATCGCCGCAACTATTGGCTAGTTCATGATTGATTCGCCTGATTTCTTGGGATAAAGTGCGACTTCACAACGAAGGGGAGCAGTTTATGCAGCAGGACGAAAAAGCCACCGCGGAGAAACGCTCACTTACCGAGCTGTCGGACACGCCATTGATCAATCGCCGGTAACCCGCCCCATGGTGGGGGTGATCGTCATTACTGCTTTAGCCTCCTTGTTCGATGCCGGCGATGCCTATATGTTGGGATTTGTGCTGCCGGGCATCGCCAAGGAGTTCAACGCCAAGCCGGAGACTCTGGGCTTGTTGGCCTCGGGCTCTCTGATCGGCATGACGGTTGGATCCTTTGTCTGGGGGTGGGTCGCCGACAAGAGGGGCCGCAAAATCGCCTTTACCATGACTCTCCTGATGTTTTCAGTCTTTTCAGGCATTTGCGGATTGGCGTCCAGCATGGCTTTCTGATCGGCGCGCGCTTCCTCGCCGGAACAGGAATCGGAGGTGCGGTACCGGTCGATGCTTCCATTCTGGCTGAGTTCGCTCCAGCTCGCATTCGGGGCTATTCGCGCAGGCGCCCTGCCAATCTCCTGGCCGGTATCGACTTTCGTCGTCTCTGCGATCTCGCTCTATGTGCTCCCGAACTGGGGTTGGCGGGGGCTGTTTTTTGTCTTCGTGGTGCCAGCCTTGCTGGCCTTCTGGATCCGGCGCAACGTGCCGGAATCTCCCCGGTGGCTGGCCAATCGCGGTCGCTTTGCCGAGGCCAGAAAGGCACTCAACTACCTTCAGATTTCCGATGAGGCGATCGAACGCTCGCGGATTGCGGTGCAGAACGAACCGCCGCTGCCGATGCTTCCCACGGCGGTCTTCCGTGACCTGTTCACGCCGCAAATGCGCCGCCGCACGATTCACGTCTGGCTGCTTTGGCTACTGCCCCAGATGGCTGGCTGGGGGCTCAACGTATGGTTGCCAAAGCTTTTTATGCATGTACGGGTCGACACTCAAGCAAGCGGTCACCTACATGCTGTACATCTCCCTCTTCTCCGATTGGCGGACGCTTTCTGGTGTACTTCTTGAGCGAGAAGGTTGGCCGGAAGCTCTTCATCGTCTGGGGGTTCACATTACTAGGTGTTTGTCTTTGCTTCGCGATTGGGGCCACGACCGCGACCCAGTTGTTCTGGATTGCCGCTCTCTGCAGGCTTTTCAATGAAATAGGTGTGTGCGGCGCCACCATCTATACGCCAGAGGTCTTTCCGCTTCACATCCGCGTGCTGGGGGCCTCGACCGCCATGGGCCTGGGGCGCATTGGCGGCGCGATTGGTGCCGGAGGTGTCGGCCTTTTCGTGGGAGCCGGCCATATCGCGGAGCTTGGTTATTCCTGGCAGTAGGTAGCCTGATCATGGGCTTGGCCACGATTTGGTTTGGAATCGAACCTAAAGGCCAGAACCTTGAAGAACTCAATAAGGAGGGGATTCAAGATGCGGCCAAGACTCACAAGGGAGAAAGCATCGCAGCCCTGTCGGGGAAATAACAAGCTGCAAGCTGCTAATCTTCCGAGTGTAGAACAGGCTTGAGGCTTAGCCTCTTTGCCAAAACCTGTTGGAGCGTAAGAGAGAGGATCCGCAAAGAGAGGAATGATATGGTTGAGCCTGCGGTAAGACAACAGCTTGCTAAATACATCTGCGATCATCAGGGTGAGTTCATAGAGAGACTGAAGCGCTTTTGCCGTCAGCCCAGCGTCTCAGCCCAACAGCTTGGTATCGACGAAATGCGCGAGCTGCTGACTCGAGAGTTGCAGTCCGACGGGATTGCGACCCGCGTCCTGCCGTGCGACACGGCTCCGCCTGTCTACGGCGAGCTGCAGGCTGGCTGCAGTAAGACCATTTTGCTCTACAACCACTTTGACGTACAGCCGCCCGAGCCCCTGGCGGAATGGGTTACGCCACCGTTTGAGCCTACGATACGCGACGGCAGACTGTTCGCGCGCGGCGCAACCGACAACAAGGGCAACATCGTGGCGAGGCTGTCCGCGCTTCAGGCAATCAAGCACGTGGTTGGCAAGCTGCCGATCAACTTCAAGTTCTTAGTGGATGGCGAAGAGGAAATCAACAGTCCGTCGTTGCCGGACTTGGTGAGAAAGAACCGGAAACTGCTGGACGCCGATTGGGTGCTGTGGGAAGACACGCTGCGCGAAGGCGATGTGCCCGTGATTTCGCTGGGCTCCAAGGCTATCTGTACCATCGAGCTCAGGTGCAAGACGGCCTCGACCGACTTTCATTCCGCGTTCGCCGGCGTGTATCCAAGCGCCGCGTGGCGCCTGGTGCATGCCCTTGCAACTATGAAGGACGCCGACGGAAATATCCTGATCGACGGTTTTTATGACGATGTGCGTAAGCCTTCGGCTGCTTTCCAGAGGCTGCAAGCCGAGCAGCCCGAGGTGGATCTGCAAGCCATTCAGCAGCGGTTTTCCATCAAGCAGTTCGTGCGCAACGTGGGCCCCCGGGATTTCAGGCGGCAGTACGTGGCTGACCCGACCTGCAACATTGCCGGCATCAACTCCGGCTACACTGGCAAGGGCTCCAAGAATGTGCTCCCGGCCGAAGCCATGGCGAGGATCGATATGCGGCTGGTGCCTGACCAAGAGCCGCAAAAGATGTACAAACAAGTATGCCAGCACCTCAAGAAACGGGGCTTCAATGATATTGAAGTTATCCCGGACCAGTATGGTTCCAAGCCGTCGATGTCCAGCATCGACGAGCGCGCCCTGGAGATGCTGGTCAAAGCGGTGGAATCCGGTTACGGCTGCAGGCCTATCGTGGAATCAATTACCAGCGGCGCCACGCCTATGTGGATTGCTTCCGAGGTGCTGGGCAAACCGGTGATGGCATTCGGCGTTGGCCACCCCACCCATCGAACTCATGCACCCAACGAAAATGTCATTTTGACTGAGTTCACCGCACAAATCCTCACCATGGCTGAGTTCTTCATACGACTTGGCGCAGACAATTAATTCATATGGGAGAAGGCGCACGGCTCGGTCTGGGGTTGCGCACCTTCAAGACCGCGAGCTGTTGGCGCAAGGCCAGATCGATGACTTCCTCACAGCGTCATGGCTGCGATAATTGAACATGCCCACACGTGATTCATGCCAAAAGCAGATCCTCAGCTCTGAGCAACTGCCTCTTCTTAGGCAGGAATCTTGGCGGCTTTCTCCTCTCGCGCGCCTGCTTACTGGCCGGAACGAGGCACGAGCGGAGGACGGCATCGATTGGGTGCGCGGGATCTGCGTCGAGCTCAGCATCCCTTCATTGCGCGCCTGGGGTGTCACCGAAGCCGATTTGCCCGGCGTAGTCGAGAAGGCAGCCCGCGCCAGCAGCATGCAAGCCAATCCGCTCCTGCTCACGAGCGAGGACTTGCTGGCCCTAATAGCGGCGGCGCTGTAAAGGTGCAGGGCCCTGGTCATGGGGTGGCCTTACTACTCTGGTGGAAGCTGTAGCGGTTTTTTTCGAGGAGGTGTTCGACAATGAAGCCGTTGAACCGTCGCAGCACCTGCCACTTTGATGAAAAGTCGGCTTTTCGAAGATCGTGAGTGTAACGTCCGTAGAGCGTAAGCGATCACGCTCTCGGGATTAGTAACGGGAAGTCGGCTAGGGCCCCAGAAACCGCGTTCTGGGAAACCGCCGAAGAGTTTCGAAAGAAGAGTCCACTGCAACCCCGTGATCAGGGAAATCGAATTCCCTGATACGCCCGTGATAATTCCCTGTTATCCAAATTAGACTGCGCGATAGAGAGTGTTGCAGCCACATGGGACACATCCCTGAACTTCCTTGGGAAGACGCAGTCCAAAGCGCCTTGCGGTCGGTGCGCAGAACATGGACAACTGCCATAACCATAGCTTGCCTCACTGGGTGGAGTGGCGCGTGCATTGTTTACGCAAAGCCACAAGCGCCCGAGGCTTTCAGCCCGACTTGACGCGCATGCGCAGGAAGAGCCCAACGAACATTAGCGGTACGAGAAGCCAACTGATGGAGGAGACAACAATCGCGTAACCCAGGGGCGATAAAGAATTGATAGCGACGCGGCAGCTACCCACTCCGATGCAAGTGGGAGCTTTCCCGGGACGGTTGCCATTCCTCCTGCATCACGAATTCGGCAGGTGGAAAATGATACCGCACCACCATCGCGAACGCCGGCCCAAACGTCCACTGCGGCGGAGTTACCTGATCACCGCTGACCGCTCCGGCAGCCAACGGC
The DNA here is from genome assembly GCA_963791145.1 of uncultured Acidobacteriota bacterium. GTDB lineage: Bacteria > Acidobacteriota > Terriglobia > Terriglobales > Acidobacteriaceae > CAWBRT01. Next base: position 202,970 of record CAWBRT010000010.1, on the reverse strand, counting down.
TGAGTGGCGATCCGGTGCAAATCCGTCGCGACGATGTTTTTTGGATTTCGGAAGATGCTTCCAGAAATCAGCGCCCACACCAAAATTAAGAGAAGCGTATGCAGCGGGTAGTATACAGGCATAAATGGGACTGCCGTGATCCAACCCAGGCGACCCCGTACCGGGCCGGGTGCAACGATCTCGGGCAGAGGCGAGCTGCCGGGAGCAGGAGCTTCCCGGCGGCCACCTTCCAGATAGTCTTGGATTACCTTCAGGCCCGGCCTTTGCTCTTCCGGAACAGAACACTTCTGCAGATACGTTGAGAGTTGCGGCCCGCGAAATTTCGCTAGCGTGGTGCGCACTCGCATGGCACATAGAACGTCCGCCGCCGCTTTGTCACTGCCCTCCTCACGCAGGAACTTCTCCAGCCCGAGATAGATGCTTCTTTTGAACGGGTACGTATTTCGCAGCAGAGTCTGCTCTGACTCCTGCTCTGGCTCCTGCTCTTTCTTGCTCCTCCCACTCCATCTTAGCCAGCGACTACTCCGCGGCTTTTCACTTTCCTGGCTGTCACTCTGAAATGCCCAGCGGTTCACGTCCGCGCCGGAGAAGTCGACCAACACGGGGATGGGCTTCAAGACCGATATCACATGGAATTCCCCCCCGCTCAGAATAATCCAGGGCGCCGGCGCGACCCAACTCCTGACTCGCTCCTGGGCCCACTCGTCCCGTTTTTTCTTGTCTTCGGGCACATCACCGAAGAACCATTCGGCGTAGGCGGTTCGGTCGAAGCTCCTGCCGGCAAGCCGCAAGTGATGCGTCTTGCAATCGGTCAGGTTTAGGCAGTGGTCGATATTGGCGAGGCGCCTGAGTCGAACGTCGCCCGCATCTTCATCGTAGAAGTCAAGAGAGAGCTCGAAGCGCGAGTTTTGCGCCGAAAAAGAGCCGTCCCTCCAGTCGCCCGGATCGGCCGACTCGTTGCGTTTGATAGCAAGAGCTGAGAAGAGGCCCTTTCCCCGACAGTGAATGCTGTCCATATTCAACTGCCCGCACCGCGTCCAGACCTGGCTGAACAACTTTGCCGAATGGATATCCGGCCGGCTGCCTCCGGTTACAACGTCCACCTTGATGTCGGCGCCCCGCAGGTTGATCTCACCCGCAACAGTCAGATTGGAAAGATCCACACCCGTTGCACTCAAATTAGTGAACAAAACATTGCCCCGTATATCAGCACGGAGAGACGGGATAACAGCTTCATCCATCCAATCTGATACGGTCCGTCTGTAATTCTTGTACTGGTTGTATCCATCCTGTTCGTATTCGAGAAGCCGGCTTTCCGGAATATCGGTGTTCTCGAGATATCGCTTGAACATGTCTGCCCGCCAAAAGAATCCCACATCTTCCGAGACACAGCAGTTCTCCAACCGCAAGTCGCCACCCTGTTTCGTGGCTGCTTTCCTCTCGACCCTGATTCCCGCTAAAGACACCCGCCCCGTGATCTTAAGGCTCGAAGCTTCCAGCCCCCCTATTTCTGTTGGAAGAATCAGACGAAGGCGAATATCGATAGGCCGTCCTTGCTTATTGACGGGAAGCGCGACGTAGTGATTGAGGAAAAACCGGCCGAGCGTGCCCGTATAGCACTTCAAGGTCCCACGCAACTCCAAGCCCGACAGGTCCACATCGCTTCGAGCAGTGAGGCCGGACAACTCAAGGTCTTGGTGAATGCGCGTTCGTCTACTCGAGTGTTGCATCTGGAACACTCCGCCGATCGTCGCTGACACGAAGCTTACCGAGCCTCTGATTGTTGAGGAATCAATGACGCAGTACTGCTGAATGGTTGCGCCGCGCGCAGAGAGATCTCCCCGAACGTCTGTCCCTTCGATCAAAAAGCCTTTGGCGACCTGCATACCGTCTAAGGTGATCGAGCCGATTTGATTGGGGCGGTCCGCATCCGTAAAGCCGCGCTCGGGCGTAGTGAAATGAATGCCTTCTTTTAGTCGCGCGTTCGAAAAATCGACGCCACCGGCGATGCTGACTAGCTCAAGATCGATATTCTCGCCGATTCTGCACCTAGCGCAATCCAATCCAGCGTGGAGCCACTCAGGATGTACCCGAGCCTCCTCCGAGCTAAGCCGCTGATTCCGGTTTAAAATGGTGACGTTCTGCAACCGAAAGGCTTGGCCGCATTGAATTCTTTGGCAGCCGAGGCGCCCGGCCACATCGGTGAAGGTCACCTCGAAGCTTCCGCCGCATTCGATGCCGTCTGCCAAGAGTGCTCCGCCAAGCAGGCAATCATCCACCAGAACGGCGTTGACGGCTGGCAGCAAGGGGCGAGCTTCGCGGTTGGCGCCCTGCTCTTCGTTTCCATCGTTGGCGATGTCGAGCATGTGGTTATGCGGCACCTCGGGGCGTTTGCCCTGTCGATCAATAAGCGTCTTCAGCAGGCGAGTAAGATCCAAATGATCGGAGAAGTACAGCCCCCGAAGACAGAGCACCCCATACTGTTTCCAGTACTGTTCTACCTCACAGTAATTGGAGGCATTGTTCGAGTTGTCCGATAATTCTTCGAGCTGCGTCCGAGTCCAGAGATCGCTGAGACGTGGGATGACTCGTCGTGGAGCGCGTTCCGCCATAGCGATGATCGGGCGCTCCTTCCCGATCTCTACGGTGCGGTATGAGAGCCGAGCAGTGCCGGGGATTGGCTCGTCATCCTTCATCACGACCCAGCCGTTTGCGTGAACCTGGAAGTTGGCTGCAAACAGTTTGGACCCGTACTGCACCAATACCTTCTCGAACCGCCAATGCTTCTGCTCTTCAGCGGAGGCTTTGACTGGCACTGGGACTGGCTCACCAACGCCCGGGGGAATTTCGAGCTCTTCCTGATCCGCACTGAGAATAGACAGATCACGTTTCTCGAAAAGATGTCCTTCCCAGTTTTCAAACTCACGCACGAACCGGCCGATGGCTGGGTCCTCGCCCCGTTTCCTGCCGCCTTCCAATTCTTCTCGCGAGCGGAGCAGGAATGGACCGTCTCCGCCACAGACGCTTTCGCAAAAGAAGCGGAGGTACTCGGACACCGTCTCATCATTCAGCCGCAGCTCCGTGCGATTAAGCGCGTGAATTGGCGCGCTCGTGCCGTCAAGCAAGACGACCCTACATCCTTCCGCGCTCGGCTGTTTTTGGTAAAGAAACGATACCTTGAGCGGCTCACGCACATGTTTGCGCTCATAGGGATAAACGATCTCGGGCCAGCACACGTCAAAGCTATAGAGATCGTATTCCGGATAGCAGGCCAGATGCTTAGAGCGAACTTCCAGCACCGGAATCTGGTCCAGTCCGCAGCCATCCTTCTGCCAATGGAACAGAGGGCTCGGACTGTCCAGTCGCGGATACCCCACTATGATTTGCTCTGTTAGTCGGCTGGCTGCCCGCGCGGCATCTCCTTTTTCGCTGGTCCGCGCCTGTTCGGCGGCGGACTTGTCCCCTGTGGGAGAAACCGGTTGAGCGGGGGATCTCTTTTCCCTTATCGTAACCTTGTACAACTCTTCGCTGACATGGACTACAAAAGCGGCTTTCTGGATTTCTGAGAGGTCGTCTTTCAGTTCATCGAAAATCATGGGAATGATACGTTCGATGCTACGATTGAGATTGGAAGCCTTCCAAGTGAGGCTGAAAGTTGGTTTGGGATAGTCCCTTCCAGTCCGTTATAGCCAAGTTGAGCTCGGCCCCCAACCCATCATCAGGGAGATTTAATTCCCTGATATGGCCCCGATAATTCCCTGGTCGATTCAGCTCTGAAATGGGCAGTTGGCCTCAGAACTAAAACAAAATAAGACACCTACAGGGATAAAAGCCGATTTGGACGGGCCAAGTTCGGCAAAATTCCCTGTATTTTTCCCTGTAAGCAGGGAATTCGGCAGAGAGCGGTTCGCTCGGGACTGCCTCCTCCGCCAGATCTTCAATTTTCAGCGGTTTACCCGTCTTCGACTAATCTTCTTACTATTTGCCGGGAATTGTTGTCGGCTGCTGGCGCTTGCCGACAAATTCAGTATCCGATTTTCGCCTGCAGCTACGGGTGAGCCGTAGCCTTTACCGCGTTCACCATGCCCATTAATCCGAGAGATTTTCCCATCGAGAGCTCCCGCCCGAAGACTCGATACACGATGTCCGAGGGAACTTCGGCGACCTTCTCCCTGGGCACGCCGGAGAGCGAGTCCCCCAAAATGACCGCCAGCGCCTTGGCGGATAGGCCCTGAGGATTCTCCACGGCGAAATGAAAGTTGAGGGTACCGTCGGAGCGCGGCTCGGCCCATACGTATGCCTCCGATTCGCACCCGGGCACGCGGCGTTCCTTGGGGTAGGGCTTGGCGGCAATGCGCTCCGGCACGGGCCGGAAGCGCTTTGCCACATCGACCAGCATCTCGATCCGGTCGCTTCGGTCGAGAGTCTCCAACGTAGTGAGCAGGTTTTCCAGCCGCTCAGGCAGCGGCTTCATCCTTCACCTCTGCGCTTGGATTTTCGATCGGCACCTGAACCAGGTTGCCCCACTCAGTCCAGCTGCCGTCGTAGTTCCGCACCTTCGCGAAGCCAAGCAGATACGTCAGCACGAACCAGGTGTGGCTGCTACGCTCGCCGATCCGGCAGTAGGCGATAACGTCATCGCCCGGACGCAGCTTGTTTTCGTCCCCATAGATCTTGCGCAGCTCGGATGCATCCTTGAAGGTGCCGTCCTCCTGATTCACCGCGCGGCCCCAGGGAATGCTGAGCGCGCCCGGAATGTGTCCTCCACGGAGTGCTCCCTCGTTCGGATACTCGGGCATGTGCAGCCGCTCGCCGCGATACTCTTCCGGACTGCGTACATCGACCAAAGGCAGCCTGCGCTCGACGTGCCGCAGAACCTCATCGCGGAAGGCCCGCCACTGCTTGTCATCACGCTCCGGAGCCTGGTAATTGGTCGGCTGGTACCTGGGAACCTCGCGCGAAAGCGGCCGATTCTCTTTCACCCACTTCAGCCGGCCTCCATCCATGATCTTGGCGTTGCGGTGGCCAAAGAGCTGCAGCACCCAGAACGCATAGGTCGCCCACCAATTATTCTTATCGCCGTACAGGACGATGGTCGTATCGCGGGCTGCTCCGATTCGCCGCATCAGTCTCTCGAAGCCGGTCCGATTGAGATAGTCGCGCCGGACGCGATCGTTGAGATCCCTCGTCCAATCAATCTCCACCGCGCCAGGGATGTGCCCCGAGCTATAGAGCAGGGAATCTTCATTGGATTCGGCAATGCGAACCCGTGGATCACTCAGGTGTTGCTGAACCCACTCTGTCGAGACCAGGACATCGGCATTGGTGTAGCCGCGCTCCTCGATACTCTTGCTCATATATCCTCCGATGACAGTTTTGCAGCCGCGATTCACGATTTAGATGCAAGCCTTAAGGGGCGGGATTTCAGGCCGGCTCGGCAAAAGCCGAAAACAGCACTTATGAAAGGACTTGTTGCGGTCGTCAGGTATCCGGGCGCGAGCCGTGGCACAATATCAACGAGCTTAGCGGCGGGAGGAAACCATGCCGGCGACCAAGCACATTCTGGCGGCTGATGGGGCGCTTGAGGTCAACCTGAGCGGCTACGACCTGATCAATGATCCTCTGCTGAACAAGGGCACCGCTTTCACCGAAGAGGAGCGTACAGAGTTTCACCTGCACGGCATCTTGCCGCCGCACGTCGGTTCTCTGGACGACCAGCTCTCCCGCCGTCTCGAGTTCCTGCACCGTCTTCCCGACGATTTCCAGAAGTACGCCTACCTTCGCGACCTGCAGGACACCAACGAAACCCTGTTTTACGCTCTGCTGGCGCGGCATATCGAAGAGATGCTGCCGCTGGTCTACACGCCCGCGGTCGGCGAGGGATGCCAGCGTTTCAGCGCGATTTGGCGCAAGCCGCGCGGACTGTTCCTGAGCTATGCGAACCGTCATCGCATGGATGACATTTTGAGCCACGCTCGCCATGATGCGGTGCGCGCTATCGTCGTCAGCGACGGCGAGCGGATCCTTGGGCTGGGCGACCAGGGCGCGGGAGGCATGGGCATCCCGATCGGCAAGCTGGCTCTTTACACCGCCTGTGCGGGTATCCATCCGGACAGCACGCTGCCCATCCTGCTGGATGTCGGAACCGACAACCAGGAGCGGCTGGCCGATCCCATCTACGTCGGCTGGCGGCACGAGCGTATTCGCGGCGCCGAGTACGATGAATTCATCGAATCGTTCGTCGAAGCTGTAATCAGCCGCTGGCCGCACGTTCTGCTGCAATGGGAGGATTTTGCCCGCGCCAACGCCGGCCGCCTGCTGGAACGTTACCGCGACCGGTTGTGCACCTTCAATGACGACATTCAGGGAACCGCGGCGGTCGCGACCGGCACGCTGCTGGCGAGCATCAAGGTCAGCGGAGTTCCCTTGGCGGAGCAGCACATCGCCATTCTGGGCGCCGGAACGGCGGGCTGCGGCATCGCTTCACTGCTTCTGCAGGCCATCGTGGACACCGGCGTTCCGGAAGCCCGGGCGCGGCATCAGTTTTATGCCATCGACCGTGACGGCCTGCTGGTGGAGGGTATGCCGGACATTCAGGATTTTCAGCGCCCCTTCGTGCAGCCGCGCGCCGCTGTTGCCGGCTGGAAGTTGCCGCAGCCGGGACGCATCAGCCTGCTCGACGTGGTGACGAATGCCCGGCCGACTACCTTGATCGGCGTCTCCGGACAGCCGGGGACCTTTACCGAGCAGGTGGTGCGAACCATGGCCGGCAACGTCGTTCGTCCGGTGATCTTTCCGCTTTCCAATCCCACCTCGCGCAGCGAAGCCACGCCGCAGGATCTCGTCGACTGGAGCGCAGGGAGGGCGGTGATCGGCACTGGCAGCCCATTTCCGCCGGTGAAACACGACGGCGTCTTGCGGCCTGTCGACCAGACAAATAACGCTTACATCTTTCCCGGTGTCGGCTTGGGAGTGCTGGCGATCAACGCCCGCCGGGTTACCGATTCCATGTTCATGGCTGCTGCCAAGGCACTGGCCGGAGCATCTCCCGCCGCCAGCAATCCGGCGAATACCCTGTTGCCGCCCGTGGGGCGCATGCGCAAGGTTGCCGAAGTTGTCGCCATTGCCGTCGCGCGGCAGGCGCAGAAGGAAGGCCTCGCCGGCAGTTGTGAGCAGGAGCAGCTCGCGGCGCGCGTTCGCGCCGCCATGTGGGAGCCGGTCTACCGGCCTTATCGGCGAATGGCGTGAGAGCGGTTGTTAACGGGATTCCTGCTTTCTTTGGAACACGCGCGTAAGACAGAAAGAGGCTCGATCGTGATTACTACGAGTACCGCCCAGTTGGCACGACTGGCCATCAGAGGGATCAAGACTTTCGCTTTGGAAGTGCCGATGACTTATCCGCTCGGCACCAGCGCCGCCATCGTCAACAAGGCCCCCATGCTGCTGATCGATCTTGAGACGGAGGAAGGAATCGTCGGACATGCCTACCTGTTCTGCTATCGGCCCAGCGTGCCGCGAGTGCTCGATCTTCTTTTGCGCGACGCTGTTGCTTTAGTAAAAGGCCAGCCCGTGGTGCCGCTCGACATCGCGGCCAAGCTTGGCAGGCGTTTCGCGCTGGCCGGCGTCACTGGAGTGGTCCGCATGGCGCTCTCGGCCCTCGACATAGCGCTATGGGATGCGCTGGCGATCGCCGCCGGTCTGCCATTGGCGAGACTGCTGGGCGCTGAACTCAAGCCGGTTCCGGCCTACAACTCCAGCGGCTTGGGATTGATGTCCCCGGAAGCCGCTGCCGATGAGGCGGAAAAACTGCTCGCCGGCGGATTTCGCTCCGTGAAGTTGCGACTCGGCCATGCCACCCTCAAACAGGATCTTGCCGTCACCCGCGCGGTACGTAAACGGCTTCCTGACGAAGTCGAACTGCCCGTGGACTACAACCAGGCGCTGACGGTTGCCGAGGCAATTCGCCGTGGGCGGGCGCTTGAGTCGGAGGGCATAGCGTGGCTGGAAGAGCCGATTCGTCACGACGACTATGCCGGCAACGCGGCCGTGGCGCGGGCGCTCGCCGTGCCGGTGCAGATCGGAGAAAATTTCAACGGGCCGGAGGCGATGATCGAAGCGCTCGCCGCCGCGGCTTGCGACTATGTGATGCCGGATGCGGGCCGCATAGGCGGAGTTAGCGGCTGGATCAAGGCCGCCGGTATTGCTGCCGCGCATGGCATGGAAATGTCGTCGCACCTGCTGCCGGAGATCAGTGCCCACCTGCTCGCCGCGACTCCAACCTGTCACTACCTGGAATATGTCGATTGGGCCAACGCCTTCCTCGAGGAGCCGATACGGATCCAGGACGGCTTCGCCCACGTAGCCAACCGGCCCGGCATCGGGCTTAGCTGGCGCCGGGAGGCGCTGAAGACGCTGTCATTGGCTGGATGACCTCGAGATCGTGCGAACTGCGCCCAGCCTGGGGCGGCTGGGCCTACGCCGAAAGAACATTTTTGGATTCGCAGCTCCTATCGCGATGCCAGGCTCTCCAGCAAGGCTTGCACACTGGCGCGGCGATCGGCGAAGGCGATCAGGGGAGTGATTCGCGTATCTGCCAGCGGCCACAGCGGCAAGCTGGATACCAATCGGTCTGCCTCCTGCAATGATCCGGCGTCGATGATGAACCTTAGTGCAATCCGGCCCATCGCCGGACCTCCCGCCAGAATTTTCTTGTCTGCTACCAGTTGCTCGGCGCGCGCGATAGTCGGGAAGATGATCTGCTCAATGAATGTGCGGCTCGTTTCCAGCGTCGGCACCATGCCAGACTTGACGTGATCGAGTTCGACGAGGAAGAGCATCTGGCCTCCAGAGCGGGATGAGCATTCATGCCGCTCGCCGCTCGTGTATCGACACTACGGCTGCTTCCGGTCGCAAAAGGAGCCGGAAAACCAGACCGTGGGTGATAAGCAGAAGTGGCACCACAATGGCTAGAAGAAAGTAGGCGGCGCCCAGCAAACCAGGCCTTGAAGCAATATTGGCGCGATTGCCCTGGTAGGACGCGTAGAGCAAGTCCGCCGTTCCCAGCAGGTTGAAAGCCCAGACCAGCACGGTTCCCAGCCGGCTGCGCAGCGTTAGCAGTCCAAGCAAGGCCAAGATGGCGGCTGCGAGGTCTCCGTAAGCGGCAGGACGGGTAAACGCCAGCGGCAATTCCGGCGAGACGACGCCCGGCAGCAGGAACGCCAAGCCAATGAACCGGAAGGCATGGAAAGTCAGAAAGGCACGAAGAGCATTCTCGCGCGGTTGGCGGCGCAACATCGGCCAGATGTACTGCTGCGTCACTACGCCCCAGGCGACAAAGCTGAAGGCGACGCTGATACCGAATATGAGCTGAGGGCGCATTTCAATCTCCTCTCACACCTGTCCCATGCCGCCGTCGACGTGGATCTCCTCGCCGGTGATGAACGAGGCATCCGAGGATGCCAGGAAGGCCACTACCCCCGCGACTTCCTCCGGCCGGCCGAGTCGCTTCATGGGAACGGCATCGGTGAGCTGGCGCTTGAGTCCCTCCCGCTCTTCCACGGGCAATGAATCTCTCTCGAAGATCGGCGTGAGGATGGGGCCAGGGCTGACAACGTTCACCCGGATTCCTCGCCCGACGAGCTCAGACGCCATGGTCCTGGCAAGAGATCGCAGAGCTGCCTTGGCCGCGCTGTAAACGCTCGTTCCCGGCATTCCCTTCTTGCCGGCAACGGAAGCATTCAGGATGATCGATGCCCCGTCGTTCAGAAAGGGGAGCGCCTTCTGAATGGTGAAGTAGGCTCCCTTGGTGTCGATATCAAAAATCTCGTCGTAAAGACTCTCAGGTGTTTCGGCCAGCGGAGAGAATTTGGCTACTCCGGCGTTCACAAACAGAACGTCGATACGGCCAAGTTTCTGGGAGACCGTCTGGTAGAGCCGGTCAATGTCCTCTAGTTTGGCAACGTCGGCTTGCACTGCGACTATGCCGTTGCCAATCGACTTCACGGCGTCCTCGAGCGTTCGCACGCTTCGCCCGCTAATCGCCACCCGCGCGCCTTCTTCTTGCAACCGCTTCGCGGCCGCCAATCCAATGCCGCTGTTCCCGCCGGTCACCACCGCCACTTTTCCTTTCAGTCCTTTCATGTCAGTCTCCCTGGGGCCGTCGAACGTCTCTCACTTGTCCGGAACAGCCGCAATAGTTCTTCAAAGTTTTTAAGCGAATTTGATTTTTAGATGACTGGCGAAATCATCGGTTGCGAGTTTTCCAGAGCCGAGCTGGGACTGCTTTCGGCCGTGCTGAATCGTTTCAGGAGTTCAGCCCCGGAGCCTCGGGCGGTTGTTCGCTTGACGGCGAGCAGGCGCGGGTACAGACTTGTTTTTCCCGCTACTTTGTATACGGCTCAGTCTGAAACCCGGTCCGCCAGGTGAGCTGTTGGCATGGTGCGAATCTTCAACGGACCTTAACAGATGGAGGAAGTGCATGACCGGAGCAGCCAAACGTCTTGTTCTCAGGGGTCTTTTCCCGGCGACCATCACTCCGTTCCAGGAGGATTTGAAGGTCGACTACAACGCCTTGCGGCGGCACCTGCGCGAGTCCGCCGATGTTGACGGCGTCAACGGAATCGTGGTCAACGCCGGACTGGGCGAGATTATGCAGCTCACCGACCAGGAGAAGCGGGACATTATCCGTGTGGCGCGGGAAGTCGTGCGCCCGGGCCAGCTGGTGATCGCGGGCATCGAAGGGCGCGGGGCGGCGCAGGCGATACGCGACGGGCGGCTGGCCAAGGAAGCCGGAGCCGATGCCTTTCTGGTGCTGCCGCCGTTCGATGTCCGTCCTTATCGCCGGCTCTCGCGGCACGTCGAGTCGGTGGTTGGATTCTTCTCCGCCCTGGATCGCGAGCTGAACCACCCCATGATCATCTTCCAGTATCCCGACCCCTCGGGCTGCGCCTACTCGGTCGAGGCGCTGGTAGCGGCTTCGGAGGTGCCGAATGTGGTGGCGGTGAAGGCGGCCTGCGGCACGGTGACCCGCTACGTGCAGCTTTGGGCGGCGCTGCACGACAAAGTTTCGCTGCTGGCGGCCCTCGATTCGCCGCCGCTGCTGGGAATGCTGTTGCACGGTACGCACGGGGCCTTGATCGGCATCAGCGTGATCGGCACCAGGCATTGGGCGGAGCTGGTGGGGGCGGCCATGCGCAGCGATGCCGCGACGGCCACTCGCATCCACCGCGACTTCGCCATCCCGATCATGGAAGGCGTCTTCGAGAACCAGGAGCCGAGCGGTCCCACCAGCGAAGTGGCCTCGGTCAAAGAGGCGCTGGTGCAGCTCGGGCAGATTCCTTGCTCGCGTGTGCGGCCGCCGGCTGTGGGCGTCACGGACAAGCACCGCGAGCATGTCGCTCACGCCTTGCGGGCTTCGGGATTGCTCGCGCGGGCCAAGGCAGCCGATCCCGCCGGGGCGGGCCGGCCATGAACTCCGGGGCCGCCGGCGCGCAGCAACCGCCCTACAGCCAGGCGGAGGCCGACTCCACCTATAGCAAGATTTTCTGGCGGATTATTCCGTTCCTGATCGTCTGCTACCTGTTCAATTTCCTGGACAGGATTAACGTTGCCTTCGCCAAGCTGCAGTTCACCCACGATCTCCACTTCAGCGAGGCGGTGTACGGGCTGGGCAGTGGAATCTTTTACATCGGCTACAGCCTGTTCGAGGTGCCGAGCAACATCATGCTGGACAAGATCGGCATCCGCAAGACGCTGGTGCGGATCATGGTCCTGTGGGGAGTGATCTCGGCGGCCACGGCCTTCATGCGCCTGCCGCAACATTATTATTTCATCCGCACGCTGCTGGGCGCCGCCGAGGCTGGCTTCTTCCCGGGCATTCTCTTCTACGTCACCAAATGGGTTCCACTCAGGCGGCGCGCCAGGATCACCGCCCTGTTTTTTATGTCGGTGCCATTCTCGGGAATCGTGGGCGGTCCGCTCTCGGGCTGGATCATGCAGAACCTCTCCGGCTTCCACGGCCTGGCGGGATGGCAGTGGCTGTTCATTGCCGAGGGAATACCGGCCTGCATTCTGGGTGTCACCGCCTTCTTCTACCTGAGCGACGGACCCAAAGAGGCGCCCTGGCTGACGGCGGGCGAACGCGCCGTCGTGCTCTACGACTTGGAGAAGGAGGCCGAAGTTGACCGCCGGCATACGCAGCGCTCGATCGGAGCGGCGCTCAAAACGCCGGAATTCTATGTGCTTGCCTATCTTTCGTTTGCCGTATTCACCGGCATTGGCGGCGTGACTTTCTGGCTGCCGACCATCATCCGCAACTCCGGCATCAAGGGAGTGCTGCACATTGGGTTGCTCTCGAGCCTTCCTTACGCGGCCGGCGCGCTGACGCAGGTTCTGGTGGCCAAACACTCCGACCGCATGCTGGAGCGCCGCTGGCACTTTGCCGTGCCCGCACTGGTCGCCACCACAGGATGGATACTGCTGCCGTCGGTGGCCACCAATCCCGCGCTGTCGTTGCTGCTGGTCAGCATGTCCGCGCTGGGGATTCTGGGAGCTGCTCCCACATTCTGGTCCATGCCGGGGACGTTCCTCACCGGACCCGCGCGGGCGGCGGGTATCGCGCTGATCTCGGCTATCGGAGCGGCTGCCAGCTTTGCCAGCCCCAGCATTGTCGGGTGGCTCTCCACCCGCACGGGCTCGCTGGCGGCCGGACAATATTACTTGGGAACGGTGATCCTGCTGGCGGCGGTGCTGGTCGTGGCCGGCTTCCGCGACCCGCGTATGAGTGCGGCCAGGGCGGGGGAATAACGTTAGCCGCACCCGAGCGGAACTTCAGTTCGCGCGATTTTAGAACAGCAGTGCGATCTCTTTGGCCGACTCGCGCAGGCGAGGCAGAAACGCGTCTCGTAAATCATCCATCGAGACTCTCTGCGCCGTGAATCGAGAATATTGCTGTACCCGGACCGGCAACGGGTCCCCGGCAAGCGCCGTCTTTGCGCTGGCTGGGGTGGAGAGCTGGCCGGAGGAGCACGTAATGCATGATCTAACTGGGAAGGTGGCTTTCATTACGGGCGCCGGGTCGGTCGGGCCCGGTTGGGGCAACGGAAGGGCGACGGCCGTGCTGCTGGCGCGGCAAGGCGCCAAGGTCTTCGGCACCGACATCGACGATGAGGCCGCGCGCGTAACCTGCGAGCTGATCGAGAAGGAAGGCGGCGCCTGCGTCATGCGGAACGCCGACATGATGGAGTCGGCCCAGGTCAAGGCCGCGGTCGATGCCTGCCTGCAGAAGTTCGGGCAGATCGACATCCTGGTCAACAACGTGGGCGGCTCCGCGCCGGGAGACCCGGTGACCATGAGCGAGGAGGTGTGGGACCGCCAGATCGACTTCAATCTCAAGACCGCGTTCCTCTGCTGCAAGTACGTGCTGCCGGGGATGGAAAAGAGGGCGTCGGGAGTGATCATAAACATCTCCTCCATCGGCGGCTTGCGGCATCACATCGCCGGACGCACCTATGTCGCTTACAGCACCGCGAAAGCGGCGTTGCTGTCCCTTGCCAAGGCTACGGCCATGGCGTACGTGAAGAAGGGAATCCGCTGCAACACCGTGGTGGTCGGTACCATGCATACGCCGCTGGTGGAGGCTCGCCTGGTGAAGCAGATCGGCGGAGGCGACGCGGCCGCCCTCATCGCCAGGCGTAACGCGGGAATCCCTATGGGCCGTATGGGAGACGCCTGGGATGTAGCCAATGCCGTGCTATTTCTGGTCTCCGACGAAGCCCGTTACATCACGGGAACGGAGCTCATCGTCGACGGCGGCATCTCTGCCTCCCGGCCGTAATTCGGCTCAGGCGCGACGTCCGTGCGCGGCGGAGTGCGCTTTATCCACGCAGAGCGTTCAGCCGGCGAGATGTCGAAAATTTTCGTGTACCGTATCGAAGATGCGCGAAGCAGTTTTTTTTAAAAACTTACATCACGGAGGTGATTTGTGGCTCGCATTCAACTGCCCCCGTTGGACAAGATGACGCCGGAACAAAGGTCGGCGTATGACGAGGCGGCTGCCGGCTTGCGGGGACATGCCCCGGCGCCGATGATCGCCTGGCTGCAAAACCCGGAGCTGGCGCGGCGGGCGCAGAGACTCGGTGAATTTTGTCGCTACCAGACCTCTCTCGCGCCACGCTTGTCGGAAATGGCGATACTGGTCGTTGGCCGCCACTGGACCGCCCACTTCGAGTGGCAGGCGCACAAGCGGGAGGCACTGAAGGCCGGCGTGAGCCCCGAAGTGATAGCCGCGATCGCCTCTCGCAAAGCGCCGGCACTCGAGACCGAGCAGGAACGCGTGGTGTACCGCATTACCACCACCCTGCTGGAGACGAGAGGCCTTCCCGACGCTGTCTACCAGGAAGGAGTGCGAGTGCTCGGCGAGCGCGGGGTCGTCGATCTCGTCTGCATCCTTGGTTACTACACGCTGGTCGCCATGACATTGAACACCTTCGAAATCGGGTTGCCGGAGGCCTTGCAGTCCGATCTGACCGGTGGTGCTTAGAGCTTGTTTCATAAACGCCTTTGCAGGGCATTTGGTGGAAGCCCGCGGCTTCAGCCGTGGGGATCAAACGAGCCGAAGAACCGGCTTTAGCCGCTGTGACGGCGTGTTCACAGCGCCTAAAGGCGCGTCATGTCGAGCACATCATTCTCATGCCTAAAGGCGGGGGCTTCCACCGTAACGTATCGGGTTTCAGGAGGTCTGGAATGAAAGTTGATCTGAGAATTGCCGGTGGAACCGTTGTCGATCCGGAACGTGGAATCAACGGCCCTGGCGAAGTGCTGATTCAGGGCAACACCATCGTCAGCGCCAAGCCGGGCGAGCCGGTCGAGGCCGAGCGGACGATCGATGCCGCCGGCTGTCTCGTGCTCCCAGGGCTTATCGATTTCCACGCGCACCTCTACGGCGGAGGAACTGAATCGGGAGTGTACGCCGACACGGCGCTCATCCCCATGGGCATTACGACTGGTGTCGATGGCGGCAGTTGCGGCACCGGGAACTACGAGGCGTTCTATCGCACGGCCGTGTCCACCAGCCTCGTGCGCCTGTTCGCGCTGGTCAACGTCTGCCCAGGCGGATTGATTGCCACCCGCTATCCGGAAGAGATGAACCCCAAATATTATGACGAAGCGGGACTAGCCGGAATACTGGAGCGCTATCGGGGCCAATGCATCGGACTGAAGATCAGGTTCTCCAAGGGTGTCGTACGCGAATTCGGTCTGGCGACTCTGGAGACCACGCTGGCGATGGCGCAGCGCCTGGGTTGCCGGGTAGTCGTGCACACCACCAATCCGGCGGCGCCTCCGGAGAAGATCGTTTCCATGCTGCGGCCGGGCGACGTCTACTGCCACGCGCACCACGGCACCGGGGACACGATTCTGGGCGCGGACGGCAAGGTGCGGCCGGCTCTCTTCGCGGCGCAGAAGTCCGGGATCATCTTCGACGCCTGCAATGGCCGTGGAAACTTCTCCTTCATCGTCGCCCAGGGAGCTCTCAACCAGGGCTTCCTGCCGGATATCATCAGCACCGATGTGACACGCGGAACGCTCTACGGGGACTACGTCTTCGCGCTTCCGTACATCATGATGAAGTATCTGAACATGGGAATGCGCCTGGAGCAGGTGGTGGCAGCCTGCACCTCGACTCCCGCCCGCATCATTGGGATGAAAGGAAAGCTGGGAACGCTGGCGCCCGGCGCGCTGGCTGACGTGGCGGTCTTCCGCGCGCAGAAGAAGAGGCTCGTGATGAAAGATCTGCAGGGCGACTCGATAACCGGCGAGCACATGCTGGTTCCGCAGATGACGGTCCTGGACGGCAGAATCGCTTACCGTCAGATGGATTTCCAATAGCGGCACGGCCTTTGCGAGAAAGATGATTGCCCAGCGCCTGGCAGCTGCAGCGCACAAGAGGCATGAAGTTCTAGACACCGAGGTACACATAGATGATTGATAAGCGGGTGGCAAGCGTGGAGGCGGCAGTAGCTGACGTAAAGGACGGCTCCACGGTGATGATCGGCGGCTTCGGCGCGGCCGGAATGCCGACGGAACTGATCGACGCGCTGATCGCCCGGGGCGCGCGCGATCTGACGGTGGTCAACAACAACGCCGGCAACGGCTATACCGGGCTGGCGGCGCTGCTCAAGGCCGGATTGGTGCGCAAGATCATCTGCTCGTTTCCGCGCCAGGTCGACTCCTACGTCTTCGACGAACTCTACCGCTCCGGGCGAGATCGAGCTGGAGCTGGTTCCCCAGGGCAACCTGGCCGAGCGCATTCGTGCCGCCGGGGCAGGCATTGGCGCATTTTTCACCCCCACCGGTTACGGGACCGTGCTGGCCGAAGGCAAGGAGACCCGCAAGATCAACGGCCGCGATTACGTGCTGGAGTATCCGATCTTCGGCGACGTGGCGTTGATCAAGGCCAGGGCGGCGGACCGCTGGGGAAACCTGGTGTATCGCAAGAGCGGCCGCAACTTCGGTCCCATCATGGCCACGGCGGCACGCTGCGCCATCGCGCAGGTGGACGAAATCGTGGAGCTGGGAGAACTGGACCCGGAGAGCGTCGTTACCCCGGGAATCTTCGTGCAGCGAGTAGTGCAGGTGAAATCCGTCAAGGCGTCGGCATAGGCCGGATTCGCGGAAGGTATACCCCGTGCTGTAGCCGGGGCGTTCATCCCGGCGGTGATAGCGAAAGGTACACCCACTTTGAATCCACTTTTAGGGAGGTGAGGGCGATGAAAAAGCTGAATCGTGACCAGATGGCGGCGCGGGTGGCGCAAGATATTCCCGAAGGAGCCTACGTCAACCTTGGTATCGGCATGCCGACGCTGGTGGCGAATCATCTTCCCAAGCAACGGGAGGTGATTCTGCACAGCGAAAACGGCGTGCTCGGCATGGGCCCCGCGCCGGCGCCCGGGCAGGAAGATCCCGACCTGATCAACGCCGGCAAACAGCCGGTCACGCTGCTCTCCGGCGGATGCTACTTCCATCACGCCGACTCTTTCGCCATGATGCGCGGCGGCCACGTGGACATCTGCGTGATGGGCGCCTTCCAGGTGTCGGCCGGCGGTGACCTGGCCAACTGGCACTCGGGCGCGCCGGACGCCATTCCTGCCGTGGGCGGAGCCATGGACCTGGCCATCGGCGCCAAGCAGGTCTTCGTGATGATGGAGCACCTCACCAAGGAAGGCAAGAGCAAGCTGGTGAAGCAGTGCACCTATCCGCTGACCGGCATCGGATGCGTTTCGCGCGTCTATACCGACCTGGCGGTGATCGACATTACTGCCGGGCGGCCTGCGCGTGGTGGAAGCCGTCGAAGGCCTGTCGCTGGACGAGTTGGAGCGCATCACCGGGCTGCCGCTGCTTCCGCCGCAGGGGCAACAGCGACAGTCGAAGGGAGCGCCATAGTTGCGTCGCCCGACTGTTGCGGTCTGGATATCTAAGAAACGTGTTTTAGCACAGGCAATGTACCAGAGCACGACTTCAGTTGTCCTCGTCTTGACGGGTTTCGTGCTGCAGGATTGATTTGGTATTTGAGGATTGAATTATGACCGAAGCTTTTCTCTGTGATGCCATTCGCACGCCCATCGGCCGCTACGGCGGAGTGCTGTCGGCGGTGCGCACCGATGACCTGGCGGCCATCGTCTTGAAGTCCATCCTGAGCCGCAACCCAGGCATAGCTCCCGAGGCTGTCGACGATGTCGTCTTCGGCTGCGCCAACCAGGCGGGCGAAGACAATCGCAATGTCGCCCGCATGGCGGCTCTGCTGGCCGGTCTTCCCGTCTCGGTGCCCGGAGCCACCATCAATCGCCTGTGCGGGTCGGGCATGGACGCCGTCGGTACGGCGGCGCGCGCCATCAAGTCAGGCGAAGCATCGCTGATGATCGCCGGCGGCGTCGAGAGCATGAGCCGCGCTCCCTTTGTCATGCCCAAGGCGACGACGGCCTTCGCGCGCGACGCGGCGATTTATGACACCACCATCGGCTGGCGCTTCGTCAATCCGCTGATGAAGGCGCAGTACGGCGTCGACTCCATGCCGGAGACGGCGGAAAACGTGGCCGCCGACTGCAAGATCAGCCGCGCTGACCAGGATTTATTCGCCCTCGCCAGCCAGCGGAAGGCCGCGGCGGCGCAGGCTTCGGGCGCGCTGCGGCAGGAAATCTGCCCGGTGACGCTGCCGCAGAGGAAGGGCGACCCCGTGGTCGTCGAGCGCGACGAGCATCCGCGCGCCACCAGCATCGAAGAGCTCGCCAAGCTGAAACCTTTTGTGCGCGCCGATGGTACGGTGACGGCCGGCAACGCCTCGGGTGTGAATGATGGCGCCTGCGCGCTGATCGTCGCCAACGAAGAGTCTGCCCGGCGGTTCGGGTTGATCCCCAAGGCGCGCATCGTCGGCATGGCCGTAGCCGGCGTCCCGCCGCGCATCATGGGCATGGGGCCGGCGCCCGCTTCGGAGAAGCTGCTCCGCCGGCTCGGCTTGACGCTCGGCCAGATGGATGTGATCGAGCTGAATGAAGCCTTCGCCGCGCAAGGCTTGGCGGTGCTGCGGGCGCTCGGCTTGAAGGACGACGATCCGCGCGTCAATCCCAACGGCGGAGCCATCGCTCTCGGCCATCCTCTCGGCATGAGCGGCGCGCGCCTGGTTACCACCGCCATGTATCAGTTGCAGCGCGCCGGCGGCCGCTACGCTTTGTGCACGATGTGCATCGGGGTGGGCCAGGGCATCGCCATGGTGATCGAACGGGTGTGAGTGAAAGATCCCACGACGAAGTTTCCATATTGTAAGTATTCCGGAGAGCGTGCTGCAAGTGGCGCCTGTTCCGGCCTGCGTGACGGGCTCGCCGATCTATGGGTGATTTTTCTTTCGACAGTCCGGTTATTGCGGGAAAATTAATAACCGCGGCGGCTCGCTTAGGCGAGCCCAAGGCTGATATTTTTTAATCTTTATGTTCCGTACTATCGCAAGCAGACGGTCCACGCCGCGAGGCGCGTGAAGAGAGAAGGAGACAGCGATGAAATCCGAAGCAGGAGCACAATCCACGCCGGTCGGAACCGGATTCCAGGTCGAAGCCAACGGAATCAGCTTCCGCTGCCGTATCGACGGGGCGGAGCAGGCGCCATGGCTGGTTTTCTCCAACTCGCTGGCCACGAATCTCTCGATGTGGGACGGCCAGCTCGCCGGCTTTGGACGCTCATACCGGATTCTTCGCTACGACCAGCGCGGCCATGGAGGAACATCCGTGCCGAGCGAAGGCTGCACGTTCGACCAGTTGGCCGATGACGTGGTGGCACTCCTCGATGCCCTGCGAATCGAGCGCGCCACGTTCGTCGGAGTGTCCATGGGCGCGATCACCGCTCTCCGCTTGGCCGCCCGCTACGCGTCTCGGATGACGCGCATCGTGGCCTGCGACGGGCAGTGGGCTTCGCCCGCGGGTTCGGCTGAACTGTGGGAAGAGCGGATCAAAGTCGCCGGCTCGCAAGGTATGGGTGCGCTGGTTGAGCCGACCGTACAGAGATGGTTCAGGCCGGCATTCCTGGCCGCGAACTCACCCATGCTCGGCAAGGTGCGTCAAATGATCGCCACCACGCCGGCGGGCGGCTATATCGCCTGTGGAAAGGCGCTGCAGAAATTTGACTTCCGCGAAAGCTTGAGAGAGATCAGCGTCCCCACGTTCTTCGTGGTCGGGGCTCTTGACGGAACCATGCCGCAGGCGATGCGCGAGATGCACGCGGCGCTGGCCGGATCGCAGTTCCGGGAGATTGCCGAGGCCGGTCATCTGCCGAACATAGAACAGCCGGAAGAGTTCAACCGCATCTTGGCCGGCTACCTGGGGTAGTTCGTCTGCAGAGCGAGCGCGCTGCTATTGGCCGATTTTGAAGAGCTCGCGAGCCTGCTTGTCACCGCGCTCTTGCCGGGCGCGCAAAATCAAACCGCTTGCAGCGGCCAACACGAGGCCCGCTATCGGAAGGAGAATTAAACTATTAGCCAGCACTTGGTCACCTGAGAGAAAAGTCCTGAAGTTAGCGTCGCGCAGACGCAAGATCATCACACTCTATTCTCTTAGAACGCAATATCGGCGGCAGAGTTGTGGCGAGAAACCGATTTTTGGGCTGAAAAGTTGAGTTTTCCGCCGCTAGAGCTGATGAGGAATTGGTGTGGGCCACACCAAAAACTAATCTGATCTAGGGCAACCCCGAACCAGTAGCCCACCACAGGAAGATGCCCGAAGGAAGCTTCCCAAACAGTGCTGTTCAGCGTCTTACATGTATCACGTGGGTTGAATGCCGTAAACGCCCGGCAATTTAGCCTGGACCGGATTCGCGGAAGGTATACCCCGTTCAGTAGCCGGGCGATAAGCCCGGCGATGATAGCGAAGGGTACACCTACTTTGAATCCGCTCTAACGGTGCGGGAAAAATGAAGCTCCTGTCAGGCAGTTCCGTCGCGGTAGCGGCGCTGGTGCTGGCTTTGAGCACAGTGCTGGTCTTGTGCCAGGAGAGCCGGCGAGCCGAGACATTGACCTCGGGACGCATCGATCGGGGCTGCGTAAACCAGGGAAACGACCGCCGGGAATTCGCGCCGGTCGTCTGCTGGTTGCAGCGGCGCCTGTCGTGGAAGTCGGAGCACGAGCCTTATTTCCGCTCGATTGGCCGCCCGGCGGGAACGCATGTGGGATTGGCGTGGCCTCCTTACGTGGTGTTCAATTCGCCGGATGGAAGCGGCCACTGGCGCGTCTTTCGCGCCGGGTTTCGCTATGATCGCACGTGGCGCGGATACATCTTCCCGACCATGGCGGCCAAGCGCCTTTCCCATCCCCTGACCTACTGAATCGCTGCCACAAAAGAACTCGCAATCGGCGCCGCGACCCTTTAAAAATTTTCACGGCAGTCGCGAATTTTTTTTAAGACAGCCGCGAACGACGTTTGCGTTGAGTCTCTACTCC
The DNA here is from genome assembly GCA_963791145.1 of uncultured Acidobacteriota bacterium. Lineage (GTDB taxonomy): Bacteria > Acidobacteriota > Terriglobia > Terriglobales > Acidobacteriaceae > CAWBRT01. Next base: position 181,996 of record CAWBRT010000010.1, on the reverse strand, counting down.
AGTTTTGAAGCAGCGCGTTTTCAATCACATGAAGAATCGCTTCGTGAGGTTGCACCATTCTTGTTGTTCACTGATCAGGTACTTTACAAAGACGAGGAAGGTTCGTAGGATTCTGTTCCTCATCTTGTAACGCGGTTGTAACCTATCGTTCTCCGGGTTGGCTTAGGGATCATACCCGCTTAGGCGAATGCCAGGCCAGGGTACGCGGCGGTTGGCATTTGACGAGGCGGGCCGGGTAGACGGACCGACGACGATGAAAACCAAGAAAACGATCCTTTGCGTCGATGATCACGAGCAGGCCCTCTCGATTCGCAAGCTGATGCTGGAGACACGGGGCTACCGGGTGATCGTCTGCACGACGGGCGAAGAAGCCGTGGAAATCTTCAGCCGCGGCGGCATCGACCTGGTGCTGACCGACCTGATGATGCCCGGCATGAGCGGCAATGACGTGGTCCGCCAGGTCAAGCAACGCTCCCCCGAGACCCCCGTGATCCTCTTTTCCGGCAAAGTGCAGATTTACGACCAGGATACGCAAGCCGATGTCTTCCTGCCCAAAGGCATGTACGCCCCCGCTGAACTGCTGGAGCGCATCCGCCTGCTGCTGGTGCGCAAGCGCGGCCCCAAGCGCGTCACGCGTGTAGACACCCAAACTGGGACCGGGCGCGCCAGCGGCTAGCCGGCGCCAAGCCTCACCCGTGTAGAATCAAAGCTGATGCCTGCGATCATCGAAGTGGAAAATGTCTGCAAGACCTTTCGCGTCGGCAAAGTCGATGTGCCGGCCGTTCGTGGCGTCTCCCTGAGCGTCGAACGGGGAGAGTTTGTCACGCTGGTGGGCCCCTCGGGCAGCGGCAAATCCACACTGTTCTATCTTTTGGGCGGGCTCACGCAAGCCGATTCAGGGCGCGTCGTGGTCGATGGCGCCGACTTCTCCCGGCTTTCCGACGCCGAGCGGACACGCTTGCGCCGCAGCAAAATCGGCTTCGTCTTCCAGAAGTTCAACCTGCTGCCCACGCTCGATGCTCGCGCCAATATCGACATTGCGCGCGAGATCGCAGGCAACGACTCTTCCGATGGCGGCTACTTCGAGCACGTCACCACGCTGCTCGGCATCGAACAGCGCTTGCATCACCGCCCTTCGGAGTTGAGCGGCGGCGAGCAGCAGCGCGTCGCCCTGGCCCGGGCGCTGATCAACAAGCCCGCCATCGTGCTGGCCGACGAGCCCACCGGCAACCTCGATACCCAGAACTCCGAGATCGTGCTCTCCATGTTGCGCCGCTCCAATCAGGACCTGAAACAAACGGTGCTGATGATTACCCACAACCCGGAGGCCGCCGCCTACGGCGATCGCGTTCTGCATATGCGCGACGGGCAGATGGTGGACGCCGCCCTGGACCCGCAATGGAGCCCAGTGACAAAGCCCCGCTGAGGTTTGTGTGCCGGAAATCAGGCCCGGGCTAAGTTGCTACTGGTTTGACGCTCGCCTCGGGGGACAACTATAATCAAGCTCGCTGAGCGGGAGTAACTCAGTGGTAGAGTGCGACCTTGCCAAGGTCGAAGTCGCGGGTTCAAATCCCGTCTCCCGCTCCATTTTTTTGCGATTTACCGGCCTTCCGCAGTTCTCCCCCACACATTAGCGCGCATAAGGAAGTTGCGACGGTGTTTGCCTCGACGGAGACTGGCTCTACGCCAAAGACGGGGGACAAACCCCGATCCCAGAAAGATTAACCACATAATACCTTGACCCGCATTCGATAGTTTTGAAAGTTGCGGAAGCCATAGGCCTGTCGGCTGATGGTTTCCATTTTGTTATGGAATCCTTCGGTGACGCCGTTGTTGCGGGTGAAACGCCACATGGTGGCGATCTCTTGTTGCCAAGCCTGCAAGGTCTCGCCGAGCTGGACCAACTGCGGCAGGCGCGCCTGCCGCAGTTGGTCGATTGCCAGCAGCAGACGAGGGATGAGCGCCTGGCACTGCTTGCGGGTGCGGTGTTTCTTCAGCAGCAGGTAACAGAGGTGCTGTTTGAAGCGATACAGGCGGTCGAGCACGGGGTGAGCTTGGAGATAGGCTTGCAGCTTGCTTCTCTGCTCCGGTTGCAGATGGTGGCGATGGCGGCGCATCAGCGATACCAGACCGCGGTTTCTGCTGGCCACCGGATCCAGTTCCCGCCAGCAGGCCAGGAAATGGTGGTTGATCAGACGAATGACATGAAAGCGGTCGGCTACGATGCGGGCTTGGGGAAAATGCTTGCGCACCACAGCGCGATAGCTGGACGACAGGTCCATGCAGACTAGGCGCACCCGGCGTTTGTCTTGCAAGTGTTGGAAATAGGCATCCAGAGAGGCTGGCGAGCGGCCCAGCACCACATCGTAAACGCGCCGCTTTTTCAGGTCGCACAGGGTGGTGGCGAATCCCTGGCGGCGGGTGAAAAAATGCTCGTCAATGCCCAGGATGGACGGGCATTGCGGCGAGTGGTATTGGGAAAACTGCCGCTGCAGTCCATGGCGGAAATAGCGCTCCACGGTGGCGGCGCCAATGGCTTCGCGTTGGCTCACCCGGCGACGGCTGACGCCATCCAGGTGCTGGCGAAACACGGCCTGGCGGAACGGCTCGCTGGCATGTTGGCCAGGAAGAACCCCCGGCAAACGCTGGCGGAACTGGCGGCCACAACCCCGGCAGTGCCATTTCTGGGCCGCGATCTCCAGCCGGCAATGTCGTAAGCCGAAGTTTTCATGGCGTACCAAGCGAGAAAACCAACCCTTGCTGTGCAAGCCCTGGCCATGGCAGTGCGGGCAGGATCGGGGCCCGGTATACCGGGCCCCGATCCTCACCTCTCCACTTCTCCACTGAATCGCAGTAATCTGATAGTGGGGCAGACCCAACACGATCTCGTCGTTGGTCAAAACGTTCTCTCCCAGATTGTTTTACCAATCCGGGATCTCGGTCTGCCCCCGTCTTTGATCTAGAACCCGTGGGAGACTCCGATAGAGAGGCTGCTGCCGATGAGCGGGCAGCCGCTAACGCGACCCCAGCGGCTCCGCGGCCTTGGCGGATGTCTCCTGGGCATCCATGGGCGCGGGCTGGTGAACCCGGACGGCAATCAAGGTGACGATTGCTCCTGCAACACACATCGCCGCGAGCGCATAGAGCCCGCCGGAGAAGCTGTTCGTCACCCGTTTGGCCCAGCCAATCATATAAGGTCCGCAGAAGCCGCCTAAGCTCCCTACCGAGTTGATGAATGCGATCCCCGCGGCCGCGCCGGCGCCGGTCAAGTAGGCGGATGGAATCGGCCAAAATGGTCCCTTGACGCCCATGATGCCGATGGTGGCGAGACAGAGCGCCACGATTGCGACGGGACTCGTGACCAGCAGGCCTGCCCCTCCCAATCCGGCTGCGACCAGCAGAAGCGAAACGATCAAGTGCCATTTGCGCTCCTTGAAACGGTCTGACGAATAGCCTATGAGCAGCATCCCCGCGCAGCCGGTGAGATAAGGAATGGAGGAAAGAAATCCGGTCTGCATGGTGGAGAAGCCCTGCGCCTTGATGATCTGCGGCAGGAACATGGTCAGCCCTATATTGGCGGCGAAATTCACGAAATAGATGAAACTTAGGGCGAGAATGACCGGTCTGATGAAAGCCTTGCCCACGCTGGCTGTAGGTTTGGCCACGGCGCCCTTTTCGCGATCGTGCTCCAGCTCATTTTCCAGCCAAAGCTTTTCGGCGGGACTGAGCCACGAAGCTTTCGACGGATTGTCGGGCAGCAGCACCAGCACGGCAATCGGGAGCAGAATCGCCGGTAAGCCCTCGAGCAGGTAGAGCCATTGCCATCCCTGGAAACCAAGGAACCCATTGAGCTGCAGGATCCAGGTCGAAACGGGGGCGCCTACCGCAACCGAAATCGGGATCGACAGCATGAAACGCGAGATGATCCGTCCCCGATAGCGCGCCGGAAACCAATAGGTGAGGTACAGAATCACTCCCGGAAAGAAGCCCGCTTCGGCAACGCCCAGGATGAACCGCATCGTCAGAAAGCTTTTCGGCCCTTGTACCCAAGCCATGGCACAGGCGCAAAGCCCCCAGGTGAACAGAATCCGGGCGATCCACCGGCGGGCGCCAAAACGATAGAGCATAAGATTGCTGGGTATCTCGAAGACGCAATAGCCGATGAAGAATATCCCGGCGCCCAATCCGTAGGTATAAGCGCTCAGCCCGATCTGCTTGTTCATAGTCAAAGCAGCAAAGCTGATGTTCACCCGGTCGATGAACGAGATGATGTAGAGCACCGTCAGCAGCGGTACCAGCCTCCAGAAAAGCCTGCGCATAAGCTGCTGTTCTACGACTTGGTCCATGGTTGCCTCCCCGGTCCCCGAGTCTTGCACGAACTCCTGAACTTGAGTTCTCCCAAATGATCAATGCCGGCATTCGGGCAGAAGCCGCTAAACATCAATCCAGTAGCAGATTGCCGGGCTTGCTCATGTCCTATGGGCACGAAGATTACATCAGCTCACAGTTGTATGCCAGCAGTAGTTTCCGGCGCACATAAGCTTGGCTTGTCACGAATCGTGTGTTTCCCCGATCGTCCTGCCCGTTCCGGCTGAACACCGCAGGCGCAATGTGCATCTATTAACAAACGTAGGCCCGGCCACCCTCGGCTGGGCGGCTGCCGCTACGTCCTGCGCTTCCAGTTGAGGCCGGATCAATCCAGGCGGGAGAGAGACAGATGCAAACGCGGGTGCTCAACGCCTTTCGTGCCGTGCTCGGCCGGGACGGCATGATTACCGAGCCCAACCAGCTCAAGACCTACGAATGCGACGGGCTGACCAACTTCCGCGTGGTTCCCGCCGCGGTGCTGCTTCCGGAGAGTGCCGAGCAGGTGCAGGCCGTGGTGCGCATCTGTCGCGAAAACAAGATTCCCTTTGTGGCGCGCGGCTCCGGAACCGGCCTGAGCGGCGGAGCCCTGCCGGTCGCCGACGGCGTTGTGCTGAGCGTGGCGCGCATGAACCGCATTCTCGAAGTCGATCTCGCCAATCAGCGGGTGGTAGTCGAGCCCGGCGTGATCAACGCCGTCATCACCCAGCAGGTTGCGCCGCATGGATATTTCTACGCTCCCGATCCCTCCTCGCAGCAGGTTTGTTCCATCGGCGGCAACGTGGCGGAAAACTCCGGCGGAGCGCATTGTCTCAAGTACGGCTTCACCACGACGCACGTGCTGGGAATGGACGTCGTTCTTCCCGACGGCGAGCTGGTCCAGTTGGGCAGCCCCACGCTCGATTCTCCCGGCTACGATCTGGGCGGCGTCTTCGTCGGCTCGGAGGGAACGCTGGGCGTAGTGACGCGGGTCATCCTGCGCATCGTCAAGCGCCCGGAGATCGATCACCACGCTGCTGGCCGCCTTCAACTCCACCAATGAAGCCGGCGAGGCCGTCAGCGAGGTCATTCGCGCGGGCATGCTGCCGGCGGCCATCGAGATGATGGACAACCTCGCCATACAGGCCGCCGAAGCCAGCGTTCATGCCGGCTATCCCAATTGCGGCGGCTTGCTGCTGGTGGAGCTGGATGGAACCGCCAGCGAAGTCGAAACCCTCATGCGGCAGGTGAAGGAAATCTGCACCCGCTGCGGAGCGTGGGAGATCCGGCTGGCGCACTCGGAGGCTGACCGCATCCTGGTCTGGAAGGGACGCAAGGCAGCCTTCGCCGCCATGGGACGCATTTCGCCCAGCTACATCGTGCAGGACGGGGTGATCCCGCGCACCGCCTTGCCGCGGGTGATGGACGAGATCGCGCGCATCAGCCGCGAATCGGGACTGCGCGTAGCCAACGTCTTTCATGCCGGCGACGGCAACCTTCATCCCCTGGTGCTTTACGACGGCCGCATCCCCGGCCAGGAGAAACTCGCCGAAGCGGTAGCGGCGGACATTCTGCGGCTCTGCATCCAGGCGGGAGGCTCCATTACCGGCGAGCACGGCGTCGGCGAAGAGAAGAAGATGTTCATGGCCGAGATGTACGCCGAGCCTGATCTGGACACCATGCAGTTAGTGCGCTGCGCCTTCGACCCCGAACCACCTGGCCAATCCCGGCAAGGTGTTTCCCCGGCCGAAGCTCTGCGCCGAGAAGCCCGGTCCCTACACACCGCATCCGCTGGAAGTGGCGGGCGTGGCGGAGTTGTTCTGATGGCGGGAGTTCCCATCCCTTCGCCGCACATCGCCTGGAGCGATCTGGAGACCATCGCTCCCGCCGCCCAGGCTGAAGCCGGAGACGCCGTCTGTGGGCGTTTGCCGGAGCGCGTGGTTGAGCCCGCCAGCCAGGAGCAGGTCGCCTCTATTCTTCGCTGGGCGAATGAGAATGGAGTAGTAGTGGCGCCGCGTGGCAACGGCACCAAGCTCGGCTGGGGCGCGCCTCCCTCCTCCCTGGATGTTGTGGTTTCACTCCGCCGAATGAATCGTGTCCTCGAGCACGCCTCCGGCGACATGACCGCCACCGTTGAGCCCGGCTGCACCGTCGCCGACTTTCAGCGCAAGCTGGCCGAACACGGGCAGCGGCTGGCGGTCGATCCTCTCTTCCCCGAGGCAGGCGACTATCGGCGGAATTCTCGCCAGCAACGACTCCGGTTCGCTGCGCGTCCGCTTCGGCTCCTTGCGAGACTTGCTCATCGGTGTCACCCTTGCGCTGCCCGACGGAACCCTGGCGCGCAGCGGCGGCAAGGTCGTCAAGAACGTCGCCGGTTACGATCTGCCCAAGCTCGCCATCGGTTCTCTGGGCACTTTAGGAATCATCACGCAGTCCATCTTCCGCCTGCATCCGCTGCCGCAGGCGGACGAGACGCTGAGTTTCGAGTTTGAAACGGCTGCGGCGGCCAATCGCGCCGTGCTGACACTGTTGGATTCGGTGCTCACCTTCACCGGTTTGCAGCTTCGCTTCCTTCCAGCTCCGCCAACGCAACCGCGCCCGTCATCGGCAACCCCGGCGGGCGGCCCGCTTTGCCTGCTGGACGTGCGCTTCGAGGGTGTTCGCGAAGCCGTCGAAGACCAGGCGCGGCGGACCGAGCGCATTCTGCGCAATCTGCCCGGCGGCTATGCCGGAACCCGGTTGGAACCCATAGATGCCTCCGCCGGAGCGGAAGCCGCGGCAGCGGCCTGGCGTGCCCCGAGCGATCTTTGGGAGGCTTCTCCGTCGGCGATCGCCAAATTCTCCGTGCTGCCCAGCGACATTGGTTCTCTGCTCGAAGGCGTGCGTTCCCAGGCGGAACCCGCAGGCATTCGGGTGCGTGCCGTGGCGCAGGCTGTCGGCGTCGGCCTGCTGCGGTTGGATGGTCCCGACGAGGTTTTGGCCGGCATCATCCCCAATGTGCGGAAGGCCATCGCGCTCCGGCATGGCTCGCTCGTATTGCTGCGCGGCTCGGAGAGCTTGCGCCGGCAGGTGGATGTCTGGGGCGAGGTGGGCACGGCGCTTCGCCTGATGCGCCGCATGAAAAATCAGTTCGATCCCAAAGGCACTCTCAATCGCGGCCGTTTCGTAGGAGGAATCTGATGCCCGAGCACGATCATCGGGCGGTGGAAGAGACTGCCGTCCGCTCCGGCGAGCCGTCTGCCCGCACCGGCGCCGACACGCCGGCCATGAGTAATCTCGACTCGACTCCCTCTGAACCGATCACCGCGTCGGCGAGGAATCCTCAGCGAATGCCCGCGCTCGCCGAACCCCTCATCTGGCCCAGCAAGGTCTTCGATCCGCATCATCCACCGGCGGACGAGCTGATCAACGAGTGCGTTCACTGCGGTTTCTGCCTGCCCACCTGTCCCACCTACCTGCTCTGGCACGAGGAGATGGATTCGCCGCGCGGCCGCATTTACCTGATGAAGATGGGCCTGGAAGGTGAGGTCGACCGCATGGACGATACCTACGTGCGGCACTTCGACCAGTGCCTGGGCTGTATGGCATGCGTCTCGGCGTGTCCCTCCGGAGTGAAATATGACCGCCTGATCGAGTCCACGCGCGCGCAACTGGAGCGGCATTATCAGCGCCCGCTGCTGGACCGGCTCTTTCGCGCACTCATCTTTTCCGTGTTTCCCTTATCCCACGCGGCTGCGGGCGTTGCTGCTGCCCATGTGGCTGTACCAGCGCTCCGGACTGCGCTGGCTGCTGCATCGCCTGGGCCTGCTGAAGCTGCTGCCCCAACAGCTGCAAGCCATGGAAGCGCTGCTGCCCGAGGTTTCCTTGCGCTCCATCTTCGCCCGCCCCCTGCCGGAGCGCGTGCTGCCGCAGGGCAAACCGCGCCTGAAGGTCGGACTTATCCTGGGCTGCGTGCAGCGCACGCTGTTTGCCGAGGTGAACGCCGCCACCGTGCGGGTGCTGGCCGCCGAAGGCTGCGAGGTGGTGATTCCGCGCATGCAGGGCTGTTGCGGCGCCTTGAGCATGCACGCCGGCCGGGAGCAGGAAGGGCTGCGCTTTGCCCGCAGGATGATACGGGCCTTCGAGCGCGAGCAGGTAGACCGCATCGCCGTCAACGCCGCCGGCTGCGGCTCCAACCTGAAGGATTACGGCATCCTGCTGCGCGACGATCGGCGCTACGCTGAGCGCGCCCGCCGTTTCTCCGAGAAGTGCAAGGATGTGACCGAAATCCTGGCCGAGCTGGAGCCGCGCGCCGAGCGCCATCCGCTGCCTCTGCGTGTGGCTTATCACGACTCCTGCCACCTGCAGCACGCCATGGGCATTCGCAACGAGCCGCGCAAACTGCTCGCCGGTATTCCCGGGTTGCAAATGCTGGAGGTCGACGAAGCGGCTATCTGCTGCGGCTCAGCCGGCATTTACAACCTGGTCGAGCCCGGTCCGGCCGGCCAACTGGGCGAGCGCAAAGCGCGCAACATTTCCGCCACCAAGCCCGACGTGGTTGTCTCCGGCAATCCCGGCTGCCTGTTGCAACTGGAGAGCTCGCTGGCCAAAATCGGAAAGCCGGTTCCCACCATGCACACCGTGCAGTTGCTCGATGCATCGATGAATGGGACGTGGAATAGGGAATAGGGAATAGGGAATAGGGAATAGGGAATAGGGAATAGGGGTTAGGAACCTCTCGGCATACTTATGGGAGGTTTCAAAATTTCCATGTGCCGACAGTGGGGAATACTGGCCACAACGAAGAACTAACAACGAAGAACGAAGAACTGTCTTTAGATTCCCCCGCCCATGCTGACGTAGTCGGAAGCCTCTTTTTGGGCAGTGCGGTATTGCTCCCGCTCTTCGTCCTCGGCGGTGAGGGCGCGCACTGCGTCCAGTTCGCGCGTAGCCTGAACCACCTGGCCGTCCAGCCGTTCCAGGCGCTCCTCCAACTGCTTGACCTCCCTGGCCAGGGCCACGATAACGCCGGAGAGCGGATCCTTTACCTGATGCGGATCGGTGATCAGCACGCGCTTGCCCTCCTGGTAGATGATGTGCGCCGGATTGCCTACCACCGTCGAGTTAGGAGGAACGTCCTGTAGCACCACCGAGCCGGCGCCGATGCGCGAGTTTTCGCCTACGGTGATGTTGCCCAGGATGTTGGAGCTGTTGCCGACAAAGACGCCATTGCGCAGGGTGGGGTGGCGCTTGCCCTTCTGCTTGCCGGTTCCGCCGAGGGTTACGTTCTGGTAGAGGGTGACGTCGTCGCCGACGATTGAGGTTTCGCCGATCACCACGCCCATGCCGTGGTCGATGAACAGGCGGCGTCCGATCTGCGCTCCGGGATGGATTTCGATCCCCGTCCAGAAGCGCGCCACCTGCGAGAGGAAGCGGGCGAGAAATCTGTGGTTCTGGCGCCACAGCCAGTGGTTCAGCCGATGGAACCACAGCGCGTGCAGGCCCGGATAGCAAAGCAGCACGCTGACGGTCGAGGTTGCGGCCGGGTCGCGGTCGAAGACGCTTTCTATGTCCTCGCGGACGGTGTGCCAGAATCCCATGCTTAAGTTTACCCGCCGGTGGGTTGCTGTTCCAAGCCGGCCAGCCTGATCAATCCTGAACGGAGCCGCAGATTCGGCGTTGCCGCCAGTTGCAGGCTCCGCTACGGCTTTCCATCGCCGCCGTTCTTGCCGGGCCGGAGCAGCTCCCGCTTGGCCTCCTGCAACTCGCGGCGGGCGTCCGCACTCACCTTCGGATACGACAGCTTCATCTGTTTCAGGGCGTCCACCACGATCATCGATACCACCAGGCGCGCGAACCACTTTTTGTTGGCTGGTACCACGAACCAGGGTGCATGTTCGGCCGCGGTGTGACGAATCATATCCCCGTAAGCCCGCTGGTAGTCGCCCCAGAACTGCCGCTCGCGGATGTCGGCGGCGGAGAACTTCCAGTTCTTCCCCGGCTCCTCCAGGCGCTTCAGGAAGCGCGCCCGCTGCTCTTCTTTCGAAGTGTGCAGGAAAAACTTGCGGACGGCGATCCCGTTACGCGCCAGATAGCTCTCGAAAGCGGTAAGGTCGTCATAGCGGTGCTTCCAGATCTTTTTGGTGATCAACTCCTCGGGGATGCGCTGCCGCTGCAATAGTTCGCGATGCACGCGCACCACCAGCACTTCCTCGTAGTACGAGCGATTGAAGATGCCAATGCGCCCGCGTTGCGGTAGGCAGCGCGTGGTGCGCCAAAGATAATCGTGATCGAGCTCCTCCGTGGAAGGCTGCTTGAAGGAGAAGACCTGGCAGCCCTGCGGGTTCACCCCGGACATGACGTGCTTGATGGTGCTGTCTTTGCCGGCGCCGTCCATGCCCTGAAAGATCAGCAGCAGCGCCCAGCGGTTCTGGGCGTAGAGCATGTCCTGAAGATCGGCCAGCTGCCGCGTCTGCTGCTGCAGCAACTGTGCCGCCTCCGGCTTGAAGTCCGCGTCAAAGCCGTTGGTATCGTCCGGAGAGTAATCGGCAAGATCGAATCCCTTGCCATCCTCCACCCGGTAGCGCTTCAGAATGCGCGCGATTTTCTTTTCCGCATTCATGCGAAAGCAGCCTCCAAAGTTCGATTTCCGGAGACAGCCCGGGTTGGTTCTTGGTTCATGGCCGGCGCACCCGAGATGCACAGGATCGCCGAACAACTCACAACAATAAACTAAGAACTAACAACTGATTGATGCGAATGCCAGATCCTGGCGCAAGCCACAATCGCGCAGCTCAGCATGAACACGCGAATCATGGCCCCGGCATGTTGCGGCGTATCGCCGAGCACGCTGCGCAGCAGCCCCGTGGCGGCGCTGGTGGCGCAGAAGGCAAAGTAGAGCCGCTCCAGCGCTCCGGCCGAGATCAGCGTCAGCCAAAGCAGTATGCCGGTAACAGCCAAATAGACCGCCACCATCCCCAGCACGGGAGCCGGGGTAAGCCCGCCCGTTCGGCCGTCCCAAGCCGCCGCGAGCGGCGGAATTCTCGACGGTCCCCAGAGCCCCGCCAGCGCCACAAAAAAGAAAAAGACGGAGTGTACGAAGGCAATCACCGCGCGGCGGCGGTTTGTGAGTACGGCGTAACGCTTCATGGCAGAGATTTGCGCTCGACACAGTGTAGCTCGAAAGGCAGCGGAGTTGGTGCATTTTCGGCGCAGTTGCGCCAGAGTCACTCGGGCGCGAGAACTGGTTGCACAAATACTGCTTTGAAAGGGCGGGGCTTCAGCCCCGCCGTTCGGAACCAGCAAAAACGCGGGCTTTAGCCCCTGAGGGCAGTGCCGATTTTTCCGGCAGTTGCGGCGCTATCCGGAACCGCCGGAGCCTGGCCACGCAATGCGCGATTTTTACCTCGGCATCTAATAGGGTTTTCCGGCGGTTCATTTCCCAAATGGGTAAAACTCGGCTGCCGGCGAGGGCAGCGACGCCCGGGAGAGACACAACTCACGTAGAATGATCCGTACATGATTGGCGCTAGACCAAAGTTCGAGTTCCACGTCTCCCGCGCCGCGCGAGACCTCTACCGCTTCGCCGAGGAGCTGTTCTCGCTTTCCGGCAATGTGGTCTTTGCCAATCTGGCCGCCAGCCGGCGGTTTACGGAACGCATGAATCTGGTGCGAGATGCCGTCCGGCATCCGGAGCAGACCGTGAATCCCGGCGCTGTAAATGCCATGGGGCTGATCGACGAGGTCATGCATTTCGTCTTCGCCCTCTACCGGCAGCAGCGCGATCCGAGAAGCCTCACCGACGCCCTCGCCTGGTTTGAGTTGCGCCTGGGGCAACCGGCGCTGGAAGCCACGCTGCTGGCTTTCATCGATGAGTTCCCGCCGGTCGAGGTGTATCGCGGACGGCAAAGTGCGGCGGAGTGGCTGAGGGCCTCCACGGGCGAGCTTCCACATAAGGCTGTCGCCCTGGAAGAGCTGATCATGCTGTGGCTGGCCAATCTGAACCCGGCCTTCAAGCCGGTGAAGGAGCTCTTCGACGACGCCTCGCTGGCCCACTCCACCGCCTATGCCCAGCTCACCTCCGGGCTGCGCGAGTACTTTGAGACCCGGCCCACGCTTCGAGAACCAGAACCTGGTCGACCTGCTGCGCGCGCCCGCGCTGGCTTCGCCGGATTCGCTGGAAGGACAGCTCGCCTTCATTCGCGAGCACTGGGCCGGCTTGCTGGGCGACATGCTGCGGCGATTGCTGCTCGCCATGGACGTGCTCAAGGAAGAGGAACTCGCCATCTGGATGCGCTTCCATCCGCCCGAGCGCCACGGCGGCATGGGACCGACCTTCGGCGACTCCAGCGCCGCCGCCATCCCGCAGTTCCGCGACCGCGAATTCGAGTACGAACGCTTCAGCCAGGATGTCGAGTGGATGCCGCGCACGGTGATGATCGCCAAGAGCATCTACGTCTGGCTCGACCAGCTCTCGACCGCCTATCGCCGCCCGGTGCACACCCTCGACCAGATTCCCGACGAGGAGCTGAACACACTGGCTCGCCGCGGCTTCAACGCCCTCTGGCTGATCGGGGTCTGGGAGCGCAGCCGCGCCTCGCAGCTGATCAAGCGGTTGACCGGCAATCCGGAAGCCGCAGCCTCGGCCTACTCGCTGCACGATTACGCCATCGCCAACGATCTCGGCGGAGAGTCCGCTTATATCAACCTGCGCGACCGCGCTGCCTTGCGCGGCATTCGCCTGGCCAGCGACATGGTTCCCAACCACATGGGCATCGATTCGCGCTGGGTCGATTCAGCATCCCGACTGGTTCGTGCAGTTGCCCTATTCGCCCTTCCCGGCCTACAGCTTTGAGGGTCCGGACCTGTCGAACGACGGGCGCGTGGAAATCAAGATCGACGACCACTACTTCAACCGCAGCGATGCCGCCGTGGTCTTCCGCCGCCGCGACCGCTGGAGCGGCGACACGCGCTACGTCTACCACGGCAACGACGGCACCAGCTTCCCCTGGAACGACACGGCGCAGCTCAACTACCTGATTCCCGAGGTTCGCGAGGCCGTCATCCAGACCATCCTGCACGTGGCGCGGCTGTTTCCCATCATCCGCTTCGACGCCGCCATGACCCTCACCAAGCAGCACTATCAGCGCCTCTGGTTTCCCGTGCCCGGCACCGGCGGCGCCATTCCGTCGCGCGCCGAGCATGGGTTGACCAAGGCGGAGTTCGACGCCGCCATGCCCCAGGAGTTCTGGCGCGAGCTGGTCGACCGCGTGGCCGCCGAAGTTCCCGGCACGCTGCTGCTGGCCGAGGCCTTCTGGCTGCTGGAGGGATACTTCGTCCGCACCCTCGGCATGCATCGGGTCTACAACTCGGCCTTCATGAACATGATGCGCGACGAGGAGAACGCCAACTATCGCTGCGTCATCAAGAACACCCTCGAGTTCGATCCCGAGGTGCTCAAGCGCTACGTCAACTTCATGAACAATCCCGACGAGCGCACCGCCGTCGATCAGTTCGGCAAAGGCGACAAGTACTTCGGCGTCTGCACCATGATGGCCACCCTGCCGGGCCTGCCCATGTTCGGGCACGGCCAGATCGAAGGCTTCACCGAGCGTTACGGCATGGAGTACCGCCGCGCATATAATCCGGAAACTCCGGACCCCTGGCTGGTGGCGCGCCACGAGCGCGAAATCTCTCCCCTGCTGCATCGCCGCGCCCTCTTCGCCGAGGTGCGCGACTTCCTGCTCTACGACTTCTATACCGACCAGGGCCACGTCAACGAAGACGTGTTTGCCTACTCCAACCGGCTGGGAGACGAGCGCGCGCTGGTTATCTACAACAACCGATACAGCGATACGCGCGGCTGGGTTCGCCAGTCGTGCGCTTACGCCCAAAAGGCCGCCGACGGCGGCAAATCCCTGCGCCAGCGCACGCTGGGCGAGGCTTTGGGTTTGTCTCGCGATCCGGAGATGTTTCTCGCCTGCCGCGATTCCCTCGGCGGGCTCGAGTACCTGCACCGCGCCAGCCACGTAGCCGAGCGCGGCATGTACGTCGAGTTGGGAGCCTACAAGCACTACGTCTTTCTGGATTGGCGGGATCTGCGCGCCGATGAGGATCATCCCTGGGGCGAGTTGTGCGAGATGCTGGGGAACCGCGGCGTTTCCAGCCTCGACGACGCTCTGCGCGATCTGCGCTTGCGGCCGGTGCATGACGCGATTCGCGAGCTGCTCGATGCCGAGATTGTCGGCCTGCTCGCCGGCCAGCCCCCGCAGCCTGCGGTGGCCGAGAGCGTTCCCCAAAAAGGAAAGGCACAACGCAAAGCCGCTGCTTCCAGAAAACCGGCGGTGCCCGAGCCCGATCACCCTGAGCCCGGCCTCGATCCCGTGATCGAGCGCGTGCGCCGCTTGCTGAGCGCCGTGCAGGCGATAACCGAGAGGGGAGAATACAACCGCCTGCGGGTTCTGCGGAGCACGGATGTGGCGCGCGACGTGGATTCGGTGCTCGAGGAGTTCGTTCGCACGGTCGAGGCCGCCCGGCGAATCCCGCAACTGGAGCGGCTGTTTTCCAGCCCGTGGCCGGGAGAGGCGCACGATGTTCTGCCCTCGGCCGAGCCGGCAGCGCGATGCCGCCGCCATCTGGGGGACGGTGCTGGCCTGGGCCGTGCTGCAGGCCATCGGTACGCTGCTGCGTCCCGGCGCGCCCGAGCGCGGAGCGGCCGAGGCCTTCGATCAATTGCGCTTGCGCGAGCCCATGGCAGAAGCCTTCCGCGAACTCGGCTGGCAGGGCGAGCAGCGTTGGCAGGCCGCCGCCCGCGTGCGCGCCGCCTTCGCTCACGATTATTTCGCCGACGGAGCTCGCCGGGCCCCATCGGCTCCCAGCGGGACCTTCAGTTGGCTGCACGACCCCGACGTCGCCTGGCTGATCGGCGTGCACCGCTATCAGGACGAGCAGTACTTCATCAAGGAGCCGTTCGAGCGCTTCCTCTGGTGGATGGCGCTGCCTTCTTTGCTGCGTCTCGCCGAGGCGCCAACGGCAGACCGCGAGGCCGTAAGCTCGCTGGAGCGCCAACTGGAGCGCTGCCTGCGCGCGGCCGCGGATTCCGGATATCGGGTCGAAGCGCTGCTGGGCCTCTGAGTCTGGCCGGAAGATTGCCGCAATTCAACGAGATGCGGCATTTCATTACGCCGGGTCCGCTTCCTTGTAGAATCCAATCCAGAGTTCTTGCTTTCCACTTACCCCGCAGGAATACAATAGCTATTTGGCAGAAAATCCAGTGGTTCAGGAGTCATAATTATGCCTGGAAAGTCGGCGAAAAACGCACTTATCCCTGCCGTGTCTTCGGTCCGTCCGCCCAAGCGGCTGCTCTATGGCCCTGGACCATCACAGGTTGAGCCGCGCGTGTACAAGGCGATGGCCAAGCAGGTCGTCGGCCACCTCGATCCCTATTTCTTCAAGGTATTCGAGGAAGCGGTTCGGATGCTGAAGGTGGTATTCGGCACCGAGAATCCCGATGACCTTCGCCATCTCCGGCACCGGCAGCTCGGGGATGGAAACGGCGGTCGCCAACTTCGTCGAACCTGGGGTTAAGGTGGCCGTTCTCGCCAATGGCTACTTCTGCGACCGCATCAGCGAGATGGTGCGGCGCCAGGGCGGGGAACTGGTACGCCTGGAGAAGCCCTGGGGAGAGGTGTGCGGCGACGACGAAGCCTCCGAATTCATCCGGCGCGAAAGGCCGCAGGTGGTGGCCTACGTCAGTGCCGAGACCTCTACCGGCGCATTCCAATCCGGCAAAGCCATCTGTGCGGCCGCCCATGCGGTCGATGCGCTGGTCATCGCCGACTGCGTTACCTCGCTCGGCGCCATGCCGATCAAGGTCGATGAAACCGGCATCGACATCGCCTACAGTTGCAGCCAGAAAGGCCTGAGCATACCGCCGGGATTGGCGCCCATCACCGTTTCTCCGCGCGCGCTCGACCGGCTCAAGGGGCGCAAGAGCCCGCAGCGCACCTGGTATCTCGATCTCAACCTGCTGAACGAGTATTACTTCCAGACGCCGCACAAGTATCACCATACGGCTTCGGCTTCGCTGCTCTACGGCCTGCACGAGGCGCTGCTGGCGATCATGCAGGAAGGTCTCGAGAAGCGCTGGGAGCGGCATCGCCAGGCGCATCTGGCCTTCGTGAAGGGCGTCGAGGCGATGGGCCTGCGTATGCACGTGCGCGAAGGAAACCGCATCTGGAACTTGAACACGCCCTGCGTTCCCGAAGGCGTCAACGACGCCGCCGTGCGCAACATGCTGCTCGAAAAGGACGGCATAGAGATTGCCGGCGGCTTCGGTCCGCTGGCCGGCAAGATCTTCCGCATCGGATTGATGGGCCCGCTGGCTACCCCGGCCAGCGTACGCTCGTTCCTGCGGGTCTTCGCCAAGGCGCTGACGGCCAATGGCTACAAGGTGAAAGCGGCCAAAGCCGCCAAAGCGTAGATCGCTCGAGTTGGTAAGCAGTTCCGATTCTGTAGTCTAATCAAAGGCCGGACTTAATTAGTCCGGCCTTTCGCGTTTCAGGCCGGGAAGGTCCGCAGCAATTCGGTCCAACTAACGGCTGAATTCGGTGGGCCGCTTCGCCCAAAGCGGGCCCTCAGAGGCACTGGCCAGCACGGCCTGGGGCTGCTACACTCGCTTTCGAAATCCAGGCAACGGCTGAACTTCGACGCAGCAAGCGCAAGATATCGTCTGCCGCGTCCAGAACCGTTGCGGAGTCGCGCCATGAAAGCCATCTTCGCCCTTTTATCCCTGTTGCTTCTGGCGCAGTGTTCCTCGTCTCCCCCCAAGCGAACGGCGGAACCTGCCCGGCCCTCGGAAGCTGCAGCCATGCAGGCGGCAGCTGCGAAGATGGAAGCTGAAAATCAGGCGAAGCAGCAGGCAAAACCGGCGGCAGAGCCGCAAGCTCCGGCCAAGCGAGCGAAAAAGCCGGCCCCGGCGGTCAGCACGGGCCAGACAACCGCGAAGACCAGCCAGGCAGAGGAACCCGACCAGACACGCAAGAACCCTTTCACCCCCAAGACGATGACCAAGATCGTGGTCCGTTTGGAGAGCGCCGAAGTGAGGGAGGGGAGCTACGCCGCCAAGCCGAGGACCTTCTATCGCGGCGCCGAGCGTTTCTGCCGCGTGGAAGAGGCCGCCGATCCCGACAACGATATCGCCGGCGTGGTCATCATGGCCGAACCGGACGTCTGGATGGTGAACCTCGCCACCAAGCAAGGCCGCCACATGGTCGTTCCCGGTCCGCGCTGCCGCCTGCCCATTTTTACTCTGGACGAGATCAAGTCGGCGCCCGATTTGAAGCAACCGCTGCTCGACCTGGAGTTCGGACGCGAAGTGGCATTCTTCAAGAAGAAAGCGGGACAGCCACAGGCAGGGCCGATGCTGCAAGGCAAGCCGACCAACCTCTACACGGTCAAGCTGGGCGATCTGGAAATTCTTCTGTTCAGCGGCGGCTCTCCTGAGGTGCCGCTGGCGGTGGTTCTGAAGAAGGCTTCCGGCGAGTACACCTATGCGTATGACTCGTACGAGGAGCTTCCCTTCAACGCCAAGCTCTTCTCCAAGCCCGACGGGGTGGCGATCCGCGAGCGCGCGGTGGCTAACAAGCCCTCCGGTGGGAAGAAGAAGGCCGGCGAGGCGAATAAGAAAGCCGCCGGGAAGAAACCCGCAGACGCGAAGCAGGGAAGCGACGCCGCTTCGGAAGACAAGAAGCCGGCGCCGGCCCAGCCGAAGAGCTGAAGCGTTCCGGGGGTTACTCGAGGGCGATCACGTCGATTTCCACCAGGGAGTCTTTGGGCAGTCGCGCTGCCTCCACAGTAGTCCGCGCCGGCGGACTCTTACGGAAAAACTTCCCATAGACCTCGTTCATGACGGGGAAATCGCTCATGTTCTTCAGGAACACCCCGCAGCGCACCACCTTTTCCAGGCTGGAGCCGGCGGCCGCCAATATCGCTTCGAGATTGCGCATCACGCGCTCAGTGTGCTCGGCGACACCTCCTGAGACTAACTGCTGGGTAGCGGGGTCGAGGGCAATCTGTCCGCTGATAAAAACAAAGCCGTTCGCCTTGACCGCCTGCGAATAAGGCCCAATCGCCTTGGGTCCGCCATCGGTGGCAATGATCTCGCGCATCTTTCCTCCAGACCCGGAAGTAGGGGAATCACAAAGGCTAAAGAACGCCCAGCACGGAAGTCAACTGTTGGCCGGGCGGGCGGCGTCAAAAAGCGCCTTCTCGGGGAAACTTTTCCGCTCGCATTTGGTTCCAATTTCAGGTGCTGCTGAATTTCGTCAAGTCGCTGATCGCCGTCGTCAGCGGGAATGCCGTTTATTTTTTTGTACTGGGGCCCGTCCTGCCGGCCAGCGCGCACCATATCCCGCATCGCTTTGACCTTGGTCTGATTCTAGATGCCTGGATCTGCCTGGTAATCTACGGAATCATTGAGCTGGGCGCGCGCCACCGAAGGCGTCAGCCACGGCGCTTGTGACGTGAACGCCCACCCAGGGCATCTTTCGCTCAGGTAGCAAGACACGTGAAGTACAATCGAAAGCCATGTTAGTGCTGGCCTCCGCCTCGCCCAGACGGGCGGAGCTGTTGCGCAACGCCGAGATCAAGTTCCGGGTTCACGTGGCTGAAATTCCCGAAGCCCGGCGTGCGGGTGAATCGCCCCGCCGCTTTGCCATGCGTCTGGCCAGCGAGAAGGCAGCCAAAGTCGCGGCCCTGGAACCCGATCATGCGCTGGTTCTGGCGGCGGACACGATCGTCGTCGTCGGCACTCGCGTGCTCGGCAAGCCGCGAGACGCCGGCGAAGCCAAACGCATGTTGCGCCTGCTCTCCGGACGCCAGCACCAGGTCATCACCGGCGTTTGCCTGCGCGGAATCGACTCCCAAGGTCAGCCGTTCGTGGACACTCGGCTGGAATCCACCGAGGTCCGCTTCGAATCCCTTACCGACCAGGAAATTGAAGACTACGTTGCCAGCGGCGAGCCGCTCGACAAGGCCGGAGCCTACGCCATCCAGGGCCGGGCCTCTCGCTGGATCAGCGGAATTCGCGGCGACTATCCCAACGTAGTCGGATTGCCGGTCGCGCTGGTCTACCGCATGTTGCGCGAGCACGGCTGCCTGGCGCAGACTCAGTGGTCTGTGGCTTCCGCTTCCAGCAAGCGCCGCTTGCGCTCCGTGCCCCATCGATAGCCAGACAGTTCGCCATTCCCGCGCACCACGCGGTGACACGGAATCACCACGGCAATGTGGTTGGAAGCGCAAGCATTGGCTACGGCGCGAACCGCTTCCGGCTTGCGAATGGCGCGCGCCACCTCGCTGTAGCTCCGCGTCTGGCCGGCGGGAATCTTCTGCAACTGCTGCCAGACAAGCTGCTGGAAGGCCGTGCCGCGGATGTCGAGCGGAATACGCGGTCCGGGCTCCTGACCGCGGATCAGCCCGGCTACAGCCGCCACCCACGGCTTGAGGCCGGCATCGTCGCGGCTGAACTCCGCCCGCGGATATTCGGAACGAATGCGAGTATCGGCTTCATCGCCTGCGAGAAAAAGAACACCGCAGACTCCGGCATCGCTGGCTACCAGCAGGACGTCTCCCAGTTCGCTGTTGAAGGTGGTGAAGCGCAGACGCTCGCGCGGGGCTCCGGCGCCGAACTGCCGCGGCTGCATGCCGAGCTTCCGGCTGGCGGTTTCATACACCCGGCTGGGCGAGCTGTAGCCGGAGTCGACCAGCGCCTGCGTGACCGTACCGTTGCGCAAGCCGCGTTTGAATTTGGCAAAACGGAACGACTCCAGATACTGCCGGGGAGAGATTCCCATCTCCTGCTTGAAGCGCCGCTGCAGGTGGAAGGGGCTCATGCCCGCAGCTTTGCCGAGCGCCTCCAGCGTGATCTTTTCCTCCGAGTGCGCCTCCAGATAGCGGCAGATGCGCTCGACCATCGACGCGCCCGCCTGATGAGCGGGCTTGCAGCGCAGACATGCACGCAGGCCGGCCCGTTCTGCTGCCTGTGGAGAGTCGAAGAACTGGACGCGGTCTCGCCTGGGCCGCCTGGCCGGGCACGATGGCCGGCAGTAAATTCCAGTGGTCTTCACCCCGAAGACGAACTTCCCATCGGCGGCAGCATCTCTGTCCAGCACTGCCTGCCAGCGGGATTCCGCCCCGGCAAACGCGGGCGTCTCCCGGGAACGATCGCTTCCGTCGGCGATAAGGGAACCGGTCTTTGCCCGGAGGCCTGGCCGAACCCGCATTCTTTCGGGCGTCTCTGGCTTCTGCATCATGTTCGTGACCGTCATCTCTTTACTCCTTGCGGGGGGATTCGACCATGCCCCCGCTGGCACTGAAGATAACGGCATAGCTAAATGGGGCGCTATCCGAAGCTTGCGCTCAAAGCAGATTATCAAGAAAACAGATCTCCGGGCCCTTCGGGCGCTGGCCGGAGCGGAACCCCAAAAGGCGGGGATGGCAGACAATTCTGGGCAAAAGGCCGTTTCTCGGGTATTTGCCTTATTGTTTTCTTTTGTCTTTTGGACAACACTGTTTCTAGAAATTGGACATATCAAGCAGGCAAGGGAGGGTGAGCCGAGTGGCTCGGCTCAGAAAATGAGCTCTCCGGCCTGCATTTATTTTTTTGGGCCTCTTTTCCTGCGCCAAAAATCAACACAACCCACGATCATGCGCTGCACGCGATAGTGCGCTCTTTTCCTGTATTTCCGCTCTTCTCGGAAGTCTTCGCGTCTTATCAATCGAGCTGAATCCGAAACTGTGGTAGCCAGTTTCCGAGGACGAACCTCGCGAGTCGGACTGCATCGAGGCTCTCTGTGTCAGGGACTGTTCTGAAAATCATTTTCAAATTCCCGCATCTCTCACCGGCTCGCTGAATCCAATTATTGAGAACTGATAGCTGGACGAGAAACTTGTCGGCCTGCATCGGGTTCCTTGTTCCAGGCATCTAAGTGCTATCGGTCCGGTTCAGCCGGGCAATTCGGGTGGCAAGGAATAAATGTTCACACGGCTAATTAACGGGACCGGCAACTTAAGCATGGAGCTGACGCGAGTATTTGCGACCTACACCTCTGCGGCAATGCTGGCTTACCTCTCCCGCATCGCTTGGCCGCTCACTCCGCAGGCTGTTGCTGGTGTGGTGAGCGAAACCGGCAACCGTTTCGTTCGATTCTGGCGCAATCGCCTTTCCTGAGAGTGCAGTTTGGGCAGTGATCGTCGGGGGGCTGCTCCCGATCTCGCCCCTGCCACCTGTCTTCGCCTGCCCTGAGCGATCCCGCAGAGCGGGAGAGTCGAAGGGCCCGCAAGACGGCCAGATCCTTCGCTCCGCTCAGGATTTCGCCTGCGGGCTCCCGTCGCTTCGCTCCTCACGCCCGCAAGACGGCTCAAATTTGCTACATTCATAAGTTCATGGCTGCCCCGACTTCGCTTTTCGTACAAGCCTGCAAGAAGCTGCCCACCGAGGCCACTCCGGTCTGGTTCATGCGCCAGGCGGGACGCTACATGGCCGAGTACCGCGAGGTGCGCAAGCATCACTCGCTGATCGAGATCTGCAAGAAGCCGGCGCTGGCCGCCGAGGTGACCATCACCGCGGCGGAGACGCTGGAGGTCGATGCCGCCATCATCTTCGCCGACCTGCTGCTGCCGCTCGAGGTGATGGGCCTGCCCTTTCAGTTCACCGCCGGCGAAGGCCCCATCATCGAGCGCCCCGTACGGGAGGCTGCCGACATCCGCGCTCTCCGCACCGACCGCGCTAAGGACCTGGCGTACGTTTCCGAAGCCGTGGCCATGGTATCCAGGCACTTCGGCGACAAGCTGCCGGTGATCGGTTTCTGCGGCGCACCCTTCACCCTGGCCAGTTACATGGTCGAGGGCGGCGGTTCGCGCAATTACGTGGAAGTGAAGAAGCTGATGTACCGCTCGCCCGAACTCTGGGACCAACTGCTCGCCAAGCTGGTGGATGTGCTCTCCGAGTACGCTGTCGACCAGGTGCGCAACGGCGCCGACGTGTTGCAGGTTTTCGATAGCTGGGTGGGATGCCTGAGCGTGGAAGACTATCGCCGCTACGCTCTGCCGCGCACGGCTGACTTGATTGGCCGCCTGCGCGCCTCCGGTGTCCCCGTGATTTATTTCGGCACCGACAGCGCCACCCTGCTGCCCTCTATGCTAGAGACCGGCGCCGAGGTCATCGGGATCGACTGGCGCATTCCGCTCGACGAGGCCTGGAAAGACATGGGATACAAGCCCGCGATCCAGGGAAACCTCGATCCGGTGGCATTGTTCGCGCCGTGGGAGGAGTTGCGGCCGCGGGTGGAGACTATCTTGCGGCAGGCCGCCGGCCGTCCCGGACACATCTTCAATCTGGGTCACGGAATTCTGCCGCAAACGCCCGTCGAGAGGGTCAAAGATGTGGCCAGGTTCGTCAAGGAGCACAGCGCCGCCTTGCGGGCCGGGGCCGTGAGGTCGAGATGACGAAGTCATCCACAGGCAGGCAAGAACCCCGCCGGGCGATTCTGCTGCTGGCGCACGGCAGCCCCGACCGGGTGGAGGAGATTCCCGAATACCTCAGCAACATCACCGGCGGGCGGCCTCTGCCCGATCAGGTCGTGCGCGAGGTGGAGCATCGCTATAGCCTGATCGGCCGCTCGCCGCTGACGGAGATTACTCTGCGCCAGGGCGAGGCGGTCGCCCGCCAAAGCGGGCTGCCGGTCTATGTGGGGATGCGCAACTGGCGTCCTTACATCCGCGAAGCCGTCCAGCGAATGACCGCCGACGGCGTTACGCAGGCGGTGGTGATCTGCCTGGCGCCGCACAACTCGCGCACCAGCGTCGGACTCTACCGGCGCGCGCTTTTCTCAACCGTCGCCGGGGAGGAGCTTCCGTTCACCGTCGACTTCGTTGAAAGCTGGCACGATCATCCGCTGCTCATCGCGGCCTTTGCCGAAAAGCTGCGGCAGGGATGGAAGCGGGCTTGTGCCGAATTCGGCGGGCCGCTGCCGGTGATCTTCACCGCGCACAGCGTGCCGGTGCGCACGATCAGTGAAGGCGATCCTTACGAGCGGCAGACGCGCGAAACGGCTGCGCTGGTGGCCGCCGCTGTTCCAGAGATCTGGTCGCGGGCTCGGCGCTTTCGCCTTCCAGAGCCAAGGCATGTCCGGCGGCGAATGGTTGGGGCCGACGGTGGAGGACACGATCCGCGCTCTCAAAGCGGAGGGCTACGCGGGCGTATTCCTGCAGCCGATCGGCTTCGTCTGCGATCATGTCGAGATTCTCTACGACATTGACATCGCCTTCCGCCAGTTCGCCGAGCAGAACAGCATGCGCCTGTGGCGGGCCGAGTCGTTGAACGACAGCGCTACGTTCACCGGCGCCGTAGCCGTTGTCGCCGCCGGACGGCTGAGCACCCCGGCGGATGTAACGACTGCGTCCGTTTCCAATTGCGTCGCAGCAAATACCCCACGTTTGCCGAATCCACCGCAGCCCGCGCAAGAGCAGCGCGTGCTGGGAACCCCGGGCGGCAAACATGGGTCACCGGAAGAGCGATGATGCGGATTGCCATCGTCGGCGCGGGCATCTCCGGCCTGAGCGCCGCCCTGGCCCTGGAGAACGCGCGCGCGCAGGGCGCCGCTGTCGACTACATCCTGTTTGAGAGTGCACCGCGAGTTGGCGGTTCTTTGTTTTCCGAACGCGTCGAAGGCTGCCTGATTGAGGCCGGTCCGGACTCGTTTCTCAGCGAAAAACCATGGGCAGCGACGCTTTGCCGGGAACTCGGCATCGGCGACCGGCTGATCGGTTCCAATGATCATCTGCGCAAGACCTACATCGTCGTGCGCAACCGGCTCATCGCCATGCCCGACGGGCTGCAGTTCATGGTGCCCACCCGCGTTGTGCCTACCGCGCTCTCCCCGCTTTTCTCCTGGAGCACCAAACTGAGAATGCTGGCGGAACTGCTGCAGGGTCCGCGTCCGAAAGATGAGAGCAAGGATGAGAGCGTGGCGGAGATGGTGGAGCGCCACTTCGGGGCTGAGGTGGTGGACCGGCTGGCCGATCCGCTGCTCTCCGGTGTCTATGGCGGCTACGCCGCCGGACTGAGCGCTCGCGCCGTGCTGCCGCGCTTCGTCGCCATGGAAGAGAAGTACGGCAGTTTGAGCCGCGGCATGCTGGCGGCGCGCAAGCGAATGCGAGCCATGGCCACTGGATCGCCGGCCCCGCTCTTCACCTCTCTGGCGGATGGCATGCAGCAGCTCGTAACCGCGATCCTTGAACGGCTGAGACGGGAGAACATTCGCACCTCGATGCCGGTCGGCGGCATTGCGAGACAGGCGGACCGCTGGCAACTCCGTTGCGGCGCAGCGGCAGAGTTGTTCGACGGCTTGATATTGGCGACCCCGGCCTGGGCGGCAGGAGAGTTGATCTCGGTAGTCGATCCCGCCCTGGGATTAGATCTGGCCGCCGTTCCCTACAGTTCATCGGTTACGGTCACCCTGGGCTTCAGCCAGGAACAGCTACGCGGCCTGCCGCCGGGCTTCGGCTTCCTGGTGCCGCGCAGCGAAGGCCGCCGCATGCTGGCCTGCACCTTCGTGCACAACAAGTTTCCCCACCGCGCTCCCGCGGATAAAGGACTGCTGCGCTGCTTCCTGGGAGGTGCCAAAGACAAAGCCGCTCTGGCGCTCGCCGACGACGAAGTGGAGCGGCTCGTGCGCCAGGAATTGAAAGAGATTCTCGGTCTCGATGCCGAGCCGCTCTTCCTGCGGATTTATCGCTGGCCCAGATCGATGGCGCAGTACAGCGTGGGCCACCTCGCCCGTGTAGCTCGCATTGAGGAGGCCGCCCGACGCTTGCCGGACTTCGCCCTGGCCGGCAACGCCTTCCACGGCATCGGCGTGCCCGATTGCATCCGCTCGGGTCAGGAAGCGGCGGCGGCGGTCGCCAAACTCGCGGCGAGCCAACCGGTGCGGGAAGCGCGGTGATCAACAGGGGTTAGGGATTAGGGAGTAGGGATTAGCGCATTAACAACTTTTCGAGTAAAGATTCCTGATCTCCGCTGCGTAAGCCCTTTCAGCTTCTATCCCCTATTCCCTAAACCCTATTCCCTAATCGAGCCTTAGCCCGCCGATCAGCTCGCGCACGCTCTCTACGCGCTGCTCCAGGCACCAGCGCTCAAAGGCGTCGACCAATTTCTCGCAGGCGCAGGGATCCCAGAAGTTGGCTGTGCCGACCTCGATGGCGACGGCGCCCGCCAGCAGGAACTCCGCCACGTCTTCCGCCGTGCTGATGCCGCCGATGCCGATCACCGGGATGCGCACGGCGCGCGCGGCCTCGTACACCATGCGCAGCGCGATCGGTTTGATGGCGGGTCCGGAGAGCCCGGCGGTAATGTTGGAGATGCGGG
The DNA here is from genome assembly GCA_963791145.1 of uncultured Acidobacteriota bacterium. Classification (GTDB taxonomy): domain Bacteria; phylum Acidobacteriota; class Terriglobia; order Terriglobales; family Acidobacteriaceae; genus CAWBRT01. The sequence continues at coordinate 156,249 of CAWBRT010000010.1, read as the reverse complement.
GGCGGCGCGTCTCCGGATCGATAGCCATGGCGGTGAAGGTGTTGATGAGGGAAATCGCGTCGGCGCCGCCGTCTTCGGAGGCCTTCGCCATCTGCGGAATGCTGGTGACATTGGGCGAGAGCTTCACGATCAGCGGACGCCGCGAGGCCCGCTTGGCTATCGCCACCACCTCCTCCAGCAGCTCGGCGTTCTGGCCGAAGGCCATGCCGCCGTACCTGGTGTTAGGACAGGAGACGTTCAACTCGTAGGCGGCGATGCCTTCTCCTTCGTTCAGGATGCGGATGGTGGCATCGTAGTCGTCGATGGAGTGGCCGAAGACATTGGCGATCACCACGATGTTCGGAATCTTCTGCAGGATGGGAAGCTTCTCCTCCAGGAACGCCCGCGCCCCGATGTTCTGCAGCCCGATGGCGTTCAGCATGCCGGCGGCGGTCTCAAACAGGCGGGGCGGCGGATTGCCCGGCATCGGCTCGACTGAAAGGCCCTTCACCACGAAGCCGCCAAGCTTTTCGAGGCTGACGATGTCTTCGAACTCCACCCCGTAACCGAAGGTTCCGGCGGAGGCCATGATGGGGTTTTTCAGTGTGATCCCGGCGAAGCTGGTCGTCAGGTCCAGGCCGCGCGGCCGTGCGCGCCGCGCCGCTTTGGCTTCTGCCGCGGGTTTTGCAGGCGCTTCCGAACTCATGAATCCTCCCGCCCCCAACTAGGCCCTAGCGTGCTCCCCCCGTGGAACCTGGAGCCCCCGGTTCCTCCACCTCAGCAGAGGCAAAGACGGCATCTGTCGGGGACCGGTTTAGGGCCTTAGCCGAGACCCAAAGGGCGAAACCTATTTTCTCACCCGTGCGGCAGGGGCGCTACCGCTTTGCCGTGCCCCCAAAAGGTCACTTTAGTATCAGGTAAGCTGACAATCTCAAGGATATGGCCAGACTCCGCTGTTTGGGCGCCTGGACAGTCTGGCGCTTGGCCGGATGCGGCCGGCGGTGCGGCCTCAGTTACTGATTCTTCCCTGTAATTGAAAATTTATTCTGGAACTCGCACCAGCAGTGCTACGCTTGCCTTGCCGGTTGTGAGACACTCATGCGCCGTTGTGTCTATCCCGTCATTGCCGTGCTCTTGCTGAGCCCCTTTGCTCTGGGGCGTGGCGGCCAGCGTGGCGCTCGCCGTATGATGATTCCCGCGGCGCACATCCGCCTGTCGAACGTTCAGAACGTTCCCGATCTCCTGCGCTTTGTTCGCCACCCGTACGATTCGAGCGTTAGCGAGAGTTCCGTCAGCAGCCCCTCTACCGATGCATCGCCAATGCTCTTCCGCACGCCGTCGGCCGCCGAACCGATTCCTTCCCGCACGCCTCTGGACGGTTCCGCGCCCGGCCAGCCCAAGCTGATGGACAGCGCGGGCGACATTATTCGCTGTGGTAACTCGCCCTCCAGCGGATGCCTTCCTCCGGCGCATAACTACCGTACTTACGTCGCCTATTGAACTCCTGCCGAGACTGCTTAGCGGGGAATTCCGCACTCTTTGACTACGAAGCCGCTGAAGGCCTCCATCAACCGGCAGCTGACCGGGCCGACTTTGCCGTTGCCGACCGGCGCGCGGTCGAGCGCAACAATCGGCGTGACTTCAGAGGTAGTGGAAGCGACGAACGCTTCCTGGGCGTTTTTCGCGAAGGCCACGTCGAACGGTTTCTCCACCACCGCAATGCCGAGCTTGGGGGCGAGCTCCTGCAGGATCACCGTCCGGGAAATGCCCGTCAGGATGAGATGGTTGGCCGGGTGCGTCCAAAGCTTCCCGTCTTGGACGGCGAAGAAATTGCTGCTTGACCCCTCCGTCACAATGCCATCGAGAGACTGATTCGAGGCAGGTTCTTTCTGGCGCACCTGTACGGCTTCGTAGACGCCGGCCTCCTTGGCCCGCTGCTTGGCCAGGATATTGCCCAGCAGATTGATGGTCTTGATATCGCAGCGCAGCCAGCGCTCGTCGGGAACGAAGATCGCCTTGACGCCGTTAGCGCGAGAAAACTGGGGAGGAGCCATCGGCTGAATGCTCATGGTCAGCCGCGGCGTCGCCTCGTCGGGAAAGGCGTGGCCACGGGGAGCGAGGCCGCGAGTGATCTGCAGATAGACCGTTCCATCGACCACGCCGCTTTTCTCGATCAGCAGTTGATGGAAGCCGGCCAGCTCCTCAAAGCTGTAGGTCGCCGGAATACGAAGTCCCGCCAGCGAGCGGAAGAGTCTCTCCATGTGCAGCTTCAGGGCGAAAGGGCGGCCATTGTAGATCCTGGTCACCTCGTAGACGCCGTCGCCAAACTGGTAGCCGCGGTCTTCGATTTCGATTACTTTCTCGCGCAAGCCGATGATCTTGCCGTCAATCAGTCCGATCGCTTCCATCAACCTCATCCTTACTGTTTTTTGGTTCTCTTCAGTATCGCCCCGATACTGGGGCGATTGCAAAGGTGGATCCGCCAGGAGCTCGGGTGGGGCATGCCTGTTGTTGCGGTGGGGAGATTCAGGGTTTCGAGGCATGCCGCTTCTGGCGCGATTCCCAGGCGGCCAGGTCGTTTTCGATCAGCTCGGCGATCACTTCGCGCACGCCGGCGCCGTGAGCGGCGCGGGTGACCACATCGGCGCGCGCCTTCAGCTCTTCCAGGGCATTGGCGACGGCTACCGAGCATGCGCAGGCGTTCAGAAAGGCGTGATCGTTTTCGGCGTCGCCAACTGCCACCACATTGCGCGGTGAAATTCCGAGCTCGCGAAGCGCCGCCTTGAGCCCGGTTCCCTTGTTGACGCCCGGGGGGAGCACCATCACTGAGCCTTTGTTGAAGGTCACGCGCAACTCCAGACCGAGCTCGCGGATGGTCTCCAGGACCAGAGCTTCGTGCGGCTGGCAGGTGGCGACAATGCAGCGGCCCACGGCGAGCGGCTGCACGTTGCGCTGCTTCAGCCGCTCGACGAGCTCGGGCGAGGGACCCTCGCACAGCGGAAGCTCCTCGCGGCTCCGCGGGCGGTACAGAAGCGCGCCGTTCTCCGCCACCACCAGGTCGAACAGCCGCAGGTGAGGGAAGACACGTTCCAGCTCAGGCGCTTCCCGCCCGGTCACCAGAAGCAACTTTCGTCCCGAGGCGAGCGCCTGCTCGAGGGCGGCCACCGTCTCCAGGTCCACGCTTCCGTGTGTGGCCAGCGTGCCGTCATAGTCGCAGGCCAGAGCCAGATAACGCATGTGGAGTTGGATGCAAGCGCAGCGTAAGCTAAGCGCCGCCTGCTATCTCCCGAAGATCCCCATCAGGCCAACCAGAATCAGGTAGATCGCGACGATATAGTTGAGCAGGCGAGGCATCAGCAAGATCAGAATTCCCGCCACCAGCGCGATAAGCGGAGAGAACAGGGCGTAGTGTATCGTCACAGCGCCGCCTCTCATCTGGGCCAGAGCAGAGGGCTCGCTGAACCACCAGATTGCGGCTGACAGCAACATCAGGGCAAAGCCTCTCCACGTCAAAGTCATGATTCGCCTCCTTACCTGGCCAGCTAGGGCGGATTCAAAGTGGGCGTACCTTTTGCTATCACCGCCGGGCTGACCGCCTGGCTACCGCACGGGTATACCTTCCGCGAATCCGGTCTAATACGGATTTTAGATGAGCGCGAGGAATAAGACGGCGAGGTGATCGGAAACCATCAGCAGGACGCTGTTCGCAACCAGCGGGGATAGTTCCTGGGTGGGGTCATGAAATGAAAAAGCCGCATTCGACATGCGGCTCTTTTCGGCTCAATGATAGCTTGAGGGAAAAACTTGCGGGCGATGCTCCGGCTACTACGGGCTGAAGGGTTGCTTCTCAGTACAAGCCGGGCGAGTCCATATGCTCCAGCATCCGGATGCCCCAATTCTTGAAGCGTTCCCAGAGCGAATCGTTAGTTGCACGGATCACATGAGCTGTCATCTTTCTTTCTCCTTACGAAAAGCGATCAACTACACTTCAATAGATGAGCCAGGCTGGACGGCGGTCGCAAAATTCCGGGTTCTTGTTCGTGCACAAAGCGCAGCTCTGTGTGACGAGGGTCACAGAACCCCCTGCCTCCAGGCCTTTACCATCGCTGTAATTGATAAGGGCGCACGTCGTTGCCATCCTCAACCCCACACATTACGGCGTGCGCCGTTTGTTTTTTCTATCGCCCCTCCCGCGCCTGCGAGCGTTCTTCTAGCCTGCCGGCGCTGCTGCAAGTTGCTGGCGGCAATAAGGCTATGTTCTGGAGAACTCCATGACGGCAATGACGGCCGTTTCGCTGGTTCCGGTCTTCTTCGGACTGGCGCTGGGCTATCTGGCTGGCCGGCGCGGCATTGTCGATCAGAAAAATGTGGCGGGCCTCAACACCTTCCTGCTGAGCTACGCGGTGCCGGCCGCCCTTTTTTGGCGGCTGCGCAAACTCCCCGGCAGGCGCTCGTCTCTCATGGCAAGCTGTTCCTGGTGCTGACGATCTCCATGGTCAGCGTCTTCCTCGTCACCCTGGTGGTTGAAGTAAAGCTCTGCCGGTTTTCACCGGCTGACAGCGCGGCGCTGTTGCTGGCCGTATCTGCTCCGAACTGGGTGGCGGTCGGCTTTCCCGTTTTTATCGGCCTCTACGGTCCGCAGAGCACCATTCCCGTGGCCGTTGCAGTCCTCTGCGGCAACCTGGTGATTGTGCCTTTGACGTTGCTGCTGCTGGAAGCGGGAGACGGAAAGGGTGATCGCGCCGGCATTTTGCGTCGCTATGTGGCCGCATGGTGGAGGTGCCTGAAGAAAGCCATCGTGCTCGCCCCGATCTTCGGCATTTGCTTCTCGCTCGCCGGCTACGCCGTGCCGCCGGTGGGGATCAGGTCGCTCGCTTTCTTTGCCGACACCGTCGCCGGCATATCCTTGTTCGTCACCGGGGTCGTGCTTTCCCGCGAATCGCTTTCCATCGACCTTAATGTGATGGGCGGGCTGCTGTTGAAGCTGATGATTCAGCCGCTGCTGGCCTTTGCCGTCGCCGGCTTGCTGTTGCACTATCCCGGCCAGATCGTCCGCGATGCGGTCCTGCTGATGGCCTGCCCAAGCGGATTCTTCGGAGTCCTGTTCGCGGTTGCCTACAATGCCAGAACGCGCGAAGCCGCTTCCGTGCTGTTGCTCTCCTCTGCCGGAAGCGCGCTCACGCTCTCGCTCGTAATCCCCCTGCTGGCGTTCATCCGGTAAACCTGGGTACAGGTCCGGCGCCGCATCTCTGGCGGTCGGCCCAGCCCCGAGGGTATCTATCCTTGGGTCTTAAATACCGTTAGCTTTGATACGACAATACCGTTAGCTTTGATACGACCAACCGATACAGGCCTGGCGAGCTGCTGGGCCTTTTCTTTTCGCGCCACTGTCAATGCATCCTTTCCCAGGATCTACCCCTCTCTTTGCTCATTCATCTGCCGTTGCAGCAGAGACTCATCAATTTACGGACGCACGGACGGCGGCGGAGCCGTCCGGAGGCGATTCCCTCCGCAACTTCGCCTGCGATACCGGCCTCTGAGTGTCCTGCTCCAGTCCGGAATCGCAGCCGGAGCGGGCGTCTGCGTGCCGGCGAACTGATGAGGGTAATCCTCAGCATGGAATGGGCCTTCATGACGAACGGCAGCGCGCGCATTACGGCCGTCGATCAGAATGGCCGCGCCTTCGTCGACGACGTGAACCAGGGCGATCTCTGGCTATTCCCCGGGGGAATCCCGCATTCGATTCAGGGTTTGGGGCCGAACGGTTGCCAGTTCATTCTTGTATTCAACGATGGCAACTTCAACGAGTTTGAAACCTTTCTTCTCACCGACTGGATGCATCACACGCCGAGGGAAGTTCTGGCCAAGAATTTCAGCACGCCTGCATCCACCTTCAGCAACGTGCCATCCCGTGAACTGTTCATCTTCCCGCGCGAGTTGCCGCGGCCGCTCGAGGAGGAGAGGAAAGAGGTCTACGCCGGAAGCGGTCCCGTGCCGAACTCGTTTTCGTTCTTTGGCAGCAAGATGCAGCCCACCAAGATGACTGCGGGCGGTCATGTCAAAATCATCGACCGCAAAAACTTTCCCGCGACCAATATCGCGGCGGCGATCGTCACCCTGAAACCCGGCGGACTGCGCGAGCTGCACTGGCATCCCAACGACGACGAGTGGCAGTACTGGGTGGCAGGGCAGGGGCGCATGACCGTATTTGCGGCCGGTGGACACGCGCGCACCATGGACTTTTTTGCGGGTGATGTCGGCTACATCGAACAATCGATGCCGCACTATATCGAGAACACCGGCAACACGGACCTGGTCTTCCTGGAGGTGTTCCCCACAGCCGATTACCAGGACATTTCACTGGCGGAGTGGCTGGCGCATATTCCCTCTCGCCTGGCCAACCAGCATATAGCGACCGGCGAAGAGTTCCTGCGCCAGATCAAGAAGAAGGAAATCATCGTTATGCCGGTGTGACCGGTGGCAAACAGCCCTGTCTCTTCAGCCCGGGAATGCGCTCTGCGGGATCCGGGCTGAAGCAGGCTAAAGCATGGACCTGGGCGCGGCATTAGCCGAGTGTCTGGCCCGCTACACGCGTGTATCTCGCATAGTGTCTTGCTGTTGATTGCGCTCTGCGAAAATCAGGCAAGCCCGCCGGATCGGCGCGGCATCTATTGCCCGGAGCTTGGGAAGTCAACAATCAGCTAGAGGGGGAATTGGATATGTCCGGAAAGACAACAGTCGCGGCCGTGCTTGGCGGAATCCTGATCATCAGCGGCGCACTGCCCTTGCGGGCCGATGAGCGGGGCGATTGCGAAAAGCGCGTCCACAAGGCCGAGCAGAACCTGCAACACGAAATCGACCGTCACGGAGAGCACGGCAAGAATGTCGACAAGCGCCGAGCGGAACTTGACCGGGCGCGCGCGGACTGCCACATGCGCGAGACCAACGAGATGAACCGCGATCGCGACCGGGATCACGACCATGAAAACGACGCACCTTACGGCGGGAGGTACTAGAGCGGATTCAAAGCGGGCGTACCTTTCGCCATCACCACCGGGCTGATCGCCCGGCTACGGCGCGGGGTATACCTTCCGCGAATCCGGTCTAACCTGCGTCAGGGACTCGCGGCAAAGCGTAGTCAGCTTTGGATTGACCATTCACCGCTGAATCCGGCTATTACCGACAGCCGCGTGAGTTTCAGGACGTACTCCCGCGTCGCCTGCTCGGCCGCCTGTGGGGACAAGCCGCATTCTTGTGCGAGGTAGCCGCCTACGACCGGCGCCGCCTCCATGGCAGAATTCCAACTGAACAATTCCAGGCCGATGCGCCTCGCCAGCACATCCTCAATGGATGTAGCCATCTCGCAACGTATGCCGTAGACGATCTCTGCCTGGATGGCCTGCGCGCCTGGGATGACCGGCTCGGCCAGCTTGCGGTCCTGCTGCACGAGTTCCAGGACTTCCACCGCGCGGCTGCCGAACTTCCCGGAGAGGTGTTGCGCGGTCGAGGCCGGGATATGGTAGTTCGAGACCAGTGTCTGCCAAAACCCCGGTTCCCATCCCTCGGCGCCGAGCAACGGAAACAGTCGCGTCCGACACCCCGCGGAGCCGGTTGCGGCAATTCGCAGCGAGTCTTGGGCGGCGTTTACCGTGTCCTCGGCCATGGCCCGGTAGGTGGTCCACTTGCCGCCGAGGATGCTGATCAAGCCGCTATTGGAATCGATCTCCACCTCGTGATCTCGAATCAGCTTACTGCTGCTGCGCGCCTTGCCGTGGCTGACCAGCGGCCGCAACCCGGCAAAGGCGCTGACGGCCTGCCCGGCGCTGTAGGGTGAGCAAAAATAGCGGTTCAGGTGCCGGAGGAGGTATTCCACCTCGCTGCGCTTCACCACTAATTCCTCGTCCAGGGTCGCCTCGTCGTCGGTGGTTCCGACCAGTAACCTCCCTTGCCAGGGGATGGCGAAGATGACGCGCCCGTCGTCGGTCCGCGGAATCAGCATGGCGCTCATGCGCGGTCCAGGCGGAAGTGGAAGCAGAATGTGGACGCCCTTGCTGACCCGGAGGCGCGCTCGAAGGGAGGGATTTGCCAGCTTCCGGAGCCGGTCGGAGAACGGGCCCGTGGCGTTGACGAAGACGCTGGCGCGCACGCTGAAGCACTCGTGGGAGAGCTGATCCTCCACCAGTGCCTCCTGAAGCTTGCCGTCGCCGGATTTGCTGAATTCGATTACGCGGGCGTAGTTGAGCGCGGAGCCTCCGCGCTCGGCAAAGGTTTTGACCAGCGTGAGGTTATACCTGGCATCGTCGAATTGGCCGTCGCTGTAAACAAGTGCCCCGGCCAGTCCCGAGGAGTCCAGCAGGGGCAATCGGGCCAGGGTGTCGGCGGGCGGCAAATAGTGGCTGGAGGCCAGCGCATGGTCGCGGGCAATCCAGTCGTAAAGCTTCAGCCCCACGCCGAAATAGCAGACGTCGCGACGGCGGAAGCAGGGCACCAGCAACTCCAGCGGATGAGCCAAAAAGCGAGCGTTCGCCAGCATCAGGCGGCGTTCGCGCAGGGCGCGCCGCACCACGTGGTATTGCCCGAGATCGCACCCGGCCACCGCCTGTTGCAGATAGCGAACCCCTCCGTGGACCAGCTTGGTGGAGGCGCTGGAGGTGGCGGAGGCAAAGTCGGAGGCCTCCAGCAGAACCGTCTTGAGCCCGCGCAGTTCGGCGTCCAGCGCGCAACCCGCGCCGGTGGCGCCGCCGCCGATCACGCAAACATCGAACGACGAATTCCGGATGCCGGCAACGGCCTCGCTGCGGGTTTTCATCGACCCCCCTGTTTCGTTCCCGGACTGCCCAATCATGTCATAGAGCAAAGCAAAAGCCGCCCAAGACAAACCCGGGCGTGCGGATCGCACGCGCAAGGTTTCTCTTCGGCGGCTTCTCTATTCTCTGCCGCGATCTATGCTAGTTTTGCCCGTGATTTGAGGCAAGTCTGTGATGGCGTCACGGGCGAGCATGCGCCTAAGACCAGGCGGATATGAGGTCGCGGGAAAACGTGACTTTATGCACTTGCCGGGAACTATGCGAAACTCAGCCTATTGCTAAGGGAGATACTATGGTTCTGCCGGACGCGGCGGTATGATCATGGCTCGAAAGCTTAGGACATGCGGTGAAGTCATTCCAATCCCTGCTCGAACAGAGCCGCATCATTCCGGCGGTGCGCGACCCGGAGCTGTTGCCGAAGGCGGCGGCGGCCGCGGGCCAGATCGTGTATTTGCTGTGCGGAACGCCGGAGAACATCGGAGAGATGGCCGCCGGGATCATCGCTCGCGGCAAGACGCCGATCGTCAACCTCGATCTCGTCTCCGGCTTGGCGCGCGATGCCGCGGCCATTGAGTACCTGTCTCATCGCGGACTGCGGGGAATCATCTCCACCCACCAGGTTCCGCTGCGCGCCGCCCGAAGCCTGGGCCTGTTCGCCATCCAGCGGACCTTCCTGCTGGATTCGGCGGCGCTGGAGAGCTCTATGCGCGCCATCGCGCAAGCCCGTATCGACGCCGTGGAGGTGCTGCCTGCCCTGGTGGCTCCTTACCTGGTGGCGGAATTGAAGCGCGCCGGCCCGGCGCTGCCACCAGTGCCGGTGATCGCCGGGGGACTCGTACAATCGCTTGCTCAAATCAAGCAACTGGTCGAGCAGGGTGTGAATGCGGTATCGGTCGGCAATCCCGATTTCTGGCTCGCCTGATGAAGGTCGGGATTGCGGCCAACTAAAGATGACTTGAGCGGTATCCCCGGCAGATGCCGTCGTTGCATCTGCTGGAGTGCCAAAATAGGTTCAACCCGTATCGGTTACGGGCGACAATTCTGACTTCGGAGGAAACTATGCGGCGGCTTACGGTACTCGCGGTTCTGCTGGTGGCCTTCTGTTGCTGCCTCACCAACGTTGGATTTTCGCAGGCGATTGAAAACGAGCTTTACCTCATTACGCCTGTCTCTAAAGACGTCCATGATCCCGTGCTGAACGCCTTCGCGGCCTATGCCAAACAGAGATGGAACATCGTGGTGAAGACCAGCGCCATGCCGCAGGGCACGCCCGTGGCCTACGGCCAGATCATGGAGTGGAAGGGCCGGCCGCAGGCGGATGTCTTCTGGGGCGGCGAGGGCACGCTCTACGACAGCCTGGCCCGCGAAGGGCGTCTTGACCGGCTGCAGGTCCCGGAGAAGATGTGGCGCGAGATTCCCGCCACTATCGGCAAGCCCATCGGGCTGCCGCTGAAGGATCCCAAACGGTTCTGGGTCGGAACCATGCTGGAGCCCTACGGCATCATCTATCAGCCCAAGCTGCTGCGGCGGCTGGGAGTGACGATCAAGGACTGGGACGACCTGCTGAATCCCAAGCTGAAGGGTCAGATCGCGCAGTGCACGCCCGACCGTTCCAGCAGCAGTCATGCTTCCTACGAGGTGATCCTCCAGACTTACGGTTGGGATAAGGGCTGGGAGTGGCTGAAGAAACTCTCGGCCAACACCGGCATCTTTACCACCCGCTCACGCGACGTGCCCAACGTAGTGTCTAAGGGAGAATTTGCGGTAGGCTTTGCCGTGCCCAGCTACATGGCCTTCGCCGAGGTGCTCAACGGCTATGAGGTGTCGTTCGTCTACCCGAAGAATGCCTATGTAACGCCGGAGCCGATGGCCGTACTGAAGGGCGCTCCCCATCCGAAAGCGGCGCATGCCTTCGTGGAATTCATGTTGAGCGAGCAGGGCCAGAAGCTGATCTCGTCGATGGGTGTATATCCCATCACGTCCAAATACAAAGTGGAGGGCGCGCCCGGATCCAACCAGGAGAAGGCGGTAGCCTTCACCAATGGTGTGCGTTCTTTCTTTACCATTCCGGTTGGCAACGTCTATAACGATAGCGTGGCCGGCCCGACAAAGCGGATCGAAGAGGTGAACTCGTACTTCCGCAAGGAAATCGCCGAGAAGCACAAGGACATCATCAGGAAATAGCGCATGCATATCCACCTGAAGGATGTCGTCAAGCGCTTTGGCGCCCTGGAAGCGGTCAGCCACGTCTCGCTCGATATTCAGGACGGGGAGCTGTTCACGCTTCTGGGGCCGTCAGGCTGCGGAAAGACGACCATCTTGCGGCTCATCGGCGGCTTCCATCGTCCTGACGTGGGAGAGATTTACTTCGGCGAGCGCGAGGTCTCGGCCATTCCTCCTTACCAGCGCAACATCGGCATGGTCTTCCAGAACTACGCGCTGTGGCCGCACATGACGATCTTCGACAACGTAGCCTATGGCCTGAAGATCAAAAAGGCGCCCAGGAAGGAGATTCCGGCGAGAGTCGATCGCGTGCTCGCCATGGTCAACCTTACGGGACTGGAGAAGCGTTATCCCGGGCAGCTCTCCGGCGGGCAGCAGCAGAGGGTGTCACTGGCGCGCGCGCTGGTGCTCAATCCTGACGTCCTGTTGCTGGACGAACCGCTCTCCAATCTCGATGCCAAGATTCGCCAGCAGGTTCGCGCCGAAATCCGCAAACTGCAAAAGGAGCTGGCCATCACCTCCATCTATGTGACCCACGACCAGGAGGAGGCTCTAACCATCTCGGACCGCATTGCGGTTGTCAACCAGGGCAAGCTGCAACAGATCGGCACGCCCAGGGATCTCTACGAGCGTCCGGAGAATCCGTTTGTGGCCGACTTCATCGGCATCAACAACCTGATCGCGGGCGAGGTGAAGGAGATCGACGCGGCTGACGGCGTTACAGCAGTCCAGACCCGCTTCGGGGTGATTCGCTGTCTGAACGAGGCGGCGCTGCGGCCCGGAGACGCCTGCAAAATCTCGGTGCGTCCCGAGGTTGCTTCCATCGGAGCTCCGGGAGAGGCGCAGAACGGCATGAACGTCATCTCCGGGACCGTCAGCTTCGCCTCCTATATCGGCAACGCCATTCGTTATGACATCGAGCTCGACCACGAAACCATCTTCAAGGTCGACGTGCAGAACCCGTGGAACCAGCAGCCGTTCCCCATCAGCGAACGGGTTTGCGTCCGTTTCCCAATCCGCATCACCCTGGGAATTCCCTCCACACCCCAGCAAGTCCAGCAGCGGGACTTGTCGGGGACCCCGTCTGTACCCCAGCAAGCGCAACAGCAGCGCTTGTCGGGGACCCCGTAAGAGGCGCGCGTGAGCAGCGAAACGGCCGCAATCCCGACGGCAACCAAATCGCGCACCTGGGGCGACGTGAGCGCCGGGGGCCTCATCGGTTACGGCGCGCTGTGGGCCTTCTTCGCCGTCTTTTTGATCTATCCCCTAATCCGCCTGTTCTACGACAGCTTCACGACCGAGGACGGACTATTCACCCTCGCGAATTACCAGCAGTTCTTTACCGACAGCTTCTACCTGCGCTCGCTCTTCAACTCGCTCTGGCTGGGCGTCGGCTGCGTTATTACGACCTCGATATTGGGCATTGCCATCGCCTTCCTGTTATTGCGTTACGAGTTCCCGGGGCGGAAGCTTTTTTCCTATCTCACGATCATTCCCATGATCATGCCGCCGCTGGTCGGCGTGATGGGCTTCACCTTCATCCTAGGACGCGCCGGCACGGTCAACGTAATCCTGCAGGATTACCTGAACTTCGAGCAGCCGGTCAACTTCATGTACGGCGTTCACGGCGTGCTGCTGGTCGAGACCCTGCACCTGTTTCCTCTGATGACGCTGAGCATCGTCGACGCCATGTCCAAGATTTCGCCCTCGCTCGACGAAGCGGCCGAAAGCGTAGGCTCGCGCGGCTTGCGCAAGTTCTGGGACATCACCTTCCCGCTTACGACTCCCGGCTATGTCACCGGCGCGCTGCTGGTCTTCATCTGGACCTTCGCCGACTTCGCCACTCCGCTGGTGGTCGGGGTGGACGACCTGCTGGCCTCGCAGGCCTACCTGAACATCGTCCAGTTCGTCGACCGCCGGCTGTTCAAGATGGGCATAGTGATTTCGGCGATCATGGTGGTGCTGGCCATCGTGTTTCTGGTTGTCGCCAAGAAATACGTGGCCATCAAGGATTACAGCTCGCTCTCCTATACGCAGATCGAGCGCCGGCGGCTGTCCGTGGCTTCCCGCTTCGGCGTGGTCGGATTTCTGACGCTGGTGCTGATCTTCGCCTTCATCCCTTACTTCGGGATCGCACTCGATTCCTTCGGCCGAGGATGGGCGCTGACGCCGATCCCCATCCACTACACGCTGCAATATTTCCAGCGTGTTTCCGTCGAGACGCCCAAGTTCATTCTCAACAGCCTGCTCTATTCGGGGATTTCGGTCGCCATCTGCATTGCCGTGGGAGTGCCGGCCGCCTGGGTGATGTCGCGCACGAAGCTTCCGGGCCGCGAGGTGCTGGACTCGCTGACCACCCTGATCCTGGCTCTGCCCGGTACGGGAATCGGCGTCGCCTACATGCGCGCCTTTGGCGCTCCTCTGCCGTTCATGCAGACTGCGCTGATCGGCATGTGGGTGGTGATCCCGATCGTGCTCGGCGTGCGCCGTTTGCCTTACACCGTGCGCGGAACCTTTGCCTCGCTGCTGATCGTCCACCGCTCCTTCGAGGAGGCCGCCGAGAGCGTGGGCGCAACCAAGCTCAAGACCTTCCGCGACGTGACGCTGCCGCTGATCTGGAAGGGCGTGCTCACCGGCTCGCTCTATTCCTTCATCCTCGCCCTGCAGGAGGCCTCGGCTACGCTGCTGCTGGTTGTCCCCGGGCACGAGATGATGACCGTCGGCATCTTCAACTTTTACATCGGCGGCTCGGTCAACGAGGCGGCGGCATTGGGCCTTATCCTTATTCTTCTTGGCGCCGTCTGCCTGCTGATCATCAACCGCCTGGCCGGGTCGAAGATGGGCGGCGTGTTCGGGTGAGAGCGGTTCTGGATAACCGGGTGTTTGCATTGGTGGAAGCGCCGGGCTTTACAGGCTGCTGAAATATTCGGCTGAAGCAGGAATGACAACTGCATATCCATAGGCTGATCTGATAAGTAGTAGGCATGCGCGGAAAGAAAGAGCAGCAAGAGGTGGTATTTAGCTACATCAACACGGAGCGGCGAGTTCCTCAGGACCATCCTTTGCGGGCTATTCGCCGGATGGTAGATGAGGCTCTGCGGGATTTGGATCTGCATTTTGCGGCCCTGTATGCGCGTCGGGGGAGACCCTCGATCGCGCCGGAGCGACTGCTGCGGGCCTTGCTGCTGATGATTCTGTATTCGATTCGCAGCGAACGACAGTTGATGGAGCAGATCAACTACAACCTACTGTACCGCTGGTTTGTGGGACTGAATCCGGACGATGCGGTATGGGATGCGACGGTCTTCACCAAGAACCGGCAGCGGTTGATGCAGGGCAAAGTTGCGGAACAACTGTTGCAGGCGGTGCTCGCCCAGGCGCGAGCGCAGGATTTACTGAGTGAAGAACACTTTACGGTGGATGGGACGTTGATCCAAGCGTGGGTGGCACGGCGCAGTTTCGAACCGAAAGACCCGCCGCCGACGCAAGGCACGGGCAGTAAGGGAGAGATCTTGCTGCGAGACAAGGTGGAATCGAAAACCGACGCCGAGGCCCGGCTGTACAAGAAGAGTGAAGGCAGCCAAGCGGTGCCTAGCTTTCAGGGGCATGTGCTGATGGAAAACCGCAATGGGTTGGTGGTGCAAGCCTGCGCGACCCAGAGCGCCACGACCGCCGAGCGTGCGGCCTGCCTGCAGATGCTGGACGAGATGTTGCAACCGGAGCAGAGGATCACCCTGGGAGGCGATAAGCAGTATCAGGATCCGAGCTTTATCGACGAACTGCGGGGCCGCAGGGTGACTCCGCACGTGGCGGAGTACGAAAAGGGCCAGAACCTGTGCAAGAACAGTCTGCGAGCGGAGGAGCGGGAGAGCCCCGGCTTCGCGATCAGCCAGAAGAAACGTAAGCTGATCGAGAGGATTTTTGGTTGGGGCAAACTGGATCGGGTGCTGCGGCAGGTCAAACTACGGGGTCGAGCCGCAGTGGATTGGCTGTTCCGTCTGGTGGCGACGGCCTACAACCTGACCCGGATGAGGCGGCTGATTCCCGCGCGGTAAGCGTAGGGAAAAGTGTGTCTAGCGGGGAGGAGAACGACTCCGCAGACACAAAAACTCGAGGCTCAGGGCCTTTTTCTCCGTGCAAAAAGGCGGAGAAAAGGGGCGCCAGAACAGCAACGAACCTTTTTTCAGCAGCCTGTTTAGCCCGGCGACATTGAGAACGAAACGCGACGGCTTTAGCCGCTGCCCTTATAGTGCAGGGGCTTCAGTGTGTGCGTGAGAACTGACTTGTTTTCCACAGGAAAGATGGGGCACAAGGAGGTATGTCACGATTTCTACCCTACAACCCTGATCAAGCGTACTTGCTGCCGCCGAGCGTAAAGGACGAGTTGGGAGCCGATCACCTTTGCTTTTTTGTTCGCAAAATGGTGGGCCGGTTGAATCTGAGCGGTTTTGCGCAGGAGTACAGCGAAGAAGGTGGAAGCCTATACCATCCGGCGCTGATGCTGAGTGTGTGGCTGTATGGGTATGCACTGGGCATGACCAGTGCGCGGCGGATCGAACAGCGGCTGCTGGAGGATCTGGGGTTCCGCTACTTGGCGGCGGGAGAGCGGGTGGATAACTGGGCGCTGAGTGCGTTTCGGCGGCGGCACGGGCGGGCGCTCAACGACGCCTTTACGCAGGTGCTGGAGATGGCGCGGAAGCTGGGCTTAGGCAAGCTGGGACGGGTGGCGATTGACTCGACGCGGATCAAGGCCAATGCTTGCCGCGACCGGGTGGACTTTGAGCAGAAGCTGCGGGAGGAGCGGGCGAAGTTGCGGCGGCAGGTGCGACGCTGGCAAAAGGCGTGTGATGGAGACGACTCGGAACCGACCGGGCTGAAGGTGGCGCTGGAGAGAGCCGAGCAGAAGTTGGCGGAGATGCCGCAGCGGCTGGAACGGCTGCGCAAGAGCGGGCTGAAGAAGCTGTCGCGCAGCGATGCGGAGGCGCGTTTTCTGCGGCAGCGGGGTGGGCACTTCGAGTTGGGCTATACGGGGGAAATTGCCGTCAGCGATGATCACTTCATCGTGGCGCAGCGGGTAACGCAGAACGCCGCGGATAACGACTCGTTGCTGCCGATGTTGGCGGAAGTGAAGCGGGGCTGCGGTTCGCTGCCGGAGCAAGTGGTGGCCGATAGCGGGTATTTTTCGGTGGAGAACCTGAAGCAACTGGAGCGGGCTAAGCTGGACGCCTATGTTCCGGATTCGAATCTGGCACGGGCGCTGAACTTGGGGAAGCGGTGTAAGGGCAGAACCCGCGCCGCCGCCCATCGCCGCATGCGCCAGAAACTGCGAAGTCCAGCGGGGCGGGCGGTCTACGGCCGGCGTAAAGCGATCGTTGAACCGGTATGGGGAGTGCTGAAAGAGCAACGCGGGATGCGACAGTTCCGTTTGCGGGGCCAGCCGAAGGTAGCCATCGAACTCACGCTGGCAAGTCTGGCCTACAATCTGACCCGCTTGTACGCCGTGCAGCCGGACTGAGCACAGCTTTACACGCTCCCGAGCCCCCGCATGGATGCCGGATACGAAAGGCGAAACGAGAATGCTTATAACCGGGAGTTGTGCGACGTTCTCACGCAGACACTAAAGCCCCCGCAGCCTTTTGGCTTCTATTCACCGCTAAGCCCGGTGCTTCTACCTGAATACAAGAGTCACAAAACAACCCGACGAATAGAGCGCGCCAGGAGAGCGCATGCCGGCTGACAACATTGGCAACGCCCGATGCTTCGTGCTCGACATGGACGGCACCGTCTATCTCGGCAGCCGGTTACTGCCGGGTGCGCTCGAGTTTTTCGAATACCTGCGCCGCAGCGGGCGCGACTTCCTGTTCGTCACGAATAATTCCTCGCGTCACGCCGCATACTACTCGAACAAGCTGACGAAGCTGGGTATCGCCTGCGGCCCGGAAAGCATTCTTACCTCCGGCGAAGCGACAGCCTTCTATATCAATACTCTCAAGCCGAAGGCCCGCATCTGCCTGCTCGGCACTCGGGAGCTGGAGGAGGAGTTCACGCGTGAAGGATTTACGCTTACTACGGAGTCGCCCGATTTCGTGGTGCTCGGCTTTGACCAGACGCTGACCTACGCCAAGCTGGTTGCGGCCTGCGACTGGATTCGCCGCGGCGTGCCGTTTATCGCCACCCATCCGGATTTCAACTGCCCGACCGAGACCGGATACATTCCCGATTGCGGCGCCATGACGGCCCTGATTACGGCCTCGACCGGCGTAAAGCCCAAGGTGATCGGCAAGCCGAACCGCGAGATCATCGACATGATCCTGCGCAAGAAGAGCTACCGGCCGGAGCAACTGGCGATCGTCGGCGACCGTCTCTACACCGACATGGCCACCGGCTTCAACGCCGGCATCCGCACCGTCCTGGTCTTGAGCGGAGAAACCAAGGCGGAAGACCTGAAGGATTCTTCCATCCAGCCCAATTACGTCTGCCGCGACCTGGCGGAGCTGACCGAGCGGCTGCGCGAAAGCGACGGAATCGCCACCGGAGCGTGATTCGTAGCTTATGGCTCTGTGCTTCTCGGCGAAGCGCATCTACTTGTGAATAATCTAGAGCGATTTCCGGGTGGTGTATCCAGTATAAGGAACGTCATCCGGTGATCCAATCCTGGAGATTAGCTCGCTGAGGTCACCCACTTGCACTGTTTTCAATCGTCTCGTCCTGCGGTGCATGGGTCGCGCGCACGCAGAAAAGACCAGCCAGGGCAGACAGGTAAAGTCCGGCAGCGACAAAGATCACTAAGGCGCCCATGCGGTCGAGCAGCAGGCCGAATGCCAGCGGAGCAAGCGCTTGTGCGGCGCGGGCGGGAGCGCCAAGCAGTCCGAGACGCGCACCGTAGCCTTGTGGGCCGAAGACGGCCAGCGGCACAGTACCGCGGGCGATCGTCAGCAGCCCGTTCCCGGCGCCGTAAAGGATGGCGAAGATAGCTCCCGCACCGGGGCCAACCACCGCCAAAACGCCGGCGCCGAGGGGAAAAAGCAGGGAAGCGAGGCGGGCGGAGATCAGAGGATGCCCTCGCCTCAGAACGAAGAATTCAACCAGCCGCGCCGCCACCTGCGCCGGGCCTACCAGGGCAGCGGCGGCAATGGCCTGGAACGGCGTTGCTCCCACCCGCTCCAGCAGCCGCGGCAGGTGCGCTGCCATGGCACCGGTGACGAACCACGTGGCCGCAAAGGAATAGGCAAGAATAATCATTTCCTTGTACGGTTTCCAGCCCACCCGAACTTGCGGCTGCTGCCGCAGATGCGCAAGATGCCGGGGAAGCGGCAACAAAAAACGATTGAGGGGAGTGCCGATTACAAGGTTCAGCGCCGCCCAGATAAAGCAGGTCTCACGCCAGCCGAGGCTGTTGTTCAGAAACGAGGAGAGCGGCCAGCCTATCGTCGAAGCAAAGCCGGCGAAGAGCGTGATGCCCGTGATTGGGCCTCCGGCTTCGCGCCCATAGAGAGTTGTCAAAGTGGCGAAAGCCGCGTCATAGAGTCCCAGCGCCATTCCGGCACCGAGCACCGCCCAGGCCGCAAACAAGCTGAGCGGGCCGATTGCGGCTCCCAGCATGAACAGCCCGGCGGCCAGCACGAAGCTCGACACCGTCAGCACGCCCCGTCCGCCGTGGCGGTCGATGATTCGTCCCACGGCAGGTCCGCAAAGGGCAACGATCAACAGCGATGCCGCAAATGCGGCAAATACCCAAACACGCGGCACCCCTGTTCCGGCGCTGATGGAATCGGCGAGAATTGCCGGCAGATAGTAGGTCGACGCCCATGCCAGGGTCTGGGATGTGCCAAGCGCGCTGACAACCACAGCCTTGGATCTGGAAGAGGGCGGAGCTGCGTGATCTTCAGCCACGTGGTCCAGCCCCGCCGCTTCCGTGAGCTGTTCTCTGATCGCGGACTGTATCGGCCGGCGATGTGCCGTCACCGGCGCCCAGGGCGCGCTGCATCAGTACGCTGTCGAGCCAGCGTCCGAACTTGAAGCCGACAGATCGTAAAGTCCCGACAACACGAAACCCGGCTTGCTGGTGTAAGGCGATGGAAGAGGTATTGTTGGTATCTCCGATCACAGCGACCATCTGGCGCCACTGGCCCGCTTCGCAGCGAGCAATCAGCTCGGAGAGCAGCTTTCGTCCGATGCCACGGCGGCTCAGACGATGATCGACGTAGACCGAATTCTCCAGCGTAAAGCGATAAGCGGGGCGGGAGCGATAGGGTGCAGCGTAGCTATAACCAACAACCCGGTGGTCCATCTCGGCGACGAGATAAGGCAGGCCGCGGGCAAGAACATCCGCGCGGCGCCGGGTCAGTTCCTCTACCGAAGGCGGCTCCTCCTCGAAAGAGGCGGTGCCATGGAGCACGTGGTGGCTGTAGATCGAGTGGACCTGCACCAGGTCGTCTTCACGCGAGTCCCGAATCACGCAACTCATCTGCTCGCCTTCCTCCCCGGTAGGATATTCCCGCTGGGAATTAGAGCCTGTCATTGACTTATAGGGCGGCAGCGACGGGAGCGGATTTTTTCGAGCGCGAGGAGCGAGGAGCGGCAAATACTGAAGTATTTTAGCGACGAGCGACACTGCGATCGGGAAAATCCGCCCCGTCCCGCAGGGTTGCGGCGCAAATCGGCCCAGACTTCGTTGTCGTCCTCGAACATGGAATCACCATGCCCCTCGGACTCCGCCTCGTCTGGACCGATTTTCGCTCGCAACGCTATCCGTCCTATAAGTCAATGACAGGCTCTAGCTACTATAAATCAGAGTGCGCCGCCGCTTACTGGGCAACCTGCAGCTCTTCGAGTCGCGGCGAAGCCCCCGCGGCGCCGGACCGCGTCTAATCCGGTTGACTCTCGTAACCACGGCCGCCGCGCGTTAGCGCGTAAGGTGTGCACGTGCTACATTGTTTTCTCGCCGGCGGCTGCCTGTGCTTGCAACCGCCGGAGCGAAACCAGAGGTGCTGTATCCCAAAAGAGATGAACGTCATTCCGAGCGAGCGCCGATTTAGGGCGCGAGTCGAGGAATCTTGTGTTTTGCTAACAAGCACAAGATCCCTCCACTCCGCTCCTCCACCCCAACAATGGCAAAAACGGCCATTGTTGGGGACCCCGGCTTCGCTTCGGCCGGGATGACGCTCCTCTCATAGGGATACACCTACTTATTTCTGCTCTAAGCCAGTGCGTCGCTGTTTGACTGCGCATAGGAGGCGGCTCTGCCGCCCGGCGAGGTTTCCAATGGACGTACAATTTCTGGGATCAGGCGACGCTTTCGGCAGCGGTGGACGCTTCCATACCTGTCTCTACGTGCGCGGCACGGCCGATGCGTTTCTGATCGATTGCGGCGCGTCGTCGATGATCGCCTTGCGCAAATTCGGCGTCGATCCGAATACGGTCCGCACTATATTTATTAGTCATCTTCACGGCGATCACTTCGGCGGGCTGCCGTTCTTCATCCTCGACGCGCAACTGGTCAGCCGCCGCACTGCTCCGCTCACCATCGTGGGGCCGTCCGGCGTTCGCGACCGGCTGATGGCCGCGATGGAAGTTCTCTTTCCGGGCTCGTCCAAGATAGAGCGTAATTTCGCCATTGACTATGTCGAGCTTGAGGCACGGGTAGCGCAGAAGGTCGAGGGAATCGGAGTCATCCCTTATGAGGTAAGGCATGCCTGCGGCGGTCCGGCTTTGGCGCTGCGCATTCTTTTTGAGGGAAAGACGCTGTGCTATTCCGGCGATACCGAATGGGTGGAGAGCTTGCGCGAGGCCGCCCAGGGAGCAGACCTTTTCATCGTGGAATCCTATTTCTTCGACAAGCCAGTGAAGTTTCATCTCGATTACCGAACGCTGGCCCGGCATCTGCCCGAAGTCGGAGCCAAGCGTGTAGTTCTGACGCATATGGGTCCGGAGATGCTCGCGCGCGCAGCGGAAAGCCGTTATGAATTGGCGCAGGATGGGATGACGATCTCGTTGTAACCGCCCGGCGGAGATTGTCGGTGGTCAGACTCCCGGCCTAGCGCTGGCGCTTGGTTGCCGAATTGACCGCTCCCGAAGGTATCTGGCCCCGCAGGCACTCCAGGACACTGGTAGCGGCCTCCAGCGCAATCTCGCGGCGGATGCTGTCGACTGCCGACCCGAGATGGGGCGTGAAGAGCGTTGAGCCGACGGCCGTGCGGAGCGCTTCCGGCACCGCTTCTGGCCTGTCCGCCAGCGCCCAGTCTTCCATGGCGAAGACATCGGCTGCGTAGCCGCCCAGTTGTCCCTTGTACAGCGCCTCTGCCACTGCGGCTTCGTCCACTAGCGATCCCCGTGCAACGTTAATCAGAAATGCTCGGGGCTTCAGGCGCGCCAGGAAATCCTTATCGACCATGTGCCGTGTTTCCAGCGTGAGGGGAAGGCATAGCAGGACGAAATCGCTGTGCCGCAGCAGGTCGTCAATTTGCGCGCGGTGCAACCGGAGCTCGATCTCCTTGGCAGGCGGGAGGGGAGTCTTGTCGACGTACAGCAGAGTTGCGCGGAATCCCGCCAGGTGCCGGGCAATCGACCTGCCGATGGCGCCGGCGCCTACGAGTCCCACGGTGCTGCCGTCAAGGCTCTTCCCGTAGAGCACCGGACGCCAGCCGCGGAAGCAGCCCAGGCGCATCAGCCGGTCGCCGGGAATGATGTTGCGGGCCAAAGCGATCATCAGGCCGACGGCCAACTCCGCCGCCGGTTCCGTCAGCAGATCCGGGACAATCGTCAGCCAGACTCCGTGGCGGGTGCAGGCTTCCACATCGAAGTTGTCGTAGCCCTTAAGGGCGCAGGCGATGATGCGGAGGCGCGGACATTCGGCGAGGAATGCCGCGTCGATGCGCTCGGGCATGAATGCGATCAGCCCATCGGCGTCACGGCAGCGCCGCAGAAGCTCATCCGGGGCCAGGGCCTCGCGCGTCTCGTTGCTGACCACCTCGCACGACGATGCGAGCAGCTCGATGACCTCTCGATGCACCCAGCTCGATATGACGATCCTAGGACGGTCGCTCATCGGCCTTCACCCCGGAAAGCGCAGTGCCAGCGCGTTCCGCTGACCGCTGCATAGCTTAGGCTCCCATCCCGGCATACGCAACAGCTGCCTGATCGGGGTGGGGTTTGGCGCTGACGGGCTATGGTTACCTTGGTTCGCGGCAAGTTCTTTTTGTTGGCGGAAGCCGCTGCTTACCGAGCTAATATTGTCTGCAGCATGCAACTGCAGCATCTATTTCCGCCACCCGAAATTGCCCTCAAGATTGTGGTTGCGATGGGCGTCGGGTCGCTGGTCGGCCTGGAGCGCGAGTGGGCGCACAAGGATGTCGGAGTGCGCACCTTTGCCGTGACCTCGCTGCTGGGAATGCTGGGCTCGCTGCTGGGAAACGAATTTGCTTTGCTGGCCGTGATCGGCTGCCTGCTGTTTGTCATTTTCATGAACTTGCGCGCCATCCTGTCTGACCGCGCTCCCGAGATCACCACCTCCGTATCGCTGATTGTCGTCTGCTTCCTGGGCATTCTCACCGGCCGGGGACATCTGTTCACGCCCGTGGCCTCTGCCATCATCGTTACCATGCTGCTGACCTGGAAGGCGGAATTCACCCGCTTCGCCGGCGGGCTTTCGTCCCAGGAGATTCGCAGCGCGGTCCTCATCGGGCTTTTAGGACTGGTGATTTATCCGCTGCTGCCGAACCAGTTCATCGACAAGTGGCGCTTGCTGAACCCGCGCGAAGCCTGGATTACGGTCATAGTGCTGGCGGCCATTGGGTTTGTGAACTATGTGCTGCTGCGGCTGTACAGCAACCGCGGACTCTACTACGGGGCGGTGCTGGGCGGGCTGGTGAACAGCACGGCGGCGGTTGCCGAGCTGGCGCATTGGGCGCGGCCGCTCGGAGATCAGTTCATATCCCTGCCTTTGGGCTTGATTCTGCTGACGCGTACGGCAATGTTCGTCAGGAATCTTGCCATTCTCGTGATCTTTGCTCCCGCGGTCGCGGCCAGGGGGGTGTGGCCGCTGCTTGCGATGGCCCTGGCCGCCGCCCTGATTGCCTGGTTCGGCCACCGCAAGAACCAGGTACCCGAGCAGGAAATGAAGATTTCTTCGCCCGTCTCCCTGCGGCGCGTGTTCTCCATGGGAGCGATCTTCGTCGCCATCCAGATAGCCAGCAGCCTGGCTGAGCGCCGTACCGGCCGGCTTGGGTTTCTCATCGTCAGCTTCATTGGCGGATTAGTGAGCAGCGCCAGCACCACGGCCAGCGCCGCGCTCATGAGCTCCCGCGGGGAAGTCGATCCCACACTGGCTGCCGCCGCGGTCGTGCTGGCATCCGTCTCCAGCGCGCTGTCCAATCTTCCGATCATTTATCAGCAGACGCGGAACAAGACCCTGAGCCGGGCAGTGGCGGCGTTTCGTTTGGAGTGGTTCTTCTAGGCCTCGGCGTTTTGGGCTTAACCCGCAAGTTCATGGAGTAATTCCGTAGCGGTTCTTTCTCCTTTTTAATTGTCCCGGCAAATCGAGTGCGATTATTAACGGCGTGATTGCTCCAGATTCAAGGCCATAACCACGACATCGGACTTCCCCCTTGCACGGCTGCGATGGAGAAGTTTCTTCGCCGATGCGGGCCGCAAATTCCCGCTGAGCCTTTCTTTTGGCATTGTGATTGCTAGCGCTCTGCTGTGACGTAATCCATCTAACCGAGTGACCTGCGACACTGACTGCAGCTAAGACCCTGCGTGCATCTTTGTTAGCATTAGGTCCAAAATCTGGCGTCCCGGTACGAAATTTGCTTAAAGGTGCCCGATGCGCGATATACCCGATGCATTTTTTATCCAACGCGCGCTCGGTTCCCTGCGGGCTAGTTTTGTCATAACCGGGAGGTAATCTCTCAAGGCCTTACTTTAGATGGGTTTACGGGCGGCGAACCGAAATCCCGCGTCGTACCCACGCAGTACTCTCTTGGAGGTCTCCATGGCTCCCGTAGAAGAAAATCCAACAGCCTCGACGATCGACCAAGACGGCAAGCGGTTCTCGTCTCCCAGCGGACATCAGCGAGTACACGCCCCGGGCTTGCATTGTGGTGGTTGCCATCTTACTTGCCCGATTCCGCCGTTTGACGACCTGCTGGCATATGGCGTCCATTGCTTGTCTAAACCAGAAGACCTGCACCCGGAACAGTGGTTCAACGAGCCCAACTTGTGGCAGTGGCAGCGCGGGAACTAACTGTTGCAGGAACCAGCTGTTATGGAACGGATTCCAGACCCCTGGCGGGCGATGTTCAGGAGACAGTTAGATGTCCGACATGAGTATGACTAGGCCTGGTCCTTCACCTGCATCGCCCCAAGCTGGGAATTCCCCACAGGATCCCGCACAGCTTCCGGGCGCGGCGGAGGAATCGCTGGCATTAGATAAGACGGTCGCAAGTTGGAAAGAGGATTTCAACTCCAAGCCGCACAACTTTGAGCCGCGAATCGTGGCTTTTGTCTGCAACTGGTGTACCTATACGGGAGCTGACCTGGCCGGAACCAGCCGTCTCAAAATGGCGCCGAACGTACGGGTACTGCGCCTGCCGTGCAGCAGCCGGGTCAGCCCGCTCTTCCTTATTAAAGCTTTCCAGCGTGGCGCCGATGGCGTCATCGTGAGCGGCTGCCATCCCGGGGATTGCCATTACAGCACGGGGAACTACTACACCAGGCGCCGCCTCGCCATCCTCCATGATCTGCTCGACTTCATTGGCGTTGATGTGCGTCGCGTGACGTTCTCCTGGGTATCGGCGTCGGAGGGCGGGAGGTGGCAGGAGGTAGTGGACGAAACCACTGCTCGGGTTAAAGAACTAGGTCCGCTTCATCGCAATTCGACCGGGAGGGTGGGAACTGGCCATGCAGGAACTGCGTGAACTTGCGCAGAAGCTTCTCGTCGACGGATCGGTAAAAGTCATCATCGGCTATGAAGAGGGGCCCCGGGGAGTGCGCCCGGCATTCATCACCGATCCGGCGCAGGCGGGCAAGCTCGTCTTCGACGCGCGCTGCGTACATAACCTCGCCGCCTACCTCAATCCGCGACGCCAGCACATCGCCAAGCTGGGCAAGTCGGCGGTCGTGGTCAAAGGTTGCGATGCCCGTGCCGTTGCCGGCCTGGTCCGCGAGGCGCAGATCAAGCGGGAAGATGTGGTCGTCATCGCGGTCCGTTGCGGCGGCGTGGTGTGCGACCCCGCCCAGAGTGCCGAGTTGACCCCCGACACCGTCTCCGATCGTTGCTCTGGCTGCGAGGTCCGCGAGCCGAAGCTCTGCGACTATCTAGTGGGGCCCTTGCCGCCTGCCCCGCCAAAAAGCACCCGCCGCGAGGATAAGCTGGCGGAACTCACCAAGATGACCCCGGAGCAACGCTGGGAATTCTGGAGCGATCACCTGAGCCGCTGTATCCGTTGCCATGCCTGCCGCGAAGTCTGTCCCATGTGCTTCTGCGTGCAGTGCACGGCGGACAAGAACCGTCCGCAGTGGATTGATTCCTCGGCGACGCCCGACGGCAATCGCGCCTGGCAGACGATGCGCATCCTGCATCAGGCGGGCCGCTGCGTGGACTGCCTGGAGTGCGAGCGCGCCTGCCCTGCCGACATTCCCCTTGGGCTGCTGAACGAAGTATGTGGCCAAGGCGGTGGAACGGCGCTTCGCCTATAAGGCCTGCGATGACCCGGCTGTGCCGGCGCCGATGGGTGTTTTCTCCACCGATGACGAACAGGAGTTCATGGAGTGACGCCTAAAACCATCTCCCAATCGGAACTATCGGAACTGGTGGCGAGCCTCGCCGCCTCCAGGATTCACGTGATCGCGCCGGTCCGGGCCAAGGACGACCCTAACCGTGTCGACTACCAGCAGATAACCCGCCTCGACGAGGCGGCCATGAACGGCCCTCTGCCGCGGCGGTCGCTGAAGGAGTTCTTCCTTCCGGCCACCGAGATTCTGCTGCGCTATCAGCAACACAAGACTGAAGTAGACGTCCAGGAAGTGCGCACCAGCTTCCCGCCCCAGGTCATTCTGGGAGCGAGGCCGTGCGACGCCGCCGGAGTCGAAATCCTCGACAAGGTGATGGGCTGGGACTATCGCGACGAGCTCTGGTTCGCCCGCCGCGAGGCTACCACCATCGTGAGTCTGGCCTGCCCCGGCATTGACGATTCGTGTTTCTGCACGGCTGTGGGGCTTAACCCGGCGACCAGCAAAGGCGCCGACGTCCTCCTGATTCCTTATGACGGCGGCTACGTCGCCCAGGCATTTACCGCCAAAGGCGAGAAGCTGTTGAGCACCCCGCCGCTCAGCCTGAAGGACGCCGCAAATGTAGAGAAGATCGAAGCCGAGTGGCGGGCGGCGAGTGAGAAGGTTATAGCGAAGCTTCCCCGGCTGCCGGACACTTTCCCCGAGCAATTGGCCAAGAACTTCGAGCACGACATATGGAAATCGGTGGCGCTACGCTGCCATGGTTGCGGTACGTGCGCGGCGCTCTGCCCGACCTGCCACTGCTTCGACATCGTGGACGAGCACCAGCAGTTCGACCAGGGCGTGCGCCGGCGCAACTGGGACTCGTGCCAGACGGGCAAGTTTACGCTGCACGCCTCGAATCATAATCCGCGCAAGACGCAGTTCGAGCGTTACCGCCAGCGAGTGATGCACAAATTCTCGATCTATCCGCGGCGTTTCGACAATATTCTGTGCACCGGTTGCGGGCGCTGTTCGCGAAGCTGCCCGGCCAGCATGAATCTACCGGAAATCGTGGGCCAGCTCCTTGCGATTGCGAGCGCGGAGCCGGGAGGAAAGCAATGAACCTCTACCAGCCCTACCTGATGCGCATCGAGGAGATTACGGAGGAAACCCCCGACATCCGCACCTATAAGTTGACGTTCAAGGACCCCAAGGTCGCGGATAACTTTAATTTCTCCGCCGGGCAGTTTGGCGAGTATTCCGTCTTCGGCGAAGGGGAGAGCACGTTCTGCATCGCCTCCGCTCCCACCCGCAAGGGCTACATTGAGTGCAGTGCCAAGGCGGTGGGCAAGGTAACCCAGGCCATGCGACGTCTCGGCACCGGAGATACGCTGGGCTTCCGTGGCCCCTACGGCAATTCCTTCCCGGTCGAGCAGATGAAGGGACACTCGGTGGTGTTTATCGCGGGCGGCATCGGCCTTGCGCCGGTGCGCAGCGTGATCTGGAACGTCCTGGACCTGCGCGATCAGTTCAAGGACATCACCATCGTCTATGGCGCTCGCACCGTCGCCGACCTCGTCTACAAGCGCGAGCTTGAGGAATGGGGAAAGCGGAACGACATAAAGCTTGCGCTGGGAGTGGACCCGGGCGGCCAGACGCCGGATTGGAAGGACGATGTGGCGCTGGTTCCCGTGTTGCTGGAGAAGGCAAATCCCAAGGCCGACGACGCATTCGCCGTGGTATGCGGTCCTCCAGTGATGATCAAGTTTACGCTCCCGGTGCTCACCAAGCTGGGCTTCACCGCTGACCGAGTCTTCACCACGCTGGAGAATCGGATGAAATGCGGTATAGGCAAATGCGGACGTTGCAACATCGGGCACGTTTATGTCTGCAAGGACGGCCCGGTGTTCAATCTCTCGCAGATCAGGAGCTTGCCGCAGGAGTTTTGATCCGCTGCCCCGCATGGCGGGAGCAGGTGGAATGGAGGGGCCTGGCCACTGGCGGAAACGAGGCCCATGGGTTCAGCCGATTGTCCCAACAGACGCAACGGCGTCGGTCGGGATCGGCAGCCGAAAGGAGACGGTCGATGAGTTCCGAGTCGCGGATCGGGGTTTACCTGTGTTATCCCGCCGCCACGGCCCAAGGTCCGCTGGACCTTCAGGCGGCCGCGAAGTATGCCGCGGGCCTGCCCGGCGTTGTCGCCGTGCAGGTGATGCCGGTAGCGCGCCGTTTGGATCCTGAGGCGCTCGCCGCCGAGATTCGTCAGGCTGGCCTTACCGCGGTAGTAGTTGCCGGCGAGTCTCCAGGCTTCTACAAGCCGGCATTCGCGCGGGCACTCTGCGAGGCAGGCGGTGACGCAGAGCAGGTTCGGCTGGCATCGTTTCGCGAAAACGCGACTGGCGGCTCGCTCGACCGCGCCAAGGCGGTGATTGCCTGCGCCGTTTACGGAGTGCCCTTTACCGTCGCGGCTGAGCCGCAGAGCACGCCTGTCAACCCGGAGACGCTGGTGATCGGAGGCGGAATTGCCGGCATCCAGGCCGCGCTGGAGATCGCGGAAGCCGGCTTCAAAGTTTATCTGCTCGAGCGCACGGGAACCATCGGCGGCCACATGGCAATGTTCGACAAGACCTTCCCCACGCTTGACTGCGCCGCCTGCATTCTCACGCCCAAGATGGTGGCTGTCGGCCAGCACCCGAACATCGAACTCCTGATGCTCTCCGAGGTCACGGGAGTGGCCGGCCGGCCGGGCGCCTACGAAGTGAAAGTAGTAAAGCACGCCTCGCGCGTCGATGCCTCCACCTGCGTCGCTTGCGGCGATTGCGCCCAGTGGTGCCCCATTTCGGTCGCCAGTGAGTTCGATGTGGGCATCGCCACACGCAAGGCCATCTACATTCCATTTCCTCAGGCTGTCCCCAATACCTACATGGTTGATCCGGCTGCCTGCACCTGGGTGCAGAGCGGCGGGAAGAAGTGCGGAGTCTGCGTCAAGAAGTGCTCCAAGGACGCCGTGCACCTGGACGCCAAGGACGAGGAAGTCGAGTTGAAGGTCGGCAACATCGTGGTCGCGACCGGTTACGACGTGCTCGACGTGAGCCGCCTGGAGCGTTACGGCTACGGGACTTATCCCAACGTGCTCGCCGCCCTGGAGTTCGAGCGCCTCAGCAACGCCTCCGGTCCCACCGGCGGCAAGATCGTCCAGAAGACCAAGAAGCTGAACAAGCGGACCAAGCAGGAGGAATGGGTGTTTGCCTCTGACGGGCCCAAGCCCAAAGCGGTGGCCATTATCCATTGTGTCGGCTCACGCGACCGCAATCACAACCCGTTCTGCTCGCGCGTCTGCTGCATGTACTCGCTGAAGTTCGCCCATCTGGTCAAGGAGAAGCTGCCCGACGCCGACGTCTACGAGTACTACATCGACATGCGCGCCTTCGGTAAAGGCTACGAAGACTTCTTCGAGCGCATTAAAGAAGAGGGTGTTTCCGTGGTGCGCGGCCGCTCCGCCAAGGTTGTTGAGCGCGAGGGGCAGATGTACGTTCGCAGTGAAGAAATCGTATCCGGGCACCTGACGGAAAGGCCGGTCGACATGGTGCTGCTGGCCGCCGGACTGATTCCGGCCGACGGTACTACAGAGTTGGCGAAGATGCTTCGCATTAGCCAGGTCAGCGACGGCTGGTTCGACGAACTGAACTACAACAGCGAACCGAACATGACCGAACAGGGTGGAGTATTCGTGGCCGGGGTGTGCCAGGGACCGAAGGACATACCGGACACCGTGGCGCAAGCCTCCGCCGCCGCGGCCAAGGTGCTGCGTGCCATCGTCAGCGGCAAAGGCCAGCAGGGCCGGGCCGATGTCAGCCTGGTGGAGATTGAAAAGAACGCGAGAGCGCTTGCGCAGCTCTGATCGCGCAAGGGGAAAACTATGGCCGTTCAGGTGAACCCGCAGTTTGTCGAAGATTTGCAGCACTACGGCGCTGAAGATGTCGCCAAATGTTATCAGTGTGGCAGTTGCACGGCCGTCTGCCCGTTTGCTCAGGATCCGTTCCTGTTCCCGCGGCGGTCCATGCATCAGCTCCAGATGGGGCTCACCGACCGCCTCCGCTCCTCGCTCGAGCCATGGCTCTGCTACTACTGCGGAGAGTGCTCGGAGCAGTGCCCGCGCGGGGCCGAGCCGGGCGAAACCATGATGAGCCTGCGGCGCTGGCTCACTTCGCAGTATGACTTCACCGGCCTGTCCAAGATGTTTTACCGCTCCTGGAAAGCAGAAATCGGGGCGATGGTGATCGTGGCCATCCTGACCGCCGTGGGTTTTCTTTATCTCGGTTTCAACTACGGCGGCGGAGACATATCGATCTACGACGGGCCAAAGGCGTTCCTGCCGGCGCACTCCATTCACATCTTCGACTGGATTATGGGCAGCACGCTGGGCCTGCTGCTGGGCCTGAACAGTATTCGCATGTGGCATTTCACCATGCGCGGGAAACACCGGCCCGAGGTCTCATTCGGGGCCTACATACGTTTATTGCCGACGCTCGTTACGCACTTCTTCACCCAGAAGCGTTACCGCGAGTGCGATGACCGGAAGCCCTGGGTGATCCACCTGGTGCTCATGCTCAGCTACGTCACCATGCTGGTGCTGATCATGTTCTTCCTCCGCGACATGCAGTACGGACCGGAGATCCGCTGGGTGCATGCTTTCGGCTACATCGCCACCGTCGGCCTGATCGGCACCGGCATCATCGCCTTCCGCGGGCGTCTGCAGAAGAATATTCCCGCGCGCAAGCATTCGCATGAGTCGGACTGGATCTTCCTGGTTTTGCTTCTTTTCGTATCGATTACGGGCATTGTTCAGCACCTGCTGCACCGGCTGGGAATGCCGGCGGCGGCGAACATTACCTATATCGTGCACCTCATGGGCGTAGTTCCGATGCTTACGCTGGAGGTGCCATTCAGCAAGTGGTCGCACATGGCCTACCGGCCCCTCGCGATGTACTTCGCGAGTTTGCAGCAGGAGGCCTACGCGACCAAAGAGGCGAAGGCGATCGCCAAGACGGCGGGCCTGCAGCCGACAGCATAGAGTAGGGAAGGGCTATGGCAGAAGAGCGGATCGGCGTCTACATTTGTCATTGCGGCACCAACATCGCCAAAGTTGTCGACGTGGATGCGGTCGCGGAGTCGACCATGGAACTTGATGGTGTCGCCAATGCGCGCTCCTACAAGTACATGTGTTCCAATCCGGGCCAGGAGATGATTCTCAAGGATATCCAGGATTTCTCCCTGACCCGCATTGTGGTCTCCGCCTGCAGTCCGCGCATGCACGAGCCGACCTTCCGCAAGGTGCTGGAACGCGCCGGCATCAATCCCTATATGGTGGAGATGGCCAACATCCGCGAGCAGTGCAGCTGGGTGCACGAAGACCGGGTGGCCGCCACCGACAAAGCCAAAGACCTGGCGCGCGCCGCCGTGCAGCGGGTGAAGTTTCACGAGCCGCTGGAGCGGCGTTCGGCGCCGATGTGCTCCTCCACTCTGGTGATCGGCGGCGGCATCGCCGGCCTAACGATTGCGCTCGAACTCGCCGAGGCCGGGCAACAGGTTTATCTGGTCGAAAAAAGCAATCAGCTCGGCGGCAACGTGGCTCGCCTCGCTTCGACCGCTCCTTATCTGGACTCCGCCACGGACATTCTGAAGGACCATATCCTGCGCGTCGGCCGCAATCCCAAGATACGGGTCTTCCTCGAAACCGAACTGGTGGAATTGAAGGGCTACATCGGGAACTTCATTCCCACCATAAAAAACAGCGCCGGCGAGGAGATCAAGCTCGAAGTGGGCTCGGTAGTGGTCTGCACCGGCTACCAGGAATTCGACGCCCGCCGCATCGAGCAGTACGGCTACGGCCGCCTGCCCAACGTGATCACCTCGTTCGAACTGGAGGCCATGCTCCGCCAGGGACGGCTGGAAACCCGCGACGGCAAGCGGCCGCGCAACGTTACCTTGATTCACTGCGTTGGTAGCCGCAGCTCGAAGACGCATCCCTATTGCTCGCGCGTTTGCTGCATGACCGCGCTGAAGTATGCGCAGGAGATTACGTCAGCCGTTCCCGAGGCGCATGTTCAGGATGTGTACATCGACATGCACGCCTTCGGTAAGGGCTGCGAAGACCTGTATAAGAAGACGGCCGAAATAAGAACCATGTTCCTGATGTACGGCAAGAATGACCTGCCTTCCGTCCGCGCCGCCGGCGCCAAGGACGACTGCAACCTGTTCGTCCAGGTCAAAGAGGTGCTCTCCGGCGAGGAGGTCGAGGTCCCGTCCGACCTGGTGGTGCTCATGGTCGGCATGGAGCCGCGCGAAGATGCCTCCAACGTGGCGCGCCTGGTCAACATCAGCCGCGACAAGGATGGCTGGTTCATCGAGAGCCATCCCAAGCTGGATCCGGTGGCCACCACGACCGACGGCATTTTCATCGCCGGCGCCTGCCAGGCCCCCAAGGACATTCCCGACACGGTGTCGCAGGCCCGCGCCGCCGGTGCGCGCATCCTGGCGAAGATCGCGCAAGGCAAGATCGCCATCGAGGGCGTCTACTCCGAAGTGATGGAGATGCTGTGTGCGGGGTGCAAAACTTGCATGGGAGTCTGCCCCTACGGCGCCATCGAATACGACGAGAAGAAACACGTCAGCCGCGTCATCAGCGCAGTCTGCAAATCCTGCGGCTGCTGCGTCGCGACCTGCCCGGCGGGAGCGATCAAGGGCCGACACTTTACCGACGAACAGATCTACGCTCAACTCGAAGCCGTGCTGTGATATCGTCCCACGCGGCTTGCGGCGCTCAGGCGGAAGTATCGCGCTGAGCGCTTTGCTTTTGTAGGCTGAACTAAGTTGCTTGCCTTCCCCTCCGGCAGCGATACTCTCATTTTGTCCACTTTTGAGTTTGCTCGCGGTTGTAGACTGGGGGCGGTTTCTCCGAACTTTTCAGCTTGAAGCGCGCGCGAAACCGGCGTAGGAGTTGCCTCTCCGGAATACTTCGTATCAGGGCGCGGCTTTAGAGCGCGTGTGAGAGCTCTGTCGCCCCTACGGGGCTTATCTGCTCTATCCCGCTTTACCCAGGGCTCACGCCCTGGGCTATTATCTTCTGCCCGCTTCGCGGGCTGATTTTTGGGGTGCCGGCGAAGATATTCGCGGGCTGGTGGGCGGTGCTAGATTGCGGTTGCATACCGGCGAAGAGAGCGGTTGCATACCGGCGAAGAGAAAGGATAGGAAGGAATGAGCAACCGGCAAAGCTACTTCGATCCGGCGCACCTGACGGCGCTCGTCACCGAAATTTTCATGAAAGCGGACCTGCCGGAAGAGGATGCCGCCATTGTGGCCGAAGGCCTGGTCCAGGCGGACCTGCGAGGCGTGGGTTCGCATGGTGTATCGCGCGTTCCCATGTATCTGGAGCGTCTGCGGCGGGGGCTCGTCAATCCCAGGCCGAAGATCACGATTACGCCCGTTGCCGGAGCCGTCGCGCTGCTGGACGGCGATGACAGCATGGGCTTCATCGCCGGACGCTGCGGCATGCAGGAGGCGATCCGGCTGGCCTCCGAGTCCGGCATTGGCATGGTGGGTGTGCGGCGCAGCACGCACTTCGGCATGGCCGCGCTGTACGTGCTGCAGGCAATTGAGGCAGGCTACATCTCTTTGGCTCTGACCAACTCTTCGCCGGCTATTCCCGTATGGGGCGGGCGCACGACTTTCCTTGGCGCGGCGCCGCTGGCCGCCGGCGTGCCCGCAGGCAAAGCCCCGCCGTATGTGCTCGACATGGCGATGACGGTGATCGCGCGCGGCAAGATCCGTCTGGCGGCGATGCACGACAAGCCCATTCCCGAAGGCCTGGCGCTGGACAAAGACGGCCGGCCCACCACCGACGCCAAGAAGGCCTTCGAAGGCGTCTGCCTGCCCTTCGGCGGCGTCAAGGGCGCCGCGCTCTCCATGCTGATGGACCTGCTGGCCGGTCTCTACACGGGCGCCAACTACGGCGGCGAGGTCAAGAGCCTGTACTTCGACCACACTGTCCCGCAGAATGTCGGGCACCTGTTCATTGCCATGAAACCCGACCTGTTCATGCTGCGGCAGGAATTCGAGCAGCGGGCCGATACCTTCGTGGACCGGGTAAAGAAACTCCCGCGCGCCGCCGGCGTGGACGAGATCATGATTCCGGGCGAGCCCGAGGAGCGGGCCGAGCAAGTGCGCCGTCGCACTGGCATTCCGTTGACGGACAAGGTAAGCTCCGGCCTGCGCGCCGAAGCCGAGCGCGCCGGCGTGGCTTTTCCGGCGGCATCGGCGAAGCCGCTCGCGCTGAGAAGACTTTAGAGCAGTTTCATTGATGATGTACCCTGTGGTGCCCCACCTTCGCGGAGCGAAGCGGAGCTAAGGTGGGATGCAAGGTCGATCCATAAATCCATAACCCACCCTAGCGCCGAACGGCACGGCGCGAGGGTGGGGCACCTTCGGTACTTGCGGATCATGACCCTGGCCTACATTGTTGCTTTATCTATTTCGGATCCGGTGAGCCTGCCCGATTACTTATCCAGCACCGCCGGGTTGACGCACACCGCGCGGTCGATGGGCGCACCGTTCAGCACCGCCAGCGCATGATCGACGGCGATCACGGACACCGAGTCCAGCGCGGCATCGGTCGAGCCGCCCATGTGCGGCGTCATCACGATGTTGGGAAGGGTGAAGAACGGATGGCCCGCGGGCAAGGGCTCCTTGGGGAAGGTGTCCAAGCCGGCGGCAGCCACATGGCCGCTCTTGAGCGCCTCGGCCAGCGCCAGGTCATCTACCAGGCCACCGCGCGCGGCGTTGACCACGATGGCTCCCTTCGGCAGGCGTGCCAGTTGCGCCGCGCCGATCAGGTTGCGCGTCGCGTCGTTCAACGGGCAGTGCAGCGACAACACATGCGAGCGCTGCAGCAGCGCATCGAGCGAATCCACCAGCTCAATCGACGACGGCTCACCCGATCCAGGGCAAACATAAGGATCGTAGGCGATCACGTGCATGCCGAGTCCGGCGGCAGCGCGCGCTACGATGCGGCCGATGGAGCCGATTCCAACCAGGCCGATAGTACGCCCGGAGAGCTGCATGCCGACATGGGAGCGGTCCCAGGCGCCGGAGCGGATCGCCGCATCGTGCCGCAGTATGGCACGCGACGCCGCCAGAATCAGGGCGATCGTCAACTCAGCCACGGAAATCGAATTGGCCGCCGGCGCGATTAACACCGGAATGCCCCGCCGCGTGGCGGCATCCAGATCGACTCCGTCATAGCCGACGCCATGGCGCGAGATGACCTTCAGGCGCGAAGCCGCCTCGATCGCCTCCGCGCCGAACGGCAACTGACGGACGACGACGGCATCGACCGGTTCGGCCTTCAGGCGCTCCAACATCTCGGTCACGCCCCCGGCTTTGCTGATGAAGATGGTCTTCGATCCCGAGACCCGCAGCCGCTCCATGCCAGCAGCCGCCAACGTCGGTACCGTAACTAAAATTGTTGAAGGCATTTTCTTATCCAAACCTCGCTTTCGCCTGTACGCTCACGCGCTGTGACGCTTCAGAAAATCCTGATCGAAACGAAGTCCGAGGCCCGGACCGCTGGGCATAATGAGCTCGCCGTTCTTTGGTTCGGGAACCTCTTCGAATAGCTTCAGCGTCCAGGGCATGTATTCCACGGTCAGGCCGTTGGGAGCAGCTCCGACCAAATGAATCTGGATTTCCGGAAAGCAGTGGTTCACCACCGGTAGATTAAAGGCCTCGGCCATTCCCGCAACTTTCATCCACTGGGTGATTCCGCCGACGCGTAACAGGTCAATGATCAAAATGTGGACGGAGCGCGCCTCCAGCATGTGCCGGAACGGAACGATGCCCCAGACGTACTCGCCGGCGGCCGTGGCCGTTGCCAGCGCAGCCGTGATTCGCGCCAGCCCGTCGAAATCGTCGTGTGCGGTCAAGTCCTCCAGCCAGTAAAACCGCAGCTCCTCCAGCCGGCGACCGGCCTCGATCGCTTCTTCGACGCGCCACCCCTGATTGGCATCCGCCATCAGCTTGACGTCCGGGCCGACGCTGTCACGCACCATCCGCGCCCGCTCGATTTCTTTGGCCGGCGAAAAATCCTTCGAAAGTCCCAACTGCATTTTGATCTGCCGGAAACCCCGCTCGGCCAGGCAGCGGGCAGAGCGAGCCGCATCCTGGTTGGAGATGGTGCGTTGAAGAGCGCCGCTGGCGTAAACCGGAACCCGTTCGCGGGCCCCGCCCAAAAGCTTCCACAAAGGGACATTCAAGGCCTTGGCGCGAATATCCCAAAGCGCGACGTCGATGGCCGACAGCGCCAGCATGAAGATGCCGCCGGGTCCGGAGCCTCCAGCGGCATCGTTCAGCTTGCGCAGAATCGCATCCTGGCGCATCGGGTCATCGCCGACGATGAGCGCTCCCAGTCCATCCACGGCGCTCTTGAGCGCGGGGGTCAGGGCCTTGGAGTAAAAGGCGAACGTGACTCCGAGCCCCTCCAGTCCCTCATCGGTCTTGATCGTGAGGGTGACAAATGAACGAACCAGGGGCGGCTGCACTCGCAAGCCGGCGAGCGACTCAGTCTCAGGGATATTGACGATGCGCGTCTCAACTCGCTCGATCTTCAATGGCGAACTCCATGACCGTCAACCGACAGTCTGCCGGAAGTGCAACGACTCCAGACTCTTCAGTTCCGCCAACCGCAGATCGGCTACTTGCAGCTTCTCCATCTTCCAAAGCTGATCCAGAAGCCGGGCCGCGGCTTCTTCTCCTATAACCGGAGAAGTCAGTTCATGAAATTTGTCATTGAGCTCCGCATCCGAGAGCGGCGCTTCCGGATCTCCCTTGCGGTGCGGCTGGAAGTGCTCGAAGCGGCGGCCGTCCTGCATGATGATGGCCACCCTGGCCGAGCGGAAGTTGGGAAACTTGGCTGTCATCTCCGCATCCGGCTGCAAAGTCGTCTTGCTCATCAGATCGCGAATGGCAGGATCGGCCAGCCGTTCGGCGGTGAAGGCATTGAGCCGGACGGAGCCGTAAAGCAGCGCGTGCGCCACCACGAAGGGAAGGCTGAACTTGGCCTCGTACTCCGTCTTGGGCGAGAAGTTACCGGTTACGTTGATGGGGATCTGCGCTGTCTCAACCGCGATGGATTTAATTTTCGCCGGATCGAGGTTGTTCCGGGCCTTCAGCAACAGCACGGAATCGATGGAAGAAAAAGTATGACCGCAGCAGCCGTGGTTCTTCTGCGTGACCTCCGTGATGTTGTAGTGTTCGCCCAGGCCCTCGCTGAACCGCGGCGATGGCTTTACCTGCGACAACGCGGCGATGAAGCCCGCCTCGCCCTCGAGCACGTCGAGCGCGCCGGTGACGCCGCGGGCGGCGCCGGCTGCGGCGGTTACTCCCACCCAGGCGGCATGTCCGGCGTGCAGCGGCTTGGTCATGGCGTCGGAGCGAAATGCCTGCTGCAGCCCGGCGGCGAGGGAGGCCGCAGTGGCCAGGGCGTGGCGCGCCGCATTGGCGTCTTTGGGCGCGAACAACGTCGCTGCTGCCGCCGCGCCGCCGAAAGACCCTATAGTTCCGGTTGTATGGAAGAACTTGTAATGAGAAGGTTGCATCGCCGTCCCGATGCGCGTAGAGATCTCATACCCGACGGTAATGGCTTTCAGCAACTCCTCGCCCGATCTGCCGCGGTCTTCCGCCGCCGCCAGCGCGGCCGCAATCGTCGGGCAGCCGGGGTGGTAAATGGCGTCGCGGTAAATGTCATCGAACTCGACCGAGTGCGACGCGCTGCCATTGATCCAGGCGGCGGTCCCGGGAAACGCTACAGTACCCAGCCCCGGCAGGCTGGATCTGCCATGTCCCAATTCGGCGGCGTGCGCCTGCACCAGATTTACCGCCGGCGAAACACGGGTTCCGGGAATCAGCGCCGAGAACCAGTCGAGCAAAGCGCGCTTGGCATAGTGGATAACGTCCGGGGAAAGATCGCGCCCGGCTTCCTGTCGCGCATATTCCGCATAGATATCTACCAGCATAGGAATATCTCTCCAATGAACCAGTGCAACGGCCGGAACATCTTGTGATCGGCAAGGCCAAAGGCTGAGGCGCATCGGCCCCGGTCCTTCACCCGAGGTTGCAGTCGATCTGCCCTATGCGTCACCGGCCGCCGCGGTTGCTGCCGCAGCAGGTGTCTCCACCGCTTGTTCCGCAAGCGCACTGTAGTCGTAAGTCGGATTCTTCAGTTCGGCTTTTAGCTTTTCCATGTCACAGGACTTTTCCCAAATGGCGGTGACGATGGTTGCGACGGCATGACCGGGAACCGTGACTGTCCCGCGCGCTTCGGCAAGGATGCGGTCGATACCGATGATCAGGGTAATGCCGGCGACCGGCACATCGGGGAAGACCGAAAGCGTGGCGACCAGCGCCACCAGCGGTGCTCCGTAAACGCCGGCTGATCCCTTAACCGAGATCAACATGATTGCCAGCATCAGCAGGATCTTGCCCCAGCTCAAATGGATGTTGCAGGCCTGCGCGATGTACATCGTGGCGAAAGACAGGTAAATCGCGGTGCCGTCGAGATTGAAGGCATAGGCCGCCGGTATGGTAAGGCCCACGACCCCGCGATCGCACCCAAGCCTTTCCATCTTCATCAGCATGCCCGGCATGGCCGGCTCGTTGCTGGCCGCGCCCAGCGTGATCCAGATTTCTTCCTTGATATACGCCAGCAGCCTGAAGATGCTGAACCCATAGAAACGGCAAAGCGCGCCCAGAAAAACGATCCAGAAAACAGCGCACAGCACATAGAACAGAATGACCAGCATGCCGAGTGACTTCAGCGCGCCGATCCCATACCTGCCCACGGTGAAAGCCATGGCCCCGAAGGCGCACAGTGGGGCGAGCCTGATGATGTAACCAATGATATTGAAAACAATCTTCATGGCCGACTGAATCACGCTCAGCACGAGTTCGCCTCTTTTACCGGCATGGATGATGCTGAACCCGGTCATGATGGCAATCAGCAGCACCGGCAACACATCGCCCTGCGCGAGCCCCGCGACGTAAGAGGTGGGAATCACGTGCATAACGAAATCGGAGAAGGTAGATATCTTGGAGGTCGTGGTCAGATAGGCGATGCTCGATGTATTCAGGCTCGCCGGATCGATGTTGAGACCCGCTCCGGGCTTTGCCAGTGTGATCGCGAACAAGCCAAGCGCCAGGCAGATGATGGTGAAGCAGTGAAACAGGACCATTGACTTCAGCAAGACCCTGCCGACTTTGCCGCCCGATGCGCGCGAACCCGCTATGCCGACCACCAGCGTACAGAACACGATCGGGGCGATCATCATCTTGATCAGTTTCAGGAAGATGTCCGCCAGCAGCTTGCATTCGACGGCGAACTTCGGTGCAACCACGCCCAAGGTGATTCCACACGCTACTCCAATGACAACCTGGAAGTAGAGACTCTTATAGAGTGGCTTGCCTTTGCCCATCCCTTCCTCCTCATAATAATTCGCGATCTCGGGGAATCGCTTGCTTGGACGGTACTGTCGCTTCAGGCTTCTCGATTCTCACCCGGAGATACCGACGCCTCGCCTTCGGAAAAAACAGCTCGAGGCTAAGCTAATAAACTCCGGCGGGCGAGTAGTCGCAAGTAAAAGCTCGTTTGGGAGTGGAAGATTATATAAAAATCGTGATTAGCGCCAATATATTGATAGGAAGAATTGATACTGCAATCAGAATGATGTAGTACGGCGCGTCCGCGCCGAAGCGGTTTCCGGTGGGATGTGCGTCACCACGGAAGTGCCGGCATCACTTCTCGTTTTTCTATTGGGCGCGCGCTTTTCTCACGTGATCCACGAAGGTTCGCAGCAGAGGCGAATGGTTTGCCTTGCGGTGAACGAGAAAGAGCTTCGCTTTCGGCAGATGGATAGTCAGCGGACGGAATACGACGTCGGTGATGGCAAAGTACAGGGAAGACGGCAGCATCGTCGGAGAGACGCCGAACCCCGCCGAAACCAGCCAGAGCTTGGTTATGAAGTCGTTGGTGTACTGAAAGACCGGCAAACTGACGTTGGCGGCGGCGCAGGCGGCGAAGAACGGATCGTAGAAACCGTAGGTCAATTCATGCCGGAGCAGCACCAGCCGCTCGCCTTTCAGGCTCTCGAGAGAGATTTTGTCCTTGCGGGCGAGGCGATGGCCTCTGTGCAAAGCGAGCGCCACGTCAGTTTCGCTGAAGAGCTCGGCTGCCAGCTCGCTCTGGTCGACTCTTCCGTGGGTCAGCGCGATGTCCAGCGAACCGTTCAGAACCGCTTCAATCTGCTGGGGCGCACGCTGCTCGACCAGCGAAATCTGCACGTTAGGGTGAGCGG
The DNA here is from genome assembly GCA_963791145.1 of uncultured Acidobacteriota bacterium. Lineage (GTDB taxonomy): Bacteria > Acidobacteriota > Terriglobia > Terriglobales > Acidobacteriaceae > CAWBRT01. The sequence goes on along the minus strand of CAWBRT010000010.1, from coordinate 116,126 downwards.
CGTGGAAGCTGCGCATCGCCTCGGCCAGCAAAGGACCAAGCGAAGAAGGCAGGTAGCCGATGGTAAGCAGGCCAATGGCCCCTTCGGCGCTCTGCTTGGCGGCCGTTTTCAGCCGGTCGGTCGCCTCCAGAATGCTGTTTGCCATGGGCAGAAGATTCTCCCCCGCGGGACTCAGCCGTACCGACCTGCTGGTGCGCTCGAACAGCAGCAGCCCCAGCTCTTCTTCCAACTGCTTGATCTGCGTGCTGAGGGGAGGCTGGGCGATGTGCAACCGCTCCGCGGCGCGGCGGAAGCTCTTCTCCGAGGCAACCGCGACGAAGTATCGAAGGTGGCGCAGTTCCATGATTAATCTTTCTGCTTTTAAGTATCGATCATTCTTATCAATATATTGGCGATAATGCAAATACCGCGTTAATCTCTGCCCAATCAACTTCCGGCAAATCGGCGGCGGAGGGAAAGTTCCCTTTGGCCGCAAAGCAACGTCCGGGACGGGACATGCCGTTGCTGAACAATTCCGTACGTCGGCATGGGAGATAGCTATGGCAGAGTTTGACAATTTGGATGTTCTCGTAATCGGAGGCGGGAACGCAGCCTTGTGCGCAGCCATTACGGCACTTGAAAACGGGGCCAGCGTTCTCATTCTGGAGGTCTCTCCGAAAGCGCTGCGAGGCGGCAATAGCCGGCACACCCGCAATTTGCGTCTCGCCCACGAGAAGCAAATCGATCCATACACCGGCGCCTATCCGGCGGACGAAATGTGGACCGACTATCAGCGTGTGACTGGCGGGCTGGGAAACCAGGAACTGGCCAAGATCACGGTTTACGAATCGCCCGGCTGCCTCGATTGGATGAGGGCGCACGGCGTCCGCTTCCAACCGGCGCTTGCCGGCACTCTTCATCTCAGCCGCACCAACGCCTGGTTCCTGGGCGGCGGCAAGTCGATGATGAACGCCTACTACCGCTACGCGGAGAAGCTGGGCGCGCGCGTTCTCTATGACGCCGAAGTAATCGGCCTGGACATTCAGGACGGCCGCTTCCGCAGCGCCACCGTTTGCATGAACGGGAAAGACACCGTCCGCATTGCCGCCAAAACGGTTGTGGTGGCGGCTGGCGGCCTGCAATCGAACATGGAATGGCTGCGTCAGGCCTGGGGGCCGCCGGCGGATAACTTCCTGATTCGTGGCACACCCTACGATACGGGGACCGTCCTGCAGGAGCTGATCAAGGCCGGAGCCGAAACCACCGGCGATCCTACGCAGGGGCACATGGTTCCCATCGACGCCCGCTCGCCGAAATTCGACGGCGGCATCGTAACCCGGCTTGACTGCGTCACCCTGGGCATCGTCCTCAACAAGCATGGCGAGCGTTTCTATGACGAGGGCGAGAATTTCTGGGGCTTCCGTTACGCCGTCTGGGGCCGCATGATCGCCCAGCAGGACGACCAGATTGCCTACGGCCTAGTCGATGCGAAGACGATCAACAAATTCATGCCTTCCCGCTATCCGGCCATCCAGGGCAACACGATCGCCGAAGTCGCCCGGCAGATCAACGTGCCGGTGGAGAAGGCCGAAGCGACCGTCAAGGCCTACAATGACGCGGTGCAGCCCGGCAAGTTCGATCACACCGTTCTGGATGAGTGCAAGACGGCCGGTGTGACGCCGCCCAAGACCCACTGGGCCCAGCGCCTCGACGATCCTCCCTTCTACGCCTACCCGCTGCGTCCGGGACTGACCTTTACCTACTTCGCCGCCAAGGTTAACAGCAAGTCAGCGGTTCTGTTCAAGGGAGACAAGCCGGCCGAGAACATCTGGGCCAGCGGCGAGGTCATGGCGGGAAATGTCCTTCCCAAAGGCTATGTCGGCGGCATCGGGCTGGTGATTGGAAACATTTTTGGACGAATTGCGGGGAAAGAGGCAGCGGAAGCCGCCAAGAAGATTGCCTCGGTTTCCCCGGCCAAGGAGGCAGCTCATGGCGCAAAGTGAACTTATGCAAATCGGCGAAGAGATGATGGCCGTCTGCAACGCCTGCCGTTATTGCGAAGGCTTTTGCGCGGTGTGGCCCGCCATGGAATATCGCCGTAAGTTCCCGGCGGGCGATTTGAAATACCTGGCGAACCTCTGCCACAACTGCAGCGAGTGCTACTACGCCTGCCAGTACGCTCCACCGCACGAGTGGATGGTGAACCCGCCGCAGACGTTTGCCCGCATCCGCGCCTCCTCTTACGAGCAATACGCCTGGCCGAAATCGCTGGCCAGCGCCTTCCGCGCCAACGGCCTGGTGGCTGCGCTGGTTACGGTGCTGACGCTGGTCGCCTTTATGTTTGCCGTGACTCAGGCGGTGGGAAGCAGGAGCCTGTCGACCGCGGTCGCCGGCGGCAACTTCTACCAGATCATCTCGCACGAAGCGCTGGTCATAACCTTCGTCATTGTGGGAGCGTTCGCGGCTATCGCGCTGCTTACCGGCCTGCTGCGATTCTGGCGCGACATCGGCGAACAAACTTCCGATCTGCTCAATGTTCCCGGTTTGGCCACGGCCATCAAGGAAGTGCTCCAGTTGAAATACCTGGAGGGCGGCGGCCCGGGTTGCGCATATCCGGGAGAGGTCAGCTCGCAAGCGCGGCGCTGGTTCCACCACTTCACCTTCTACGGCTTCGGGCTATGCTTCGTGGCCACGACGCTGGGCGCTATTTACTACTACCTCTTCGGATGGCCAGGCCCATATAGCTATACCAGTTTGCCGGTTGTGTGCGGCACGCTCGGCGGGCTCGGCCTGATCATCGGACCGGTGGGAATGTGGGCGCTGAAATCAGGGCGTAATCGCGAAATCACCGACGAGAGCCAGTACGGAATGGACGTGGCTTTCATCATGTTGCTCGTGCTCACCAGCGTCTCCGGTCTGCTGCTGCTGGTGCTTCGCGAGTCGGCGAACATGGGTTTGTTGCTGGTGATTCACCTGGTCCTGGTGATGACCCTGTTCCTGATGCTGCCGTACGGCAAGTTCGTGCACGGCCTCTACCGTTGCGCGGCGCTCCTGAAGTATGCGCTGGAACGGATGCGCAAGCACGCTCTGGGCGTCTGACGTTCCCAATATTGGCCGGATCGAACCGTACTTGATCCCCCTGCCCGGACTCGTCCGTGGCAGGGGGATTTATCTGGGGCGCTAGGGCTTCGCAGCTTGAACGTTGAGTTCAGCGTATCGAAACCGCCGGGTGCCCCATATCTGCCTGGTTTTGGCAGATATGGGTTTAGGATCCTGACCGCTCTTGACGAGAGAAGAAGGGGAAAGGTGCGCCGGTATGAGCCTGAATCTGATTGATAAGCTGATCGAATCGCACCTGGTTTCAGGAGAGAAGAAGCCGGGCTCCGAGATAAGCATCAGGATCGACCAGACGCTGACGCAGGACGCACTCGGCACCATGGCCTATTTGCAGTTCGAGGCCATGGGCGTAGAACGCGTCCGGACGAAGCTTTCCGTGTCGTATGTGGACCACCTCACGCTGCAGGAAGGCTTCGAGAATGCCGACGATCAGAAGTATCTGATGACGGTGGCCGCCAAGTACGGCATTCTCTTCTCCAAGCCGGGCAATGGAATCTGCCATCAGGTTCACCTGGAACGGTTGAGCCGGCCGGGATGGACCTTGATCGGCAGCGACAGCCACACGCCCACGGCGGGCGCGGTAGGCATGCTGGCCATCGGCGCCGGAGGCCTGGACGTGGCCGTGGCCATGGCCGGAGGAGCGTTCTACCTCACCTATCCCAAGGTCATACGGGTCAATCTCCGAGGCGAGCTTCAGCCCTGGGTCACGGCGAAAGACGTCATCCTCGAGTTACTGAAATCGCTGACGACCAAGGGCAACGTCGGCGCCGCCATCGAGTATGGCGGTCCGGGTGTCGCCCGCCTGACGGTTCCGGAGCGGGCCACCATAACCAACATGGGCGCGGAGTTGGGCGTGACCACCTCCATCTTTCCCGGCGACGAGGTAACGCGGACGTTCTTCCGCGCGCAGCAGCGCGAGCAGGACTGGGTGGAGCTGAAACCCGATGCGGATGCGCATTATGAGCGTGTGATTGAACTTGACCTCGGCGCCATCGAACCGAACGTTGCCCTGCCGCACTCGCCCGACAATGTGAAAAAGATCCGCGAGGTGGCGGGAGTCAAGGTCGACCAGGTGCTGATCGGCAGCTGCACCAACTCTTCCTACAAGGACATGATGACGGTGGCAACGCTGCTGAAGGGGCGGAAGGTCAATCCCAACGTCAGCTTCGGAGTCGTCGCCGGCAGCCGCCAGGTCCTGCGCATGATCACCGCCAATGGAGCGTTGACCGACATCGTCGACTCGGGCGCGCGCGTCCTGGAATCGGCCTGTGGTTTTTGCGTGGGCTATGGCCAGTCGCCGCCCAGCGGAGCGGTTTCCGTCCGCACCAACAACCGGAACTTCGAAGGCAGAAGCGGAACCAAGGACGCGCAGGTGTATCTGGTCAGTCCGGAAGCGGCGGTCGCGGCCGCGCTCAGCGGGACGATTGCCGACCCGCGCGATCTGGGTTGCCCGCAGCCGGCCATCGAACTGCCCCAGCAGTTCTTCGTCGACGACAGCATGTTCGTTCAACCTTCCTGTTCGGGCGAGGTTTTCCGCGGCCCCAACATCGGAGAGCCGCCCAGCAATTCGCCGATGCCGAAGAGCCTGAAAGCGGCGGTGGCCATCAAGCTGGGGGACAAGATCTCCACCGATCACATCATCCCCGCCGGCCAGGTGAGCCGCTATCGCTCGAACATCGGCAAGTCGAGCGACTTCATCTTCAGGAATGTCGACCCGAACTTCCCCGCCAACTGCCGCGATATTTCCAAGCGAGGCATGTCGTCGGTCATCGTGGCGGGCCTCAGTTACGGCCAGGGCTCATCCCGCGAGCACGCCGCCGTATGTCCCATGTATCTCGGGGTTCGCGCGGTAATCGCCAAGAGCATTGAGCGCATTCACATGGCGAACCTGATCAATTTCGGAATCATGCCGCTGACCTTCAAGAACGCGGCGGATTACGACGGCGTTCAGCCGGGCGACGAGCTGGAGATCGCCGATACCGCCCGTGATCTTCGCCAGGGAGAATTCGTCGTCGTCAACCGCACTCAGCGCAGCCAGTTCACGGTCACTCACACTCTTACCTCCCGCCAGATAGAAGTCATTCTGCATGGCGGCTTGCTTAATTTTGTAGGCAATCATCAGGAGAATTCAAAATGACGACTACCGCAGCGACAACTGCTTCAACGGTGTTCGGCAAGATCGGCTTTCGTTTCGAGACCGTGATCGAGCGGGCGGATCCGGCTCTGATCGCCGAGTTGGCCAAGTATCCCACGCCCAATATCGCCGACGCGATGAACCGCTTCCGCGTAATGGATCCCGGCATGAAGCAGGCCAATGAAGGCGATTTCATCGCCGGTCCGGCCATTACGGTGATGTGCGCGCCGGGCGACAACCTCATGTTCCACAAGGCTCTCGCGCTGGCTAAGCCGGGCGATATCATCGTTGGCAATTATTTTGGCCACATGCAGGGAGCGGGCTTCGGTGGGCTGATGGCGCGCACCGCCAAGGCGGTCGGCGTCGCCGGCATCATCATCGACGGCGCTATCCGCGATGTAGAGGATTTCAAGGAGCTCAAGCTGCCGGCGTTCTCGCGTACGGTTGTGGCCAGCGGCTGTTTCAAGGATGGTCCCGGCGAAGTCAACTTCCCAGTGCAGGTCGGCGGCGTGGTTGTCATGCCGGGCGACGTCGTGATCGGCTCCAAGGACGGAATCGTGGTTGTGCCCAAGGCCGATGCCGCTTACGTCCTGCAGGAGACGAAGGCGATCTTCGAGCGCGAAGTAAAGCGCGTCAAGGAGATCGCGGCGGGCGTGGTGTTCAAGCCCGATATCGACAACACGCTGCGGGCGAAGAAGATCATCGAGTAACTGCCTGAAGGAGGGAGCGAGCCGGAATGCGGGACCGAGTGTCCGCTTCTCCGGCTCGTTCTTCTGTTAAGCAGCCGCGGCCGGCGAGGAGGCACCGCGATGAAGATCACCGAGATACGCGGATACATTGTCGGTTTTCCCCTGTCCGAACCGGTCGGAAACGCGGTTTCGACTTTCCGTCAGCGCGAGTTCCTGTTGGTGGAGGTGGTTACCGACGCGGGAATCAGCGGCTGGGGAGAGGTGGGAGCCGCTCCGCATCCGGCGGCGGCCTTCGTTCGCAGCCGTCTTGCCGGCATTCTGCTCGGCCAATCGCCTCTGGAGACGAACCGCCACTGGCAGGCCATGATGGCCGCACTGAACTACGATCGCCGCGGCGTCGGCACGATGGGCATCTCCGCCATCGACGTGGCTCTGCATGAGATCAGCGCCAAGGCCCAGGGCGTCAGCGTTGCTGCCCTGCTGGGCGGCGCCGTCCGCGACCGCGTTTTTGCTTACGCCAGCGGACCGCTCATGAGGCCGGGAAACTCCCCTTACGCCCACTATGAGGCGGAGGTCGATGTCTGCTTGCACCGCGGATTCCGCGGCGTTAAGCCCAGGGGAGGCTTCAACCCGCGCGCTGACGGAGTCATGGCGTCACAGCTTCGGACTCAACTGGGACCTGACGCCGCCCTGATGGTCGATTTCAATCGCGGCTACACGGCCCATGCGGCGATCGAGGCTGCCAAGCGAATGGAGGAAGCCGGGCTCCTGTGGATCGAAGAGCCCGTGCTCCCGGAAGACGTCCCGGGCTATCAGACATTCACGCGCGCGGTATCCACTGCCGTTGCGGGCGGCGAAGCGCTCGGCAGTCTGGCGGCGTACCGGGAGTTCTTCGTTGCCAACTGCATGAACATCGTCCAGCCCGATCTCTCCGTCTGCGGAGGCTACAGCGGTCTGCGTCGCGTGGCGGCGCTGGCGCAAGCCTTCGATCTGCCGGTGATGCCGCATGTCTTCGGCACCGCGGTGAACTTGCATGCTTCGCTGCAGATGGCGGCGGTGCTGGAAGGCCGGCGTGGCGGCGGTCCCATGCCGTACCCGTTCCTGGAGATCGATGTCTCGCCGAATCCGCTACTGAGCATGACGGGTGAGTATTCTCTGAACGGTGACGGCACAATCTCCGTGCCGTCCGGGCCGGGTGTCGGAGTGGAATTGACAGCCGCGCGATTCGAGCAGTGGAGCCGAAGCTGCTGGTCAGAGCGGCTCTGATTTTTTATTCACAGGCGCGATTATCGCGCCTGCCGGTAGGCGGCGAGAACCTCATCAATCATCTCGCCGGTAACGCCGAGGTAGTTTGCCGGATCGGTAAGTTTCGCCAGGGTGGACCGGTCGACATGTTTGGAGATTTCCGGATTTTCCGCCAGCAAATCGAGCAGCGGGCGTCCCGAGCGAACCGCGGCGCGGCAGATCTCGTAGACGAGGTCGTGAGCGCGCTGCCGGCCCAGGTATGGTCCCAGGCCCATCATCACCGCCTCGGCCACGATCATTCCGCCGGTAAGCTCCAGATTCTTCCGCATCCGCGCCGGGTCGACCTGCAGGCCGGCGACGAGGGAGCGGGTGTGCGCCAGCGCCCCCGAGGACAGCAGGAAGATCTCCGGAAGCACGATCCATTCGATTTCCCAGGGGCCGTTCGAGCGTTCGTGCTCCGCCACCATGGCGTCCAGCAGCGCGGCCACCTGCTGGCGAACCACACCGGTGCAGCCCAGGATGTAGCTGCTGGAGACGGGATTGCGCTTCTGCGGCATGGTGCTGCTGGAGCCGCGGCCCGGAGTGAAGGATTCGGAAACCTCCTGCACTTCGGTCTGCGCCATCAGGTTGACGTCGGTGGCGATCTTGCCGAGTGTGCCGGTGAGCAGCCCCAGGAAGCAGCCGATCTCGGCGAAGCGGTCGCGCATGGTATGCCAGCCGATCTCCGGTTGCCCGAGTCCAAGCTCGGTCATCAGCCCCTTCTGCACCCGCAGCCCATCTTTGCCCAGCGAGGCAAGCGTGCCTGCCGCGCCCGCGAACTGTCCCACCAGGACGCGAGCCCGCAGCTCCTCGAGACGCGCACGGTGGCGCATAAAAGTCGCAAGCAACATGGCCATCTTGAGGCCGAAGCTGATGGGAACGGCCTGCTGCGTCTTGGTGCGTCCCGCCATCGGCGTGTCGCGGTAGCGCTCGGCAAGCGTAGCCAGGGAATCGGAGATCGCCGTCATCTCCTGCTCCACCAGGTTCAGGGCGTCGCGAACCTGCATGATGGTCGCGGTATCCATGATGTCCTGCGTGGTCGTGCCCCAATGGCACCACTCGCCCAGGCCTCTCGGAGCAAAGCCCCACCAGTTGCTGCACCGTGGGGAGTACGGGATGGCCGATGACGTCGATCTGCGCCTTCAGCCTCGCCATGTCGATCTGCTCGACGCGGCAGTGACGGTTGATTTCCTCCGCCGCCTCCTGGGGAATGATTCCCAGGCGCGCCTGTACGCGGGCCAGCGCTCCTTCGATGTCGAGGTAATACTGAATGCGGCGTTCATCGGAGAAGATCGCGCGCATGGCCGGGTTGCTGAAGGTGTCGCCGAACAGGGCGGAGTCGATGATGGTGGCGGGCATAGGATTCTTCGTTTAGTTGTGGCTGAAAATTATTCCAGGCCCGAGTATAATTCCCCACCATCTTTTCTGAGCGGAATTTCGTGGGACTTATTCGGACGGGGGATCGGCCCGCGTCGGGCCGCAAATTGCACGGGCGGTAAAACGGCAGCGATTGGAGGAGAGAGTCGATGAAGAACAATGGCTGTACTCGCCGCGAATTTGCAGCGGCGATTCCTCTGCTGGCGGTTGGCGTTGCCAGCTTGGCTCGGGGCCAGTCCGCCCCGGCGGCGCAGGCCGTCAAATGGTCGTCCGGCACGGAGCTGCCTCGGCTCAAGGTTCCGAAGAATGCCGCCGATTGTCATCACCACATTTATGATTCGCGTTTTCCGGCCGACCCAACCACGCATCTGCGGCCGGGCGACGCACTGATTTCCGATTACAGGATGTTGCAGAAGCGGATCGGCACCACGCGCAATGTGATCGTCCAGCCCTCAACTTACGGCGTGGACAATCGCTTGCTCGTGGAGTCGCTCAAAACCTTCGGCCTGAAGACCACCCGCGGCATCGCCGTGGTAAACAGCAGCGTAACCGATGCGGAGCTGAAAAAACTGCACGAGGTGGGCGTGCGCGGCGTCCGCTTCAATCTGGCGCAGGGCGGCGGAACTACCTGGGACATGGTGGCTCCCTTGGCGAAGCGATTCGCGGACATCGGATGGCATATTCAGATGAACTCGCCGGCCGACGCCTTACTCGCCAACAAGGCCCTGTTGAGCCAGCTTCCGTGCCAGCTCGTATTCGATCATCTGGCGCGGCTTCCTGTTGCCCGACAGGCGTTCGAAGGATCCGGCATTCGCTTTCGTCGTCGAACTGATGCAGAAGCAAAAAGCTTGGGTCAAACTCTCCGGCGCATACATTCTTTCCAAGGATGGACCGCCGAAGTATAGCCGACACCTCTGCCATCGCCAAGGCTTACGTCAAGGCCGCTCCGGAGCGCCTGGTGTGGGGCAGCGATTGGCCGCATCCGACCGCGCCCGGAGAGAAACCGAACGATGCGATTCTGCTGGATCTGCTTGCCGAGTGGGCCCCCAACAAGGCCATACGCAACCGTATTCTGGTGGACAACCCGGCAAAGCTGTACCAGTTCTCGTAAGCAAAGTGATGATCGCCCCGCCCGCGCCCTTGGGTTCATGCCGGAAGGGCGCAGGCGGTGGCAGGCTCATATTTTCCGGGCGAAGCCGTGAAGGAGGAACATTATGACAACAATCGGCTCAGGTGCCGGCGCCGCGACCATGAACGACGTCAAGCAGCTATGGCCGGAACTGGAGTGGATTGGCAACGCCGACCTGCGCAACCAGGTGGCGCGCACCTGGGAACGGGCTTTTCAGTTGAGCCCACTCACCCCGGCCGATCTCAACAGAATTCCCTTCACGCTGCTGATCCCGAATTGTCCCACGACATTCATGGAGCATAAGCGCTGCGTCGTGCACATCGCCCGCCAGTCGGCGGAGGCGATGCAACGCTTCATGGGAAACAGCCTGAAGATCGATCTCGACACGGTTATCGCCGGCGCCATTCTGGCCGACGTCGGCAAACTGTTGGAGTACGAAACCAAGGATGGCAAGGCGGTCCAGAGTTACCGCGGCGAGATGCTGCGGCACCCGTTCACCGGCGTGGCGCTGGCCATGGAGTGCGGCGTTCCGGACGCGGTCTGCCACATCATCGCCGCACACGCCGCCGAAGGCGACCTGGTCAAGCGAACGACCGAGGGATTCATCGTGCACCATGCCGATTTCATGGCGTTCCTGCCGTTCAAGAATCCGGCGAATGTGAAGGCGTCGCCGGAGAAAGCGGCGCGATAGAAACCAGGTTCGGACGATACGGCCCCCTCCCAGTTTCAGGGCAGTCCAGCAAGCACCGCTCAGGCGGAGAAATCGGAGAGCTAGTACATGGCGCAAAGTGTTGGCGGAAATAAAGAGACAATCACAGCCGAGATATCGCGTTGGGCATCCGCGGTCAAGTTCAGCGACCTCTCCCCCGAGGCGGTATACCAGGCAAAGCGCTTCCTGCTGGACTCGCTGGGCTGCGCGCTGGGAGGGTACCAGCAGCATGATATCGCCATTGCCCTCCAGGTGCTGGATGAGATCGCCGCTCCCGGTCCCGCGACTGTCATCGGTTCGGGCCGGAAGGTCGACGTGGTGCGGGCGGCGCTCGCCAATTCGCTGATGATCCGCTGGATGGACTACAACGACATCTACTGGAAGCAGGACCCGGCGCATCCGTCCGACATCTTTCCGGCGGCGCTGGCCTGCGCCGAGCGCGCCGGCGCGGACGGCAAAGAGCTGATTGTCGGCCTCATCCTCGGCCACGAGTTCGAGTGCCGCCTGTGCGAAGCTGCCTTTCCCGGCATTCGCGAGCGCGGTTGGCACCATGCCACGCTGACGGCTTTCGTTTCGCCCATCGTCGCCGCGCGCATGCTGAAGCTTTCCTGGGAGCAGATGCAGCACGCCATCGGCATCTCGGCGTCGGCCCGCTCCACCCTGGGCGCGGTCACGGCCGGCAAGCTGACCATGATGAAGAATACGGTCGACCCGCTGGCGACCGAGAGCGGCGTCTTCTCGGCCCTGCTGGCCGCCAAGGGGTTCAGCGGCCCCGAGCACGTTCTCGACGGCAAAGAAGGATTGACGCACACCTTCGGTCCGGAGTGGAAGCTCAACCTGCTGACCGAAGGCCTCGGAAAATCCTGGCGCATCACGCAGTGCGGCATGAAGTTCTTCCCCACCGAGGCGCTTACGCACGCGCCCATCTCGGCCGTGCTCGACCTGCTCAATGAAAACGACCTCAAGCCGGAGCAGGTGGAGAAGGTAAAGATCCGCTCGCTGGCCCGGGCGGCCGACATCCTGGCGGACCCCAGCAAGTACGATCCACGCACCAAGGAGACTGCCGATCACTCGCTGCCGTATTGCATTGCCGCCGCCATCGTCGACCGTCAGGTGACGCCGGCGCAGTTCACCATGGAGAAGATCCTCGACCCCACGGTGCGGGCGCAGCTTCGCAAGGTCGAAGTGGTGGCCGATCCCGAGATCGAGAAACTATTCCCGGCCTTGCAGCGCGTGGCCGTCACGATCACCACCACCGGCGGCAAGACGTTCAGCAAGCAGCTCGATTATCCCAAAGGCGATCCGCGCAATCCGCTGAGCGACGCGGAGATCGAGCAGAAATTCTCCGCCCTCGCCGACGGCGTGCTCTCGCGGCCGCAACAGAAGCGCGTCATCGAGGCAGTCTGGAAACTGGAGACCATCGGCTCGGTAAGCAAGCTGATGGAGATGCTCAAGCAAGAGAAGAGCGCGGGAGTTGCCAGCTAATCTGCGGCGTTGCGCCGCGGAAGCAGCAGCTCATGCGTGAGTCCATTGCGTGGCTAGGCGGATGGGCTGCGTCGCTCTCAACACGATCTGGAGAACCGGCAATGCCGCCGGCTCCTGAATTTATTCGCAGATAGCAGGGCAATTCATATTTTTTCTTGCGTCCCTGCCGGCCCCTCGCATCGCTTGAGACCGCAAGGTCAAGAGCGCTTTGTTCTTCCATCGGAACTTCGGCTCTAATTTTTTCTAGAGGTGAGAAACATGGAGACACAGTTTGCGACACAGCGGGCTGGCAGGCCATCGGCGGCTGCGCGCCTGGACCGTTTACCCATCGGGCCATTTCACAAGGGCATTATGTGGCTGATGGCCTACATTTTCTTTTTTGAGCTGGGCGACCTCAATACCTTTGGCTTTGCCGCCCCTGCCATTCGCATCGCCTGGAAGCTGCCTCTTTCCACCATCGGCTTCATCACCTCGGCCGCTTTTATCGGGATGCTGGTGGGTGCCAACTGCGGCGGCTGGATCTCCGATCGCATCGGGCGTAAGCGCGCCCTGGTTCTCACCACTTTGTTCTATTCGGTTTTCTCGCTGCTCAATGCTTTCGCCTGGAATTCGGCGGGACTGTTTCTTACCCGCCTGCTGACCGGGGTGGGCATCTCGGCCATGACCGTCGTCGGCATGACTTACATCAGCGAGATGTTCCCGGTGAAGCGCCGTGGCTCCTATCAGGCCTGGATCATGATGATCGGGGTATGCGGCATTCCGGCGACGGCCTTCATCGCCCGCGCGGCCATTCCCATGGCAACCTGGGGATGGCGGCTGGTCTTCATCTGGGGCTCGCTCGGCATGCTCATCTTGTTGTTTGCCAATCGCCTGGAGGAGTCGCCCCGCTGGTACGAGAACCAGGGACGTTTTGATGAGGCCGACGCCGCGCTGGACCGCATAGAGGCCCGTACCCGCGCCCAGTTCGGCGAACTGCCGCCTTTGCCCGACATCGCTCCGCAGCCGGTTCACCGCGGCAAGTACAGGGAATTGTTTACTCCCGCTGTCCGCGGGCGAACCGCGTTGCTGGTCTCGGCGTGGTTCTTCGAGGCGCTCGGGTTCTATGGCGCGCAGGCCTGGATTCCGACGCTGCTCGTCGCCAAGGGCTTCTCGCTGGTGCACTCGCTGACCTGGACCTCGACGATGCAATTGGGAGCGCCGGTCGGCGCCATGCTCGCCGGAGTCATCTCGGATCGCTGGGACCGCAAGTGGCTGGTCACCATCTGCGTGTTGATCAAGGCGTTCTTCGCCATCGTCTACGGATTGAGCAATACCCAGAACACGATCATGATCTTCGGCTTCCTGATGATGATCTCGTTCCAGATGTTCACGCCCATACTGTACGCGTACACGGCGGAGTGCTTCCCGACGCACGTGCGCAACTCGGGCGCGGGTATCTCGTATGGAGCCGGCCGCGGCGCCAATTCCTTCGGCCCGCTGATTGTCGCTGCCCTGTTCAGCTACTACGGCTACAACAGCGTGTTCGTCTACATCGCGGCCATGTTCGTGATGGTGGCGCTGGTGGTCGGTATCTTCGGCCCGAAGACCAAAGGCCGGGTATTGTCTTGAGCGCATTGACGTGGGCGCGGTTAAAGTTATTGGCCATGGAGGCGGCAAATGTTTGACTGGTTCACGGGATTGACCAAGCGAGAGAAGCAGACGTTCTGGGCGTGTTTTGGCGGATGGAGTATCGACGCCATGGACACGCAGATGTACCCATTGGCAATCCCCACGCTCATTGCCCTCTGGGGAATGAGCAAAGGCCAGGCGGGCATGCTGGCCACCGCCGTCCTGATCGTCGCGGCGATTGGGGGGTGGCTGGCAGGCGTCCTGGCCGACCGCGTCGGCCGCGTCCGCGTCTTGCAGATAACGATTCTCTGGTTCGCCGTTTTCACTTTTCTTTCCGGGTTCACCAGTTCCTTCTGGCAGTTGCTGCTGACGCGAAGCCTGCAAGGGCTGGGATTCGGAGGCGAATGGGCCGCGGGCGCGGTTTTGCTCAGCGAAACTATTCGCCCCCAAGTGCGCGGGCGTGTCGTCGGCGTCATTCAGTCCGGGTGGGCTATCGGCTATGGAACGGCCGTTCTGCTGGCAACCGGCTTCTTCAGCTGGCTTCCTCCTACATACAGCTGGCGCCTCCTCTTTATGACCGGTCTTCTGCCGGCGCTGGCGGTGCTGTGGATTCGCCGCTCGGTGAAGGAATCGGAGGTGTACACCGATTCGGAAAAGAAAAGGCAATCGGCATCCGGCGCGACCAAGACTAAGCTGTGGGACATCTTCCTGCCGGAACACGCGAATATGACGCTGAGAGCGGTTCTGCTGACGGTCGGCATCTATGGCGGCAACTACGTGATGATCACCTGGCTGCCGGCCTATCTGCGCATCGTCTGGCATCTTTCCGTGCTTTCGACCGGTGGCTATCTGGCGATCAATATCCTGGGATCGTTCGCCGGGGGATTCGTCAACGGATACCTTGCGGACTGGATCGGGCGCCGCAAGACTTTCATCGTCTGCGCCTGTATTCAGGCCGCCACCGTTGCCGTCTACACGCTGGCGCCGATCACGGCAAACCTGACCCTGGCATTGGGATTCGTCCTCGGCTGCATGCAAGGCGGAATGGCCGGAGGCACCGGGGCATATCTTTCGGAGCTGTTCCCGACCAGGATTCGCGGCACGGCGTCGGGATTCTGCGGCAATGCCGGCCGGGCCTTCGGCGCACTGCTGCCGACTATGGTCGGCGTCATCAGCGCGCGCCTGGCGTTGGGAACCTCGATGGGCATCTGCGCCCTCGGCGCTTACGTGTTGGTGGTGATCGCCGCCCTGATTCTGCCGGAAACGCGCGGGCGCGACCTGCGCACTCTCGATCAGGCCGGCGCATCCGAACTGAAAGTCGCCGGCGCCAGAGGAGAATGAATCGCCACGGAGAACCCCCGGCCGAAATGAACAGACCCAATAGCAAGAAAAGGGAGGGAACCAAATCTTATGAGCAGCACATCATCACATGGACGAATTAGTGAAGGGTACAGGACCGACCCGGGAAAGCCTGCCATCCCCGTGCCGGCCAACGCCTGCGATTGTCATGCGCACATCATCGGGCCGGAGGCGCAGTATCCCTTCACTGCCGAGCGCAGCTACACTCCCCGGGAAGCACATAGAGACGCCTACCAGCGAATGCTGTCGGCCTTGGGCCTCGGACGCGCGGTCATTATTCAGCCCAGCTTTTATGGACCCGATAATCGTTGCACCTACGATGCCGTTGTCGAATCGAAAGGGAAGTGGCACGCCGTCGCCGTTCTGGATGTGAATACGCCCAGGCAGGAGGTGCAGCGGTTGCACGATGCCGGCTTCCGCGGCGTGCGCCTGAACCTGATCTACAAGGGCGGCGTTTCGCTCGAAACCCTGGAACCTCTCGCCAAGCTGGTGGCTCCGTTCAACTGGCATCTTGAACTGCTGGTCGACGGCCGCAACCTCGTCGATCTGGCACCACGCCTGCGCCGCTTGCCGGTGGCCTACGAGATTGATCACATTGGCCGTGTGCCGGCCCACTTGGGCGTCGAGGAACCCGGTTTGCAAACGCTGATCGCGTTGCTCGGCGAAGGCAAATGCTGGGCAAAACTTTCAGGCGCCTACCTGACTTCCGCCGGGAAGTTTCCTTTCGACGACGTCACTCCCATGGCTCAGGCGTTGGTAAAGGCGGCTCCCGAACGGCTGGTGTGGGGAAGCGATTGGCCGCACCAGTCCTGCCGAACGGAGGTTCCGTTTGATGCCGGATTGCTGGATCTGCTGGCCACCTGGGTTCCCGACGAGAAGACCAGAAAGCGGATTTTAGTCGACAATCCGGCAAAACTGTACGACTTTACCAACTAGAGCTTTTGCGCCATTTGCAGAGTGATGGGGAGATCCTGATGGAAAAGCTGATACTGAATGTTGTGGCCCGCAGCGCCGAAGAGCTGATCAAGCACACCAAGGGACCGGGAACCAGGCACGTCTTTTCGGACCACAATAACAATCCCGAGGGAAACATCTACGTGATCATGCGCGAAGTGCATAACGTCGATAACCCCGAAATGCACATCGAGCCGCATGTCCACGAATTCGAGAGCCTGTTTATTTTCAAGGGATCGAACCCGGATATGACGGGATTGGAGGTGGAGGTCATGCTCGGCGACAAATGGCATCGGATTCAATCGCCGAAAGCGATCAGGATTCCTCCCGGAGTCAGCCACAATTACCGCTTTATCCGCGGCTCGGGCGAGTACTGGAACATCGTGCTCACGCCGGGAGCGGAATACAACCGGACGGTTCGCTAGAGGCGGCTAACGGCTAAGATACGGACGCCGATCGCAGTCGGCGTACCGCCATCGTGAGGGTGTCCGCGTTGCTCTGTAGAGCCCGGAGTGATCAACTTTAATTTCATGCCGTCCCATGGCGTGGTCGGGCTTTGCCCGCCTGTGGGACGGCGCAGGTGCGGCGCTCCGAAATTGGGGAGATTCCCGAGGCTCCACATTTCGTGCCGGCGCAGGAGAGAGCATGGCCCCAAAGAAGAGACTCATACCTTTGCCGCTGCAGATGCTGCTCGGTCTGCTGCTGGGGATTATCTTCGGTTTCGTTCTGCCGGGAACGGCAGCCAAGCTGATGCCTATCGGCACCGCCTTCGTGCAAGCCGTCAAGATGATCGTCGTTCCGCTGGTGTTTACGGCGATTACGCTCGGCATCTACCAGATGGGCAATCAGTCTCGCGAACTGGGCAAGGTCTCGGGCATCAGCCTGGGTTTCTTTTTCGTCGCGACTACCATCTCTTTATTCATAGGACTTGCTCTGAATTATCTGTTTCGTCCGGGCTTGGGCGCCAATCTGGCGGCAGGCGCTAACGCGCCCAGGAACATCAGCACGACGCTGGACTGGACGAAGTTCTTCCTCGACATGATCCCGTCGAACATTGTCGCGGCCATGGCCGGGGCGAATCTCTTGCCCGTGCTGGTGTTCGCCACCATATTGGGGCTGGCACTGGCGTCGATTGGAACCGCAGCCAAGCCGGTGGTCGACGTCCTTGAATCGCTGATGAAAGCAGTCTTCAAGATGACGAACTGGATCATCTCGCTCTCGCCGATTGCGATCTTCTCGATTATTGCCTGGTTGTTCGCGACTCAGGGCGTCAGGACGCTGGTTTCGCTGGCGAAGCTTGTGGCGGTGGTCTACCTCGGACTCTTTATCCTGCTGATAGTCCTCTGGATCGTTCTGAAGGTCTTAGGCGAGAACCCCTTCAAGGTAACCAAAGCAGTCAGCGCGCCTATCATTCTCGGTTTCGCGACCCGCTCGTCGGAAGCCACCTTGCCGCTGCACATGGAAAAGCTGGTCGCGATGGGCATTCCCAAGGCCATTGCGTCGGTGGTGCTTCCGCTCGGGTACGCTTTCAACCGCGACGCTTCCATCATGTACTTTGGCGTCGCCGTGGGCTTTCTGGCCGACGCCTATCATGTCCAGATGAATGGACCAACGCTGCTTTCGGTCATTCTCGTGACGTCGCTGGCGAGCAAGGGAAGCGCCAATGTGCCGTCAGGCGGACTCGTCGCGATCGCAATGGTGCTGACCGCCATCGGAATACCGGTTGAGGCATTGGCCATCATCGCCGGAGTCGACGCCTTCCTCGACATGGGGCGGACGGCCATGAATGTTTTCAGCAACACCGTCACCATCAAAGTCGTGATGAAGCTGGCGGGCATTCCTTACGAGCCGGTCGAGACTGGCAAGCTGGCCGAAGATGCCATTGCCGGCGGATGAGGCCTCGCGCCGGAGGGAGCGAAAATGGAAAACCTGGTGGCGGCACAAGGCGCCCGAACGATTGTCGGCAAATGCGCCTTTGTAAAGAAAGGCGAATCGGTCTTCATCGTGACCGATTTCGAAACCCTTGCGGAAGCGCAGTTGATCGCCGAAGCTGCCGCCGCTGCCGGCGGTAACGTCACCATGGGATCCATGTCCGTGCGGGAGCTCGATGGACAGGAACCGGAGAAAACTCTGGCGGCCGCCATGAAAGAAGCGGACGTTGTTCTCCTGGCGGTGCGCAAATCGCTGGCTCACACGAACGCTTCCAGGACGGCGCTCGCAGCCGGCGCAAGAGTGCTTTCCCTGACGGCCATCTCCATGGATCTGCTCGCCTCACGCGCCTTTAAGGCCGATTTCAAGAGTGCGGCGCCGTTGTGCGAGAAGTTTGCGGAAATCTTTACCCGGGGGAATTGCCTTATCATCACGTCGAAAGAAGGCACGCAGTTCGCAACCAGTCTCAAGGGCAGAAAAGGAAACGCGCACAAGTGCCTGGTGGAAAAGCCGGGCCAGTTCTCCGCGGCGCCGAATATCGAAGCAAATTTCTCTCCGCTTGAATCGACGAGCAACGGTGTGTTCGTGGCGGATGCATCGATACCGTACCTGGGGATCGGAGCGCTGTCTTCGCCCGTGATTTTTGTCATAAAGGAGGGAGCGGTAGTCGAAGTTCGCGGCGGCCACGAAGCCGACAGGATCAGGCGGATCTGGGCAGAGCAGAACGATCCCAACGTTTACAACATTGCGCAAGTGGCGGTGGGGCTGAATCCGGAAGTTCCGGAAGCGATTGGCACGCTCGGCTGCAACTATGACGAAGGGGCCTTTGGGACGATGCACATCGGAATCGGCACCAGCACCAATCTGGGCGGAACCGTCAAGGCATCGACCCATTTCGACGCGGTGATGAGCCGTCCAACGCTGGTGGTCGATGATGAAATCCTTATCCAGGACGGAGTTGTTCTTCTGAAGTAGATGGGTATTCGAGTCTGCGCAAGCAGCGCGTCGCCCCGGCCCTCTAAAGCGGATTCAAAGTGGGTGTACCCTTCGCTATCACCGCCGGACTGATCGCCCGGCTGCTGCATGGGGTATACCTTCCGCGAATCCGGTCTAGAACTGGTTGCATAAATACTGCATTGAAAGGGCGGGGCTTCAGCCCCGCCGTTCGGACCAGCAAAAATGCGGGCTTTAGCCCCTGAGGGTATTATCGGTTTTACCGAAGTGCATTTATGCAACCAGCTCTGGCGACGGGAGGAGAGTATGCGGAAAGGCATTTTGATTATCACTGTAATGCTGGCCTTCGGAACCCTGGCAGGATTCGCCTCGCCGCAGGAGCCGGTGATCGCGGTCTTCACCAAGAACTTCACCAATCCTGCCTATGAGGCTGCCCGCATTGCGGCCGATCGCGTCGCGCGCGAATCCGGAGCCAAGACCATCCATTACGTGCCGGATATACCCGACAACGTAGAGCAACAGAAGCTCCTGGTGGAAAAGTCCTTGAAAGACCGCCCGGATATCGTGTTGTTCGTTCCGGTCGATGACGTGGCGATGAAGAGTGGCCTGCAGAAGTTCGCCGATGCCGGGATTCCGGTGGTTCTCTTCATCAACCCCATGCCGGGCCGGTTCATCACCTTCGTCGGCTCCGATGACGTCGAGGTCGGCTATCTGGGCGCGAAGGCGTTGTTCGAGGCATTGAAAGGCCAGGGCGCAATCGTCGCCATCGAAGGCAACCCCGCCGCCCCGACCAGCCGCGATCGCGTCACCGGCTTGAAACGCGCGCTCGGTGAATTTTCGGGGATCCGGTTGCTGGGTTCAGGGACGGGAATGTATCAGCGTCCGGATGCCAGGAAGCTGATGACCGCGATGCTTGCAAAGTATCCGCGGATCGACGGAGTCTGGACTGCCAACGACGCAATGGCGTTTGGCGCGCTCGATGCGCTGAGTGAGGCCGGACGGACGGCCAAAGTCGTCGGCGCCAACGGACTCGATGACGCGGTTCGCCGCATCGAAAACGGCACCATGCTGGCGAGCGTCGATTTCAGTTCTTTCAAGCTGGGCTGCCTGGCCGCGCAAGCCGCGCTCCGCTACCTCAAAGGGCAGCCCGTGCCGAAGACGATCCAAGTGCCCGTGGCGCTGATCGACCGGACAAACTTCCAGGCCTGGAAAACTCCGCTTCTCGAGCGGCCCTGCCCGAGGTGGAGTGAGGTGGTGCGCTAACACGCTGCCGGGCTCAGCCTGTTTTCGCCGGTCCGATACAACGGCATCCGGGCGCCTTCCCCAAGCGCCGGCCCGATTATCGCGGATAGCGTGGTTTCTGGAAGACCAGGTTCTCGTGTCCCGGGATCACCTTGTCGACATCGCCCTTAACAATCTCGTCGATCAGCTCAAAGCTCTTCCACATGGCCGGCATGTCGGTATAGACGCCGGACATGATAAAGCGCTCACCCTTCGCGGGATCGCCCTTGAAGTTCTGGTAGGTGGGAACGGCGTCGCCGGCAATGACGTACGGCCCGTCGTCGGTATCCACGACCACGCCGATTCCGCCGGGGCTGTGCCCAGGAATAGGGATCGTTCTGATCCCTTCCATGATCTCCTTTTCCTTCATCTCGACCGTCTTTAGCCTGTGCATGATTTTCAGAAACAGCGGCTGTATGCCGATCTGCAGGGCCTCGTAAGAAGCATAGAGGCAAGGCGTCGGGTTGAGGGCGAACGCCAATTCCACATCGGACGCGATGAACTCGGCGTTCGGAAACAACTCTACCGTGCCTACATGGTCCCAATGAAGATGCGTGAGAATGACGAGTTCAATTTCTTCGGGTTTGACGCCGGCCTTGGCGAGCGCTCCCTTCATCTCCTGCTCCGGGCTGCGCGGCTCGCACTTGAAGTAAGGGTGGTATTTCAGCGAGCGCTCCATGTCGGGGGGGCCGGCATCAACCAGGATCTTCTTCTTCGCGCCCCCGATATAAGCGGCCACGGTTTTTGAAACGGCGCGTTGTCCGATGTTTCTCCGGAGAAGGAATAAGCTCTGGTCGTGAACCGATGCCCCAAGATCCAAGGGTGCTATGTACCTGCCCATTGTTTGTTCTCCTTTAGCTTGAACTCGCGTATCTATCTTTCCCAAGCGAACACCTGTGTCAAGGCACGATCGGTAGTCCGCTCAGGGCGTCAATTTACATAAAAGTTTTCACGTGCCCCAGGATGTCCTTCATTCTTTCGAACATGGTCGAAACGTCATCCTTCTCCGAGCCGGTGTCCATGCACTGCTTCATGTACTTATAGACCCAACTGCTGATGGGGAAATTCACCTGGGTTGATAGGGTAACGTCCCGGGCGAGAGTAATGTCCTTGAAGGCGGTAGGGAAGGGAACGCCCATATCGAACTTCTTCGGGAGGATGAATCGCGGGAACCTGACTTCGGTGGCGAAGCTGCGCGCCGTGCCGTTATTGAAGACGTCGATCAAGCCCTCCGCGCTCAGGCCGAGTTTTTCTCCCAAAATTACCGCCTCGCAGACGGCGCAAAATGTGGTGTAAGAAAGTTGATTGTGGATTAACTTAGCCGTTTGCCCGCTCCCCGTCTCTCCCATGTACACCACCTTCTTGCTGATGGGCGTAAACACGGGTGTGCATCGGTCAGCGGCCTCTTTCTTTCCGCCGACCATGATGACCAACTGCGCATTCTGTGCTCCCAATGCCCCGCCCGAAATCGGAGCATCCAGGTAATCGATTCCAGCTCCCGCCAGACGCTTGGACATCACTCTCGGAAACTCCGGATCGGTCGTCGTCATGTCGGCGATTACCGTTCCCGGTTTTGCTCCGCCGAGAATACCGTTGGGCGAATCCAGCAGTTCCGTGACGTCCTTTGGATAGTTGACGATGAGGAAAATAATGCAGCTCTTCTTCGCCAGGTCGCCGGGGCAGGCCGCGATGTCAGCGCCTAAGGCTTGAAGTTCCTGTTTTATATTTTCTCTTCGCGCCCACACCGTCAGGGGAATCTTCGCCTTCAGCAAATTCTTGGCAATCGGCAGCCCCATAATTCCGGTGCCAATCAATCCGATATTGTCCATAGTTATGCCCCCGTCAGCTCGTGCGCGCTGTGTCAATATGCCTTCTGGAACAGTTCCATGAAATCGCGTTCGCTGGTAAAGCGCGGGTTCCACTTGTTATAGCCCGCTTTGAAGGAGAGCTTCGCCATTTCCGGCAGCATCTCCTCGGTGGCGCCCACATCCCTGAGCCGTGCCGGGATGCCGAGATCGCTGCACATGCACTTGATGGCCTCGTAGCCTTTTCTCGCGGCCTCCATTTCGGTCAATCCCTGAACGTTCTCGCCCATGGCCACGGCGACCCTGGCGTACTTCTTGGGATTAGCCATCATGTTGAATTCCGCCGCCGCCGGGAAACAGACCGCGGTGGAAAGCCCGTGGGACACGTGGCAGTAGGCGCCCACGAAGCGCGCCATGCAGTGCACATTCCCCAGGCCCGTCTGGCCGAATGTGATTCCAGCGAGGTTTGAGGCGCAGCCCATGTTGAGGCCCGCTTCCAGGTTGGCCCGGTTGGAGACAAACTGGCGGATATTCTGCGCCATCAGCTCCATGGCGTACAGGTTCATGGAATCCGTGAGCGGATTCGCGTTCAGGGAAACGTAGGATTCGAAGGCGTGCGTGAATGCGTCCACGGCCGCATGCGCGGCGACCGAGGCCGGCAAGGTCTTCAGCGCAATCGGATCCAGGATGGCGATTCTGGCGGGATTCAGGCTGGCGTGGCGTATCGACATCTTCAAGCCGCGCTCGGTGTCGGTGATCGTGCACGATCCTGATACCTCGGAGCCGGTGCCGGCCGTGGTCGGAATCGCGATCAACGGCAGCGGAGGGACGGAAAACTTCTCAATCCCTTCATAGTCATTGATGCGCCCGCCATTTTTGGCGAGGATACACGCTCCTTTCCCGGTATCCATGGTGCTTCCGCCGCCCAGGGCCAGCACCACGGGCGCTTTAGCTTTGTTGTAGAGGTCGAACGCCTTGTGAACGGTGTTGGCGCTCGGGTCCTGCTCGATTTCGGTGAACAGGTCAAACTGAACCTTTTTGTCCTTGAGTATTTTCTCGATGGACGCAAAGATTTCAGTTTTTACGAGCATGGCGTCGGCCACCACAAAGAGCCGTTCAATCTTCCACTCCTTGATGACATCCTGCAATTTCTGGTGACTGCCGATTCCCATGAATATCTTGCTCGGGCAATAGAACGACTGAACAACCGAAGTCATTGCGGTCCTCCTTCAACGTTGTCGATCTGCCGGTTCAGCATTCACGGCAGTTAATACACCATAGCGCGGCCAGGCTCAGCCTTTCGATTAACGGCCGGCGCTACGGACGAATTGAAATACGCCGCATCCAGAAGTACTCTTTCAGGGCCCAATGCGAGCCGTCGCAGCCCACTCCGCTCTCCTTGATGCCGACATGCGGCAGGGGAACGAAATTGCCGCCGCCGGGGTTGTTCACGTGTACCTCGCCGAAGGCCAGTTCGTCGCTGACTTTGGCGATTACGCGGGAATCATGGGAGAACAGGTAGGAAACCAGCCCGTAATCGGTATCGTTCGCCCGGCGGATCACATCGTCCAGGTCGCTGAAGCCGAACACGGACAGAATCGGCCCAAAGACTTCTTCACGGCACAGGCGCGTGTCGTCCGGCACGTTGTCCAACAGCGTCGGCATAATGAACGAGCCCTTCGGCAAGTTTTCGGGAATTTTACCGCCGTACACCATCCGTGCGCCCTTTTGCGTCGCTTCCTTGACCAGACCAAGCAAACGGTCACGCGCCGCTTTGTTGATCTGCGGTCCCATGACATCTCCCAGCTCCTTGCCCCAACCGACCTGTACCTTCTCAATGTTGGCGAGCAGAAGATTAACGAATCGCTCGCGGATGCTCGCGTGCACGTAGATGCGGTTGATATTCCCGCATCCCTGGCCGCAGGCGCGGATTTTGCGCTTGACCATGAAGGCGGCGGTGCTCGCCAGATCCACGTCGGGCATCACGATTGCCGGCGCGTTGCCGCCCAACTCCAAAGAGAAACGCTTGATCGAGGTGGATGCCTGGCGCAGGACCTGGCGGCCAGTCTCGGATGAGCCGATCAGAGTGATCAGTCGCGGGATGTTGCTCTCATTGAGCGTTTTGCCAACCGACGAGGAAGGGCCTGAGACGATATTGATGACGCCCTTGGGAAATCCGATCTTCTCCGCGATGGCGCCGATATAAAGCGTCGCCAGGGGAGTGCTCGACGAAGGCTTTAGCACGCAGGTGCAGCCCGAGGCCAAGGACGGGCCCAGCTTGAGAGCCACATTCTGTACGGGAAAGTTCCATGCCAGGTGTCCGACGGCCACGCCTACCGGGTACTGCTCCATGACATGAAACACTTCGCCCGGCTTGGAACCGTAATCCTTGACCGTGGTGCCGTAAACGCGCTTGACCTCTTCGCAATAGAAGTCAAGGACCTCGAACAGCATGCTGCACTCGGCTGCGGCCTCCGGGTACGACTTGCCGACCTCGCGGGCTGTCAGGTCGGTTAGAGTATCTTTTTCGGCGCGTAGAGCATCGCGCAGTTTGTGGACCCACCCGGTCCGCTCCCCAATGGAAGTCCTGGACCAGGTCTTGAATGCATGTTGCGCGGTTTCCAGCGCCATGACCGTCTGCCGCTCACTGGCCGCATTGACGGTCGCAACCACCTCCTCCGTCGCCGGGTTTACCACATCAAAAGCTTTTTCCTCACCTTCTACAGTTACGCCATTGATGTATTGCCTGAACACCGGTGATCTTCCTTTCTTTCAACCTCGTGGCAATGAAAGCTGTTACTCTCTGCTTCTAACAAGCAGTGTGCCTGGAAAGAACTATTCAATTACAATTACCTGCCGCCCGATACTTCTACCGGATTTCAAATCTTCAATCGCGCGGTTCACTTCCTCGAGTGGGTAGGTCTTGGTTACGATGGGTTTCAGCTTCCCGCTTTCGATCATGGAAATTACCGCGCAGACGTCATCCCGGCTCGAAGCCCGCGACCCGTAGAACGACAATTCGTGCAAGACCAGAGCATAAGGAGGAATACTCACCGGCGTGTTCGTATAGCCCGCGAAGATGAGCCGCCCCGCTCCTCGCAAGAGCTTCAAATCAGCTTCCACGGTTGGCGGAATGGACACGGTCTCCAGAATTACGGAGATCGGATTGCCGCCGGCCGCCTTGAAAACCTCTTCCACAAAATGGTCGTTGGGCTCGAACTTGAGCAGGCGATCGAATCCGAGCTGCCTCGCCATGTCGAGTTTCGCCGGATTGATATCGGCTCCGATTACGTTCGCCCCCAGAGCTCTTGCGATTTGCGCCCCATGAATTCCCAGGCCGCCGATTCCCATGATCAGGACATATTCACCGGCTTGGACGGATGCTTTGGACAATGCGCGATATGTGGTGGCAACAGCGTCACAGAGGATGGCGGCATGGCTGAAAGACAGGCTGTCCGGAATCGGAATGAAATTCCTGACCGGCGCCGCCAGGTATTCGGCAAATCCCCCGTCCACGTTGAACCCGAATCGTCCCACCGGATTGATACAAATCGTTTCCCGATTGCTCCGGCAGAACATGCATTCCCCGCAGGAGAGGTAGAAGTGAATGACCCCTCTATCTCCCGCGCGAATGCCTTCGACACCCGGTCCTACTTCGGCAACTTCTCCGGCGATCTCATGCCCCATGATCAGAGGCAGCTTGATGCCGGTTTTCTTGCCGTCCTGGGTCTTGACGTCCGTACCGCAGACGCCGCACGCTCTTACCCTGATCAACAACTCATTTTGGCGCGGCCTTGGCCGAGGCACTTCCTCTAGAACAAGTGGCCTGGAATACTCTTTCAGAATCGCGGCTTTCATGCTTCTTTATCTCTTGTTGACGTCTCTCTGCCGGGCCGTCCGGAAACCTGGCAGCCAGGGCCCGGCTTCATCGCTGTTCGGAATCGCAGGCAGCCAGGGCTTTCTTCGCCCACCTGTCAGCCAGGTTCCGGTTTTCGCCGCTCGCCTAGGCTCCGGCCTGTTGCGATCGGCTCGCGGCAGCTTTGCTTTCGGCGTCGATTTGGAGAATCGACTTTCCTTTTGTCTCCTTGAAGACCCACGCCCATAGCGCCAGCAATCCGAATTCGCTGGCGCCCATCAGAACGATTGGCGCATAGCCGTAAACCGGAAAGATCTGAGCGGTGATGAGCGGAGGAATGAAGGCCAGACCTCGCCCGATCTGAAGCGCCGAAGCGGTACCCGTCGTCCGCACTTCGGTCGGGAACATTTCACTGAAAAGCACGCCAAAGACGGTAGCGCCATTGGAGCCGAAGTACAGGCAGAAGAAGGGGACGAGGATCCAGGATGTGGTGAGTAGATAGCGCCATGTGGCAAAAAGAACCAGGCCGCTGATGGCGGCGATTCCAGCCAGATACGACAGCGTGACTCGCCGTCCCCAGCGGTCGCTGGTATACGAGCCCACGACCGACCCGATGATTCCGGACAGGGCGATGAAGAACATCCACCACGCCGCCCGGCCCAGCGAGAAGCCTTGTTTCACCAGGTAGGTCGGGAGGAATGATGTAATTCCGTAGTAGGCGAAAAACTGCAGCATGGCGGCGATGAGACATAGGCTAAAGGGCCTGAGAAAAGCGCCTCGGGTAAAGCCGCCCCAATCGATCTTGCGCGCTTCTTTCTTCTTCATCTCCCAGACGTCGGACTCGGGCGCCGATGAGCGCACGTAGAGGGCAAAGGCTATCGGCAAACCGGAAACGGCGAACGTCCAGCGCCAGCCGATCACCGGCGCCAGGTATCCGGCGACGAAGGCGCCGCCGATAACACCCAGATAGTGCCCGGCATAGAGAATTCCTCCCCACCAGCCGCGCTTCGCCGTGGGCATCACCTCGGACACCAGGCTTTGACCGACGGCAAATTCGCCGCCGATGCCGAGTGCCGCGATGGCGGTCCATGACAGCAGCCAGGCTTCGCTGTAGGTAAACGCGCGCGCGAGTGTGCCGCCGGCATAGATTATGATCGTCCACATCAGAATCGGGCGGCGCCCGTACCGGTCAGCCAATAGACCAAAGGCAACGCCTCCGACCGCCAGAAAGAAAAGCTGGGTCGAAAACACGTAAGCCGCGTGGCTGGGCGAGAGGTGCAAATCGCGGCTGATCGGGACCATCAGGACAGTCAGCAGGAACACTTCGTAATAGTCGAACACCCAGCCCACGAACGCGGCGATGAACGCCTGCGCCTGAGCCTTGGTCAGCTGGGTTGACTCGTAGAGAAGAGCCCGGGATGACATGGAAGACCTCCTTGTTTCAATCCGGTCAGGCACGGCGTATGTCGCCTGACGGCGAACATCCTCGCTTGGCCTCCGGCCGCCTGCCGGGCGGCCGTCCCATCAATTGCGTTGTTGGAGGACACTTATAGCACCTTCAAGGTATTTGTGATAATTTAATGTTCGACATAGCGGATATTTAAAAATGCAATAAGTCGCGTTGCCTCATCCGAGGTGGCTATGCATGGTTGGAACTTGCGCTACGTCTTGACGGTGGCGGAAGAGCGCAGCATCTCCAAAGCCGCGCGCAAGCTGTACACTTCGCAGCCGGCCCTCAGCCTGCACGTCAAGAAACTGGAACGCCAGCTGGGCATTCAATTGTTTGACCGGGAAACTCTGCCGTTGCGGCTTACCTATGCGGGAGAAAGATTCGTCTCCATCGCCTCACAGATCGTGGATCTGGAGGGCCAGCTGCTACGGGAAATGGGAGACATCAACCAGGGCGCCAAGGGCCGCTTGATTCTTGGCATTTCCCCGCTGCGCGACAGGTCGGTTCTCCCCGTTGTTTTGCCCGTCTATCGGCAGCGTTTCCCCGGGATTGAAATCGTGCTGGTCGAGGAAAAATCCAGCGTCCTGGAGGGCCTGACCCTGAGTGGGAAGACGGACTTGACGATTATGAATCTTCCCATGAAAACCGACCAGTTGGAATATACCCTCATACGTCCCGACGAGATTCTGGCGGTGGTTCCCGACCGCTACCTGCCCGCCGACTTCGATAAGAGACGCTACCGGAACCCGGACAATGATGGTCCGGAAATCGATCTCTCATTGTTGAAGTCGAGCCCGTTTATTCTGCTCAAGCCTGGAATGAGGATTCGGCAGGTTTCGGAGAGTCTGTTCAGCGATGCGGGCATCAATAGGCCCAACGTTATTCTCGAATGTGAGAGCGTCGATACGGTGTTCGAGCTGGTGGTTCGCGGCCTGGCAAGCTCGCTGATCAATCAAAGCTTTATTCCGCGCACCCATGAAGGGGCCTATTATTACCTCAAGGATTCTTTGCCCATCTGCTTCTTGCGGCTCAGGAACCCGAAAGCGAAGTCTGCTGTTGCCGCTGTTTACCTTAAGGGCCATTACCTTTCCAAAGCCGCCCGGGAGTTTATCGCCGTGGCCAAGGAGTTGCTCGCATTCGATAAATCGCCGCGGCCGGGTAAAAAAAGAGCTCGGGCAAGCGCGGGACGCTGAGCTGCTCTCGGGATGTTTCCAAGACTGGTTGTACTTTGAACAGCAGCGGATCGCGGTGGAGATCGCAGCATGGAGAAAAACTTGGCGGAGTTTCTGCGCCAGCACTCGCCGGAAGATTTACTGCCCTGGGCTTCGCAGGCCGCAGCGGCAGAACGCTTTGGCGTTTCTTGTGCCCAGGTGGAAGAGGCCGCATTGGGCCTCGGAATTCTGCCCTCCCGCTATCAGCGTAACCGGCAGACCGTCTCCGTCGGCGATCAATGGAAACTTTTTCGCAGCCGCGT
The DNA here is from genome assembly GCA_963791145.1 of uncultured Acidobacteriota bacterium. Classification (GTDB taxonomy): domain Bacteria; phylum Acidobacteriota; class Terriglobia; order Terriglobales; family Acidobacteriaceae; genus CAWBRT01. The sequence continues at coordinate 87,553 of CAWBRT010000010.1, read as the reverse complement.
TGCCGTGGCCGGCTGCGGCGGACTCGGCGGTTATGTCATCGAGGAGTTGGCAAGACTCGGCGTCGGAACGCTGGTCGCCATCGATCCGGACGTATTCGAGGAACACAACTTAAACCGGCAGATACTGGCAACCATGGGAACTGTGGGCCGCGCCAAAGTTCGCGTCGCGGCGGCGCGGGTAGCGGAAATAAACCCCGCGATAACTTTCACGCCGGTTCAAGCTGCCTGGGTTGCTGAAAGCGGCAAGGAATTGTTGGCGGGCGTCGACGTCGTGGTGGATGCTCTGGACTCCATTGCGACGCGATTAGCCATGGCCGTCGCTTGTGCTGAACTGGGAATTCCCTTCGTTCACGGGGCAATCGCCGGCTGGTATGGCCAGGTTACGACGCAATTCCCCGGCGACAACAGCATCCAGAGACTGTACGGCGGCCACCGGGGCAAAGGATTAGAGCAGCAGCTCGGAACCCCTGCCTTCAGCCCCGCCTTGGTCGCCAGCCTGCAAACTGCTGAAGTCTGCAAGATTCTTCTGGGAACCGGAAAGACCTTGCGTAACCGGATTGTGTTTGTGGATCTCCGGGACATGGTTTTTTCGGAAATGGCACTTGCCGGCCGAAGCGGGCGCAGGAATGCAGGTTGCTCGGGAAGTCCTGCCGGCATAGTTGACGGGCCAGGGACAAGAGAATGAGCAAGGGTGAAATTGTTCGTATCTGCCTGTTGCCGGAGCATGTGCAGGCGAAGGAATTTGTTCACTCCTGCGCCATAGTGGTTGACGTGCTGCGGGCATCCACGACGATAGTTCATGCGCTCGGCAACGGCGCGGCCAAGGTCATGCCGGTCGCGACTATCGATCAGGCCAGGTCTCTAGCTGCCTCCAGTCCGGGACGTTGGCTGCTGGCTGGTGAGCGCGAAGGGGTCAGAATAGAGGGGTTCGACCTCGGCAATTCCCCCTCGGAGTACACGCCCGAGAAAGTGCGCGGCAGAGGCATTGTCCTGACCACCTCCAACGGCACGGCCGCTTTCTCCCGTGTGACCGCGGCCTCCAAGGTGCTTGTGGGATGCTTGGCCAATCTGTCGGCAACCGTCGAGTGTGCGGCAGGCGCCAGGAATCCCATACAAATCGTTTGCTCCGGGGATGACGGCGCACCCAGCCTGGAAGACACTCTCGCCGCGGGAATGATGGCAAGGGCACTGGTGCTAAAGGGCAACTATGAGTTATCGGAGGATGACAGTACGCAGATGGCCGCCGCTCTCTTCGACCATTTTGGCCAGCCCTACGAAGACATGAGCAAAACCATGCGGCGTAGCGCCAATGCGCGGAACTTGATCCGGCTTGGACTGGGGGACGACATTGCAACAGTTTTGAGGCTGGACTCTCACGATCTTGTGCCCCAGTTGGTTCACGATCAGGGCATCGCGACTCTGGTGCCGGTTGCCGGAAATTTCTCAGTTGATAATCGCATGCCGCCTCATGCTACGGTCTCCAAAGCGCGTACATAATCCCGCCCGACCGGAGATGATTCCCAGCCTTCCAGGACATCCCGTGTGCAGCATTGCCAGCGGCGGAGTTCCGGCCAAGAGCAGTGCCTGTCCACAAGTTCGACGCTGCCGTAGGATGACTCCGGTTTTCTCGTGGAACTGGTGAAGTGACTGGGGATTGGCGAGCTTGTTAGCTATACTCCGAGATAAGAATCGATTAGAGCAAAACCAGGGATGGTGTATACCGAAGCGAAACGTTCCAGTCGCCGCGACCACCAGGGAGCGGCGACGGTAAGCCGAACTTGAAGGTCTATAACATCCCTGGTTTTGCCGTAGATTGCTCCTGGCTGCGAGTTCGGCGGCGCTCCCTGCTGGACAGTTTGTTATTTTCGGATGGTTACGGTACCGTCCGTGCCATCCACTTCCACCCAATCTCCGGTATCGAATCTCCGTTATAGGATCCGGCTCGACATTGTCGACGATGGGCAGCGGCGTGTGGTAAAGCTTTTCCGCCAGTATTCCACCGCTGGCCAGAATGCCTTCCGTGCGGCGATTGACGATGGCCGCGGGAGCATTGCCGCAGCGCACCAGTTCAAGAATGACGGCCGCGCCCACGGTCGACCCCCGGCCTTCGGGAAAGACAAAGACCTTGCCTTTGATGTTCTGCCCATGAAGCTCATGCCGCTGGTCAATGATGATTCCGCTGGCCGGGTCCACTCCTCCCCAAAAGCCGAACATCTGCTTCGTCACCAGTGCTGGTCCGGCACTGCGGCCGTCACTCACGCCTTTGCCTTTGAGTATCTTCACCTTGCCTCCTAGATTCGGCCCCGGACGGCGGCTTCGACACAATCGGCCGTGCTGCCGAAAATTACGTCGGTCTTGCACTGCATGGGGGCGTAATACGCGCACTTGCCGGAATCGGTCATCAATGTCTTGAAGCCCCAGGTTTCAACCGGCGAAATCAACATGCAGGTCTCGGTGGCGATTTTGACGCCCAGCGCCGATAGCTCGGCGTAGTACCCCATGCGCTCGGCCAAATCCCTGACTTGCTTCGTGGTGTAGATCCAGAACTCCGTGCCCGCCGCCACTTTTCTGTTGGCCAGGAGCTGGATTACCTCCTGAATCTCGACAATGCTGTAGTGCGGGCATCCGACCGCAACCAGATCGACCTTGCCGTTCGTGACGGTGCACATTTCGGCGCGCGTCAGTTTCAGCGTTTCTTCCGTAACCGTTATGGTGCGTGTCGGGGCTTTCGCTGCGAAAGCCTCGGTGCGGGTCCGTGCCTCAGGCGTGATTCCCACAATGTGCAGTAACGCCAGTGGTCCGGAAGCAGCCGCGGCTGCCAGCATCGACTTGAGCTGGTCCATTTTCGGCGCGCCTGCCAGGCCGTCGACCACGCCGATGTCGCCGCCGAGCGACTTGCCTAGAAAATACCCGAGTACCGGGTACTCCCAGCCTTCGAGCTCGCGGCCGCCGATCTTCATTTCCACCAGAACCGTCCCGCAGCGGTTTTCGTCCAGATGCAAACCATATTCCGGTGTTCTTCCAGTCAAGCCGATACAGACGTCGAGCACTGCCGTCTCCCGGTTGGAACGCGCGCCCAGCACGGAATTGATAAACGCGACGGCCGAGGATTCTGTCCAGCCGACATGCTCGCCAAAGCGTGGCATGTTGCCCGTGAAGTGCGGCAAGCATGTCCAACTCATGATTGCGCCCATCTGCTCGTATGCCTTCTGCACCCTGAGCTGCTTCGCCGCATACAGCTCGGGAGTCTTGAAGGCGCGCCAGTCCTGCGTATCCATGCCGCTGGGGTCCAGCGTGGTGGGCACTTTGAACCTGGCGCCCATGGCGGCGAACTTCTCGCAGACCTCGACCCCGGCCTCGAAAATGCTCTTGTACATTGCCAGCACTATGTGCGCGCTGGAGACCGGGACGAGCCTTTGCGCCCCGAGTTTGTCCCCCACCTTGACTAGGATTTCCATGGCGAGCTTTCGCGCTTCGCCTTCCTCGCCGGCCAGCATCGACTCTTCTGCTCTGGTTAGAATCATTGCTTCTCCGTTGAATTCTGGCTCGTCACCTTCGCTGAACCACTCCTTACGACATCGTTCTGGGCATGCGGGCGGTTCTCACGCCGTGGCAGGAGCGGGAAACGGCATGTCAGTCAGGCCGCTCCCCCGCAGAACGACCCCGATTTTGGGGAAAGAATTGATCACTGTAGGGTGGTTAAAAGCAAGCAAACTGTCTAGTTCATTGCTCACATGAGAATGTGACAAGAGGCACTACGGTCTGGCTCTTGGAGGTCAAAATCTTGAATCGCCTGATGCGGTTCGGAATTGGTTAGACCGGGACAACAGGGCCGGCATGCGCAGGCTGATCTGGCCAGGAGAATCTCACCGAAGCGACTTCAGAAAGGCGACCAGCTGCCAGCGTTGCTGCTCCGGCAGCCGCGACCAGGAAGGCATTCCATTTCGCAGGCTGCCGTTGGTCAGCCGCACTGTAGACAGCTGCAATACCGGCCCGTGCAAGAGGATTGTGTAAACTGCACTCTCCCCTGAAGATTACGCTCGCAGACCAAACAGCCCGCGGAGCCGGCTTAGCCTGGAATTCCGAAGAGTGTTGGCGGAGTTTATCCCGTAACTGCAGCACTGGTTCATGCCTGGGGATAAACCGCACAATAAGCGAAATTGGTCCGGTGGCAACCCGTGGCGACAGAGCAGTGCAGCTATCAGCCTGTGGTTACCGTCGAGGACGGTCAAGGGCTCCTTCTCGCCTTCCACGCCAATCAGGAGCACCGAGTCAACAGCACTGCCGCCAAGGCGTTGCTGCAGATGGTAATGGATAGACTGAACTTTAGAGACAGTATGTCCCGTAAGGTGGCCTGTACTGATCCGCTCCACGATGTCGATCAGCCGCATACTGTCATTCGCGATTTCGTTCCATGGAGAACGGGGGGACAGGCGCACACAGTCAATATCTTGGCGGTCCAGTTCCACCTCCCACCAGGCGGTATCCGGCGGCAGTTCGCGCCAGGTTCGCCCGTGACGTCGGAACAGAAGCTGACGCCGGAGTGCGTTTTCCGTCTGGTCATTGAGATTGGGCTGCAAAACGACAGCTTCAAATCTTTCCCGATCATCGTGAAATTCCGGATGGTGGAACTCGCTCCGCAAGAACTCGGCGATAATCTCTGCTTCCCGAATTGGCCTCAGCTTTCGCAAACCGTCTCTCTTGACCGAAAAGATATTCAAGCCGCTTTACTCGGTACCGGACGCGCGGACTGCTACTTGTCAACCCCCGGCAGCAGTGCAATGTCTGCCGCTCCGTTAGCATTGTTCATATAGTCGGATAGGCCCAGAAGGTGAATGGTCGTGTGGAACATGTCTTGGAAGTGGTAGGTATTAGCTGTAACTGAGCCGGAGATCACGTTAGGGCCGATCATCACGAACACGACATGCCCGCCGCAGCCGGAAGCTTGAGTTGGGGAACAGGAGTTATCGTTGGAAGAGTCGCCGGACTTGCCGGCTACTTTTCCCTCGTCGAAGGCAATCATCAGGATCCCATCACCACCCGGCAGGAAGGGAGCCGTAGAGAGCAGGGGCGAGATGTTTGTCTGGAGCCATGCATCCGCGGTGGCCAGCAATACGCTGGAGCTCTGGCTTCCGGATCCTTCAGCATCATGGAGGGTACTGGGAATGATGTAGCTGAAGTTCTGAAACGTGCCTTCCGTCACGTCTTGGGCAAATTGCGTGAAGGGATACATGTTGTCCTGCTGAGTCAATGAGCCGGCAACATCGGAGTACCACTTGAAAGGATTATGGTGCTGTGTATAGTGGCCACTCGACGCTCCCATGTAGCCTTGGGACGGCATGTCTTCGAAGTACCCGCGCCAGGTTTTGCCGGCGGCGGTAAGGGCCCGAACGAGATTATCTCCGGTAATTACCCCGGCGGAGGCACAGCTGCTGCCGGAGCAGTCGTACGGCTCCCCCGTCCAGGCGGAACCGGAAGTACTGTAGAGGTAGGCACGCAGCGAGCCATGATAATTGGAGTAGAAGTTTACAGCCAGGCCGTTGGCAGCCGCGAGGCTGCAGAGGTAAGGCATGCCGGAGGATGCGCAATTGGTCGCGGCTCCGGAGGGGAAGACTTGAGAGAAACTTTGATTCTCCAACAGGATTACGAAAACGTGATCAGAACTGGGAAAACTCGGCGTTACCGTCAAGCCACCGCCGGTCGCAGAGGTGGAGCCCACGGACGATCCGTCGGCAGGCGCTGAACTGGGGTTGTTTCCGGAACTGCCGTCCGGCGATGCCGCGCTGCCCGTGCCGCTGGTTTGGGAGACGGTTGAAGATGATCCGGACCCTCCTGATCCGCACATGCAAAGAAACAACAAAAGTGGCGGAAGCAGACATATCCCGATGGCTCTTTTCATCTCTTTGTACTTGGCCCCTCTCCCTGGAGAGATACAGAGATACAAGGAATTCAGAAGAATGGAATGATTTCCGAGTTGCTCGCTACATGACAAATTCTTCATCCGGCCCCAACAAACGCAAAATCATTGCACAGCGCCTTTCGCCGGTAGGTTTGCTGCGGAGCTCAACGTTTCCGCGACCGTTCAAAAGCGAAACTCCAGCGGCCCATGTGAAGCATGAAACGGGTTATATCGTCATCGTCTTGTTGGACGGGGACAACTGCGACGCCGCCGGCGCCTTCCCGGACGGGGGATTCAAGAGCCGTTCTCCGGGAGAACAGGAGGGGAAGGATGGATGAACGTTTGTGAATAGCACGCACCTGGAAGCAGCAACTCTGCTTACATGGAGCTGTTATCTGACCGTAAGTCAATGCACGATGTGGCCGCGAGTAACTCTTCTCTATCACGTCCGGAGGCGGGCACAGCCCATCCATTTTGGCGGCACAAAATCACTGGTTGCGCTTTCAGGCTGGTCCAGCAGAATCTTTCTTATTGCTTCTTGGAGTTTCGGAATCTGCCGTCGAGGAAGGCGGGGATGCGCAGGGTCTGCAATCGAGGATTGCGGATTCATGTAGATTCGCGGTCTTCTGCATCCAGCTCGCGAGTTCTCCTTCGATTGATTGTAGAACTGAGATCGTGTCCGCTTTGTTCCACATCCCGTTCTTTTGGTTAATGATGTCGGCACAAAGCCGCTGCAGGTCGCAAAGTTGCGTATCGGACGATAGTCCGCACTTCCTGCGCCTCAGCATCCGAAGGCGCATGCGCGCACTTACAAAAGAATTGCGGCCATTGTTCGAATTATCACGACTCACGTTGACACCTTCGCCAAGCCTGCCACCACTGCGTATCACGCGGCAGCTCGCGCCAAAGACTGCGGCGGCTAAGCAGCAACTCAAGACGCAGTCCATTCTCCTTCGGGTCTTTCCGATCAGGACGCAGAACGAGATTCTCGAATCTATCCCGGTCTTCGCAAAACCCCGATCGATAGAATTCGTTCTTCAGGCATTCAGAAATCACTTTCGCTTCTGTGACCCTCTGTACTTGCATTTCGCTTATCGCTGCCACCGCAAACCTTTTGTTCCTGCCCGTCGCGAGGGGACTTCTTGCTGAGAAGTGCGCACTCACATCAGAGTATCTAGGCAGCCACAAGCGTTGCTCAATACATGACAAATTTGTCATCCGCCGGTTATCAATCGTTCATCTTCGGTGGAGAGTAGCAACAGCGGGAACTCGGCCCAGTTCCGCACAGTACCTTTTTGGCGGGGGATAGCTCTCTCCTCGATTGTCAGTGTGCTCCGCCACACCGGGCGTCGCATATGCTCCGGGCTACTTCGCGCGACAGCCGAAGGTGCAACCGGCCTGGAAGTTCGCGCCCAATCGCAACCGCAAACCGCCAGCTGGGCGAGATGAACCACCGATGACCGGAAGATGACAATTTAGTCATGCTTCGGGCATCTCTCGCGCATTCCACGTACTCTGATGTTTGCAGCTCAATTCGTTGTCGGGGAAGGGCCAGAGCTGCCGCCCACCCCGGCAACTTAGCTACGCGCTGGGAAGGTCCAAGGAGAGTCCACAAGATGAGGCACTATCGGAGCATATTGATATTGTTGTTGGGAATTACGGGCACAGTTGCCATAGCCTCTCAAATGGCAAAGGACCCCGGGGTTCGTGAAGGCAAGGCCGGTGCAGGCGATCCGATTAGCGGGCTAACGTCCACGGAAAAGGGGATACTTTTCCCGTTTCTAACCTCGGAGTTCACCCAGCTTCACTCCGTGGCGGGTACACTGGGCAACGAGTCCGGGAATGGCCTTGGGCCGGGCTACAATGCGAACAGTTGCGGCGTATGCCACTCCTACCCGGCGATCGGCGGCACCAGCCCATTCAGCAATCCGCAAATCGAGCAGGCGAACTTGGATGGCGCCAGAAACGTCATCCCGCCATTTATTACCCCCGACGGTCCCGTGCGGGAAGCGCGCTTTGTTCGCAATCCGGACGGATCCCCGGATGGCCAGGTTCACAATCTCTTCACCATCAAGGGCCGGGTGGATGCTCCGGGATGCAACTCGATCAAGCAGCCTGATTTCGAGTCCCAGTTGGCCGCCCATAACGTCATCTTCCGCATTCCCACCCCGATGTTCGGCGCGGGAATGATCGAGAATATCTCCGAGTCCACCATTCTCGCCAACAAAACTTCGTACCAGGCTGCGAAGCTGGCTCTGGGAATCTCCGGCCACGAAAACCGCAACGGCAACGACGGGACCATCACGCGATTTGGGTGGAAAGCGCAGAATAAGTCTCTGACAATGTTTTCCGGCGAGGCCTACAACGTCGAAATGGGCGTCACCAACGACCTGTTCTCGACCGAACGCAACATGACGCCGGACTGCAACTTCAATACGCAACCTGAAGATCATGTTGTCTACAATGCGGATATCGGCGACGGCGGCGGCACCAGCGGCATGCAGCATTTTGCTACCTTTGCGCGGCTGTTGGCGCCTCCCACTCCCGCTCCGGCCACATCCTCAACGATCCGCGGGAATGCGAACTTCGTCGCCGCGGGTTGTGCCATGTGCCACACGCCCTCCCTGCGAACCGACAAGAGCGACCTTGCCGCGCTCAATTTGAAAGCGGCGAACCTTTACTCCGATCTGCTGGTTCACAATATGGGGCACGGTCTTGCGGACGGAATCACCCAGGGTACGGCCGGCCCCTCCGAATTCCGGACGGCTCCGCTCTGGGGCGTAGGGCAGCGCATCTTCTTCCTGCACGATGGGCGAACCTCGGATCTGTTGCAGGCAATCCTGGATCATAAAAGCCAGGGCTCGGAAGCGAATAGGGTAATTACGAATTTTCTGGGCCTGACGGAGGCGCAAAAACAGGATTTGTTGGACTTCCTGCGCTCGCTTTAATTTGCGGCGAAGCCTTGTGGAGGGACGCCGTCTTGATGAGGCTCTCGCCACTGGCATGCGCACTATTTGATCCGGTGGAGTGTAGTGAAATAGGCGAAACGATCTGCAGGGTGAGTGGCGACCGCCGCGACTAACGATTGTGCCTATTTGATCCAGATAGTGCCGGGTGAACTCCAGCGCATAGGCTCCCTCACTGGCGCTCAGCCGGCACGACATTTCCGCGGAGAGGCCGACAGCTCGCGAACTTCAACCACAACACGTCCGGTGGCCTGCTGCACAAGGTCGCAGAAAAACTCGTCGCTGCGGTAGGCACGCCTTCGTATTTTCCTGCCGGTTTCGCACTCGACGACATTGCAGGATTCCGCGGTGTGCCCGTGAAGGTTGCGCTAGAACGTCTCGGGCACTCGCGTCCAGAAACGACTTTGAAGCACGACACCCATGTCACGACCAGCAAAGCCGATGAGGCGGCCCAACTCGTCAGTACGATGTTCAAAAACAGGGCATCGGAACCGATGGAATCAGGTAGACTTAGCCGCTTTTTGTTAATGACTTGTTAGCGTGAGCTCTGGGGTACGGTTGGTAAGTGCTTGAAAGAATTGGAGGCGCGGGCCGGAATCGAACCGGCGAATAAAGGTTTTGCAGACCTCTGCCTTACCACTTGGCTACCGCGCCATGTAAGGGTTCCCCGGCGGAATGTGTCCTTGTGTCGGCCGGGCTGACAGACACTCCTACGGTAGCGAAAATCCTGGCAAATGTCCATCTCGCGGACGGCCCCGGCAACAGGTTCTTGGTGGAAGGCGCGGCTGTGTGTACAATGTTGCTTTTCGAGGCGAATCTCACCTGGGAGGGGAAATGAACAACGGCAAAATCGCACTCGTGACTGGAGCGGGCAGCGGTATAGGACGGGCGTGCAGTCTCGCTCTGCAGGCGGCAGGCTACTCGGTGGTACTGGCTGGACGGCGCGTAGCCGAACTGGAAAAGACAACCGCTATGGCGGCGCCGGGTGGCGGCGCCATGCTTGCCGTGCCCACCGATGTCAGCAAGCTGGAGAGTGTGCGGGCCCTGTTTACGCGCATCCGGGAGACCTATGGCCGCCTCGATGTTCTGTTCAACAACGCCGGCACCAATTCGCCAGGTATTCCCATGGAAGAGCTCTCCTTCGAGCAGTGGAGCTCCGTGGTCGGCGTCAACCTGACCGGTGCGTTCCTCTGCGCCCAGGAAGCGATTCGCATGATGAAGGCGCAGCAGCCCCGTGGCGGACGCATCATCAATAACGGATCGATTTCGTCGCATGCGCCGCGGCCCAATTCGGCTCCTTATACCGTCACCAAACACGCCATCCTGGGACTGACCAAGTGCATCGCCCTCGACGGCCGCCCCTTCAACATAGCCTGCAGCCAGATCGACATCGGCAATGCCGCCACCGAATTGACCGCGCGCATGACCAAGGGAATCCTGCAGGCCAACGGCACCATGGCGGTCGAGCCCCGCATGGACGTCCAGCATGTGGCCGAGGCCGTCGTCTTCATGGCCAATCTGCCGCTGGAATCGAATGTGCAATTCATGACCATCATGGCGACCAACATGCCCTTTGTCGGGCGCGGCTGATGGACAACTTAGGGCTCGCCGGACGGGTCCCGAGGCGGCCATGCCCCATCCACGGGCCGCTCAGGAAGTCGTGTTTTCCCAAAATGGCACAAGGGTGCTATCAGCCTGGAACACGCTTGCCGGCTAGCGCGCTTGCCCCCGCAAACGTATACAAGATTTGCTGGAAATGTCGCTGCAAGTAGGTGTTGCCAGTAAGACCGATTCCGGCCGAGCTCCGGGATACCGCATCTCTCGGTATTCTCTCTGATTGGTAGCTATGGCCGCAGGGCCGTTATCCCCGCGGGAATAATCACGCTGACTAGTGACGTGATTCCTGGACTCGGGTAGCATAGCGGCTACCGCATCGTCGCAGCCGGATTGGGACACAGCTTGGCGCTTGGCAGTTCCGGCGCAATTGGGGCGAGTCGCGGCATTTTCCAACAAGCCATGATTCCAGGAGAGAAGGAAAATCCTATGTCGACTGAAGTCAGCAAGAAAAAAACCGATGCGGTTGCGGAAGGCGGCCTGGCACGGTTCGGGCTGGCGCTCGCCAATTGGAGTGAGAAATGGTTCCCTGATCCCCTGATCTTTGCCTTTGCAGGGATCGTGGTTGTCTTCATCGTCGGACTGCTGCTCGGGCAGTCTCCGTCAAAGCTGGCAATCCAGGGCGGCAAGGCGTTCTGGGTATTGGTTCCCTTCACCATGCAGATGGTGATGATCATCATCGGCGGCTACGTCGTAGCCACCACGCCGGTGGTGAACCGGCTCATCAAGTGGCTGGCTACGCTTCCGAAGACCGCCAAGGGCGCGATCGCGATGATCGCCTTGTTCTCCACCCTGACCTCCCTGATTTCCTGGGGACTCAGCCTGATCTTCGGCGGCATACTGGCGCGCGAATGTGCCAAACGAGTGAAAGGCATGGATTACCGCGCGGCCGGCTGTGCCGCGTACCTGGGCGTGGGCGCGGTGTGGGCGCTGGGGCTTTCCTCATCGGCGGCCATGATGATGGCCACCAAGGGAGCCGTTCCCGCGGCGCTGTTCGCCATCAGCGGTTACATTCCGCTAAAGGATACTTTGTTCCTCTGGCAGAGCATCGTCACCGCGCTGGTGCTGGTGGTCGTTTCGGTGGTGATTGCTTACTGGTCGGCGCCCTCGCCCGAGAATGCCAAGACCATCGAGTATTACGGCATTGAATACGAGCCGCCGGACCGCCCTCTGGAGCCTCGCGGCAAGCCGGGAGAATGGCTGGAATACAGCCCCTTGCTTAGCATTATCATTTCAGGTCTGCTGATCTGGTACCTGGTCAACGTCTTCCGCAACTCGCCGACAGGCGCCCTCGCCGCGCTGGATCTGAATACCTATAACCTGATGTTCATCACCGCCGGCATTCTCCTGCACTGGCGGCCCAAGCGGTTTATACGGGCCATTGCCGAGTGCGTCCCGGCAACCGGTGGCGTTCTCATCCAGTTCCCGTTCTATGCCGTGATCTTCGGCATGATCATCGGAACCGGCATCTCCGACTGGCTGGCGCACATCTTCGCCAGCGTTACTACCCACAATACTTACGCCCTGCTGGTCGCACTCTACTCGGCCATTCTGGGTGTCTTCATTCCTTCCGGCGGGAGCAAATGGCTGATCGAAGCGCCTTACGTATTGCAGGCCGCCAACCTGCATAAGGTGCACCTGGGCTGGGTGGTGCAGATTTACAACGCTGCTGAGGCCCTTCCGAACCTCATTAACCCCTTCTGGATGTTGCCCTTGCTGGGCATTCTGAAGCTCAAGGCGCGCGACCTGGTCGGCTATGCAGTCTTGCAAATGTTCGTGCATGTACCGATCGTCTTTTTCCTGTGCTGGCTGTTCGCCCAGTATTTGCCGTACATACCTCCCATCAAGTGATAGTGGCTCGTGACCCCCGGCAAACGCGGTGCTAGCGTTTGCCGGGGGGGCATCGGTTCACCTCAGTGGGCGGAACCGCGTTCCCCAAGGAACCCAATACCCCTATAACTCCTTAATCCCAAGGTTTGGCCCTACCAGGCTGCAAAAGCCGGCATCTAACACCCGTACCTGACTGCAAGCACGCTTTTACAGAGTGGCTGCGCGGTACCGGGACTAAAATAGCAGTACACAGGGCCTCAGGCAGGAGATTGACTGGATCCTGCATTAGCGCAACTGTCCGCTGCGCGATGTGTTTCAGTTCGACGAAGGGGTGTATTTTATGAGCTCCGCCAAGGTTTGGGTTCTCGCGTTACTGCTGGTGCTGTCGGTGGTCGTCGCCAGTGCTGACGACAAATCCAAGTCCAGCAAGGCGAACTCCAACGCGAACTCCGATGACACAGTCGACCATGGCGGCGGCAAGAATGACTTGAACGCCATCGGCAATCGCAACGTAGGCTGCGGGCGTGGTGTCGGCAACTGGTATTCCATGGATAGCCAGATCAAGCTGGGGAAGAGTATCGCCGACCAGGTCACCCGCACGGCCAGGATGGTGCAGGACCCGGTGATTACCGAATACATCAATCGCATCGGGCAGAATCTGGTGCGCAATTCCGATGCCCAGGTGCCATTCACCATCAAAGTGATCGACTCCGATGAGATCAACGCCTTTGCTCTGCCGGGCGGGTATTTCTTTGTCAACTCCGGGGTGCTCCTCGCGGCTGACAACGAATCGGAGATGGCCGGCGTGATGGCGCATGAGATCGCGCACGTGGCCGCCTGCCACGCCGCCCGCGGCGCCACCCGGGGCAATCTGGCCAATCTCGCCTCGATTCCTCTGATCTTTGTCGGCGGCGGTGTCGGCATAGCCGCCTACAACGTGGCGGGAATCGGAGTGCCGATGACCTTCATGAAATTCTCGCGCAACTTCGAGGCCGAAGCGGACTACCTTGGCGTCGAGTACCTTTACAAGGCCGGCTACGATCCGCAGTCTTTTGTGCACTTCTTCGAGAAGATCCAGGCACAGGAAAAGAAAAAGCCCGGCTTTATCGACAAGGCCTTTGCTTCGCATCCCATGACTCCGGATCGCATCGAGGCCGCGCAGAAGGAAATCGGGCAGATTCTTCCCGCCAAGAACCAGTACCTGCTGGACACCTCGGAATTTCAGGACGTGAAAACGCGGCTCCTCAAGCTGCAGAATCGCCGCCGTCTCCAGGACCGCAAGGAAAACCGTCCGTCGCTGCGGCGCGAGGACTCTCCAGCAAGGTCTCCCGGCACCAACCGCAGCGAGGATCAGAACGACAAGAAGGATGACGATCATCCGACCCTGCATCGCCGCGACGGCTGAACAGGCTGCGGGGAGCACTTCAGCTTCAGCCTATATTCCAGGTAATATCTAAGCATGAGCGGTCCTCGTGGCCGCCCTCTGTTTGAATAACGAGCCGACGAGCGCGCGTGCATTCAGCTCTCGACCGCTCGGGTCAGTGCCGATGAACAGAGAAGATCCAGCTCCGGAAACGAACGACGCCCAGGGGCGCGAGCAAGCCTTGCCATCCCCGGCCGGCGCGAGCGGCGTGACCGTCATAGCGGAATCCGGCCAGACCTCTTTGGAGGGGCTCCACGCTTCGGTGGAGGTGCCCGACGCCAAAGCCGGCTTCTGGAGGCAATGGCGGGCATTTTCCGGCCCGGCCCTGCTGGTCAGCGTCGGCTACATGGACCCCGGCAACTGGGGCACCGACCTGCAGGGCGGCGCGCAGTTCAAGTATGGCCTGCTGTGGGTGGTCGGCCTGGCCAGCCTGATGGCCATCTTTCTCCAGGTTATTTCCGCGCGTCTGGGCGTGGCCACCGGCAAAGACCTGGCGCAGGCCTGCCGCGACTGGTATCCCAAGTGGACCCGCTGGCCCAACTGGCTGCTGTGCGAGCTGGCCATCGGGGCCTGCGATTTGGCCGAAGTGCTCGGCAGCGCCGTCGCCATCAACCTGCTCTTTCACATCCCGCTGTTCTGGGCGGTCATCATCACCGCACTCGATGTGCTGCTGCTGCTGGCGCTGCAGGGCTGGGGCATGCGGATGATCGAGGCCGTCGTCGGCGTCCTGATCTCCACCATCGGCCTCTGCTATTTCCTCGAAATCTTCGTTATCCCGCAGACGCAGCCGAGCTTCGCCGAGATGGGGCGATCTTTCCTTACGCCGGGATTTCATCAGCCAGGCATGCTGTATGTGGCGATCGGCATCATCGGGGCCACGGTCATGCCCCACAACCTGTATCTGCACTCGGCCCTGGTGCAGTCGCGAAAATTCCAGAAGGATGACCATTCGATCCGCCAGGCAATACGGTTCAACACCGTCGACTCGGTCCTCTCCCTGACCATCGCCTTCTTCGTCAACGCGGCCATCATGGTGCTGGCAGCCATGGTCTTTTTCGGCAAGCAAAGCGCCACCCTGCCCGGCGGACAGATCATCCAGTTCAGCCCCGGACAGCGACTGGATCCGCCTGGCCTACCTGACGCTCGCGCCGTTGCTGGGCAGCGTTGCCGCCAGCATCCTGTTCGCCGTGGCGCTGCTGGCCAGCGGGCAGAGCAGCACCATCACCGGCACGCTGGCCGGCCAGGTGGTGATGGAAGGCTTCATGCACTGGCGCATCAAGCCCTGGCTGCGGCGCCTGATCACGCGCACGCTGGCGGTGCTGCCGGCGGTCCTGATCATCGGGCTGCGCGGCGACAGCAGCGTCACCGATCTGCTGACCCTCAGCCAGGTGGTATTGGCATTGCAGCTTCCGCTGGCCATGTTCCCCTTGCTGCACTTCACCAGTTCGCGCCAGCATATGGGCAAGTGGCGGCTGGGCTGGTTCCTGATGATCACCGGCTGGGCCAGCGCCCTGCTGATTACGGCGATGGACATCTATGGATTGCCCGACTCGCTCAGGGAGGCCTGGGTCGTCATCTTCGGCCATTGAGGTCGGTTTCAGAGTTGAGCGTCGATTGGGTTGGTGAAGCCATGTACAACAAAATTCTCGTGACGCTGGATGCCACACCCACGGATCGCGCCATCATTGAGCACGTGAAAGTGCTCGCCCGCCACATGAACAGCCGCGTAGTGCTTTTGCACGTGGCCGATGGCTGGGCAGCGCGCACTTATGGTCCCAACGCGGTAAGCCCGGAGATAACGGCCGACACCAAGTACCTGGAGGAAGTTCGAAGCGAGTTCCAGTCGCTGGGTATCGCAGCCGAGGCCGAATTGGCTTACGGCGAGCCCGCCAAGGAGATCGTGCGCTGGGTGGAAGATAAGGGCTGCGACCTGGTCGCCATGAGCACCCACGGCCATAAATTCCTGGCCGACCTCTTCCTCGGGCAGACCGCCCATCATGTGCAGCACAACGTCAACGTGCCAGTGCTGCTTCTGCGAGCACGTGACGGCCGCTAATGCTCGGTCCTTTCTTCGGGGTCTGACGAATCGTGAGCCGAACCTCGGCTCATGGTCGCTCAGGTAGGTACGATCACACGTGGCCGCACCCAGCGGTTCAAGAGCAACAATGAGAGAACGACAGCGGCGATGATGATCAACTCCTCCATCGTGTCTGCATCCTGCGAAGAATTACCGATGCGCGTCTCACAGAAGTGCACAGCGATAGCTGCTCTGCGATAGCTGCTTTAGCGGCGCCGCTTGACCGGCTCTTCCGGAATCGACTCGAGCACCTCTTCCACGGCTTCGTCCACCACGGTTTGCGGCAAGGCTTCGGCGGCTTCCATGGCGTCGAGCCGATTATCGTCGCGCCGGTGCAGCAGCACCACTGCATGCGCGATGGCCGCGTTGTCGGTACCAAGGCCTTCCGGAGTCTTGGCCTTCACCCCGACGCAATTCGGGTCTACCTTGAGCAGTTCGGCCAATCTCCGCTGAATGCGGCCGGCGTGCGGCGCGATCTTGGGGGCGGCCAGGATCAGGGTGGTATCGGCATTGACCACGGCGTAACCGGCCTGTGCCACCCGGCGCATGGCCTCGGCAAGGAAAATAGCCGAGTCGGCGCCCTTCCACTGCGGATCGCTCGGCGGAAAAAGCGTGCCGATATCGCCGGCGGCGATGGCGCCCAGCAGGGCGTCGGTGAGCGCGTGCAGCAGCACGTCGCCGTCGGAGTGGCCGGCCAGTCCCTTGTCATGGACCAGCTCGACGCCGCCCAGCTTCAGCGGGGTTCCGGCCTTGAATTCATGCGAGTCCCATCCGTAGCCGATTCTCAAGCTTCACTCCAGGGGTTAGGGATTAGGAATTAGGGGTCAGGGATTGGAAATGAGCAACGTTGGAAAGATGGAGAGAGCTTGTTAATCTTATGCCCTATTCCCTCCAATCCCTAACCCCTAACCCCTAATTCTTTCGCCGTGCCTCAACCGCCATAAAGAACTCGGCCAGCTCCATATCCCAGGGCGAGGTGATCTTGATGTTGCGCACTGAACCCATGACGACGTGCACTGGCTGCCCGATGCGCTCCAGCAGTGCGGCTTCATCGGTGCCCAGGAAGCCGTCGGCAGCCGCCTCGTCGAAGGCGCGCTTCAGCACTCCGAAGCGGGCTCCCTGCGGCGTCTGCGCCTGCACGATCAGCTCCCGCGGGATCGTCGTGGTGATGATGGCGCCATCGGCCGTGCGCTCCACTTGCTTGATGGTATCGACCGCGGGAATGCCGGCGATGGCGGCTCCGTATTTCTCGACCGCGGCAATCACCGCCGCAATGCTCTCGGCGGTGACAAAGGGACGCACCGCGTCGTGTACCAGCACGATGTCGTCTTCGGCGGCGCGCACGGCGTTCAGGGCATTGGCCACCGACTGCTGCCGGTGCTCGCCGCCCTCCACCATCTGGATCGCGCCGTGCAGGCCGTATTCGGCCAGTTGCTGGCGGAACTGCTCCGCCTCGGGCTTGCGCATGGCGACGAATATCTCGCCGACCGCCTCCGTCTGGCGGAACCGGCGAATGGTGTGGACCAGGATCGGAGCGCCTTCCAACTCGACAAACTGCTTGCTCCGCGCCTTGCCTTGAGCGGTTGCCGTCGAGGAGGCCATTCGCGTCCCCAGCCCGGCAGCGGGAATAATTACGATTACCTTCATAGGGGGATGCAGTATACAGGCCGGGGCAGGGAAGTTTCAATGATCTTGCGGGTGCCCCGGGGTCCGCGTAGCCCCGGCCGTCCTCGGCTGCGGGGTCCCCAGCAAGCGTGAATTCGGGCTTGATGGGTGCCTGGCAGGCGTGCGGAGCGCGCCTATTCGGAAGAGCGCCCTCTTACCGCCGCCGTGATACTTTGATCTGTGGCGCTGGTTCGGGTCGAACATCTCACGAAAAGCTACCGGCGGGGCAATCCGCTCTTCGGCGCCGCCGGGCCGCCATTCCGCGCCGTGGATGATGTTTCGCTCGAGATCGAAGAGGGCGAAACGCTCGGCCTGGTGGGCGAGTCGGGCTCCGGCAAGAGCACCCTGGGCCGGCTCATCCTGCGGCTGATCGAGCCCTCCGCCGGCAGAATCTACTTCGCCGGCCGGGAGATTACGGCCATACCGCAAGGCCAACTGCGCCCCCTGCGGCGCGACATGCAGATCATCTTTCAGGACCCTTTCGGCTCGCTCGATCCGCGCATGACCGTCGGCGAGCTGCTGGCCGAGCCCATGGTGATCCATGGCGAGCGGTCCTCCAAGGCGAAAAGGATGAGCCGCGCCGCCGAGCTGCTCCGCACCGTCGGCCTCGACGAGTCCGCGCGCTTGCGCTACCCGCATGAGTTCAGCGGCGGGCAGCGTCAGCGCATCGTGATCGCCCGCGCCCTGGCTCTCCAGCCGCGCTTCATCGTCGCCGACGAGCCGGTCTCGGCGCTCGACGTCTGCGTCGGCGCGCAGATCATCAACCTGCTAGCCAGCCTGCAGCGCGAGTTCAAACTCACTTATCTTTTTATCTCCCATTCCATGCCCGTGGTGCGCTATCTGGCGACGCGCATCGCCGTCATGCAGCAGGGAAAAATCGTGGAGATCGGCCCGGTAGACGAGATCACCCGCTCGCCGCGCCATCCCTACACGCAAACCCTGCTGGCGGCCACGCCGGAAATCGACTTCGCCGAACCCGGGTAGCGCCGGCGTAGTCCCCACATTAACTCCGCCTGCAGCTTCGTAAATGTGACGGGCCACCTTCAGCTCTCCAGGGGGTCATCCTGAGGCGGAGCAGAGCGGAACCGAAGGATCTGCTTTTGCGATTTCGGATAAAAGCAGATGCTTCGCTGCGCTCAGCATGACACTTTTGCCTGGGGCTACGGCGATGCAAACTCCACGAAGGAAACAGAACCCGCACGAACAACGAACAACCGAGAACTAAGAACCGGGAACTGAGAACTAGAACAGACCGTTCTGCCTGCCCGTGCGCTTGATGCCGAAGTGGTCGTAGGCGAGCTGCGTGGCGACTCGTCCGCGCTGGGTGCGGTCGAGGAAGCCGATCTGGATCAGGAAGGGCTCGTAGATTTCTTCGATGGCGTCCGGCTCTTCGGCCAGTGCGGCGGCCAGCGTGTTCACGCCCACCGGACCGCCCTGGTACTTCTCGATGATGGTCAGCAGCAGACGGCGATCGATCTCGTCGAAGCCGTAACGGTCGACTTCCAGCATCTCCAGCGCCGCCTGGGCGGTCGCCTTGTCGATTCGTCCCGCGCCCCGCACCTGCGCGTAATCGCGCACGCGCCGCAGCAGGCGATTGGCGATGCGCGGTGTGCCGCGCGCCCGGCTGGCGATCTCAAATGCGCCCTCGTCGTCCACCGCCACGTTCAGAATCTCCGCCGAGCGCTTGACGATCACGTTCAGATCGTCATGCGTGTAGAACTCCAGCCGCAGCAGCAGTCCGAAGCGCGAGCGCAGCGGCCCGGAGAGCAGCCCGGCGCGCGTGGTGGCGCCGACGAAGGTGAACGGCGCGACGTCGAGCGTGTGCGTGCGCGCCGCCGGCCCCTGGCCGATGATGATGTCCAGCTTGTAGTCTTCCAGCGCCGAGTAGAGCAGCTCTTCCAGCGCCGGCTGCAGCCGGTGCACCTCGTCGATGAACAGCACCTGCCGGTTGCGCAGGTTGGTCAGCACGGCCGTCAGGTCGCCCTTGATCTGCAGAACGGGGCCGGAGGTCTGCTGGAAGTGAACGTCCAGTTCGTTGGCGATGATGGTGGCCAGCGTCGTCTTGCCCAGTCCCGGCGGGCCGTAGAGCAGGACGTGATCGAGCGCCTCGCCGCGCGAGCGGGCGGCCTCGATGGCGACCGCGAGATTCTCTTTGACCTTCTGCTGGCCGATGAACTCCCCGCAGTCGCCGCGGGCGCAGCTTGAGCTCAAAGGAAGCGTCGTCCTCGACGACTCCGGCCGAGACGATCCGCTCGCGATCGGGATTCTTGCCAGGTGCGGGCATCTCTCCGGATGGTACCCAGAAATGGGACTGGAGGCAATCGATGGTTTGCTGGCGGGTTGATGACTGGTGAAAGGCGATATTGCACCATCATCTTCCAAAGCGCTGTTCCGCGTCCTTGCCTTTCCCTATAATCTCCACATGGAAAAGGCTTACCGACGTGTTGCCATTTGCCTCATTGTCGTGCTGCTCGGAACCACCGTAGCCCAGATACAGCCGAGCGCAGTGGGGCAGACTTTCAGGAACGCAGACATCGGACTGACGTACACGTTTCCGGATACGTTTCTGCGGATGCCAGACAACGAACTCCCAAAAAGCTCCGGAACAGACCGAATCATCTTGGCACTCTGGGACAAGCCACGTCGCATTCACCGGTACCGCGAGTAGTGTTGTCGGCGTATGACTCGTAGAATTCAGCGCCGCCGCATTCACCCCTGACGAGATTGCCCTCAAATACCTTCCAGCCCTCCGCCCACCGGCCCCGGGATACGTAGATGTCTTCAAGCCTCAGCGCGTCACGATTGGGTCGAATACGCTATGGCGGATGGACTACCAGACGCCTAGTGATGCAGGGCAGTCCTACAGTTCCGCCATCACATACGCATTTAAGAACAGGACCGTTCTGTACATTCAGATGAATGCAGGAACGCAACAAGGGTTGGACTCGCTCATCCGATTCACTTCAAACACTAGCAATGGAACGAAAATAAGTTGAGCGTCCGCGGGTGGTCTACTCAAGCCCGCCGTTGGGGGTGGCCCACCCTTTCGCCAGCCTTTGGCGAAGGGCGGGGCGGTTGTCTGTTTTTCGG
Source organism: uncultured Acidobacteriota bacterium (assembly GCA_963791145.1). GTDB lineage: Bacteria > Acidobacteriota > Terriglobia > Terriglobales > Acidobacteriaceae > CAWBRT01. The sequence continues at coordinate 66,989 of CAWBRT010000010.1, read as the reverse complement.
GACAATCACCGAGGACAGCCTCCACCCTAGCGTCGAACAGAGCGACGCTAAGGGTGGGCCACCCCTCCGGACCTTCGTCAGCACTGATCAACTGGCTGCCGCTTTCTCTTCCCGCAGCTTCACCAGCGCATGCAGTGTCTGGTTCACCGGCGTCGGAACGCCCAGTTCCCGGCCGCGGCGCACAAGGTATCCGTTGAGCGAATCGATCTCGGTGAGGCGTCCGCGGGCAATGTCGAGTGCTGTCGAGGACATCTGGCCGGGCATCGAATCGGCCAGCCGGAATGTAAATTCGATCGGATCGACCGCTGGGAGGCGTACTCCAGCAGCAGAAGCGACGGCCACCACTTCCTCGGCCACCTGGCGCATGGTCTCGCGCACCAGCGGGTTGGCGACCATCGTCCCGTAGTTGGAGCGGCCGAGGGCGGAGATGGCGTTGTAAGCGCAGTTGAGGATGAACTTCATCCACAGTTCACCCTCGAGATTGTCTGAGATTGTGCAGCCGATCGCCGCCCGCTGGAACACCTCTGCGAGCCGCTCCAGCTCGGCGCGGCTGCGTCGTTGTCCCGGCAGGTTTCCGATCACGAATTCACTGCGTCCGAAATGCCGCACACGGCCGGGTCCACTCATCCCGACGGCGACATAGACGGCGGTCGCAATTGCCTCGATGCCGGTGGCCGTGCGGATGCGCTCGCAGTTGTCGACGCCGTTCTGGCAGCTCAGCAGCAGCGCGCCCGGCTCGAGGTGCGGAGCCAGAGCCTTGGCGGCGATTTCCGTGTCCAGGGTTTTCACGCAGAAGAGAACGATCTCGGCGCCGGCGGCAGCTCGAACCTCGGTTGAAACCGCGACTGCAATCGGCTCCTGGAAGTTCGCGCCCTCGATGATCAGCCCGTCGCGCTTGATGGCCTCGAGGTGCTGCGGCCGGCCAATGAGCGTCACCGGAGCGCCGGCCCGCGCCAGCAGGCCGCCGAAGAAGGAGCCGACCGCGCCCGCCCCGAGCACCGCTATGCGGGGCCAGCCTTGCGATTGCCTTTTGTTTACGTTCTCCAAGATTTGCTCTAAGCCAGCAGAACCATCAATTCCCAACCAGGTCCTTCGCTTCGCTCAGGATTTCGCCTGCGGGCTCTGACGCCCGCAAAACGGCTCAACTATTGCGCCGCCGTCTTGTGCGTACTGGATGCGCTCTTGGCCGGCTTGGGACGTCGGGCTCTCGGCCGCCAGCTTGTCCTTGGTCTGGTCGAGCACCGAGAACAACTGCGAGACGTCTTTGACCTCCACAACCGGCGAACGCGGTGAAGTGCTCACCACGTAAACGGTAGGGGTATGGTCGATTCCCACCTTCTGTCCGAAGTCAAAATCCGCTTTCACCTTGGCAGCTAACTCGTTGTTGGGATCGGTGAGCATCGGCATGGTCACATGGTGCTCATAGGCGAAGCGGTCGATCATGCTGCGCAGGTTCAGCTTGGTGATGTTCGGCTGATTGGCGAAAATATAGCGGCGGAATTCCTCGCCCAGGGCTTTGGACTTGGTATCGAAATAACGGGCGGTGATGTGCGCCTCCAGCGACCAGGGATGCCCGGGGATGGGGAAATCATAGCGAACCAGCGGAATCTTGTACTTGGCTTCAGCCTGCTCCAGCAGCGGTTCAATGCGGGCACACTGCGGGCATTCCAGATCCTCGAAGACCAGGATGGCCATCTTGGAACCCTTGGGCGGGTGAAGCACGGAGGTATCGCCGGGGCCGGCAGCCTTCGCCGTCTCCGCCGTGGTAAACATGGCGAACGTCAGCAACGCCATCATAAGCAGCCGTAGAGCAGTTTTCATCTCAGAGAACAACCTTTCGTCGTAGGCTTAACCTGTTTCTCCTGCGAGCGCCGCCTGGGTATCGGCTAACCTCCTATGGTAAATGAACCCGGGGTGAGACAGAAACTTTCACCCTGCCAGGCGCAAACACGGCGCTTCTGTCCAGACAGACGCAGAAGGCCGTCTCTGGTGAGCCGCTGCCTAGGCCCGCGCGCCCTAACCCTAGTGGGATTCGGGCATTTCTACCTGAGTTGCTGCTTGATTCTGTCCGGAACCGGTTGAACCCGGCCTCCGTGGGCCTTCCGCTGGCCGGATGCAGCCAGAACAGCTCCGGTGGACGGCATTTATGTGGGGCCGAGTGGAAGTCGATTGGCGGCACTTTCAGCTTGTGCTACGATTTTTCGTTTGTATATTTCTCCGCCGTCCATTCTGCCCGAACAGGCGCGAGAGCGGTGCCTGTCGGCAGATGGAGTTCCCTTTCGCGCTTGGCAATCCCAGGTCGGCGAGCCTGTTCTGGATACCCAAAGCGCAGGTCTAGCTGCGCGGGGAGATTTATGGATTCTGGGAGCGCCCGCAAGAGGCAGCTCTCGTGTAGCACGCTTTGTCGATAAGGGCTCCAAGCAGCGGTTCCGGGCGGAACCCCGTTTGCCTTGATGGAGCACAACAGGAGTTACGGTGAAAAACTACGAAAGCGCTAATATCCGCAACCTGGCCGTGGTGGGACACTCTCATTCCGGCAAAACCTCCCTCGTTTCGGCCATGTTGTTCACGGCCGGTTCCACGCAGCGTCTGGGCCGGGTGGACGAGGGCAATACCGTCACCGACTACGACGAAGAGGAAGTCTCCCGGCAGATGACCATCTCCGCCGCGCTGAGCTACGTCGAGTGGGGTAAGACCAAGATCAATCTGGTCGATACCCCCGGCTTCAACATGTTCGTGCACGAAGCCGAAATGGTGATGCCGGCGGTGGAGGCGGCGCTGATGGTGGTCGACGCGGTCAGCGGCGTGCAAGTCGTCACCCAGAGGGTCTGGAGCATCGCCGAGAAGAACGCTCTTCCCCGCATCCTGGCCTGCACCCGCATGGACCGCGAGCGCGCCGACTTCCAGCGCTGCATGGAGTCCCTCACGACGGCCTTCGGGCGCACCGTCATTCCCGTGCAACTGCCCATCGGAAGCGAAAAGAGCTTTTCCGGGGTGGTCGACCTGGTGCGCATGAAGGCCTTTACCTATGACATGGGCGGCAACGGCAAAGGCAAGGCCGGCGAGATTCCCGCCAACCTGGCCGAGCAGGCCAAGGAAGCCCACGACAAGCTGGTGGAGCTGGTGGCCGAGGGCGACGACGCGCTGATGGAGGAGTTCTTCTCCAGCGGCACTATCGCCGAGGAGCGCATGGTCGCCGGGCTGCACAATGCCATCCGCGAGCGCCGGATTTTCCCGGTTCTGTTCGCCTCCGGGCTGGGCAACATCGGCACCGACGCGCTGCTCGACTTTCTGGTCGACTATGCTCCCGCCCCGGCAGAGCGCGAAACGGTGCAGGGATTAGCGGCAGGCGGCAATGGCGAGCCGCCCAAGCGCAAGGTCGCGGCCACTGAACCGGTTTCGCTCTATGCCTTCAAGACCGTCAGCGATCCCTTCTCCGGGCGCATTACCTACTTCAAGGTGTTTTCCGGCGTGCTGAAGAACGACGCCTCGGTGCAGAACTACACGCACAATACGGCCGAGAAGTTCGCCCACCTTTCCATCATGCAAGGCAAGAACGCGGTCGCGGTCAACGAGCTGCAAGCCGGCGACATCGGAGCGGTGGCCAAGCTGAAAGATACGTTGACCGGCGACACCCTCGGCGACAAGGCGGCGCCTATCCAGTATGCGACGGTGAAGCTGCCCGAGCCCGCCATTACCTATGCCATCGAGCCCAAGACGCGCGCCGACGAAGACAAGCTGGGCGCGGGCCTCACCCGCCTGATGGAAGAGGATGCCATGCTGCGCTTCTTCCGCGATCCGCAGACGCAGGAATTCCTGATCGCCGGAACCGGCCAGCAGCATATTGAAGTCGCGGTCTCCAAGATGAAGAACCGCTACCGTACCGAGGTGAACCTCAAGGCGCCCAAGGTGCCCTATCGTGAGACCATCCGCGGTCACGCCGACGTGCAGGGACGCCACAAGAAGCAGTCCGGCGGCCATGGCCAGTTCGGCGACTGCAAGATCAAGATGGACCCGCTACCGCGCGGCGGGCAGTTCGAGTTCATCAACGACATCTTCGGCGGCTCCATTCCCAAGAACTACATTCCGGCTGTCGAAAAGGGAATTCTGGAAGCTGCCCAGCGCGGCTTCCTCGCCGGCTATCCCGTGGTCGACTTCAAGGTGACGCTCTACGACGGCAGCTATCACGAGGTCGACTCCAACGAATTGTCATTCAAGACCGCCGGCCGCATCGCCTTCCGCAAGGCCATGGAGCAGGCCAAGCCCACGCTGCTGGAGCCCATCATGACTGTCGAGATCACCGTGCCGGACGAGTTCGCCGGAGCCATCATGGGCGACCTCAACTCGCGCCGCGGACGCATCCAGGGCATGGACAACAAGGGCGGCAACACCATCGTCAAGGCTTCCGTTCCCATGGCGGAGATGCTCACCTACGGCACCGACCTGACTTCGATGACACAGGGCCGCGGCAGCTTCAACATGGAAATGGATCACTACGACATCGTGCCCAACATCATCCAGGAGAAGATCGTCGCCGCCGCCAAGGCCGCCAAGGGCGAGGAGACGGAAGAGGAAGAATAACTGCAGATTGAAGATTTAAGATTGCAGATTGCAGATTGAAAAGATAGGACGCAAGGAATTCGTTTCCAATCTTCAATCTGCAATCTTCAATCTGCAATCCTTATGCGTCTACTGCTCCTGCTGGCGATCATCGGATACCTGGCGCTGGTGGTGTTGGCGCTGCTTTCCGACCGCGTCATCTTTCAGCCGCATCCCTCCAGCTATCGTCTCTCCGACCTTCGAGGAATCGCGCGACGGTATTCGTCCGCTGACCTTCGTCTCCGGCGATGTGCGGATTGCCGCCCTGTATCTGCCCAATCCCGCGGCCCGCTACACCCTGCTGTTCAGCCACGGCAATGCCGAAGACATCGGCGATAACCTGCCATTCTTCCGCGAGCTTCGCCGCAGAGGGTTTGCCGTCTTTGCCTACGACTATCGCGGCTACGGCGAGAGCGGCGGCGTCTCTTCCGAGAGCTCCTTCTACCAGGACGCGCAAGCGGCTTATGAATATCTCGCCGGCGCTTTGCAAACGCCGCCGGAGAGAATCATCGTTCACGGGCGATCGCTGGGCTCGGCGGCGGCCATCGACCTGGCGGCCCGCCACCCCGTCGCCGGACTGATCGCCGAAGCGCCTTTCCTGACGGCCTTTCGCGTTCTGACGCGCGTGCGCCTGCTGCCCTGGGACAAGTTCGACAACGCCTCGCGCATCGGCCGTGTGCGCTGCCCGGTGCTGATCATCCACGGCCGCTCCGACGGCGTCGTGCCCTGGTGGCATGGCGAACGTCTCTCCCAGCTCGCCCACGAACCCAAACGCTTTCTTTCACTGGACGGCGCCGGACATAACGACCTGCTGCTGGTCGCGGGAAAGACGTACTTCACGGCGCTGGAGGATTTTTCCGCCGGGCTGGAGGCAAAGCCGCCACAGGTGCAGTCTTTCGAACACTAGAGCGGATTCAAGGTGGGCGTACCCTTCGCTAACACTGCCGGGCTGATCGCCCGGCTATTGCACGGGATATACCTTCCGCGAATCCGGGCTAACCGGTTTGCCAGATCAGCTAACTCGATTACAATTCGGCTTGCAATCTAACCTGGGCCAACTCTTTTCGCCTGCAAGGGCTCTTGCCGTGATCTCGCAGGCGGGGTGGGTGAATATGCACGTGATCGTCTGGGAGTTCAAGCCGAAAGCGGATTGCGAAGCCGAATTCGAGCTGGTCTTTGGGCCGGACGGCGACTGGGCGCGCCTCTTCCAGAAATCGCCGGGGTTCGTGGGCACGGAGCTGCTGCGCGACGAAGCCCGGCCGGAGCGTTATTTCACGGTCGACCGCTGGACCTCGGAAAGCGATTTCCGGCGTTTCCGCGTTCAGTTCGGGCAGGAGTACGAAGCGCTCGACCGCCAGTCGCAGGAACTGATCGGCGAGGAGCGAAGAATCGGCTCGTTCGCGACCTGTTAATCGCCGGTCTTTGAACCGGGTAATCGTCCCACATATGGGGCGTCATGCCGAGCGACCCCGCAAAGCGGGGGAGTCGAGGCACCTGCAGTTGATTTCGACCGCCACCCATCTGCAGAAATGCAAGATCCTTCGGCTCCCTTCAGCCATAAGCGGGCCTTCGGTCGCTCAGGATGACGACCTATGTGAGTGCGCCTTCTGGTGAACCGCTAAAGCCGGCGCAGCACCGCGAACGCCTCTTCGTTCTCCGGCGGGCGATCCAGCGGGTAGACCTTGGCAAAAGCAATGACTCCCTGTTTGTCGATGACGAAGAGGGAGCGCTCGGAAATACCCGCGATGGGGTCGCTCTCGCGCAGCACTCCATATTTTCGGGCGACCTCGCCGTGCGGCCAGAAGTCGCTCGCCAGAGGAAAGCCGATCCAGCCGATCTCTTTCTTCTGCCAGGCGAGATGGCTGGGAATGGAATCGACGCTTATGCCCACGACCTGGGCATCGTATCCGGCGAACTTTTCCAGCATCCAGGTTCATCGCCGGAATCTGCGCCCCTCAGGTCGGCGTCCAGTCCAGGGCGTAGAAGGCCAGCACTACATTCCTCCTGCCCTGGAAGTCGCGCAAACGGAAGCGCGTCTTGTTGCTACCCAACACCGCCGGCACATCGAAGTCCGGCGCCACGTCACCCGCCTTGAGAGGTGTCATAAGAAAATTATTCTACTGCCGATTGAAGATTGCAGATTGAAGATTGCCAAAGAAAGCAACGTCCGCCTTTTGAACTGCATTTTCCGCCAGGGTCGGTCAGTATTTGAAGCACCTCGGCGGATCAAGTGAACGACACATCTCTCGCGATCCGCAACCCTCAATCTGCAATCGTCAATCTGCAATCTTCAATGTAGGGGGCCGCTGCAACGGTGGCAATCAGGACGGCATCGAAAAGGAGGCTTGGAGATAAAGGAGTTCTGATGTTCGGATCATCGCGCTACAACTACGAGGAATTTCATCGCGGTACCCTCATAAAGAACGTTGCCAAGGCGCGGTTCAGCAACGCGCCGGAGCCGGGGGAAAAGGCTCCGGACTTCGAACTGTTGACCCTGGAGGGCGACAAGATCCGCCTCAGCGATCTCGAGGACCGTGCCAACGTAGTGCTCACCTTCGGCTCGGCGACCTGCCCCCTCACGGCCGGCTCGGTCCCCGCCTTAGAGCGGCTGCACCAGAAGTACGGCAAGCGCGGAGTGGAGTTCCTGCTCGTCTATGTACGCGAAGCGCATCCCGGCGAGCGGCTTCCGGCCCATCGCAATATGCACGAAAAGGCACGGGCCGCGGCCCTGCTGCGCGACGAAGAAAGCATCACCTTCCCCATCCTGCTCGATGACCTCGGCGGCAAGGTGCATCGCCGCTACGGCTCGCTGCCCAATCCCACCTACATCATCGACCGCAGCGGCCGCATTGCCTTCCGCTCGTTCTCCTCACGCCCCGACGCCGTACGCGAAGCGCTGGAAGAGTTGCTTGAGCGCCAGGAGAAGCGCAACGTCGACCACGCAGTGGTGCACGGAGGCGACGACAGGGGCTGGCCTGCCCTCAGCAGCTTTCTGCATGCCTACCGAGCCCTGGAGCGCGGGGGCGAACGTTCGATGCGCGGCTTCCAGCGGGAACTTGGGGTTCCCGGAAGGCTGGCGCTGATGGGCAGTCGCGTGGCCTCTCCCGTGATGGAGCATCCGCGGGTGACCGCCGCCACCATTGCCGCCGTGGCCGGTGTTCTCGGTTTAGGCCTGTGGTTCGGCATCGTGCTGCGCCGCCGCCGCTTGGAGCAGGCCCCCTACCACGGCTACGACTACGCAACCCGTTCCCGCCGGGGCCCGGCCGACGACTACGAAGCCGTTGGAATCTGAGCATCTCGCAGAGCCTGGTTCGGCCGTTACCGGGAGTTCCCGATTAACGGCAGCGACTCCTCAGTGGGCTCCATGCCCCTGAACGGCCCGGGGGACCCTCCCCCGGTGTTTTTTGCTAAATATGACAGCGCCAAGGGTTTAGGGTGCTGTCTTCCCGTAGATATGACAATCTTAAAGACTTGCGGCTAAATATGACATTTCAAAGAACTTCTGCGCGCCGCCTCAGGAGACGCAAGAAGGGAATCTGTCAGGAACCCCGTGGATGAGATGCTCCAGAGAGATGAAGCCAAAGGGTGCCGCCTTTTGCTGCCCTAATACCAGTGTGACAGATTCAGCCAGGAATTGTGACATGCGATTTGGCTTTTGTAATCAGTGACATGACCCTTCCAAGGGCTTGACAAGCGAGTCGCCCAACCGGCCGCGGACCTACAGCCTGATGGTGTTTTTTGCCTGATTCTTCAGATCCGTAGCCGGTGACGTTCGGTCCTGCCCAGGCTCTTCGGACGCCACCGGCCAAGCGGACGGGTCTGCCAGGACCATCAGTTCATTGGTAACCAATGATGGTTGGTTACTAAAGCAGTAAAACTTTTGCCAGGAAATGGTTACCCAAGAAGTGCAAATCCTTGCACTCCTCCCCGATAGGCCTTATTTATCTCTTTTATTTTCAGTACTTATAGACGACACGGTTGGACATGTACTTGCTCCTCTTCATGCCAGACGACTTAGCACTTTTAAGGAACATACGAACGATGCACAAGTTTAAGCTGACAGTAGTCCTGGGGATGGTGTTGCTGTCCGTAGCGGCTGGGGCGACCACCACTCAGATTACGTTTAACGGTGGATCAACGCCCTCGCCCAGTGGCGGGAGTTGGCAGGTCTACCCTTACAGCGTGACGGCTGGTGGCGTTAGCGCTTCGATGCTGTGCGACGATGTCGGCAATGCTCTCCACAGCGGGGACACGTGGACGGCGAACGTGTACAGCCTCGGCACCGCGCTGACCAACGGCACCACCCTCATGTTTGGAAGCCTGGGAACTACCGCCGTAGCCCAACTGTACAGAGAGGCGGGCTGGCTCTATCTGCAGCTTGGCACGAACCCAACTTCCGCGTTGGCTACAGCGATCAACTACGCTATCTGGGGCCTCTTTTCCAATCCCACGACTTGGGCCAGCGGCGATCAGAGCATCTACAACAGCACCACCACGCAAACCTGCTAGCTCAGCGGCAACGCACAAGAACGATGCGAACTCCGAATTCAATAACGTGTACATCTACACTCCAGGTTCCAATAAGGTAACCAGCGGCCCGGATGCGGGCAGCACGCCGCAAGAGCTCATCGGCGGACCGGTTCCGGAGCCGGCCAGCTTAGCTCTGCTGGGCAGCGGCTTGGCCGTATTGGGCGGATATTTCCGCCGCAAGAACCGTCTGGCATCGTCGGACTCTTCCAACCAGAAAGAGCCTGAAACACCTTAGCCGGCGGATTCGAATTGCGGAAACAGTGAAGGGCACGGTGCCACCGTGCCCTTCACGTTTTTGATTCCGCTAGCGTGCGGCCGTGGGCTTTTCCTTCCCCTGCAGCAGTTGCCGCAGCACGTACTGCAGAATGCCGCCGTGACGGTAGTACTGCGCCTCCTGCGGCGTGTCGATGCGCACCAGGGCCTGGAAGCTGCACCGTCTTCCCGTCCGGCTTCGTAGCCGTCACCGTCAATTGCTGGCCGGCCTTGAAGTTGTCGATCAACGGCTTGATGCCGGTGATGTCAAACTTCTCTTCGCCCGTCAGCCCGAGACTTTCCGGAGTCTGCCCGGCCAGGAACTGCAGCGGCATGATGCCCATGCCGATCAGGTTGGAGCGGTGGATGCGCTCGAAGCTTTCGGCGATCGCCGCCCGCGCTCCCAGCAGCAGCGGACCCTTGGCCGCCCAGTCGCGCGACGATCCGGAGCCGTACTCCTTGCCGGCCAGGATAATGACCGGCACCTTCTCCTGGCGGTACTGCTCGGCGGCCTCGAAGATGGTGGTCTCCTTGCCGTCGGGGAAGTGCCGGGTAAACGGGCCTTCCTTCTGGGGAAGCAGCTTGTTCTTCAGCCGGGTATTGGCGAAGGTGCCGCGCATCATCACCTCGTGGTTGCCGCGCCGCGCGCCGTAGGAGTTGAAGTCGGCCTTCTCCACCTTGTGCGAGGTCAGGTATTTGCCGGCCGGACTGTCGCCCTTGATGCTGCCGGCGGGCGATATGTGATCGGTGGTAATGCTGTCTCCCAGCATGGCCAGCACGCGGGCCTGCTGGATGTCGGTCACCTCCGGCGGATTCACCTGCATGCCGTCAAAGTACGGCGGATTGCGGATGTACGTGCTCGCCGGATCCCACTGGTAGGTATCACCCTCGGGCACCGGCAGTTTCTGCCAATGCTCGCTGCCTTTGAAGACCCCGCTGTAGGTCTCGCGGAACATCTGCGCCGAGACCGACTTCATGGCATCATCTACTTCCTTCTGGGAAGGCCAAACGTCCTTCAGGTAAGACCGGCTTGCCGTCGGAACCTTTGCCCAGCGGCTCCTGGTGAACATCCCAGTCGGCGCGTCCGGCCAGCGCGAAGGCCACCACCAGCGGCGGCGACATCAGGTAGTTGGCGCGCACCTCGGAGTGAATGCGGCCCTCGAAGTTGCGGTTCCCGGAGAGCACCGCGGCCACCACCAGATCCTGCTTGCCAATCTCGTCGGAAACCTCCTTGGGCAGCGGGCCGGAGTTGCCGATGCAGGTGGTGCAACCGTAGCCGACCAGGTTGAAGCGCAGCTTATCGAGATAGGGCGTCAGGCCGGCCTTCTTCAGATACTCGGTTACGACCATCGAGCCGGGAGCCAGCGAAGCCTTGACCCAGCTCGGAAGTTGCAGCCCGCGCTCGACCGCCTTCTTGGCCAGCAGGCCGGCGGCCATCAGCAGCGCAGGGTTGGAGGTGTTGGTGCAGCTCGTAATGGCCGCGATCACCATGCTGCCGTGCTGCAACCCGCGGTCGCCATTTCGCGTCCGTCTTCTTGCCGGCCGGCGGAACCGCCGCTCCCGGCTTCAGCAGTCGAGGGCAGCGCCTCGCGGAAAGCCGTCGCGGCCTTGCTCAGCGGCACGCGGTCCTGCGGGCGCTTGGGCCCGGCGATGCTGGGTTCCACTGTTCCCAGATCGAGCTGCAGCACGTCGGAGTACTGCGCCTCCGGGAGTCTCGCGGGTGTGGAACAGGCCCTGCTCCTTGCAGTAGGCCTCCACCAACTTGACCTGCTCTTCGGAGCGTCCGGAGAGACGCAGGTAACGCAGCGTTTCCTCGTCGACCGGGAAGATGCCGCAGGTCGAGCCGTACTCGGGCGCCATGTTGGCGATCACGGCCCGATCGGCCAGCGGCAGGCCATGCAGCCCGGGACCGAAGTATTCGACGAACTTGCCGACCACGCCCTTCTTGCGCAGCATCTGCACGATGGTCAGCACCAGGTCGGTGGCGGTGGATCCCTCGGGCAGCTTGCCGCTGAGGCGAACGCCCATAACCTGCGGGAATCAGCATCGAGATGGGCTGGCCGAGCATGGCGGCCTCGGCTTCGATTCCGCCCACGCCCCAGCCGAGCACGCCCAGGCCGTTGACCATGGTGGTGTGCGAGTCGGCCCCGACCAGGGTGTCCGGATAGGCAGCCTGCTTGCCGCCCTCGCCCTGGCCGGTGAAAACTACGCGCGACAGGAATTCCAGGTTGATCTGGTGGCAGATGCCGGTGTCCGGCGGAACGATCGCCAGGTTCTTGAACGCCTTTTGTCCCCAGCGCAGGAAGGCGTAGCGCTCGAGGTTGCGCTGGAACTCCATCCGGCTGTTGACTTCGGGAGCGCGCGGAGTTCCGAACTCATCGACCTGCACCGAATGGTCGATGACCAGCTCGACCGGCTGCAGCGGATTGATCAACCCGGGACTGCCGCCCAGATTCTTCATGGCGTCGCGCATCGCCGCCAGATCGACTACCGCCGGAACGCCGGTCAAATCCTGCAGCAGTACCCGGCTGGGCATGAAGGCGATCTCCTCGGTCGGGACCTTGTCGGGCGACCACTGGGCCAGCGAGCGAATCATCTCCGCCGTGACCGTCTCGCCATCTTCGCGGCGCAGCAGGTTTTCCAGCAGAATGCGCAGCGAATACGGCAGCCGGGCGGTCTTAATGCCCTTCTTCTCCAGGGAATCCAAGCGGTAAATTTCGAACTCGCGGTTGTCCAACCCGCAGGACTGATTTGCTGCCAAAAGAATTTTTCATAGAGATCGCCTGTAGATGGGAGTTATAAGCGGAGCGGCGGCTTGCATCTCCGGTACCGGCGACTCTCGCCGCCTCCGGAGCACACGTGCCACCTCACCCAAGCACTCAGTTTACGACTTCTTGCGGGCTGACGGAAGAGGCAGAATGCGGAGTAGCAGGCGACCGGATGATTCGCTCTTGTCGCCGCTCTGAAGATCGCTGCGGCTACTGGGTCGGTTTCCCAAGGGATGTCATGCTGAGCGGCCTACGTTGAGCCCTTTGCCGCCGTCTCGCAAACCTTCTGAAAGAATTCCTCCACGCCTGCTTCTTCCGGTTTCGTCAAGCGCCTGTAAGTCTCGGACGCGGGATAAACAGCGAGGCCGGCCGGCAGCCGCAGCGCTACCGCCTTCGATCCTTCGATCATCTCCACGCGCCACTCGCCACCCAGCTTGCGCCGCAGGACCTCGCCCAGGTAGATGCCGTACATCAGGGCGATGCCGGCGATCTGCTCGGGCGCGGGTTGCCGCTTGAGCAACTTCTGCAGGCGGCCGCGCGGAATCATCTCGCTCATGCGAGCCAGGATGAGGTCCAGGTCGGCGATGCTGCGCTCGCTGAAGTCCAGCTCGGTGGAGTAGACGCGCTGGGCGTGCAGGCGGGCCGCGGTCAGCAGGCGGTTGATCTCGGTCGCGAGTTCGCCACCGTCGGATTGCTGGTTGCTGCTGCTCATCGCTACCAGTTTGGGTGCTTTCCCGGCCGGCGGCAAGGCTGGAATGTGGCGAACATTAGCGGCGTGATTGTCATCACCATTCGATGTGACATGTCGCCGTCGGCTGCAAATCCTGGGCCGTTCGTGGATTCCGGGTTGGGAGCCGCGCCGCGTCCTGCATAGCATAGGAAGCCTGAAATTTGGCCCTGCGGAGTAGAAGGAATGCACAAGCCGGTTAAATACGTCGAGAAGGCTCTTACCTACGTCGCCAAAGCCGCCTGGGCGGTCTTTGAGAAGCTGAGTGCCGCTTATCCGGGGCAATCGTTTACGCCCAACTGGAGCGACAAGCCGCTGCTCAAGTCCTACCAGAAGAGCAAGCCGCCGCTGGGCTGGCCGCGCAGCACCGACTCGCTCTGCCCGAAGTGCGTGCCGGAGATCCGCCGGCAGATACTCGAGGGAAAGCTGCCGCTGGAAGTGCTGATGACGGAAAAGCGCGGCGAGATCAAGGCCGAGATCATCGAGCGCGATGGCCGGATCCTGATGGTGAAGGACTGCCCCGAGCACGGCCACTTCGAAGACGTGATGGCCATCGACACCGAGTTCTTCAGCCACTTGGAGAAGGTCTTCCCGGGACGCGACATCCGCGCTCACAACGACGAGCGGCTGCACCATCACGGCAGCTCGACCGTCAAGTACGGGCGCGGTTCGGTGCTGACCATCGACCTGACCAACCGCTGCAACATGATGTGCGATCCCTGCTTCATGGACGCCAACCAGGTCGGCTTCGTGCACGAACTGAGCTGGGAAGAGATCAAGCAGCTGCTCGACGACGCCATCACCATCAAGCCCAGGCGGCAGATGAGCGTGCAGTTCTCCGGCGGCGAGCCGACGCTTTCGCCCTACTTCCTGGATGCCGTCGCCTACGCCCGCAAGGTCGGCTACAACTCCGTGCAGGCGGCCACCAACGGCATCGAGTTCGCCAAGAGTCCGGAGTTCTGCAAAAAGGCCGCCGAGGCCGGACTGCGCTACGCCTACCTGCAATTCGACGGCATCGGCAACGCCGCCAACTCGCACCGCAAAGTCGGCAACCTGTTCGACGTGAAGCTGCGCGCCATTGAGAACCTGTACGCGGCGGGCGTGGAGATCGTGCCGGTGACGACCATCGTGAACGGCATCAACAACGAGCAGGTTGGGCGAATCGTGCAGTTTGCGCTCGACAATCCGCGCAAGATGTCGTTCCTGTCATTCCAGCCGGTCTCGTTTACGGGCCGCGACGAGCAGGTAACCGACGAGCGGCGCCAGGCGCAGCGCTACACGCTCTCGCACCTGGCTCGCGACGTCAAGGCGCAAACCGGGCTGGGCGAGCCGGCGCGCGACTGGTTTCCGATCTCCTTCATGTCCACCTTCAGCGATTGGGCCGACCTGGTGCACGGTCCCGAGCACGGACTGGGGATCGTTCTCCTGCGGCTGCCATCCGAACTGCGGCGTAGGCATGGCCATCATGGTCGATAAGCAAACCGGCGAGGCGGTGCCGGTGACGGCGTTCCTGAACGGCGACCGCATCGCCAACGACGTCGCCAAAGTGAACGACGCGGCGCGTGGACGCTTTCTCTCGCTCGTCGGCATGGCGCTGGCCGCTGGGACGCAATTACGATCCGTTCAAGACGCCCACCCACTTCCGCTTCACTCGACCTGCTGAAGAAATTCGACAAGACCTTCGGCGCCACGCCCGGCGCGGCCGACCGCTATGGGCGTAGCGATCCCAGCCGCACGTCCGCTGATATCCAAAAGCGCCGCACCGACCGCTGGAACTTCCTGTTCATCGCCGGCATGTGGTTCCAGGACCTGTTCAATTACGACTTCCGCCGCACCGAGCAGTGCATCATTCCCTACGCCACCCAGCAGGGCGAGATCAGCTTCTGCGCCTACAACACGGGAATCGGCTGGCGCAACATCGTCGAGAAGATGCACATGACGGCCACTCTCACCAAGTGGTACGCGGAACACGGGCGGCACGAAATCTTCGCCGGCGGAAAACAGGTGGCGCTGGATTCCACCGAGCACTCGCTCAAGCTGAACCCGGAGCACGTGCACGCCGCCGCCAACGATACCCTCGATAAGCTCGGCATCGCCAAGAACGCCCGCGACGAGAAGCTGCGCGCGCGCGAAGCCAAGCTCAAGGAACAGGCGGAGCGCGAGCGCATGATGGCTCTCTACCGCCAGCACGTGCTCGGCGAAAAGCCGGCTGCCGGCGGTTTTGTTCCCATCAGCGCGGTCGCCCCGGCAGGCGATAGGCCGTCCCAGGTGGAGGAGCGCCAGGATGAACGGGAACTGCTGGCGGGCGACTAGCAATGTCGATCCCACCTTGGCCTGCTGTGTGGCGAAGGTGGGGCACCTGTCAACAGACAACGTGGCCCTTCTCTTTCTCCTCCACGTATCTGTATCTCATCCCCCGAGGTCAGGTATGCTCAGCCGAAAGAGCGGCAAACTTCTGCTCGCTGTCACCTTGCTCGTTTTCCCTTGTGCAGGTAACGGTCAATCTTCCCAGGACGCTGATCCCAAACCAGGTGCGAATCTTTCCCATACTTCAGAGCCCATGGCCCCGCTGGCCCCCGAAGTAGAGCAGATTGCCACCGACATCGGAGTGAAGCCGTTAGTGGACCGTGTTCGCCTGCTGGCTTCACAGCATGAAGGAGTGGCCGGTACGTCGTTGGAAGAGATCTACTTGCGCCAGCAGATCACAGAGGTTGTCCTCACGTCAGCCCTCGATGTGGACGAAGTCGTAGGAGAGATCGAATTTGAACGAGCGCAGATAAGCGAGGTCCGCGACGCGCTTTCCGGCGTGCGGGACAAGAAAGTTAACTTGCTTTCGCTGGCAAACATTGTCGCGGGAACGGGCACCGGAATCATCGGCACCGCCATGCAATTTTGGGACAACACGGCCATGGCCGGGGACGCCGTCGGGGTGGGCGGCGGAGCCGGCGGCGTCTTCCTCTCGATTCTTGGCCTGCGGCAGAAAGGCGGACGGCAGATGCTGGGCGTGGCGCCGAATATGCTTGCGCCGCTCTTCGGGCGCTTCACCGAACTGCGCAGCGTCTATCCGGAGGACGTATGGCGTTACCTCAACCGGCCGCCGGTCAATGATCCGCGCATCCACGTGTCCTGGCGGGAGCAATTGATCAGCGAATGGGTGCGGTTCGGCAGGATCGGGCCCGCAGATGCGCCGGGTTCGCAAAAGAAAATCGACGTGCTCACCAGCAGCATCGGCCAGCATAAAAAGCTTTCCATCGACGTTCTGGCGGATCGCAGCGCCATGCTTCTCGACCTCAGAGCCCGCGTGTCGCTGATGAACCGCGACCTGCGTGACCTGCTGAAGAGCATAGCCATACCGTCGCCGCACTAAGGCCGGTGGCGTCTGGACGATCCCCGGAACAGCAAGCGGCCGGAAGTCCCTTAGCGGGGCTCCAGGTCCACCGTCTTGATCGGCAGGTCCCAGTGCGCCTCCAGGATCTGGAAGCGGCGCTGCTCTTCGCGCCGGAAAGTTTCCTGGTCGGGAAACATCTGCGCAGCCAGAGTTTTTTCGCTGGGGGAGCCCTCCATCGCCGCCGCGGCGCTGGCAAAGACGATAGTGATGCGGTAATCCCAGCGGCCATCCTCGGTGGCGTGGTAGCGCGGAGTGTGCGCCGTGACTTCCAGAAAGCGGCCGAGTTCCACCTGCTTCCGCAGGATGGGAAGGTGGTTCTTCTTGAACAGAGAGATGAACTCCTCGGCGTGTCCCCACTTCGTCTTGTAGTAGTACTCGACGACAAAAGGCTTGGCGCTCTCGCCAGTCGATTGTGGCTGTGATGGGCCTGACTTCCGATCAGCCATAGGTTCCTCCCGTTAGAGCGGATTCAAAGTAGGTGTACCCTTCGCTATCACCGCCGGGCTGATCGCCCGGCTACCGCACGGGATATACCTTACGCGGATCCGGTCTAGCATTGGTTGGGGACCATTTTACGCAACCGCGGCATGGCTCCCCGAATTCCCTGCTGTTCCCGAATCATACCGGCCGCCGCGCGGGTCCGCCCTAGCCTCCAAACGGAAGAACCGGCGCGGGTTAAGGCGGGTATCTTTCGTTTACTGATCGCGCAATTGCGCACGGACGAAAGCGGCGATATGCTGCCATCGGCGGCTCCTCCGGCAAGTGCGGGTCATTTGCCGGGGAGACTGCGGGAGGCAGCGCCGATTCCATGGCGAATCTCTTCGAAGCACCACGCTATATCGCGGTTGAAGGTCCAATCCGGGTCGGCAAGAGCACCCTGGCGCGCATCATCGCCGAGAAGCTGCACGGGCAACTGCTGCTGGAGCCGGAGGACAACCCCTTTCTCGACGCCTTTTATGACGGCCGGACCGGCGCCGCCTTTCAAGCGCAGCTCGCTTTCCTGATACGCCGCTTCGAACAACTGCAGGCCCTCGACATCGGGCCCAACTCGCGCCGCGTGCTGGTGGCCGATTACATCCTGGAAAAAGACAAGATCTTCGCCAACCTCAACCTCGCCGATCCCGAGTTGGAGGTTTATGACCGCTATTACAAGCTCTTCCGCAACCAGGTTCCCACGCCCGACCTGGTGATCTACCTGCAGGCCTCGACCGAGGTGCTGCGCAAGCGCCTGCGCAAAAAGAACGCGGCCGGCGAACGCGCACTCAACCTGGATTACATGGCTGAAGTCAACCGCGCCTACGAACATTTCTTCTTCCACTACAGCGCCTCCGACCTGCTGGTGGTAAACACCTCGGAGATCGACTTCGTGGAAGACAGCCAGGACCTGCGGGAATTGTTGCAGCGACTGAGCGAGCCGGTGCGCGGCACGCAGTACTTCCTTCCTTTAGGCGGCGCGGAACAGACCGGGCCCTGAAGGGTGATTTCCGGTTCTCCGCTTCCTGGCCAGCCGCGTTTGCCAACGATTCGTCGGATTGTCTCCTGAAGAGCGTCATCCCGTCTATAACGACGTTGGGATTGTCAAGGCACACGACTCCCATTGCGGGGCGGTGCCTTTTTCCTTTCCCCAGCGTTGTTGCTTTTGTTGTTGCTTTTCTGCGAAGCATAACCAGGCTCGTTGGTAGAATCTGCGGTGGAACTGGTTCCACCAACCATCTATTCGGTCCCGCAGTGCGGGACCAAGATTCTCTTCTTCGAACTCCCCTGCTCTCAAGGGAGGCGGGCTGCCCACACAAGCGACCGGCTCAGTTACTGCTTGCCACGGAATGACTCGGGCTCACCCACATGACGAACCAGCTCCGCGTACGTCCACTGGTTGCGGAGCATCCAGTACAACCTCACGGCCAAGCGGCGGGCCACCATCACTTTGGCCACCGCGCGATTGCCCTTACGCACCCACAGGCGTTGGTAGGCGCGCTTTAACTCCTCATCGAAGCGCACTGCCGTTTGCCCGGCCTCGACCAACAGAAACCGCATCAACGCCGATCCCTGTTTGCTGATGTGTCCCAGCCGCTGCTTGCCGCCCGAGCTGTACTCGCTCGGTACCAGGCCGAGATAGCTGGGGACCTTGCGGGCATGGGCAAAGCGGGTTACATCACCCAAGGTAAGCACCGCCGCCAGCGCCGTCTGTACCCCAATGCCAGGATGAGTCATCAGCAGCAGGCTGGCAGGACGCCTTTTCGCCTCCGCCGCAATCAAAACATCCAGCTCTGCGATCTGCTGATCCAGTAATCCTACCCACTGCAACAACTGATCGCGACGACGGGCTGCGTGCGGCATCATCTCCAGATCGGCCAACAACTGGCGTCCCGCCATCGTCCACAGCCGCTTGCCCTTCTGAACCCCCTGGTTCATAGCCAGAGACTGCAACTGGTTCTTGGCCGCCGTCCGCGCCTTCAGACGGTGATGCCGGTCCATCAGCAACTGCCGCACATCCCGCTCTTCTTCGCTCGGCACCCAGATCCGCGGAAACCGCTCCTCCACCATCAGCCGCATCAACAGCTCGGCATCCCGCCGATCCGTCTTCTGCTTGCGCGTCTCCGCCGCACGTATCTTGGCCGCATCGCCCACCCACAGATCGTGCCCGCTCTCGGCCAGCAACCGCCGAAACCACTGGCAGGGCGCCCCAGCTTCAATCCCGACCCGGGCAGGATCGGTTAAGCCTCGGTAAAACTCTATGGCTTCGGCTGGATGCGCCAACCTCTTCTCGCTTACTTCGTCACTTCGGTTGTCAAAGATCGACAAAACCTGAAACCCAGCATGGAAATCACAGCCTATAATCAACATCGTTGGCTCCGTCCCCGAGTCCAGGTTTGCTTCGCCGCTAACCATCGTACTCTGGCCAGCGGAGCCAACGTCGTTATGAGATCAAGCGAGCGCCAACACGGGGTTCCCAGCCCCGCCAAGCGGGGCCGAAGTTGCGTTTGATGGGGTGGTCTGGCGCGAGTCGAGGAATCTTGTGTTTTGTCAACAAGCGCAAGATCCCTCCGCTTTGCTTCGGTCGGGAGAACGATCCTCCGATGGGGATACACCTACTCTATTTCTGCTTTAGCTTGCCGGCAGGTCCCTAGCTGCCTGCGGATGAGACTGAACTCACGCTCGTGGCGCTCTGCGGCCTGGCCATAGCGTGGGTATCGACGGCGGGGACCGGTTCGGGAGCTTGGCCGGGGACAGCCGAAGGCAGAAGCTCCATGGTTCCGCCGGGCAGTAGCCGGTAGCGGCGTTCGCGCCAGACGATGGTCGTCCCCAGGAAACTGGCAACCCAGAAGCAAAAGCCCATCAGATCGCGCAGCGGGTACAGCCAGCAGTCCCGCAGCGAGAGGCGATCGCGCACCACCCACCAGCCCGCCGTGATCGCCAGGATCACCCGGTTCAGCACCGCCAGGGCCAGCAGCGAGAGTCCGAGAATCTCATGCCGCGAAGCGTGGCCGGCGTAAAGTCCCAGCAGCCCAAACGGCATGGCGAAGGTCAGCCCCGTGCCTACGTGGCCTTTGGGACGGGAAAAGCGCGTGCTCTTCATCCAGCGCACCTGGTGGATAATCGAGCCCTTCAGGCTGCGGCTCAGCGCCACGTGGTCGATGACATGGGAGGAGAGCACCACCAGGCGTCCCGATTCGAAGATCTTTTTGCCCAGCACGTAGTCGTCCGAGCAGTAGCTGGCCAGCTGGCCGATGCCGCCCACCGCCTGCAGCACCTCGCGGCGCAGGGCCATCGTCGGTCCCAGGGCGAAGCGCATCCCTTCCAGCATCTCCGCCACGATCACCCCGGAGGTCATCTCCACCGACATGCCGAGGGCTTCCAGGCGCGACCACAGGCCCACGGTCGGCGCTCCGCGGTACAGGCAGGTCACCAGTCCGACGCGCTGATCGGCCAGGGGACGAACCACCTGGCGCACGTAGTCCGGGCTGACGCGCACGTCGCTGTCGCTGATCACCAGGTAGTCGAAGCTGGCCGCAGCCACCATCTTCTCCAGCGAGCACACCTTGGCATTGGCACGGTGGGGTTCGCCGGAAAAGGCAAACTTCACCGGCACCTGGGGATAGCGCTCCTGCAGGGTGCGCACCACGGCCAGGGCCGGATCCTGGGCATTGCGGGTGCCGAAGACGATCTCAAAGGCGGGATAGCTCTGGGTGAAAAAGCTCTCCAGATGGAGCTCCAGGTCGGGCTCCATGCCGCAGAGGGGCTTGAGCAGGGAAACCGGCTGGAGATCGCCGATGCCCGTGCTGCCGTTCTCCTGGCGCCGGCGAAAACGCCGGGCCGCCAGAATGACCAGGATCAGGAAAACCGTACAACAGGCAAGTCCGGCCGCCGCGCAAAGCAGTAAAAATCCTTGTGTCAGTGACACCATATGTAGGCCTCTTCGAGTGTATGGCTTTGTACCGCCTGGAGTAAATAGCTGCTTGAAAACAAAGTTTTTTCTTGCTCTGGAGAGCCCGAATGATTTCGGCGTTTGTTTTCCGGGATTATGCGAGAGAGGAATATCTAGCACAACCGTGCCTATCTCGTTTATCGACCATCTGGAAAAGGGGCACAACGATCGAGTGTTGGAGCGTGAGTCGCTTGTTCTGTAGCCGTTGTGGGTGGCCGGAGTTTTGGGAGAGACTTTGGGGACTGGCGGCAGAGACGCGTTTGCCCCATGTTATCCTATGCTGCTAATGCGCCTTATCCGTTTATTAGGTCGCTATGATACCGAAGTTGTTGCCCAAGGTACCGGCCCATTATGTGCGGAATTCTCGGTTACTCACGCCTGCTGAAGCAACTGCCGCCGGGAATGCTGGAGGCAGCGCTCGACTCGCTCTCCCACCGGGGGCCTGATTGCCAGGGGGTGTATACCTCCGACTGCATATCCCTGGGCGCCGCCCGCCTGCGCATCCTCGACCTGGAGGGGGGCGACCAGCCGGTCTTCAGCCCCGACCGCGACGTGGTGGTCGTTTTCAATGGCGAGATCTTCAACTACCAGGAGATTCGCGCTGAGCTCGAGCGCGAGGGCGTCAGCGTCAAGAGTAACTGCGACACTGAGGTCGTGCTGAAGGCCTTCCTGCGCTGGGATACCGCGTGCTTTTCCCGCTTGCGTGGCATGTTCGCCGTCGCCGTCTGGGTGGAATCGGAACGCCGGCTGGTGCTGGCGCGTGACCGGATGGGCATAAAGCCTCTCTACTATTATCTCCACGGACGCGAAATCTACTTCGGCTCCGAGCTGAAGTGCATCCTCGCGCATCCGGATGTCCCTCGGCGCATCTCCCTCGACGGTCTCAACTGTTTTCTCGGCCTCAATTATGTCCCCGGACCTCTCACTCTGGTCGAAGGCATCCTGAAACTCATGCCGGCGCACATGCTGGAGTGGCGGGCGGGCGAATGCTCGGTACGTTCTTATCTGCCGCCGGCGGCGGCCGTACAGGCTCCGCGTCGTATCGAGGACGCCTGCGACCAACTCGACGTATTGCTCAAGCAAGCGGTCGCCGAGCAACTTGTTTCCGACGTGCCGGTCGGCATTTGGCTCAGCGGCGGGCTCGACTCCTCCACCATCCTGCACTACGCGGCGGAATCCCAATCGGAGCCGTTGCGCACCTTCTCGATGACCTTTCACGGGCGCTCCTTCGATGAAAGCAGATACATCAAGGAGGTCAGCAGCCACTATGGCACGATTCACACCGAATTGGACCTGAACGAAAAGTGTGATCTCGCCGGGGTGATCGAGCGCATTGCCTACTACTCCGACGAGCCCAGTGCCGATGCTGGCGCACTTCCGGCCTGGTTCCTCGCCGAGCGAACCCGCCAGGATGTGACCGTCGTACTGGGGGGCGAAGGCGCCGATGAGTTGTTCGCCGGTTATCTGACGCACCAGGCCGATTGCTACTGCAATATCGCTCGCAAGGTGCCCGCTCCTTTGCGAAAGGCGGCTTTGGCCTGCGCCTCGCTCCTGCCCGTCTCCGACGACAAGATCAGCTTCGAATACAAGCTGAAGCGCTTCCTGCAGGGCTCTCTGCTGTCGCCCGAGGCGGCGCACGTTTTCTGGAACGGCACCTTCTCGGAAGCGGAGAAGCGGCGTCTCTTCCGCTTCGCGGATGAAGGCCCGATGTCCCGAGTCCTGTGCTCCATGCCTTCCGGCGATGGGCTGCAGCGCTATCTCGACTTCGACCAGCGTTACTACCTGCCCGACGACATCCTGTACAAGGTCGACCGCATGAGCATGGCGCATTCGCTCGAGGTCCGGCCGCCGTTCCTGGACCCCCGTATTGTGGACTTTGCCGCTTCTTTGCCTGACAACTTCAAGCTTCGCGGCTCCACTTCGAAATACGTCCTGCGCCGGCTCATGCAGAACAAGTTGCCGCCCTCGGTCTTACGACGCCCCAAGATCGGCTTCGACATTCCTGTCCACGACTGGTTTAGGGGTGTGCTTCGCCCCCTGTTGCTGGATACAATCACGGAAGAGGCAGTCAGGCAGACCAATCTTTTCCGCTGGCCGGTGGTCGAGCGTTTGCTCGCCGATCATCTGGACAGGAAAGCGAATTACGGATATCACCTATGGGGGCTTCTGGTCCTGTTCATCTGGATGCGAGAGTGGGGCATCGGCCTGCCCGCCGAGGCTGGATCACTCCGTTCCGCAACGCTCCAAGAGGTTCCGTCGTTGTAATCGCCGCCTGCCTGGTTTTTCTCCTGGGCGCCCTCAGCCCGCCGCATCTGATGGACGACGTCGACGCGGTCCAGGCGCAAATAGCTCGCAACATGCTCCAGTCCGGAGACTGGGTTACGGCCCGCCTCAACGGTGTCCCATACCTGGAGAAGTCGCCGCTGGTTTACTGGACAATGGCGACCTCGTACCGCATCTTCGGCGTGCACGACTGGGCAGCCCGCCTGCCCCTGGCTCTCTTCGTTGTGCTGCTGTGCTTCGTCACTTATCGCTTCGCCAGGTGGGCCTTTGACGAGGAAACCGGCCTCTACGCCGGGCTCATCGTTGCCACGTGTATAGGGATGTTCCTGTTCACGCGCATCCTTATTCCCGACGCGATGCTTACGCTCGTCATCGCTGGCGCCATCTGGTCATGGCTTTACCTGCTGGAGCCCGAAAGCGAAACTGCCCATCCGCGGCGATGGTCGCTCGCCCTGGGTGCTTGTCTGGGGGCTGGACTGCTGCTGAAGGGGCTCATAGCCGTTGTCTTCCCACTGGCCGCAGGACTCGCTTACATGGTGGTAACCGGTCAGATCTTTTCTATCGCCGCTTGGCGCAAGCTCCATGTCGGGATAGTTGCCATTGTCGCCTTACTCATTGCCGTCCCGTGGCACGTGCTGGCTACGTTGGCCAATCCCCCCTATTTCGCTTTCTCCTTGCACAGCGGACCGGGCGAATACCGCGGCTTCTTCTGGTTCTATTTCTTCAACGAACATCTGTTGCGCTTCCTGAACCTGCGCTATCCGCGTGACTACAACACCGTTCCACGTTACCTGTTCTGGCTTTTCACGCTGCTGTGGCTGTTTCCCTGGTCGGCGTATCTGCCCGGAGTCGCGGGCTTGTCGTTCCGGCCGGCTTCGCGCGCCGGACGCGTTCGCCTGATGGCGCTGTGCTGGTTCGGGGTGGTCATACTGTTTTTTACC
This sequence comes from uncultured Acidobacteriota bacterium, assembly GCA_963791145.1. Classification (GTDB taxonomy): domain Bacteria; phylum Acidobacteriota; class Terriglobia; order Terriglobales; family Acidobacteriaceae; genus CAWBRT01. The sequence goes on along the minus strand of CAWBRT010000010.1, from coordinate 43,075 downwards.
TTCTCGACCACGCAGGAGTACTACTCGATGCCGATGTACCCGGCGCTGGCCCTGCTGATCGCATCGGCTTTGACTGCGGGCAGCCGGTGGCTGCGGATTGCCAACGGCATCCTCATCGGGATCGCGACCATACTGTTCTGCGGCCTGACGGCGCTGCTCGCGTTGTCCTGGCGCCTGCCTGCAACCGGGGAAATCTCCCAGGTCTTGACGCAGAATCCTGAGCTTTACACGTACTCCATGGGTCACATGGCCGACCTGACCCTGAACGCCTTCGCCTACCTCAAACTGCCGCTTGCCCTTGCCACCGCGGCATTTGGGATTTGCGCCGCGGGATTGGTCGCCAGCCGCAGCAATCTCCGGCGCGCTGTCCTGGTTCTTGCCGCCGGCATGGTGATTTTCTTCCAGGCGGCCCGCATCGCGCTCATCCGCTTCGACAGCTATCTCGGTTCTTATCCGCTCGCCAGGGCGCTCGAGCAGAGTCCGCCGGGGCAGTTGATTGAAGCCAACGCCTACTACGCATTCTCGTCGGTGTTCTTCTACACGGATCGCCAGGCGCTGCTGCTCAATGGACGCTTCAACAATCTGGAATACGGCTCCAATGCTCCCGGAGCGCCGCAAGTGTTCATCGGGGACAGCGAATTCGTCAGGCTCTGGAGCGAGCCGCAACGCTACTACCTTCTCGCTTACGGCACCGAGCTCGCTCACCTCGAACAGCTCGTAGGAAGAGCCGGCCTGCATGTCGTCGCCGAAAACTCAGGAAACTATCTGCTGACCAACCACCCGATTTAGGCACACGGGTCTAGAGCTGGTTGCATGAATATGTTTTGAAGGGGCGGGGCTTTGCGGGGTCCCCAGCGAACCCGTGTTTGGTTTGCTGGGGTGCCTTGAGCCCCGCCGTCCAGAGCCACCAAAATGATCTTTGAAAGGGCATGGCCGGTGGCCCACTCAACGCGGCCCACTCAACGCGTTGTTCGTTGAGTGGGGCAGTTCCCTTTGCTGATTGTGCGCATCAAGCGAAGGAAAGTGGGGCTATTCGGATGACACGGGCTTGCTGCTCAGGATGTACTTTCCCCCGCCCTTGGCGATCACGAAGTAAGGGCCGCTGGCGACCACTTTCGGCAGCTTGCCCTCTTCGGTCCATAAGAACACGCGTCTCTTGCTCTTCCATAAGCGCTCGAAAGAGCTGTCATCCTCGAACGCCGGAGGAGAATCGGGGAAGAGAGACCCGTAATAGAGATTGCCTTCCGTCCGCGTGTTGAGAACGTGAATTTGAAAGTGCCCGTAAAAGTTCAGTGTCGATGCCTGCTCATAGGGACCGTTGACCACGATCACTTCGCCGGGATGGTACACCCGGGTCAGCTCGTCCGACAGATGCTTGGAGGTGAGTATCGGGCTGAAGATTTCCAGTCCGCGATGAGCGCAGTGCAGCAGCACCAGAGTCATCAGTGCCAGCGCCAGGTTGCCGGCCACCGGACGGCCGCGCCGGCGCAAAAACCAATTCGCCCCGGTACCCAGCAGCAACGCTACGGCAAAAACAACCAGCGGGACGCGGAACAACCCAAACGCCTGCGGCGTGAGGTCGAGCATGTGTCCGAAGGAAAGGTCGTATGCCTCTGGATGTTTCGTCAGGACCTCGGCCAGGTCGGTTCCCGGCGCAACTGCCTGCGAGTGCCACAAGACAACCATGGCGGCCAGAAACGCCGGTATCGATAGCCAGAATAGGATCGCGGAAATTCGACGTCCGGCGCGGCGCAGTTCCCCCGCGGATCTAACGGTTTCATCGGACAACCAGGCGCCGATCACCAGGGCCAAGCCGGGAAGCGCCGGAATGGTGTAGTACTCCTGCCGGCTGGAAAAGCTGAAGAAAATCAGAATCACCAGCGCCCAGATCGTCCCCAGCAGCAGTGCATGGTCGCGGCGGGTCAGGCCGGCGTGAATGGCGCGAACCGCCCATCCCGCCTGCTCGAAGGGAGCCCACTTGCGCAGCGGCGGAGCCAGCCAGACGAGCATCAGCGCGAGCTTCCCGCCGAACTTGAGGCCGCGCATCTTCCGCCGCAGGGGATCGATGACCAGGCCCAGCCCTTTGAACAGGAAGCCGCTCCATGGCACCAGCCACAGCACAATCATCACCCAGAACAACCAGAACGGAACCGTATCGTAGTCGAGCGGGAAGCGCTTTTTCAGATAGCGCAGGAAATGCTCATTGACAAAGTAGAACCAGAAAAACCCTTTGGATTCCCCGGCAGGCGGATTGTGCAGGCCGGCGAAAATGTGCCACGGCGCCGCCACTGCCAGGAATACCAGCGAGCTGGAAAGAAGCCGCATCTTCCGCAGCCGTCGCAGGTGTCCGGTCATCCAGAGATAGGTGAAGATGATTGCGATCGGGAAAACGATCCCGATGAGCCCCTTGGTCAGCACATTCAACCCCGCGGTTGCGGCCAGTCCCCAGCAGGCCCAGCGCGAGGGCTCGGGTTCGTGTACTGCCTCGAGAAAGAAGTAGAAGCCCAGGACAAGCCAGAGCCCCACCAGAATCTCCGGGATGAGAATGCGGGTGAAGAGATAAGGTCCGATGGATAGCCCCATCGCCAAGGCCGCATAGAAACCGGCCCGCTGATTGATTTCGCGCTTGCCCAGCGCATAGGTCGCCAGCAGTACTGCCAGCATCCCAAGCGCCAGCGGCAGCCGCGCCGACCAGTCAGACACGCCAAACAGCTTGTAGCTGATTTCCATTCCCCAATACATCAGGGGAGCTTTTTCCAGGTAACGAAGCCCATTGATGTAAAGCGTGACCCAGTCATGCCGCATCAGCATCTCGCGGGCGGCTTCGGCGTGAATGGAGTCGGCATCGTCCAGCAGGGGAGGCGAAAACAGTCCCGGGACATACACTGCCGCCCAAAGGGCCACGATCAGGAGAATATAAAAGCGGTTTCGGGAAGCCGAGCTGGCTGTTTGACTGGGGCGGGCGGTGGCCGGCTCCTCCATCGCTTTAAATGGCAAGGGCATCAGGGTAAGAGGGATATGGCAACCTTGCCATTATAAGGCACCACTCTGAAGGCGCCCTGCGGGATCGCCTTTCCGACGACTCGAGGAACAGCTCAAGGCCCCGAAACTTAAGCGGAAACGACCTACGGGCTGCAACATTCGCAACAACTTCTGCGCGCTGTCATCCTGATCTCTTGCACTGTCATCATGAGCGGAGTTCGGTGGAGCCGGGTCCCCAGCACCGCCGTCTTTGCCGTTGCTGGGGTGAAAGCCGAACGAAGTCGAAAGACCCTGTCGTCATACCAGCCCCGGCTCAAATCCTTCCAGCTTGGGGTGGCCCAGAGTTGGCGCAGTTCCAACTCTGGGGATTTTCCGAACGCGCATACCTGGGCCCCGCCCGGTGGGGTGGTCGAGGAGGAACTGAGGCGGGGTAGTTCGCGCTGGTACCCGAGGAAACAAGTGAGAAGGCGATTTTTCAACAGTTACGCCGACCCACCGATACTTCCGGGTTGCCGACCAACCGGCCGTTGGCACCTCGATAACTACACGGGCGTTTGTCGGTACTAATCTTCGTCTGTAATCGTAAAATTGGGTCGGCTGTGCTTTGAGCCTCCTAGGTTGCATCAAGGTTCGTGCTTAACTGTAGACGAACGAGGTCATAACGTTGAAACTTCAAGATTGTGAATTGAACCCGAAAGCAGTTTGGATGGCACCGTTCGTCAGGTGCACGCCAGAAGAGTCATGGGTTCGAGCAAGAGATGAAGGTCTAATCCCGCTTTCCCTGTTCGACCTGTATCAAAGAGCCAGCTATCTATCTTTCGGGTCAGCACCTCTGTTCTTGAAAGACACAGAGAACATTCTTTTCAGCTACTTCGGAATGATGTTGAGAAGCCTGGCCTCGTCATTAGAAGACGCTGATAAAGAGAACAAAGCATTCCTCGAAGCAAACAAGGAAGCCTATTACCCCGGCAAAGAGCTCGACGTTCCCTCATGGACTAGAGAGAGGTCTGAGACGGCTGCAAAGCGATCAAACGAGGAATTTCGAAGCCTGCTGATGTCTTTGCATGCGAGCCTCGACGCCCTATCTGAGATAATCGCGGTGTTCAGCCAAGGCACCATTACGGGGTTAGAAGTTGGTCAAGCCAAGTTCTCCTTCATCGCAACTTGGCTCAAAACTGACTACAAGCCGGCCCGCTTGATCGTTACGCCGCTAGATGTGTATCTCGCTGGGCTCCACGCCAAGCTGCGGCCAATCGTCCACTCCCCACCTCCTGAATCCGATTGGCTGCCCTATATGAGACTGCTGAGAAACAAAGCGGCGCACCTTGGAGACAGCCAATTCAGGACATCGGTTCTGCGCGGCAAGGACGGAGCCTTTTACACGTTTATTCCACGGGAATGGCCGTATATTTGGGAGAAGTATATGAAGCCGTCGGGTCAACAGCCGCCCATCGCCATGTCGGAACTGCTCCTGAAGACGCTAATTCACCAGGACATTTGCGAATATGCGCAAGGAGCGCTATCCAAAGTAAAACAGGTCACAAGCGAGGCATGTGGTCTGACGGCAAAGGCATACACGGATTTCAGCACCTTTGGATTCAACCAAATAGCATTGGATGAGCTATCCAAAAACTTCAAGGAATTCGCGTTTGAGCACTTTCTTTGATCTCCTGGCGGATTCCGCACGCATGGCTAAGCCTGGATCATCCGATCTTTAAACCGTTCCTGACGAATTACGGGCAAACCGCAACTAATGCCTGACAGCTAACTGTTGATAACAGGCGGGTGGCCCAGAGTTGGCGCAGTTCCAACTCTGGGGTTCTGCCAGCACATCAGAAGCCAGCACTTTACGCCTAATCCCATCCAAGCTCTACAATGACGAGCGCTAACAGGCCTTCTCATACCCAAGCCCAAACGGAACCCGCCCCCGGCAAACTTCCGCAAGCCGATGGATCAACAATTATCTTGAGACCAGTGCCATCGTCCTAAGCGAAGTTCCTTGCCGACCAAAATCTTTGTCAAGCCCCTCCGCGCCCCCGTCCACCACAACTGGTTGAAACGGAAGAGAAGATAAAGGAATTAATTACCTTGACTAACCAAGGAAGCTAAGGCATATTATGGCTACCGTGACAGGGCTAAAGGATGAATTACCCGCTAACAGGCTTTCAGTATATACATCGTCTTACCGACTATTGGAAGAATCTCGCAAATCTTGGCAATACATTTTCAGCGACAGACTTGTATATTTGTTCAATTCCGTCGAAGTCGCACTCCAAGCCAGAGGCGCGATCTCCAAAGACTACCTTGAGGGTAACTGTTGGATCGAGGGCCATCTTGTCTTTGAATTCGATGGGCGCGCTTACCACATGCTTCTGATAGTCGAACTCCAGAACGGTCAACATATTCCAAGGAACCGGCCACTGGAAATCGCCAACCATTCCGTTCACGGGGATTCTTCTATGCTTGTCAAGATTAGAGAATTCACGGAGCTGCCAGAGGTAATGGCTTCTAATGGAAATGGTATCCCGTCCGTGATATGGCTGAAGGTCTTTGATGATTGCGGCGGCTTCGCAGGGAACCCCTCTGATCTGCTGCTCGAAAACTCCATCATTAGCCTGCGTCAAAATGGGAAATTGAATCCTCCCCTCGGGGGAATCGGTTGTCAATCGAGCAAGAGCCCAAACGGTTTGATCCAAAGAGGCCCGCAGGCAACAGAAGAAGTCTCCAACGATAAGCCAAATGTAGTCCGGCACTTCTTCGACTTTCCATCTAAGACAATGCCTCTGCCGTTCAATATCATCTTGGCGGAGGAATCGGTAGGGCTTAGATTCGTAGAAAGTGGCAAGCTCATCCCTAAGCGACTCAAGATGATATTTCGCCCTGGTTGTTTTGAGGTAGGGCTCAACTAACCCGCTCACATTAGCGTCCTAAATTGGGAGTATGATTGGCGCATGAAGTCTAACGCAAAATCGAGTCCAGAGTTTCAGAACTTTGAAAACGTGGCGAGCCGTGTGTTTTCGGTATCCAAAGAGGAAATCCAGCACCGCCTTGAGGCCGAAAAGCTGGCGAACAAAGATAAGCCGAAACGTGGCCCTAAACCTAAGACTTCAGCTTCGGGCCCCGAGGTTTCCGATAAGGGTTAGGCGTTCGCTGGACTACCCGATTTCCCGGTTACTTCTGCAAAGGTAAGACGCTTTCCTGCAATCTGCGAAAGCAGTAAACGGAAACGGTCGCCATCGTTAATGCGGTCCTGCTTCTTTTTGCCGCCGCGATTGTTAAAACGGAACATCTGCTCATCGACATACCGGAACAAATGAAACGGCTCAACGGAAACGTAAGTTCCCCCTAGCTGCCGTTTTAGGAGCGCCCAAAAGTTTTCGATTCCGTTCGTATGGACGTGTCCGCGAACATAGCCCTCAAGATGGTTGATAACCTCATGAACGTATTCAGGCGCCAAGCCTTGATAGTTCACAAATTCGTCGGTGATCACTTGAGTTCCCGCGGTTACCGTCTCACGAATTGCGCCGTGCATCATCTTCTTTTCGCGGTAGGGGGTCGGGAAAATCATGGTGCGGACATTGCCGCCACGCTCCAGCATTCCCATGACAACAGCCTTGTTGCCAGTGTTGCGCCCGCCCATCTGGAAGCGGGCCTTCCTATCCCTGTGCATGTTCCGCATCTTGCCTCCGATGTAGGTTTCGTCAACCTCAACCGGAGAACCTCCTCCACCAATCTTCTTGAGCGTTTCTGGTCTCATCGCAAGGCGGATTCGCTGGAGCATAAACCACGAGGATTTTTGCGAGACTCCGATAGCGCGGTGAATCTCGTAAGAGGAAGCCCCGTTCTTACAGTTGGCAAGCATCCACATCGCAAGCACCCACTTGTTGAGTGGAATCGGAGAATCTTCCATCACGGTTCCGACCTTCACCGAGAACTGCTTCCAGCACTCTTTACACTTCCAACGCTTCTGGCTTGCAAGGTAGTAGTGATCCTGCTTGCCGCAGGCAGGGCAAGTCGGCTTGCCATCGGGCCAGCGCAACTGCGAGATTTCATCAATGCAAGTTTGTTCGTTGTCGAAGTATTGGATGGCTTGCTGAAGAGTCTTTATTTTCATGGCGTTCTGCCTTACAAAAGCAGAATACCTAAAAGAAATTGGTTAGTCAAGTTAATTATCGCCAAGATAAAGTCATTTCCCGTGTCACAATTTCCTCGCCAACCTGCCATACTGGAATTAAGGGGCGATTCTCTCTGAATCTTCAAGTGCGCAAGCACCTGCGGAGCAAGCCGGCTGCGTTTTCAATAATTTACCTGTAAGTCCCCGGCGCTCAAGAATTTGCGTCAGATGCCTGCGACTAAGTTTCTGCAAATAAAGGATTTCTCCAAAATACCGGGGGGAGGGTATCCCGGCATTGAGGACCGCGAATCGCTCTAGCGTTTGCCCTTCAGATTCTGCGGATCGTAGGTCACTGTGGCTTCGAACAGCGAGGCATTGAGTTGCGGGTTGTACTCCACGTGGGTGATGAAGCGCTGTGCGGTAACCTCTCCGTTGCGAAAATGCACGATCGTATGCGCCGTCATCATGCCCTGCTCCGGACGGTAGCTTCCGTAAGTGTCGGCTTCCTCGGTTTTCAGATTGTCGACTGGATCCCGGTAGCTGAACGATTTGCGCACCGGCAGGTAGTTGTCGGCGTCGATGGCGATCGTGACCGCATCATCCTTGGCGTTCAGCAACGTGACCTGCTCAGTCATGCGATTGTCGACGATCCCCGGACCGCCGTAGAGCACGAGCGTCTTGGAGTCCTTGAGCCACTCCCGTAGCACCACCTCCATGGAATGGGCCCGCCGGCGAAGGTAGTCTTCCATCTCCTTATCTGCCATCGCCGCGGTTCCGCGGAAGGTAATTTCAAAGCCCTTGTCGCCATTGTGAACGTAAGCGATGTCGCGCTTCTTGGTCACTTCCGTCCGGTCCTTGTCCGGATACTGCCAGAACAGCCAGTAGTCGGTGCCGAGTCCCTTTGCCTGGCCGCCGTAGAAGCTGAACGTACGGCCCTGCTCGGAGCGAGCCGTATAGGTGAGATAAGCATTGCCGCCCAGGGCGGCAATCATCTTGTCCAGCAGCGTCCGCGCTTTTTGCGCTCCGGGATCCTGCGCCGACGCGCTCCCCGGCGGCGCCGGCGCGGCCGGCGGCGGCACCGTCTTCTGTGCCTGCGGACGCGCCACGAGACAGCCCAGGATCAGCAGTACTGTAATTGTCTTGTTCAAGTAAATTCCTCTTTATGAAATCTGGGCTCCAACGCGACCCCGCAAGCGCCGCGTCTACTGGGTTATCCCGCCAGCACCGCGCCGCCATTCACGTTGAAGACTTCTCCGGTTATGAAGCCCGCATGCGCGGTACACAAAAACAATATGGGCGCGGCGATCTCTTCCGGCCGGGCCGGGCGTCCCAGCGGAATCGTTCCCAGAAAGCGATCCCGCATGGCAGGATCGTTCAGCGCCGGGGCAGCCATGTCGGTGGCCACCCAGCCCGGCGCCACGCAGTTCACGCGGATGCCGTGCCGGGCCAATTCGGTCGAGAGGCCCTTGGCCATGCTGATCAGGGCTCCCTTGCTGGCCGCGTAATCGCAATGGAAGGCCTCGCCGCGCTGTCCGGCGGTAGAACTCACCAGCACAATGTGTCCGGTCGTTCCGGCAGATGCCGATCCCGCGTCTTTCCGTTTCGCTTTCATGGCTGCAACCGAATGCTTGACCAGCTTGAAAACGCTATCCAGGTCAGCGGCAAGAGTGGTGCGCCATTGCTCATCGCTCATCTTGTCCACCGCAACCTCCTGCGGCGGCCAGACACCGTGATTCGCCACCAGGATGTCGAGATGACCGAATCGCTCCACCGCCGAGCGCACCAGGCGCGCTTCAACCTGCTCGCGCCCGTCGAGGTCGGCCTGTTGCGCGGCACAGCTTTCCGGCCCGCATTCTTGGACCAGCTTTTCCGCCTGCTCGCGCGCCTTTTGATAACTGAAGACGACCTTTGCTCCGGCCTGGGTAAACAGGCGAACGCAGGCGGCGCCAATGCCGCGCGAGCCGCCGGTGATGAGCGCTACTTTTCCCTGCAAATCGAGTGTGACGGGCATAATGATTTTTCGTCCGGAAAAGGGCACTGCCAACTACGTGGACCCGGTTGGCGGCCCTTCAGGGCCTGCGGACCGCTGTTTCGAAGTCGCCTTCTCCCTGCGCCATCCGCCGATGCCACCGGCGCGCCGCCTCGACCAGGGCGGAAAAAATCGCCTGTGAATTGACATCCTGCTTATAGGTGCGCTCGGGATGCCATTGCACGCCCAGGACCAACTGCTCGGTGGACGTATCCTCGACCGCCTCGATGATTCCGTCCTCGGGCGAGCGCGCCACCACGCGCAAGCCGTCGCCGGGCAGGGCGACCGCCTGGTGGTGAGATGAGTTCACGGTAATCGTGAGCTGCTTGGTATGGCCGAGGATTGTCGCCAGCCGCGAGCCCGCCTCGACCGCTGCCGGATGGAGAATCACCGTCCCCGGGGCGGAACCCTCCGGGCGCTCATGTTGCACCGGCGATTCGATGTGCTGCAGCAGCGTTCCGGTGCGCCAGACGTTAAGCGATTGAATGCCGTAGCAAATGCCAAGAATAGGCTTGCGAACATTGAAAGCGTCCTGCAGCAGCAGGTCGTCCGCCATCTCCCGTGCCGGGTCGGCCGGAGCAGTGCGCGGGTGTCGCGCCTCGTCGTATTTCTGCGGATCGAGATCGGCCGGACTGCCCGGCAGCAGTATGCCCGCGCAGGTCTTGACGATCTGCGCCACCTCGGCCGGACTGGAAGCCAGCGAGACCACCACCGGCACTCCGCCGGCGAAGCTGACCGCGCTGGTGTAGTCCGGCAGAACGCGGCGGCAATATGTTTCATCCGACTTGGGCTCCGGAATTGCGATTCGCGGTTGCATGCTGCTACTCCTCACCTATCCTGTATGCCGATGGCGGCCCACATTTGCCATCTGTTGGTAAATGTGGGGCAGTCGCTCTTGCGGCGGCGATGCCGCCTAGCTCTCCACCGCGCCCGGCTGCGCCGGCAACGCCGGCTCGCCCCTGGGATCACTGACCTCCGCGCGGGCATAGTACAGATCCTCGACCGCTTTCTGCGCGATCGCCGCCAGCCGGTCCATCTCTCGCGTGGTGAACTGCTCTACCGGGATCGGCTCTCCCACCACCAGCGTCACGGGCCGCGGTTTGATCACGAAGCTATTCATCGGCACCGCCTCGAAGCTGCCCACGATCGCCATGGGGACGATCGGCGCCCCCGCCCTGATGGCGACGAAGAACGCCCCTCCGAGAAACGGCTGCACTTGCCCGTTGGCGGACCGGCCGCCTTCGGGGAAGATCAGCAGCGGCATTCCCCGGCCAATGGCCTGGCTGGCCTGCCTCAGGCTGCGCAGCGCCGAACGTGCAGTATCGCGCTCGATGGGAATCTGCCCCGAACGCCGCAAGTGCCATCCCATAAACGGATAGCGAAACAGCTCCTGCTTGGCCATGATGCGAAACTGAAACGGCAGCGCGTGGTAGAGCACGGGAATATCGAGCGCCGAGATGTGGTTGCTGGCATAAACGCACGGGCGTGAGCCGCCCAGGTGCTCCGCGCCGACAACAGTCAGCGAACAGCCGGTGGTTTTGAGAATCAGCCACGCCCACAGCCGGGCGAATCTATGCTGCATCTGCCCGTCGCGGTCCCATAGAGAACTGAGTAGCGAGAGCGTCCCCAGCACTACCGTGTAGAGGAAGATCAGCGGATCGCGAATCAGGTACGAAGCGATCCGCTCCCACGCGCTCGGATTGTGAATGTCTGCTGCGCTCACGCCGCCGCTCTTAGCCCGTCAATCCCTTTCCTTCTGGAAGGATACCTGATTCGGCAGTCAGGTGAACACGGGCTGAGAATTGAGAACCGGGAACTGGGAACTGCGCCATCACGCCTCAATTCCCAGCGCCTGCATAGCTTCGCCGACCAAGTAAATCGAGCCGGTGATGACCAGCAGGGAACTGGGACCAAGCCGCTGCGCTCGCTCGGCGCCCTCGCGAACGGCGTTCGTCACCTCCGGCACTTGCACCAGCGAGGTGCCGCAATCGCCTGTGGCCTCGACGAGCTCGGCCGTGGAGGCGGCACGCGGATTACTCTCCGGCTTGCACAGCACCACGGTTTCGGCAAGCGGGAAGAGAATGCGGGCCATTTCGCGGATCGCCTTGTCGCGCATGGCGCCAAACACCATTACTAGCGGACGGACGCCGGCCTGGGAGAGATTCTCCGATAGTCCCGCCCGCAGCGCCCATGCGCCGGCGGGATTATGGGCGACGTCGAGCACCATTTCCGGCCATGATCCGTCCGGCTGCGCCGGTAGCACTTGAAAGCGTCCTGGCCAGCGGGTCAGGCGAATACCTTCAGCAATCTGAGGCGGAGAAATCGCGTGCCCCAGCTTGTTCAATTCCTCGGCGGCGCTGATGGCCAGTGCCAGGTTGCGAAGCTGGTGACGCCCCATCAGCGCGGGGCTGATTTCGACTTGCTCGCCCATCACATCCATGGCGAAAGCGATGCGCCCATCCTTGCGGTGAATCAGTTCATCGGCCCGCGGCGAAACCGAGACGACATAGCGCGCCGCATTCACCGGCACGGCTCCGCTTTCGAGCATGGCCTTGCCCAGGGTGGCGTTGGCCTCGGGATGCTGCGGCAGCGTAATCAGCGGCCGGCCGCTGCGCATGATTCCCGCTTTTTCTCCGGCGATTTCAGCAATGGTGTTGCCGAGAAATTTCTGATGATCGAGGTCGATATCGGTGATCACCGCGAGGAGCGGCTCGAGAACGTTGGTGGCGTCCAGCCGCCCGCCCATTCCGACCTCGGCTACGGCGATCTGCACGCCTTGCCGGGCGAAGTGCTCGAAGGCCAGCGCCGTCATGGTCTCGAAAAAGCTGGGATGCCAGGGCAGGCCGCCTTCGGCTACCAGGCCGGCGGCGACTCTGTGTACGTGGTCGTAGGCGGCGGCGAAGTGAGCATCCGCGACTGCTTGGCCGTCGATACGGATACGCTCGTTGATGCGCACCAGGTGAGGCGAAGTGTAAAGGCCGGTCCGGTAACCGGCACAGCGCAGAATCGAAGCCAGTGTAGCGGCGGTCGAGCCTTTGCCGTTAGTGCCGGCAATAAGCACCGAGGCGAAGCGCGTCTCGGGCGAGCCCAAGGCCTGGCACAGCACCCGCATGTGCCGCAGATCGAATTTATATGACGGGGTTCTGTGCAGCTCGTGCCCGAGCTGGTACAGCTCCGAGACAGCGGTCTGATACGCAACCATTCCTTCCTCAGTATAGAACGCAAGACAGTTCTTAGTTCTTCGTTGTTCGTTCTTCGCTTTTGGTTTTGCTGGCCTTCAGGGTAGCTAGCTGGAGCGGCTTAAGGCCATGAAGAAATCGACGCCGCAAATGAACTACGAACGAAGAACTAACAACGAATAACGAAGAACGGAACTAAGCCGCCATCCACTCCAGTGCGCGGGCGATGTAGTCCTTCAGTTGGCGGCGATGAACCACCGCGTCCAGCATGCCGTGTTCGAGCAGAAACTCGGCCCGCTGGAATCCCTCGGGCAGCTTCTGCCGGATGGTCTGCTCGATGACGCGCGGCCCGGCAAAGCCGATCAGGGCCCCCGGTTCAGCGATGTTGAGGTCGCCCAGCATGGCGAACGAGGCAGTAGTGCCGCCGGTTGTGGGGTCGGTCAGCACGGAGATGTAGGGAACTTTGGCTTCGTCAAGTTTAGCCAGCGCGGATGAGATCTTCGCCATGGTCATCAGGCTGACAACGCCTTCCATCATGCGGGCTCCGCCGGAGGCGGAGACGATAATCACTGGCTTGCGCTCCTCGAGGCCCGCTTCCACGGCGCGGGTGATAGTTTCACCAACAACCGCGCCCATGCTCCCGCCGATAAAGTTGTAGGCCATCGCACTCACGACTACCGGCCGGCCCTTGAGCAGCCCGCGGGCACTGATGACCGCATCCTTCAGCCCCGTGTCCGTCCGCGCCTGCTCCAGACGCCCGGCATAGGGCTTCAGGTCGGTAAACTTCAGCGGGTCGGTGGAAACCAGGTTGGCGCCGAACTCCTCGTAGCGGCCGTCGTCGAAGAGCAGCGCCAGGCGCGTGCGCGCATCGATGCGGAAGTGCTTGTTGCACTTCGGGCAGACATGCAGATTCTCTTCCAGGTCCTTCTTCCAGATGATCTGCCGGCACTGCTCGCACTTCGACCACAGCCCTTCGGTCTTGACCTTTCGCTCGCCCGCGCTGTCCACGGGCTGTGACGGCTGCCGCTTAAACCAGCTCATAAGCAGTTTCCAGTTTCAAGTTTCGAGTTTCAAATTCTGGCGCGCCATTTTTCTGTGGTCCGGACTCTCGCGGAGAAAAGAATATCAGACACATCGGGTCCCGGGTACCAGCGGTTATGCAAAAAGCCATTCGGGCATCTCTCAACTGAGAAAGCGAAACTCGAAACTTGAAACTGTCTTTCTTAGTGTCCCATGTGGTACGGATGGCCTTTCAGGATGGTGAATGCCCGGTACAGTTGCTCCGCCAGCACTACACGCGCCAGCTCATGTGGCAAGGTGATGAGCCCGAAGGAAAGCTTGAAGTCGGCGGCGGTGAGCACCGCATGCGTCCAGCCGTCCGCCGGACCAACGGCAAACACCAGCTCCTGCGTGCCGCCCTCCTGGTAATCGCGGATAAGCTCGGCGATCCGCTCGCTGTCGAGCTGCTTGCCCTGACGGTCCAGCACCACCAGAACCGGCGGCACCCGTGAGCTTTTACCCAGGGACTTGAGCAGCGCCTCCTCGGAGGCGTACTCGATCCTCTCCGCCTGGATATATCCACGCAAGCGCCGCAGGTATTCGTTGGTCAGCGTCTCGACGGATGGATCTTTCGTCTTGCCTATCCACGCGACGCGCAGCCTCATAGGCTTCGATTTTCCTCTGACTGGCGCACTTACCAAAGCAGGTGCCCACCCCCGCGAAGCAAAGCGGATCTAAAATGGCTTCGCAGGCGCCCCACCCTCGCGAGCGAAGCGAGCTAGAGCCTGTTATTGACTTATAGGACGGACAGCGTTGCGAGCGAAAATTGGGCCAGACGAGGCGGAGTCCGAAGGCCATGGTGATTCCATGTCCGAGGACGACAACGAAGTCTGGGCCGATTTGCGCCGCAACCCTGCGGGACGGGGCGGATTTTCCCGATCGCCGTGTCGCTCGTCGCTAAAATACTTCAGTATTTGCCGCTCCTCGCTCCTCGCGCTCGGAAAAATCCGCTCCCGTCGCTGCCGCCCTATAAGTCAATAACAGGCTCTAGGGTGGGTCAATCACCGGGTGCGCTTTTTCGCGGCCCGTGCAGGCGTGCGCCGTGCTGTTTTCTTGGCCGCGGCCGCTTTCGGCGCAGCCTTCTTCTTGGCCGCACGGGCGCGAGCAGGGAGCTTGAGATCGCTTTCGGTGAGGCGCTTGGCCGATTTCCACAGCCGCTCCAGGTCGTAGAAGCCGCGAGATTTCCTGGAGAAGATGTGCACCACAAAATCGACATAGTCGAGCAGAACCCACTCCGCCTGCTCGTATCCCTCGCGGTGATTCGGCTCCAATCCCGCCTGCGAGAGCCGGCCGTCGATCTCGTCGGCGATCGCCTGAACCTGCCTCGGGTTGCCGCCGTTGCAGATCAGAAAGTAATCGGTGAAGGTACTGGATTCACTGCCTAGCTGCAGGATGGTGATTTCTTCGGCCTGCTTGGCCTTGGCAGCCGACAGAGCGATCGAAACCTGTTGCCTGATGTCGTTTTTTTTCATCGTTTCCGGTCCCCAGCGCGCCCGTCCTCGGAACGCTGGACTGGGGTTCTGGTATCTGTACAACGGCCCGGCTCCGCAGTCAATGCGAATCGCCGGGGACTAACTCAAATTTGATGATACCCCGAGCTGGTGTTATTTCCGCCCCTTCGGCGCAACCAGCCGAAGTCCCTTGCCCACTTGCCGCAGCTTTCGCAACGGCGACGAAGGCAGTTCGGGCGATCCGGGTTCGACCGTGTTCTGGTACAAGCGCATCTTGCGAATATACTCGGCCACCGGCGGCGCCACCAACTTCTCCAGTTTGCGCCCGCTGCGCACCGCTTGGCGCGCCTCGGTAGACGACTCCGGCTCCGAGACTCCTTCCAGAAAATGAATGCTGGCGCCGGAGAGCAAAAGCGGGCCGCTGGCCTCGCGGTCCTTGAACAACCGCGCGACATCCTGCCGCGGCCGCATCTCTGCGGGAAGCGCCATGGCGGCCTCGGCCAAGGAGAATCCGGGCCGGCTGGCGACGATAAACTCGCACTCCCGCAGCAGCTCGACCGGATCGCGCCATTTGCTGATGTCCAGGAAGGCATCGATTCCGACCAGGAAAAAAAGTTTGTCCCGCTTGCCCAGCCGCCGGCGAAAGCGCCGCACCGTCTCGACCGAGTAGGCGGCCGACTCGCCCTCCGCCTGGATGATCTCCGGCGCCTCCAGCAGCGAAGGCAAGAAGTTCTTCTCCCCTTGCAACGCCAGGGCAAGCATGGCGTAACGGTGATAGTAGTCGGTCAGCCGCTGCCCCTGCTTGTGCGGATTGACACTGGCGGGAACGAAATAGACGCGGCGCAGCGCGAAACGCTCGGCCGCCGCGCGCGCCACAGCGACATGCCCCAGATGAACCGGATCGAAGGTACCGCCATAAAGAGCGACGTTCATGGATGAGTGTGCAGCACCTTTAGAGTTCGGCAGCGACGCTCCATCATAAAGCCGGAGAATCCGCTACGGCTACTAAGGATTCAGCCGGTTAAAGATCGTCCGCGCCGCCTCGCCCCAGCCCGCTGCCAGCGTCGATTTGGCGAATCCCACCGCGGCTTCCTCAGTGGCCGTGCTCAGTTCCTTCATCGCCTCGGCGATGAATAGATCCAGTGGCATCGGACTGCCACCGCTTCCCGCAGGCCGCCGCGGCCCGGCATCCCGGTTCAAATCGGTAGCTACGTAGGGTGGGACGAGCTCAATCACGCTCACCGAGGAGTTCTTCAACTGGTGCCGCAACGAGACCGTAAACGAGTGCACCGCCGCCTTGGTGGCGCAATAGACGGGGATGATGCTCATCGGCACAAAGGCCAGGCCGGAGGAGACGTTGACCAGCGTTGCCCGCCTCTGCCGGCGCAGGTGTGGCAGAAAGGCGTCGCAGACGCGAATCAGCCCCAGCAGGTTGGTCTGGATCTCCTCTACCATCGCCCGGTCGTCCACCCCATCGTCAACAGAGAAGTCATGCACGCGCTGGATGCCCGCATTGTTGATCACGCAATTAAGATCGGGAGACTCCGCGATCACGCGCCCGGCCAGCGAGCGTATCGCGGCGGGATCGTTTATATCCAGGAGGTGATATCGCATTCCGGGATTGGCGGCGCAAACGCTCTTCAGCGCCTCTTCCCGGCGGCCGGCAATGATTACCTTGTTGCCCAGCCGATGAAAGGATTCCGCCAATCCGCCGCCGATCCCCGATCCACCACCGGTGATGAAGATCGTGTTGTCATGCATGTTCATGGGGAGTCTCCTGTGTAGGACCAGCCGCCCCCGGCTGCGGGTCCCCATCCCGCTAGGCGGGACTGAAATTGGGCTTGCTGTGGTGCTCTGGGCTGGCGTGCGTAGCCCGCCGATTTACCTGGCGCGCGGCTTGGCAGCCTTCTTCGCGCTCTTCTTAGCGGCGGTCTTGGCTCGCTTCTTGGGTTGTGCTGTGGCCACCGTTCGACGGCTCGTCTTCGGCGGTCTTTTCCGCTTAGGCGATCTTTTCACCGGACGCGGCTCTTCCAGATCGACCGTGACCTCTTCTCCTTGCGCTCCGCCGCGGCGAGCGTCTGCCAGCTTGTTTGCCATTGCCCATTTCAATTCATTCAGGCCGGCGCCGGTAACGGCCGAGATCTCGTAGAGGGGAAGCTTCCTGCGCTTGGCGAAGCGCCGCAGCTTCGCCAGCTTCTCCGGATTGGCGCTGTCCATCTTGGAGGCCACCAGGATCATCGGTTTGCTCTCCAGGCCGGCGCCAAAGCTCTCCAGCTCGCCCATGATGACCTCGAAGTCCTTTACCGGATCGGGGTGGCCGCCGGCGTCGGAGACATCGATGAGATGTGCCAGCATACGCGTGCGCTCCAGGTGACGCAGAAACTGCGTTCCCAGCCCCGCGCCGTGGCTGGCGCCTGCGATGAGCCCCGGCACATCGGCCACCACATAGCTGACCGGGTTAGCCTCATCTCCCAGCGCTACCACACCCAGGTTCGGCTGCAACGTCGTGAAGGGATAATCGGCAATCTTGGGACGGGCGGCTGAAATCCGCGAAATCAGGGTCGATTTGCCGACGTTCGGATACCCCAGCAGGCCGACATCGGCGAGCAGCTTGAGCTCCAGGCGCAGCACTCGCTCTTCGCCCGGTCGCCCCGGTTCGCACTCCCGCGGCGCCTGGTGAGTGGAGGTGGCGAAGCGGGCATTGCCGCGCCCGCCGCGCCCGCCTCGCGCCACGACAATGCGTTCATTCGGCGCGGAGAAGTCGTACACCTGCTCGCCGCTTTCATCGTCAAAGACGATGGTTCCTACCGGAACCTTCAGCACCACGTCTTCGCCCGCGGCTCCGGTCCTGTCGGAACCTTCGCCGTGCCGGCCGCGCTGCGCCTTGTACTCGGGATTGAAGCGGAAGTGAACCAGTGTGTTGTGTTTCTCACTGGACTCCATGACGACGTCGCCGCCGCGGCCGCCGTCGCCGCCCGAGGGACCGCCGCGCGGGACGAACTTCTCTCGGCGAAAAGCCAGGCAGCCGTTGCCGCCCGCACCGGAGGCCACCCGAATTCTGGCTTCATCAACGAACATGGGACTCACTTACCGACACAAGCCTAAAAGAAAAAGCCTCGCCGCAAAACGAGGCCTCTTCCATGGGAATTCACATTTACTCGGTGTGCCTCACCAGCGCCTGCGCTGTTGCATGCGGGCGAACCGAGGTTCGTACAGGGCGCAATCAGGCGCTGGCGGTCTCGACCGGCTCTACGGCCACGAACTTGCCCAGGTTTCCGCGATCGACGAATTTCACCCGGCCGTCCACCTTGGCGAACAAGGTATCATCCTTGCCGCGCCCGACGTTCAGCCCCGGCTTGATGCGGGTGCCGCGCTGGCGGACGATGATCGTCCCGCCGGTTACAAGCTGGCCACCAAAGCTCTTGACTCCCAACCGCTGGGAGTTGGAGTCGCGCCCGTTTCTGGAGCTGCCTAAACCCTTCTTATGTGCCATAACTCAACTCTCTTCCCTGGCTTCTCGCCCCGTGAAAGGCTGTTACTTGCTCGGTTTCTTTGCCGGCTTGCGCCCGCTCTTCTTCTGCGCCGCCGGTTGCGCGGCCTTCTTCGTAGCAGGCTTGGCGCTCTTAGCCGGCTTCGGAGCTTTCGCCGCCTTCGCCGGCAGTTCGGGGGCGGTAAACTTCTGCCCGTCGAAGCTGATCTCGGAGATGCGAACCTCGGTGAAGCCCTGGCGGTGGCCGTTCAGTTTCTTATATTGCTTCTTGCGCTTGAAGTGGAAGACCAGAATCTTGTCAGCGCGTCCTTCGCCCAGCACCTGGCCGACTACCCGTGCGCCCTCGGCCTTGGCGATCTTGCCGGCTTCGCCGCTGACTGCCAGCACTTCAAAGTCGATGCCCTTCTCGACGGCCATCCTTTCAACCTTCAGGGCGTCACCGGGCGAGACACGATATTGTTTTCCACCGGCGCGGATTACCGCATACATAAATGCCTCCCATGTTGCGCTCAGCCGCGCACGGCAGGCGCGCGGAGTCTATAAGATCAGGCGTTTGTTGGGACCCCGCGTGCGCCGCAACGCCCTCAGCGTTTGTTGGGGACCCCCGCCGGAAGCGGTCAGCTTCGGGTTGCCCCGGACGGGGCAGGCGGTACAGGCAAACCTAGTAATTCTAGACTGTTCCGCGCAATGCGGTCAAACCAAAGCTGCTCGCACCAGCCGAATTGGTGCAACTCTGCCCGGGGCCCGGAGACTCTAATGACGCAAGCAGGTGTGAGCCAGAACGAGCGTCGCCAGAGACGAGTAACCCTTCCGGTACCTGCTGCAGAACGCGTTTTCAGGTGAATCATGACTCAGCCAGATGTACGTGAATACTCCGTCGCGGCGGCCTCCACCGATACCTTCGGGCGGGTGCTTGCCCGCGCCCGCAACCATCACTTCGTGGTGGACGGGCCTGTACAGAACGGTTGTCCGGGCGAAGCCGTCACGCCGAGCGAGCTGTTTCTATCGGGCGTGGCATGCTGCGGAGTCGAATTAGTGCAGGTGCTGGCGAAGTCGCGCGACATTCCGCTGCGCGCCATCGCGGTGGACATCCATGCCACCATGGACCGCTCCCGTCCGGTGCGTCCGGATGTTTCCTTGTTTAATTCCGTCCACCTCTCCTTTCGTATGCAAGGTGTCACCGAGGAGCAAGGCCGTCTGCTGGTGGAGGCCTTCAAAGGCAAGTGACCGCTCTACGGCACGGTCGCAGTTGCGACCCCGGATGTGCGAGTAGAGCTTTTCATCGAAAAGATAAGCGAGCAGGCCGCCTGAAGTTCGCCGCTCCGCCTCAGCATGACCCATCAGAAAAGATAGCTGCCCTGAATACTAAACTGCTCCAGACACCGCGTTGCCGCTTATTCCAGCCGCCGGAGCAGCTTCGGGCCGGATGGGGTAAGGGAAATCAGTGACGAGGTATGCCCATAGATGTTCCCGCCCGTCAGGATTGCCGCGACAACGGTTGGCGAGCCGTCGCCGTTAGCGGCTTTCATGGATGCGGCATCCACCTGAACCGGTTTTCGCAGGGCGGGATTGCAGCTTCGTTGCTCGCTGAACTCGAAGCGAATGGTCTCCGGCGACTTGGCACGCCCGAGGGTGGGATTGCAATCGCTGCTGAACTCCTGGCCCAGCTTAAAGACGCGGCCGTCCGGGTATTTGACGGACCAGGCGAAGCGGTCCTTCTGATCCGGAAGAAAAACGAACTTTCCCTGGACAGAACCGGCGACGTGGGGCATGGGGACATGCGCGTCAGAGGCGCGCCGGCCGCTCTTGATTCCCAATGCGGCACGCACCTGCGTGACGTAATAGCTTACGGTGGAACTGATCTGCCGCCGGAAGTAGAAAGCGCCCAGCAGTACGGCGACCAAGATCAGCAGCCAGAGTGCCTTTCTTCTCTTCTTCTTTTTCATACTGCAACCCAAGGGGAGCCCGGCCAAAGCCCGTTCCGCCTGCCGGGATGAACGAACTGCTCCCAGCCGATGCTATCGCTGAATTCCATTGCTGCCGATGACGCTGTTGGTTCGTGGGAAGCGCGTATGGCCCGACCACCTTGAAATGGTGTGCGCTGTCCTTACTCATGTTAAGCGACACGTTCGTGCTACGAGCCTATACAAAAAAGCGGGGGCCTGAGTTCTTGGCGAGGCCAACTTCGATTTCGCGTAATTTGAGTTCAGGAGACCACAAAAGGGTGTATAAGTGAAAGGCCTGAGGTTTTGCGACACCCATGCAGTTTGTCGCTGGGAGACACCCTGAACGCCTCTGGCATTCCGGTTAGTTCGACTCTCGAATCTGCAAGTGAGCATCAACCTGCTTACCGATCATCATTTGATCAGAATCGAGGTGCAAATCGATCTTAACTAACCTGTGGAAGTTCAATTGAATATCATGTGTTGAGGGCCGCAGCCATCTGCGGCCCTCTTTCATTTCGCGCTGATTTAGTGGGCGCGCGCGTGCCTGCGCCGTTACCTCACGATACGATAGACACCTGTGGAGGGGCCATTCTTCCGCAGTGATTGTGCTTAGGCGATCCCGCCGTCCCCTCCGCCCCGCAGCGGATGCAGTACTCAATCAATAACTGGCGGAGATATTGGGCTGTACATTTCAGAGTACCCGATCTATAATCGGCTCACTTTCAACCCAATTGGGAGGAATTCATGAGACGTACGTTTGCTGTTCTGATGTCACTCGCCCTTGCTGTTGCTCTGTCTGCGCCTGCTTTTGCGCAGGCCCCGGCTCCGGAAAAGAAGCCTGCTGCTCCGGCCACTGAAGCGAAACCGGCCACTAAGGCAAAGCCTGCAAAGCCCGCCAAGACAAAGGCGAAGCCGAAGGCTGCCGCCGCCGACAAGAAGGCCCCTATGGCCTCTGCTGACAAGAAAACCCCCGAGAAGCCGAAGCAGTAATCGCCTCTCATAACGGACTGATCACAGAAGCAGTGGGTGCAATAGGTTTTACCTTGCCCGACGAAATGGTCGGGCTTTCTTGTTTTGGCGAGGATTCTGCATGAATGACGAGCACTCAGCCCCGTGACAGGGCTGAGCGCTGTTCCGCGGTCCGGCTCCTACTCCGGCAGTGGCTTGCCCTTGGTTTCCGGAACGAACCAGCACACGATCAGGCCCAGGATGTAGATCATCCCCAGTGTCATCGCCGCCCGCGAGATGCCGCCGAACTTCTGGATCAAGGTGCCGGCGATAAACGGGAACAACCAGGCAATCATGCGCGTCCCGTTGAAGATAAAACTTACCGCCGTCGAGCGGACGCTGCTGGTGAACAATTCAACCGGATAAATCGCCATCCACGAGTAAGCCATGCCAAGCGTGAAGAAGCCGTTCACGAAGGCAACCAGCAGCATGGTCTCGACCGTGCGCGTCCAGAGATATGTGATCGGGGTCATGACCAGCGATCCCGCGTATACCAGGAAGAGAAACTTCTTGCGACCGATGGCGTCCGCCAGAAAGCCCGAGCAGAGGTAAGCCAGGACCGCGCCGCTGGTGTACAGAATGGCCGCCCGGTTCCCCCACTGGAGGAAGTTCGAGTACTGCTGAGCCTTGGCCAGATTCTGCGTATGCGCCGGCAGCCAGCTAGAGATCGCCCACCAACCCACCATGGTCGCCAGCGACATCATGAAGAGCAGGATCACACGCCGGCGGCTCTCCGGCTGGCGGAATATCTCGGTGATCGTCAAGGGGCGCCGTGCGCTCTTCTTGGTGACGCTCTTGTCCTGTTCCGTGGCTGCCCAGCGCTGCTCGCGGATGGCCGTCAGCCAGCGCTCCGATTCATCGATGGCACGGCGGATATACAGGCAGAACAACGCCGGAATGGCGCCCACGACGAACATCAGCCGCCAGGACTGCGCTCCCAGCGGATTGAACTGGCTGATCAGCGCCCACACCACAGCGGCCAGCAGCGTTCCCCATCCGAATCCCGATTGCAGCAGCCCGCACCCTTTGGGACGAGCGTGGTCCGGCCAGGTCTCGGCCACCATGGCGATGCCGGTACTCCATTCGCTTCCCATAGCCAGGCCGGTGACGAAGCGCATGAAGGCCAGCATGCCAAAGCTGGTGCTGAGGGCGGTGATACCGCTGAAAACGGCATAGAAAAATACCGACCAGATCATCATGCGCTTGCGGCCGATGTAGTCGGCCAGCGTCCCGCCGACCAAACCGCCGATGCCCCAGCCGAGAAGTGTCAGGCTGATGGCGGTTCCGGCATAGACAACGGCGCTCTTCAGTTGCTCCGGGCTCAGCAGAGTTCGCAGCGCGAAGGGAAGTGCTACGAAGAGAGCGTAGGATTCGTAGCCGTCGAAGATCCATCCCAGAAAACTGGCTCCGAGGATGCGCCAATGTTTTGACGTAAGACCGCTATACCAATGCTCTGCTCCGGGTGTAATCGAAACGCTCGAGGTGCTCATTGCTTCTCTCCCAAACAGCCATCGGTAATATACAGTTCGCGCAACAGGCGAGAATTGCTTTGCGAGCCAAGCCAATCCGCTTGATGTTCAGTATCCGTCGTGCGACTGGGCGGACGTATCCTACCCCATCCCGCTGATTCCGGACAAGCTATGGATCACCTGAACTTTACCGATGCCGAGCTGCTTGCGCAAGACGCTTGCCCAGAGCCGATCTTGATTGGAGAGTGGTGGATTGCGCGGCTGAATTCCGCGGCCTCCTACGGTGTCGGATGCAGCAGGGCCAGTGATGCCGGAGCCAGGGTTACCGAAAACGGCGAATTCGGCACAGGCGACAGCGCACCGGTCGTCGAGTTCACCTGCAGGGTCGCTACCTGGTTCCCGTTGGCACTGCCCACGAACAGGAAGCCGTCATTGGAATCGAAGGCAACGCAATTGGCGCCTCGCAGGACGGTAGGGAAGGGAGATCCGGAGACCGCGGTCAACGTGCCGCTATTAGTATCAAGACTGAAAACCGATACGTCGTTGCTCACGTTATTAACGACGTATAGAAACCGGCTCCCCGCGTCGAAGACCATGATCATCGGACCGGTTCCGGTAGGCGTCACGGCGAGTTGAGTCAGTATTGTTACGTTGACTCAAGGTCGTGACTTATGTTACAACCCAAGTGCCGTGACAGGGTAGCAGCCCTAATTTGGATTTTAGCCGTTGTGCTAGTCGTGTTTGTTGTATTCAGCCGGACCGCCTCTGCGGAATTCCTCTTTGTCTCCCTTGAAGCTGAACCCCATCAGGTTGTGCCAGACGTAGCAAAACTGGTTTCGCTTGGGCAGTCCCATCGTTTCATAGTGGATGCACCCGTAAGCGTACAGGGCCAGGTCGGGTCGTTTTTTCCCTTGAATATGATCGATTTGGTCATCGTCCAAACTCCCCTCTTCAAGCAAAGAGGAAACCCAGAATGGTTCGTCGGGAGCCAACAATCTTCCATGCTCTCCGATTTCCGGGGAAGGCAAAAAGGTTCTCTCGCCGTAATGGGGCTTTGCCGGCAACAGTTCGCAAGATGTGTGAAAACGAGTTTGAATGTTTCTAATTCTAGCGGGCTGCTTGCCGATGTTTTTCAAGAGAAACGCGACATGCAGTATGCCGCCAGACATTTCGCTTTGTCGCGGAATGCGGTCGGCAAACTTGATACTTTCGACTATCCAAGCGCGCTGGGCCTCGATGAGTACATCAACGTTTTTCCGTGTCGCGTCCGCGCTCGCCTTAGCGCCATCAGCGGCACGAGCGGTTTCCGTGGCCTGTCGTCCAATCTCCCGCATCGTCAGGGTGGCTACGATTACACCCCCGACGCCCACGGCGACCAGCAGGAAAGTGGCAATTACAGCGGCTATATCCCATCCGTTTTTATCACCCTTAACAGTTATAGGGTCTGCGATCTTTACGGTATATATCTTGCCGTTTTTTATAGTCTCTGCGTCATTCTGGCCGGATATTGTGGGGGTTGGGGCACTTGGCTTTTTTGGAGCGGGAAGCGCGGTGTCGGCTCTTGCCTTATCGCTTGTGGCGTTGGCGTTTTTGTTGCTGGAACTATTGTCATGTGCATCGGCTGTCCGCCCCGGCACCGGGGGCGGTGCCAAGAGTGCGAGCCATACGGATACCCACAGCAGCAAGGCTGTATAGATCGGCCTTTTCATAAGAGCGTATTATGCGATCAACTCTTTAAATTCCAGGTTGTCGGCGTCCAGCATACGCTTGAGAGTGTCGCGGAACAAATAGGGATTTTGGCGGTTGTTAAACCTCCAAGTCATTTCATTCAGGTAGGCGGAAAGGTGTTTAGCGCTAATCCGGTGCCAAGTTCCAACGATACCCCGTTTGAGCAGAGAAAATGCCGATTCGATAGTATTCGTATGCAGGTTGCCGACAGCGTACACCCCGGAACTGTGGTTGATGGATTGGTGCTCTCCGAAAACGCCAGCCTGTTTGATAGCCTTGGGGTAGGCGGCGAAGTCATCGGTCATAATCACGTCAACGTCCTGCGAAACGTTCTCTTTGACGTACTTCGCCAGAGTTCCAGATCGCACATCTTCAGCATGAAAGAATCGCAGTTCGCCGCCGCGCTGCCGGATGCCGACAACGATCTGCTTCTTACACTCAGGGTGCCCCGGCTTGTGCTGGTGTCCGCGTTGTCTCGCTCCGATGTAAGTTTCATCAACCTCAACCGTGCCGTGCAACTTTTCCCGCTCGGCCAACTCGGTTTCTGCGGCTCCCATCGCGGAGCGGATGCGGTGACAGAGGTACCACGCGGTTTTGTAGCTGACGCCGAGCATTCGTTTGAGTTGATTGGCCGACATACCCTTGCGCGATTCGCATATCATATAAGCAGCAAGGAACCACTTCGTAAGCGGCAGATGCGTGTCGTGAAAGATGGTTCCGGTCAGTGCCGAGAATTGGTAGCGGCATGAATTGCAATCAAAGACGTTGCGCTCGTATACGCGGGAAACGCCCCTGCTCTGGCACTTCGGACAGATCACGCCATCGGGCCAGCGCAAGTGAATCAGTGTTTCGCGGCAACGGTCATCGGTGCTGAATTCGTCGATCAGGGAAGTTAGGGTTGTCGGCTTCATAGGGAGTTCCTCATGGCTGCGAAAAAGAAGCACCCGAAAGACATGACAACGGAAGAACTGGCAAAGCACGTGTTCCACCCGAAGGTACTCAAGCACGCAAAGAAACACGTTGCGGACTTGAATGCCGGGAAGAAACGCCGCGCGCCAGCGAAATAAGCAACCATGCGGAAACTGTAGCAGAGAACAAAGCCTGAGTCAAGTAAATAATACTGAGTTGAGTCAGGCTGCCGGTAGCCGGCGCAATGGAAAAAGCGAAGACCGTGTTTGTGGCCAGGTCGGCGGCAAACAGGTGAGTTCCCGAGCTGTCCGCCAGCAGATACGAAAGCTGGGAGTTGAGGAGAGAGAAGTTTGACAGGACGGTCAAGGCGCCAGTGGCGAAATCCAACTGCAGCCCCGTGATTTGGGTGCTGCTGGCGGCGTACAGGATATCACCCGCAAACGCCAGGGAGAGCGGCGCGAACGTAAGCGGGAAGCCATTGTTGAGGGATTGCAGAGTTCCGTTGCTTCCCACGGAGTAGACAGACAGCGACTTCGATCCCTGATTGGCAACTACCAGAAAACTGTTCGTGGGATCGAAGGCGAACTGCGCAGGCCCAGTCCCGGTGAGAATCGACGAACCGGTCGAGAACCCGCCAGTCGAAGAAAACGAGAACTGGCTCACCGAATTCGAGCCCGAATTCAGGACGTAGATGTTGTTGCCCAGCGTCAGCACCTTCGTCGGTTGCTGGAATGTGCCGGCCGTGGCGTTGAGCGAAAGCGAACCGTTGGTCGCGATATTGTCGACGGCCAGGCTTTGCCGGGCCGAATCGACGGCAACCAGCAGGTTGCCACTGGACACGGGCGCGCTTCGCGTACCGCGTCCACAACCGATCGAAAGCAAGACAGCAAGTAACGAGATGGCGCTGAGGGTCTTTATCGTAGCCATTCCTGGAGCCTCGCGGCGGTAGAGTGTGATGCTTGTAGCTGGCCTGCTGTTGGGAGGGATCCGGGCTAGATCGATTCAGCCGGCGCTCCCGGGGCCGGCCATGTTCGCCGTATCTTCGCTGCCGAGACGCCTCTGCCAATGACAGATGTCATTCCATCCGGCGTGAGCAGGAAAGTCTTGCCGCACTGCGGTGCATGGTTCAGAATCTACCGGCGGGAAGTTCCCGGACGGCGGCGACCCGCTTGCTCGACCCGGCCGTCCAATTTCCAACTGTGGAAAGGAGCTTCATGCTCTCATACGCCAAACTAGTCGCGGGGGTGTTGTCGGCCGTCATCATGGTGGCAGCTACAGCGCATGCGGCAACCTATGTCTACGTATCGAACGCTGAGGATGGCACCATCGGGACGTACACGATGGCAAACGACGGCAAACTGACACCGGGAGCGCGCGTAGAAGCGCAGAAGCTCGTGATGCCGATGGCCGTCAGCCCGGACAAGCGCTTCCTTTATGCCGCGGCGCGCACGAAACCCTTCACGGTGTACACCTACGGCATCGATCCCAAGACGGGCGCCCTGAAGCAGCTCTCCAAGGCGCCGCTCGCCGAAAGCTTTCCTTACATTTCCCTCGATAAGCGAGGGCGCTACCTGTTCGGCGCGGGATACGGTGCAGGCCTGATCAGTGTCAACCCCGTTGGCAAGGACGGCAAGGTCTCCGAACCGCAGCAGGTCATTCCCACAGGTGTGAATCCGCATTCCATCGTCGTCGACAATAGCAATCACTATGTCTTCGTCCCACACCTCGGCAGCGACCAGATCTTTCAGTTCGTCATGAACCCGAGAACGGGCAAGCTGCGGGCTAACACGCCCCCGCTCTTACAGATGAAGGCCAAGACTGGCCCGCGCCACATCGTCTTTTCCAGTGACAACCGTTTCGTATACCTGCTGAGCGAGTTGGTGGGAACGATCACCACTCTGTCTCTGGATCAGAAGACGGGCCGGCTGACCTATGTGAGCGAAGCCAAGATTCTGCCGGCGAGCAGCAAGCTGGTGCCGGGCGCGCCGCGCGTCCCTGTCGGGGCGGGCGAGGACACGCGCGACGTCTCGAAGGACATCTGGGCCTCCGACCTGCACCTGACGCCTGACGGCAAGTTCCTTTACGCCGTCGAGCGCACCAGCAGTACCATCGCCACCTTTAGCGTCGACGCGGCCACCGGCAAGCTCACCAATCTGGCGAGCACGCCGACCGAGAAGCAGCCGCGAGGCTTCGCTATCGACCCCAAGGGCAAGTTCATGGTCGTCAGCGGCGAGCTCTCGGAAACCATCTCGGTCTACGCCATCAACGGCGGCGCGCTCACGCTGGTGGGCAAGTATCCGACTGGCAAGGACTCCAACTGGGTGGAAATTGTCAGCTTCGACTGATCTTCTGCTGCGGTTAGTTTTTTAACTGCGCCCACTGGCGCGGTGTTGATCAATCCGTTCAGGTGTGAACGGAAGATCGGCGCCGTCGCCAAGGGTGCATCTTTTTTGTTGGCTATTTAATGAAGAGAATCGGACTGCGAAACGGGCGAGTCCGTACGGTCATTCAGGCCCCGAATACTTTTTTGCCCATTTCATGCAGCCAGGCAATCTGAGCCGTCTCCTCCACCATCTCCGCCACGTGCTCCGCGTCCAGCACATTTTTGCCGACGGCTACAATACCGTGCGCTACCAGCAGAAATGCGGGAAGATTGGGGTGCTTCTCAAACAGGCGCAGGACCCGCGGCATCTCCTCGAGCGGTACGACAGGGGCCTCGATGTCGAGCGTCATCACGGGAGCGCCGAACTTCAGTTGCGAGTGGTAGGTCAGCATCGGCAAATCCCTCTTGGAAAGAGACCACGCGATTGACCACGGCGAGTGCGTATGGACGACCGCGCCCACCGAAGGCAGATTGCGATAGAGCACCCCGTGCAGGAGCGCCTCACGCGTTGGCTTTCCTTTTCCGGCCACCAGCTTGCCGTCGAAATCGGTGATGACCAGGTTCTCCTCCGTGCACTCGATGAAGGAGACGCCGCTCGGCTTGACTACCATCAGGTCCACGCCTGGTAGCCGGGCGCTCAGGTTGCCGCCGCTGCCGGTTTGAATGCCGCGCCGGTAGGCTCTCGTCGCCGCTTCGATCAGGTCCCGCTCGATCGACTGCAACTGCCCGTTCGCAACCAGATCAGCCGTCAACTCTGTTTTCATATTGTCCCAACACCCTTCTCGATCTTCTGACGCCATACCGGCAGCACTTGCCGGATCAGCCGGTCAAAGGCCGAAGCCTCCCAGGCCGAGCGCCCGATAAAGAGGCCGTCGATGGCCGGCTGCGCAATGAGCTCGCACGCGTTCTGTGGATTGACGCTACCTCCGTACAACACGGGTATCTCGCGCCCTCGTTGTGGGAATAGCTTCAAGCAGGGCCTCGCGGATCAGTTGATGCTTTTGCTCAGCATAATCAGCGGTGGCAGGGATTCCGTTAACCCCGATCGCCCAGACCGGCTCATACGCGATCCACAGCCGCTCGCACTCCGCCTCGTGCAATCCGTGAAGTCCGATCTTCAACTGCAGCCGGATGCGTTCGTCGCCTACGTCGAACCCCTTCTCTTCGGCCGTCTCTCCCACGCAAAGCAAGGCGGTGAAGCCGTGCCGGATGGCGGAAAGTACCTTTTTGTTTTCCTCGATATCGGTTTCGCCAAAGACGTGGCGCCGCTCGGAGTGGCCGATCTCGACGATCTGCAGATTCAGTTCCTGCAGCATGAGAGGCGAAATCTCGCCGGTGAACTGGCCCTTTTCTTCCCAGTTCATGTTCTGCGCGCCCAACCCGATTTTGGTCTGGTCGACCGTGGCGGAAGCGCCCGGCAGCGCCGTATAAGAAGGAATGACGAACAGCACGAGCTCATCCGCCAGGTCCGAAACCAGCCGCTGCAGATCGCCGAGATAAGAGACGGTCTCGCGGATGGTCTTGTACATCTTCAGATTGGTGCCGATATGGAGCTTGTGGCTCATCATGCCTTGGCCGCGCGTGCCTTGAAGTATCTCCTGCTCGATGGCGGCAATCTTCTGAACCTTGGAGAGGGAACGGCCACCCTGAAATTCGAGGCTCAACCATTCCAGCAGAACCTTCTTCGCCAGCTCCGGGCCGATGATGCGAGCACCCATGCACAGCACGTTGCTGTTATTGCTGAGCCGGGCGCGTTCGGCCGAATAGTTGTCATGGCAGACCGCGGCATAGATGCCGGGAAACTTGTTGGCCGTAATCGCCATGCCGATGCCGGTGCCGCAGATCAGAATGCCTTCTTTGCTGTAATTGCTGGCAATGATCTTTTCCACCGCGCGCTGAGCCACTACCGGATAGTCGGTGGCATCCTCGGGGCTGTTCACGCCGACGTCTTCAAAGGCAATGCCTTCCTGTTTCAGGACTCCGATGACGACGTTCTTCAGACCGACCGCGGCATTATCGCATCCGATGATTAAAGGTTTCCTGGCCATGACTACTCTCCATTCTCACTGCTCGGGGCCCCCGGCAAGCCCAGTTGCCGGGGTGACTTTTAACGCCAAATCTCCAACGCCTTTCGCAGCTCCGGACACTGGACGGCGGCCTCTTCCAGAGGAACGCCTTTCATGGCCGCTTCGACCGACCGCAGCATCGCCTTGGCGCCGGCGGCAGCGCCATCGGGATGTCCCTGCACGGCGCCTCCCACTCCCAGAATCGTGTCCGGACCGAGATCTTTACAAATTGCGGCCGCATTGAGCGGGCGTGATCCCTCCGCCCACCGCCGTACATACCGGCCGTATCTTTCCCAGCGGCAACCTGTGCGCCTGCACGGTCTGCAGGTATTCAACGTAAGCTGGACCCTCGCGGTCGAGGGGATGCATGATCATCACCGCATCCGCTCCGGCCATCCTCGGCAAAATGCCCAGCATGACGGCGCTGCTGATTCCCTGCGTGGGCGCGTTCAACATTCCCACCCCGGCGTAGTGGCCGAGGAAGCAGAGGCTTTCGCCGAATTCCGCCGTCAACTCGGCCAGTGCGTCGAGGCCTGCCGTCACGAAGTTCACCATCACGGCTTGAGCCCCGCAGGCGAGCGCCGCACGGGCATTCTCCCGCATCCTGCATGGCCGGTCAGTGATGTTGGGAATATAGACGGGAGCGCGTCCCGTTTCCTGCTCGATTCTTTTCCCTGCCCGCAGATAGGCCTTGACCCTGCCTTCGACGCTGCTCAGCTTGGTATTACCCATCACCTCGTCGTCTTTGATCAGGTCGACGCCGCCCCTGCCGCTTTCGTAAAACAAAGTGGCGCCGGCCTCGGGCGGATAGCCGAGGCATGGCTTCAGCATGTTCAAGATCAACGGCCGGTCCTTCACGCCGGTGAGGCGGCGGAGGCCGGCAATGCCCTGTTTGGGGCCGGAGAAGGCGCGCAGGGCCCCGCCGACGAACTCCAGGTCGACCAGCTTGATCCGGATCGCCGTGGAGACGTCATTTCCCACCAGACCGACCAGAAGCATCGCCAGGCTGCCGCCGAAGTTGTCGCACGGAAACGCGATGCGCAGCAGCGCCGTGGAAGAATCGCCTCCCGGAACCGGATAGCATCCGACCACCCGCGCCTGGTAGCCTTCGATCATCTCCCGGGTGACGCCCGGCAACGGCACCCACGTGCCTACGGTCTGCCCGGTCGCGAAGTTGCCGGCTCGCTTCAGAGCATCCTTTTCGCTCAGGCCGAAGGCAACGTAGGTGGCGAGGACGTAGCTCTCGTCGCCCAGGCATTCCGGTCGATCGAACGGCAGGTCAAAGTAGGGTAACAAGCAATTGCCTCCTATCCGCGGGCGCGCCCGGCAGAAGCCGTTATGGCGCCTGTTGGGGATGGGGTTTCAGTCTTCCGACCTGCAAGCAAGCAATGCATCTCTGCCGCCGCTGCTTCGCTGAACTTCAGATCGTTGATATTCGCGTCGACTTCGACGATCTTGATCTCCGGCTTCAGGCGTGTACGCAAGGTCTCCATCAATGCCCCATCCACCTCGGCATCGTGCAAAGGCTCGCCCGGCAAGGTCGCCTGGCGAAAACCGCGCAGCGGGAGCAGGACGGTCACCGGGCCGCTGTTCCGGTTGAGCCGCTCGACAATCATCGAGCCCACCCGGACGATCTCTTCCTTGTGCAGCTTGATGTGCGCGATATTCGCGTTATGCAGGATGTATTTGCGCCGGTCGATATCCGCCGGCAGTTCGTGGACGCCGAAGTCGACGAAGTCCGCGCCGCCGGGCGCTATCACCTGCGGGATTCCGGCGCGGCACGCCGCTTCCAGCCGGTTATTCGCGCCGGCGGAAAAGCCGCCCCCAAACATTTCGGCAACAATTTCGTGCAACGTGAGATCCAGAACGGCCTTGATAACTCCCTCGGCGATCAGCTCTTCCATCGCCCGGCCGCCCGCCCCGGTGGTATGGAAGCTGATCACCTGGTAGCCCTCGCGTTCGAGCAGTTTGGCCGCCTGCGCCACGCCGTTGGTCACGCCCATCTGGGTGGCGCCGATGATCAACTCATCGCCTGGCGAAAGCGGCTGGCCGCTATGAACGGTCATTCCGACGATGGCAGCGACGGCGTTGTCCAGGATCGTGCGGGTCAGCACGTTGATGCCTTCCAGGTCCGCGACCGACGGAATCAGCACGATATCCTTGCTTCCCACCAGCGGCTCGAAGGTCCGCTGTCCGCTCGCCACCGTGGAAACCATGACCTTGGGAACGCCGATGGGAAGCGCCTTCATGGCCGCCACGGCGATGGTCGTGTTCTGTACTCCGCCGATCGACAGAATGGCCTGGAATCGTCCGCATCGGTAAAGCTCGGACGCCAATACCGGCACCCCCTCGACCATGGCTCGCGATTCTTTCGTGCTTCTGGCCGTTGCCGACAATCTTCCAGTCCTTCCCCGCGGCTGCCGCAACCATCTCGCGCGGCACGTCCGGAGGAGTACCCGGCTCGCCGAACACACCGACGTCGATAATCAAAGCCCGGCAGCCGAGAGCCTCGATCCTCTCCTTCAAGAACGAGACCTCGGCCCCTTTCGTGTCCAGGCTGGCCATGATTGCGATCGTTTTAGTCATAGCTTCGACTTCACCGGTACAGCGGTGCCCCACATCTGCCTGATTCTGGCAGATGTGGGATTCCACCCAACCCCGCTTCTTTAAAGACCCAATACCGGCGTCTTCTTAATTCGCTCTTCCAGCTCCGGCTCGTGGCACGGGAGCATCAGCCGCATGTCTTTCACCCGCTTCTTCTGCAGCTCGATGCTATTCCAGCACTCGATCATGTTGGCGAAGCGTGCCGGCGGCGTGATCGTGTAGTGAATCTGCGGAATCGGATTGAAATTAGCCATCAGGAACACGGAGTCGCCGGCGCAGATGTAGCTGCCGTCCTTCGTGTCCACCTCGACCGACTGGTGACCCGGAGAGTGTCCTGGTGTCGGGAACACCCGCACGCCCGGAATGATCTCCTCTTCCCCCTCCACGACATCGATCTTCAGTCCCTCGAATGGCCGCCGGACTCCCAAGGCGGGATGCTCGTACGACTTGTAATAGAGAGGAATCGGGTTGAGCGCGAACTCGTATTCCTTACGGCTGGCAATGAACTGTGCCTTGGTGAACTTCTCCATATAGAAGATGTGGTCCCAGTGCAGGTGGGTGAAGACGACCTTGTTGATGTCCTCGCACTTGTAACCGATCTTCGCCAGTTGCTCGTGGATCGCCATCCCCTCCGGCTGGTACGATCCGCCGTGATGGTACTTGTCCGCTCTCTCGGTCCAGGCCATGCCGGTATCGACCAGCAGCAAATCCTTCCCGCCCTCGATGAGAAAGACGAATACGGGCAGCGGGACCTTCTGGTCGCTGATGTTCTTCAGGTATTCAATGGTTGAATGATGGTAGTGATACTGCTTCGGAAAAGTGGGAATATAACCCGTATTAATCGGTCTAACCGTCAATTTAGCCATGAATCAAAGAGCCTCCGCTCAAATCGCATAATTTCCTGCTTTAAATCCGCTCTAGTCCGACCATCGCCGCGTAACGATGTCAAAGAACACCGCAAGCAGGATCACCGCCCCGGTGACCAGGGGATGCACCATCGACGAGACGCCCAGGAGGTTCAAGCCGTTAACCACCAGCGTCAAAATGAGCGCCCCGATGACTGTGCCCGAAATCGAGCCCTCGCCGCCCATCAGCGAGGTGCCGCCCATCACCACCGCCGCGATCGACTGCAGCATGAAGGGCTCCCCCATGCCTTCCTGCGCGGCATCGAGGCGGGCGGTCATCATGATTCCCGCCACCGCCGCCGTGAATCCGCTCAGGCTGTAAACCAGGAAGATCGTCTTCGAGACCTTGATCCCCGAATACCGCGCCGCCTCGCGATTGGCGCCGAGCGCGAAGATCTCCCGCCCGGAAACCGTCTTGCTCAAATAAAAATGGAAGCCCACGGCTACCAGCGCCGTAAGAATGACGGGAATGGGAATGATCGTCACGTAGCCGGAGCCTAGCCACAGGAAGTTCTCCGGCAGCCCGAAGATGATCTTTCCCTGCATCAGGATCATCGCCAGGCCGTTGGCGATCCACATCATTCCGTACGTCGCCACGAAGGGAGGAAGTCCGAATACCCGCACCAGCAGCCCATTGGCAAAGCCGAACAGGGTGCCGACAGCTATTCCGAACGCGAGGGCCGGAACGATCGGCCATCCATTGATTACCAGTTGCGAGCTGAGGCAGCCTACCAGCGCCATTACGCCGCCCACCGAGAGGTCGATGCCGGCGGTAAGAATCACCGCCGTCATTCCCACGGAAATGACGACCAGGATCGTCGACTGGCGCAGCACGCTGATGATGTTCTTCAGGGTGAAAAAGTTCTCGTTCAGAACCGAGAGAGCGATGCACAGGGCCAGCAGCCCGAGCGGCCGTGCCAGCGGGCCGATGAATCGCTTGACGGCGATACCTCCGCGCTTCTCCGCAATCGCGACTTCAGCTACCGGAGTCATCTCAGCGGCTCTCCTCCGCCCCGGACAGGCGTCGAACCGAAATGTCGAACATGATGGCGCCCAGTACCACCGCTCCAATCAGGGCGAACTGGTACATGTTCGGCACGCCGGCGACGTTCAGGCCATTACGCAGAACGGCGATGAGCACCACCCCGAGGATGGTGTATCCGACGCCTCCTTTGCCTTCCTCAAACGAGGTGCCGCCGATGATGGTGGCGGCAATGGCATCGAAGTCCCAGCCCGCGCCCGCGCCGATGTGGCCGGAGGCGGTGCGGGCGGCCACCAGGATTCCCGCCACTCCGGCCAGCAGCCCGGCGACGGCATAGGTCGTGATCAGGGCTGACGTGAGGCTCACGCCGCTGAGCCGAAGCGCCTCCGGATTTCCGCCGAGCGCGTAAACGTTGCGGCCAAAGGCGGTGAACCGCATCACCGCCCAACCGATTCCGAAAGCCGCCAGGGCGATCAGAATCGGCATTCGTATCCCGAGCACCACCCCGTTGGCGATGAAGTCGAGCAGGCCGTCCTGCACGGGAATGGAGACTCCTTCGGTGGCAACCAACCCCACGCCGGTAATGGCGCTGGCCATGCCCAGGGTGGCGATAAATGGCGGCAGATGAAAACTGGCAACCAATATCCCGTTCACCAGCCCGCATATAGCGGCAAGCAGGATGCCGGCCAGCATGGCCAGCCACACCGGCCAGCCGCGCTGCACCAGCAGAGCGAATCCGACTCCGGCAAAGCCCAGCACGATGCCGCAAGACAGGTCGATGCCTTCGGTCAGAATGACCATCGTGGCGCCAACTGCCAGGATCAGCAAAGCCGCGGCCTGCCCGCCGATGTTGACCAGGTTGCCGAGAGAAAAGAAGCCGGGGGCAAAATAAGCGTAGAGGACGACCAGCGCCAGAATGATCCAGACGACCGGCGGAACGGTGACGAGCTTGAGGCGAAGGGAACGCTTCATAGGGCGCCCCCTGCTCCGATCTCTTTCACCTCGCCGGAATCCCCAACCTGCGCCGTCGAGTTTACTGCGGCCGATACACCCAGCATTACCGAAGCGACTTCGTCCTGGGTGGCCTCGTCGTGGTTGAATTTTCCCTTGATCTCGCCGTGGTACATCACGTAAACCACGTCGCTCATCCCGAGAACCTCCGGCAGGTCGGACGAGATCATCAGGATGGCCTTGCCCTTCTGCACCAGATTGTCCATCAGGGAGTGGATCTCCACCTTTGCGCCCACGTCGATCCCGCGCGTCGGCTCGTCGAAGATGAGCAGCTCCGATTCCGTGTCGAGCCATTTCGCCAGCACGACCTTCTGCTGGTTGCCTCCGCTCAGGAACTTCACCCTGCGGGTTACCGAAGGAGTGACAATGCGCAGTTCCTTTACAAACTGTCCGGCCACGCCTTTTATTTTGGAATCGCTGACCAGGAAATGCCGGAAGTGAAGCCTCAGGCTGGCCAGCACGACGTTCCAAGCCACGGAGAACTTCATCGTCAGGCCGAAGAACTTGCGATCCTCGGGAATGAGTCCGACCCCGCGGCGCACCATCTCCGCCGGCGAGCGTGGTGTTACCTTCTTGCCGAACAGGGTGATCTCGCCGCGTTCGATCGGGCGTATGCCGAAGATCGCCTGCGCCAGTTCCGTGCGTCCCGAGCCGACCAGTCCTGCGATTCCGACGATCTCGCCCTTGCGCACAACCAGGTCAATGTTTTTCGGCCCGCCCCTGACGGAGACCTGCTGGAGGCGAATCGCCTCGTCTCCGGCGGGACGGCGATTGCGCGGGTACATCTGCGAGATGTTCCGCCCCACCATGATGCGGACCAGGTCATCGTTGCTGTAGTCCTTCATCAATCCGGAGGCGGCATGCTTGCCGTCCCGCAGGACCGTCACCCGGTCGCCGATTGCCCGAATCTCCTGCAGGCGGTGGGAGATAAAAATGATGGCGATGCCCTGTTGACGGAGCTCCTTGATGCGCCGGAACAGGCATTCGACTTCGGGTTCCGTCAGCACCGCGGTGGGCTCATCCAGGATCAGAATGCGTGGATTGGACGCCAGCACCTTGCACAGCTCCACCATCTGCTGGATGGCGGTGCCGAACTGTTTCATGGGCTGCCGGCTGTTGATGTGAACGTCGAGGGATTCCAGCAGCCGCCGGCTCTCCTGATGCATGCGGCCGTGGTCGACGACGATTCCCCAGCGGCGCGGCTCGCGGTTGAGGAAGATATTCTGGGCCACGCTCAGCCACGGCACCAGCATGAACTCCTGGTGGACTCCGCCGATGCCCTGCCGCAGCGCTTCCAGCGGACGCCTGATCCGGATCGGCTTGCCCTCCAGCAGCAGCTCTCCGCTGTCCTGCGTGTAGGCTCCCATCAGGATCTTGCCCAAGGTACTTTTGCCCGCGCCGTTTTCGCCGATCAGAACGTGTACTTCGCCCGGGTAGACGTCAAAATCAACATTATCCAGGGCGCGAACCCCGGGGAATTCTTTGGAAATTCCCCGGGCTTGATGATTAAAAATATCAGCTTATAGAATGTAATCCTTATGCGGGGACTTACTTAGCAATGGGTCTTATAATGAGAGGTAAGGTAGCTTTTTCAGATGTTAATCGTAATATAAAAATACTAAGAGAAAAAAAGAATCTAAATTTTGTGCATTGGAATACAGAAGGATTTAAATACGGTATTTGTGTACTCCTCCAGTAGGTATGGACTATTCACTGCTTTGTCTTGCTAACAATACATGTATCAGCGATAAATTTGTATAAATGTAAAAGAAATTTTCTAAGCTCTATAATAAGAAAATTTATGCCCATCACTATGAGTAATATCTTCCAGATACTTCTCATTTTAACTAGACTCGTTAGGCAGTCTTATAACTTGTAGAAAAGTATAGAAGCTATCGAAAAACAATCAGTGCGACCCATACGTCGACTGAAAACTCTGTATGTTTGATCGTATATATGATTTGACATTTTCTGACAACTATTATATTATTTGATGTTTACAGGGATCGTAAAGCTGGCTCAGGTCGATGATTACATCAATCCGAGTCAAAACTGTATTCAACCCAAGATTATGAAGCAAGATAAACAGCCTGAAAAGGCGACAGTCAGTCTGAATGATTGTTTAGCCTGTTCAGATATTGTACACCAGTGCTGAATCTGTTCTTATTTAGCAAATGAGCATTGCTAAGCTGCTTAGCATACTTTAAAAAGATCCATAGAGACCTGTGGTTGTAATATTAGCGCCTCAAATCGTACTCGCTGTAGCTATAAAATATAAAAAATCTCCTGAAAATACCTTTAAAATGTTGACAAAATTTCTAAAGGAAAAGGTGAAAGCTAGTTTAGTCTTAGACCTTTGGTAAGGAATTCAACTTTCTCATCAACTTAACTATATATAATACCTTTAAAGGAAATAGAAAACTATTCTGTGCTCTGAATGCCCTGGTTGGGTTTGTTATCGCATTCAAAACACTGACAGAGCCTGTAGTTAAGCTTATGAGTAAGAATAAATCTCCGCAACAACTTTTGGGACGATTAATAAAATAAAAGACTCCAAATAGCCTGGTTGTTAGTATAATGCCTTGCTACGACAAAAAACTTTAAGCTATTCGCTTTGATATTTAAGAGGGAATGAAAATAAGTAGATCTCACTATCACTACTACTGAATTATTAGATCTTTATCAGACTTTGTAAGGCACTCTGATTGATCAAGCTAGTCTTTAAAATAGTTAAGGTTTTAGAGTTGACAGGCTAATCTATTTAGAACAGCCTTACTGCTTATTGGCGGATCAAGCAGCTAACGGTCATGTATAGGCATTACTTTCAAGACTATCAGCAACAATAACTCGTAAGAATGAAGTAAGAAATGCAGATTTCATAGAGTATGAGGCTGTTTTCTAAGGAAAAACAATAAAAATGGCAAAATGCTATGGTTTTCGCAACATTCAAAGAATAGTACAATCTATAAAAAAGAATAAATGCTAGTACAGTTATGTAGAGATAATGGCATGCCCCGGAGCCTGCTATTCTGGAGGAGGACAGCCTAAATTATAAAATATGAAAGCCAAGTAAATAAATGAGAGATTTGCTAATTTAGTATAACCTTTGGGAAAAAATACTTAACTACCATACGATGAGAGTATTTTGGGTGATAGTCAAAGATTTACAGCAAATTACAAAGTGATCGAGCAAACCTTAACTCAGGCAGTGATGAACTGGTGATATATTTAGGTTATTAAGTGATTTAAAGTATGTAAGTGAGTACAATCATTATGGAAGAGTATACCCATTCAAAACTGACAATCCGTCGTCAATTATGATCAATTCGACTGCTTTTGAGACTTTTTTATATTTTCCAAAATACTCCCATCACCTTAAAGCTAAAGCGAATCTGCATGTACATTTCGTTCTTAAATGATTTTATTACTTCCTTTGATATGCCTGCTTTTTGAAGATCATCGTAGTGTACAAAAATATCACTTTCATCTGCGTCCATTATTATGAATCCATAATTTTTAGCATCAGTCGAAAAATTTTAATCTTCCTGTATACCTTTTATTTTCGCTAGATTCATTTGTTGGAGAATTCGGAGAAAATGCTGGAGTGGAGTAATAATTAGGCAGGGGTTGTATAGGTGGGAGTTGAGTTGGCTTTGTAAATGTTAGATTTTCCGGGAGACATTGAATGAATTTGCATTTGATGTTGTATTTGTTGATAGTTTACAAATCCGTCCGGTTTGCCTGAGTAGTATGAGGATTGATAGTAGAGATAATACATTTGCTAGGCACTAAGTCACTCCCGGCATAATTCCTTGATGATATCCTTCGAATCCTTATGACCTAAAGGTCCACGTTAGTTGATTAATTATGCGTCTTATCTTAATTAAAGATGTTATCCAACTGAAACCCTATCATATTAAGTTTTAATAGTATTTTTTTATTTGCTTTAAAAGGGTAATGAAGATTTCGCTATTTTCAAATATTAACTCTTCAAAGTCTTATGTCTGGTTTGCTTGAAGATCGTGCGTCCTAGTTTTTAGTGTTAAGCCTCTAGACGGCTTTTTCTGGAAGGACACTCTTATTAATTTACATTTATACCTCTGATTTAAAGGTCTATATAAGTTAGTCTGAATCGATATGTGGAGCACTTTTAAATACATCCTAAAGTGATAATTAGTGCTTTGAATCGAGATCACGATCTTTTATATTGTAGTATTTGTTTTAAAGTTTTGCAATGTTAATATTTTAAGAGTATCCACCTTCATTTACTATACGACAGCTCAAGTTATACATTGCTTCTCCGCAAAATGTCAAAGAGAAAATATTTATTTCTTCGTTCAGTGCTGGCGCTGAAGAGTTATAGAATTATTTTTACAAAGTTTACCAGCTATGGATGTTTCTGAAAGTCTTCGATTATGGTTTAATCTTATATATAAAGCTAAGTCGTCGTGGAAGACATTTTATAGTAATTAATATACAAATTTTTTGAAGTCATGTTTATAGTCTCTAACAAGTTTGCTGTGTAAGCTTTATTAGTTTGCATCTATTGTTTCGGCAAGAGCTGTAAGAAGAGAGGTATTGCTGCCCTAGATTACGATAGTTTTACTTCTGGATATATCAGCAGGCACATTCCATTCTGATGTAAAAGTTTTTTAAGTAAATCTTCTTGATCTTCTTTTGAGAGCTCATTACGAAGAGCTCTATTTACATAATTCATATTTAATAACATACTTTTTAAACTTTATTTGGTAGAACTATAATCTCTCTCATTTCATCAAATAGATGAAAGGATTTTTTGTAAAAGATTCTAAGGTTTTACTTTAGTGTATAAAATGATCTAGTTCATAATTTAATATTCAATATCATGGAATAGAAAACGCAAAAAAGATATATATTTCTAATATAGATACACCCCTAGGCTATCACATCTCTCAATTTTTCAGATAAGATCACCTGGACTTTGACTCACATGCTCTTATTGTAGGATCTGCTAATGGAACATGTACCCTGAATGGGATTAATTAGTGCATGAATGTAAATTTGTTGTGATAAAGTTTTAAAAGAACCCTCAGCTGGCTTGTAGGGCTGCATTAGATTGTAATTTGATCATCTTGGATCTTCGTGGTACATCGCATGAACCATCAATCATGCTTAAATGTATATTTTTTTTAGATATTCTTTAGCACACAGCAAATAAACCTACAAAGGCATCAGGATAATAGGACTGTCATCTTTACTTACTTGGGAAGGAATGAAAGGATATTAAATACAGGAGAATATGAATAATGAATCTAGATGATGTCAGCGTGCTTGATTAATCTAAGTGGAAACCAGTGATAATAAAGGATAGTGATTACAAAAAAAGAGTAGCAGGCTCTTTTTCATCTAGAAACTACTAGTTATAAAATTTACTCTTAAGTCTTAATAGAAATTAGAAAATTAAATCATCAGTTTTAGGAGTAGGTATGGTATATGGTAAAGAAAGAACTCGAGCTTGCAATCATAAATTCATAATGCTCTTTTCAAAAGAGATATTATTGTTTGGGGGAATGGAAATAATCCTGTTCCTATCGTTCATATATAGACACTTCTCTAGGCTATTGAAATACTTATCGATAAAAATGTTAAATATTCCATTATCAGAGATTAAAAAATATACACCCAGACCCAAATAAAACAAATCTTATCAGAATGTATTAATGTAATTATCTTAGTAAATAATA
Organism: uncultured Acidobacteriota bacterium; assembly: GCA_963791145.1. Taxonomy (GTDB): domain Bacteria; phylum Acidobacteriota; class Terriglobia; order Terriglobales; family Acidobacteriaceae; genus CAWBRT01. The sequence goes on along the minus strand of CAWBRT010000010.1, from coordinate 2,037 downwards.
GAAGAGATAATTGATTCATCGAGATCTTTTATATCTTAATGAAGAAGAATGTATGTGGGCTTTTCCACTCCGAATAAACAGCAGTTCTATCTTTTAGGGCATAAGAAATAACCATAAATTTGAATAATATTGTAAAACTAGCATTTTGAAAGACTTGTGCTAGTATACTTCATGTAAATACTTCTCAAGCTGTTATATATACAGATAATTTTGATGAATAAACAATCAATTATCTTAAAAATGATCTAAAAGAAATAAAAGTTTTTCTCCAAGAAGATATTGATAAAATTTATCAATAAATGCTTGCTAAATATACGCCTTCTTAATCGAAACCTCAGTCGAAAAAAGTACCCAAGGCAAAATGGTAAACCTTCAACTCCTCAGGAACCATAAGAAATACCAGTTAATTTCAAATAAATTGTTTAAAATTTGGTCTCGAATTGGAAATATTTAAACTGGATTTTATTATGCCCAAACAAAATAAAATAGTATGTGTCTGAGTCACTTTTTCTCAATGGGATAGTATAGATTACCGCTTCTATCCATAAATAGTCAACTTATCAACAAATACTATTCCAGTCTGAGCAATATTTTGAATTTCTAAATATAGCAAAGCCTCTAAATAAAAAATAGCTAAAAATAAGAAGAAAAAGTATTTTCTAGCGTTGAAAATGTTTATCCTCGATAGAAAGTAACAAAAAAAGATGAAAAGCTTGTATTAGTTACTCAATATCTTCTTGATAATGTACTGTGGGCTATATCTTAAGCTCGTTTTAAAATGAAGGCTAATGGAAATGAAAACATACAATCTTTGATTTTTTAACTAAAAGAGATATGGAAACGTGGAAATTATAAATCTAGTTTCGACAAAGATATTCTAACCTCCACAACCAGGGCACAAATATTTTGATAATTCTTGAAAATTACTCATTTTTAAATTATGATACAATATATAATTGATATAGTATAGATCTTTGAGATATTATCTGGCAATTCAAATTAATTAAAAATGAAAAGTATCAGAGGATACTACTTTTTGGGCTCTTTATTTGTTTTTTAAATTAATTTCCTAAAACTTCTGCTTAGATTTATTTCTCTCCCATAAACTTTGCGTAGTTAAGCTAATTAATCTATTTTTTCATTATTGATATCTAAGAAACTTATAGCATAATGGGTTATAAAAATTTATCTGAGGATTCTTATCGATTCAAAGATATTTTGGATTTATTAAAACCTGGGCTTTGAACATGTTCTTAATGACTCTTACATCTTTAAAGTTCACTAATCTTTTTTCCAGCTTTAGTTTATCATTACCTATTCTTTTAAGATTATCACTGATAAATTTGTTTTATCTCTGTGCTCCCTCAATTTTAGCATTTACTTCTTTATTTAAATTTTCAATTTTTCCCAATTTTTATTTGAGGTTTTCATTGGTATTCTTTAATTGACTGTTTTACTCTTTTAAGTCTTTAATGATCAAAAAAAGCTTCTATATTTGAGTTTTATTATGACTCACAAATTTTATATTCTTTTATATATCTCTCGACGAAGTGAGCTGACATAATCTAAACCATTTTTTACAGTAAGCAAGTCCTTAAATTGCAGAAGAGCGGATTAATCGAGATAGCTGCAATCACCATCCTCACATCCTATTGCTTAGATATTTTCTATTACAAGCTAGCTAGCTCCAAATCCGTAACAATGTTTATTTACATTATAAGGATCGTCATCTGTTCTATTCAAAAAAATAAGTTCTTCTTTAAGAATATTCTAGGTTGTAAGAACTTACTTTTAACTCCACTAATCTCTCATTTGAGTCATCTCTTAATCATGAAGCTGCTGTATTTGCCTTTATCATATATACTTTACAGGACTTGCATAAACGATTGATGAGCTTTGTCTTTTAGTTGCGTTATTTGAGCTAGCAAGTCTTAGCGTGAGACTTTGCAGATGTTGCAGACTAGGCTACTATCTTAATTAGTTTTAAAGCTTCGATTTGAATAAGTTTTGCTGCTATTAAACAATTTTTCTTTCCTA
>CAWBRT010000009.1:0-380954 GCA_963791145.1 uncultured Acidobacteriota bacterium | reverse complement strand
CACCCTGTGTTGTTTGGTCGGATACAGCAATTTCAAAACTGCTGTAGAACTACCCCACTCAACGAACGACGCGTTGAGTGGGGCACCAACAAGGGTTTTATCTATCGCGAACCGGCGGCGGCCTGTGAAGGAATCTGCAGCGGCTGCTCGGCCGGGCCGCCGGGGAATCCCGCTGCGGCAGCGGTTGCAACCGCCGGCGTGACTGTCGCAGGCGTTTCAGCGACGAGCCGTATGCGCGAATCGGGGCGTGGCAATTTGATCTGCGTTGCCAGCCCCAGGCGGCGCAGAATCTGGATGGCGTACCAGTTGAGGTCGATCTCCCACCACTTCAGTCCGTGGCGGGCAGAACTCGGATGGGCGTGGTGGTTATTGTGCCAGCCTTCGCCGAAACTCAGCAGTGCGACCAGTAAGTTGTTACGCGAATCGTCGCCGGTGGCGAAACGCTGCGAGCCCCAGAGATGAGTGGCGGAGTTCACCATCCAGGTAAAGTGCAACCCGGCCACGGTGCGCAGAAAGCCCGCCCATAGCAGATACTTCCAACCACCGAAGACAAACAACAGCGACGCCCACAACCGCCGCAGGCACCCAGTGCCACCGGCTCAGCAGAAGATAAAAGCGGTCCTTGCGCAGATCGGGGACATAGGGCAGCAGCTCTTTGGAGTCCTGGTGCAGGCTTCTGCCCATCAGCACCCATCCCATGTGCGACCACCACTTGCCGTCGCGCGGCGAGTGCGGATCGCCGGGGCGGTCGGTCAGCTGGTGATGGATGCGATGCACGCCCACCCAGAAGATCGGTCCGCCTTCCAGGGCGAGGGTGCCGCACAGGGCCAGAAAGTATTCGATCCAGCGGGGGCACTTGTAGCCGCGATGCGTCAGCAGCCTATGGTAGCCCATGCCTATGCCGAGCGAACCGGAGACCCACCAAAGAAAGACGGCCATCCAGAAGGGCTTCCAGGCAAAGTTGAAGAGCGCGACGAGGGCGCCGAGGTGAAGAATGGCCATGACAATGGCGGTTCCCCAGTTTACTTGGTCATGATCATGGGCAAATTCCACGGGCGCTCCCGGAGAATCCGGATTCACCTATCCAGATCCTGCTAGCCATAAGATACGGCTCATTCCAGCTCAGCTTCGTAATAGTTGTGTAATGCCGGCGCGCCTTCGCGTCTAGGAATAACGTGCTGCTCTGGGTTAACATGCAAGAACTCTCTCTCCCACTGCGGGTTAGAGATATATACCGTCCGTGACACTGGTTATCGAGCAGGTCTTGGGGAATTCCCCGCTTTGGGTAGCAATTGGGGAAGGCTGATCTGACGTCCTAGCCTGCGTCGGTCCCAAGGGCTCGTTCCGGGCGTCCGATTTTCTCCCTTTGCCCTGGGTTGGAGTAATGTCGATGCTTCGCCGACTGCTGTTTTCCGCACTGTTGATCGCTTTCTGCGCTTCCCTTCTGAGCGCCCAGGGCAGGGGTCCGGGAGCCGGCCAGCCGCAACGAATGCCGGGGGTCGCCGGAACCATTACGGCGATCGATGGCCAGACGATCACGCTCAAGAGCTTCCAGGGAGAGGCCGCCAAGGTGCAGATCAGCGCCGGCACGGAACTGCGCCGCGGCCAGCAGCCGATGAAGGCTTCTGAACTCAAGGTGGGCGACACCATCTTCGTCATGGGCGAGCAGAAGGATGGCGTTTGGATGGCCAGGGCGGTGCGCCAGCCGGACATGGCGGCTTTCCGGCAGATGCTGGGAAAACGCTTCATCATGGGCGAGATCAAGAAGATGGACGAGACTCGGCTGACCATCCTGCGGCCCGACGGCGAGACCCAGGTTATCGAGGTCGATGAAAACACTTCCTTCCGCAATCAGCGGCGCGAGAGCATTACCCTGGCGGATTTCAAGGTTGGCGACCAGGTCTTCGGACGCGGCGAGGTGAAGAAGGGAACCTTCATTCCGCAGGTGTTGAACCTCGGCAGCCCTGGCATGGGCTTCGGTATGAGGCCCGGCATGCGCCCCGGCCCTCCGACCGAGAACAGAGGGAACCCGCCCGGACCACGCAGAAACCAGCAGCCGAATAGCCCTTCCGATGACGAGGGCAACTAGGATGCGGCTGTGGTTTCCATCTTCCCGGCGCATGCTGATCTGTGTCGGCGTGGTCAGCGTGGCGCTTCTGCCGCTTCAGGCGCAGACTCAGGCGAAGCCGGCCGCGACCACCGAAACCCCGGCACCTGCGAAGCGGCACAGTCATTCCGCATCTCGGGCGTAGTCAAGTCGGGAAACACGCCGATTCCGGGCGTTACGGTGACGGCGGCCAACACGCTCACCGGGAAGAAGGCGATTACCTCCACCGGCCTGGATGGCTCCTATTCGCTGGAGCTAGCGGCGAGGGGCCGCTACGTCGTACGGGCGGAGATGACCTCGTTCGCCCCGGCAACGCAGGAGGTGGTGCTGAATGCCGGCACGCCGAACCAGCAGGCCAATTTTTCCATCGTGCTGCTCTCGCGCGCGCCCAAGCCGGAGCAGCAACCTTCCGGCTTACCGGGCTTGCCGGGAAACGGTACCATGGCGCGCAGCGGACGCGGGACGCAGCAGCTCAGCGTGACCGTGGATGAATCCGCGCTCTCCGCCGCCGGCAGCGCATATAGCAACGGTGAACAGCCTTCGCTCGGCGCGCTGTCCGGATTGGCCGGCAGCGCCGATGCTACCAATCAATCGGTGACGGCCGGAGGCCAACTGGGCACCATGCCGGGATTCCTCGGCGGCGCCAGGACTTCGGAAGAGCTCCGCGAGCGCATGCAAGATATGCGCGATCAGCGCAGCGGCTTCGGCGGAGGAGGCAGACCGGGCGGAATTCTTGGGGGCTTCAGCGACGGCCCATCCGTGATGCGCGGCCGCGGCTTCGACATCAACAAGCCGCACGGCACTTTCTACTACTCATCCGGCAACTCGCTGTTTGACGCCTCTCCGTATTCGCTGAACGGTCCGGGAACAGCTCCCCCAGGCAGCTCGAACCGCTTCGGCGGACTGATCGGCGGGCCGCTGCACATTCCGCACGTGGTGAAGGATGACAAGACGTTCTTCTTCGGCGGCTATACCGGCACGCGCGCCAGCAATCCGTATGTGGCGTATTCGAACGTGCCGACCCAGGACGAGCGCAGCGGAAACTTTGGCCAAGTCAGCTCTATTGTCCATCTACCGCGCCAGCCGCGATCTGCACGCCGGGACAGCAAATAACCAACCAGCAGTTTCAATCACTGATTCCTGTTCTAATCAAAACCTGGCCACTCGCAAGCGCCGCTCAACTACATTCCGCAGCCGAACCAGTCCGGACCGCTTAACTTACCGCTACGCGACCTCTCTCGACAACAATACCGACAATATTTTCTGCGCATGACGCACAACTTAGGCGGAGGGAGTTCCGGTCCCTTCGGCGGCGGCCCGGGCGGAGGCCGCGGCAGGCGCGCCCGCAACAATCTCAACTTCAACTTCACTTGGCAGCGCGCAGACAACCAGTTGGCGAGTTCGTTCCCCACTACAGCCGGTGTTTCCAATACCAGCTCCTTCAACACCGGTGTGGGGTGGGCGGAGGGAAAGGGAAACTGGAACAACATCCTGCGCGTGAATCTTAACCGCCAGCGGGTGGATACGACCAATCTTTACGCGGGAATTACCAATGTTGAAGGGTTGCCGATATCGCAAGGCGGACTGGGGGGGATCCCCGGCGTCTCGGGCAATCCTCAGGACTGGGGCCTGCCCAGATCTCTCCATGACCGGCTATACGCCGCTTGAGGACATTGCCCCGGTCTATCGCAACGATTCCACCCTGCAGTTCAGCGAGATGCTGATCTGGAACAAGAACAAGCACAACGTTCGCTTCGGCGGCGACTTCCGCCGCTTGTGGACGACGCTGCGCAGCAACGCCAACCCGCGCGGCTCGTTCACCTTCACCGGCTTCGCCACCGGCAATGCGCCTCAGACGATTTTCTGCTCGTGGGATGCCGCAATCGACCGCCTTGCAATACAGCACCACTCCTTATTTCTTCAGCACCAACAGCTTTGATTTGTTCGTGATGGACGACTGGCGGCTGCGCTCGAATTTCACCCTGCAGGTTGGGCTGCGCTACGAGTACATCGCGCCCTACACGGAAGCGAACAACCAGATGTCGAACCTCATCGTGGCGCCGAACTTTAACGCTCAGTGCGCCGCAGGGCCGAAGTACCTCAGTCGTGCGTGAGTCCAAGTCACCGGCGCGCGGCTGGTGATCAACCCGACCGCAACAACTTCGCGCCGCGCATGGGCTTTGCCTGGAAGGTGCAATCGAGCACGGTCGTGCGCGGCGGATACGGCATCAACTACAACGTCTCGGAATACGCCACGGTGATCACTGGGCTCGCCTATCAGCCGCCTTACGCCACGGCGCTGACGCCGATTGCAACCAATCCGGGATCGCTCACCTTCGCAGATCACGGCTTCTCGGCTACGCCGCAAGCGGGATCACCAACAGCTACGCCGTCAACCCGAACCTGACGGCTCCCCTACGTGCAGATGTGGAACCTGAACGTGCAGCACGAATTCGGCAGCTCGCTGGTGGTCAACGTCGGCTACAACGGCAGCAAGGGAACCGACCTGGATATCGTGACCGCACCCAACCGCACGGCCACTGGCCTGCTGCTGACGGGCGTCGGGGCGTTCAATTACCTGACCTCGGGCGGCTCTTCAATCCTTCATGCGGCGTCATTGCGGGTGCGCAAGCGGCTGTCGCGTGGGCTTTCGGCGGGCGCCACCTACGTCTTCTCCAAGTCGATCGACAATGCCTCCTCGATCGGCGGCACTTCAGTCGTCGTGGCGCAGGACCCGAACAACCTGGCGGCCGAGCGTGGGCTCTCCAGCTTCGATCAGCGGCACAAGTTCACAGGCGACTTCCTCTACGAACTGCCATTCGGAACCAATAAGCGCTGGCTCTCGGCGGCTGGTCCGATGGCCCGCACCTTCGGCAACTGGACCTGGAGCGGCACCTTCACCATCGCCTCCGGTACACCACTCACGCCTATCGTGGGGGGCAGCATCAGCGACGTGGCGCGCGGCAGCAACGGCAGCCTGCGCCCTAACATCGTGGGTCCGATCTCCGTGGGAAGCCCGGGGATCGGGCAGTGGTTCAACATAGGGGCATTCCAGGCGCCGGCCGCTGGCCAATACGGCAACGCGGGACGCAACATTATCATTGGTCCGGGGACTATTGTGTTCAACATGAGCGTGGCGAAGACGATTCCCTTCCACGAGACCCGCTCGCTGGAGTTTCGCATGACGGCCAACAACGTCTTCAATCACCCCAACTATACGGGGGTGGATACGAATCTGAATTCGCCGAGCTTCGGCCAGGTGATTTCGGTGGGGACGATGCGGACGCTGCTGTTTTCTTCGCGCTTCCGGTTCTAGGGTGTAAGCGCATGCACAGTCGTTTCGGTAATCGCGTGTTTCGCCACAGGGGTTCCGGCCAAATCGCTGCACACAGAGGTGTCGCGGCGCTGGTTATCGCCGCGTTCGTGCTCTCTTCATTTCCGCTGGCGGCGCAGAATGGAGCACAGAACGCGAGGACGGCCGGTAGAGGACACAGGCGGCGAGTACCGCATAAGGGTCAATGCCGACCTGGTGCTGGTCAGCGTGACCGTGCGCGACAAGCGCGGCAATCTCGTCCGCGACCTGAAGGAAAGCGACTTCACGGTACTGGAAGACGGCAAGCCGCAGCGCATCCGCTCCTTCGACGTGGAAGACGTCGAGCACTTCGCCCAGGGCGGTCCGGCTCAGGTGGAGGGCCAAGGCGCTCCGCAGGCGCAGCCAAGCGCCCGGGCGAGCAACGGCGGCACAAGCGGGCAGCGCGCGCGACCGCCGGCTGATCGTGCTGTTCTTCGACCTGACCAACATGGAGCCCGATCAGCTCAGCCGCGCCACCCGCAGCGCCGAAAACTTCGTCAACAAGCAGATGAGCGGGGCCGACCTGGTGGCGGTGGTGAGCCTTAGCAACTCCATGCAGGTGGACCAGGATTTCACCTCCGACCATGAGCTGCTGCTGCGGGCGCTGCGCCGCATGCAGGGCGTGGAGGGACAAGGCCTGCAGGAGGGTACCACCGGCACGGCCGAGGGCCAGCCGGACGAGGGACAAGCCTACACGGTGGACGACACCGAGTACAACATCTTCAATACCGACCGCCGGCTGCAGGCTATCGCTTCGCTGGCTAAGTCGATGGCGGGAATCGACCAGAAGAAAGCGGTGCTGTACTTCTGAGCGGCATGGATCGCGATACCGGCAATGAGAACCAGTCGCAGCTGCGCGCGGCCATCAACGTGGCGGTGAAGGCCAACGTCTCCATTTACCCGGTGGATTCGCGCGGGCTGGAGGCGATCGTGCCGGGCGGCAGCGCGCAGTCGGCCAGCCTGAAAGGCAAGACGGGCTACAGCGGCCAGGCGATCCTTTCGGCCTACGACTCGAATTTCCAGACGCAGGAGACGCTGGTAACGCTTGCCTCCGACACCGGCGGCAAGGCTTTCCTGGACAGCAACGATTTCAGCAAGGCCTTCACCAAGGTGCAGGCCGATACGGAAAGCTACTACGTGCTCGGCTACCGCAGCACCAACACGGCCACCGATGGACACTACCGCCGGATCACCGTCAAAGTGAGCCGTCCTGACCTGCGGCTGGAACACCGCCGCGGCTACTACGGCCCGCGCGACTTCCGGCACTTCACCCGCGACGACCGCGAGCGGCAGATGCAGGAGGAGATGAACTCCGAGCTGCCCAATACCGATCTGCCGGTGTATCTCTCGACCCAGTTCTTCCGCACCGAATCGGAGAACTATTTCGTGCTGGTTTCGACCGTGGTTCCGGGATCGGCCATTCCCGCCGGCAGCGGCGACCGGGCTTCGCTCGATGTGCTCGGCATGATCCGCGACGCGCAGACGAAATTCCCGGTGGGCAACATCCAGCAGAACGTCAAACTGGTAATGGAAAACGCGGCGGTCGGGCGGCGCAAAAATGCGCAATACGCCAGCGGCTTCCTGCTTCCCGCCGGCAGGTATCACCTGAAGTTCGTGGTGCGGGAGAACCAGAACGGCAAGCTGGGATCGTTCGAGACCGACTTCACCGTTCCCGACCTGCGCAAAGCTCCGCTGAAGATGAGCTCGGTGGTGGTGGCCAGCCAGAGGGTCGCCTCGCCGCAGAAGAAGTCGCAGAACCCGCTGGTGAACGAAGGGTCGGAGCTCATCCCCAACATCGCGCACGTCTTCGCTCCCAACCAGCCCATGCTCTTCTACTACGAGGTGTACGATCCGGCGAAAGCAGCCAAGGGGGACTCCAAGGACTCGGTACACGTGCTGACCAGCCTGCAGTTCTTCCGCGGCAAGGTGAAGGTCTACGAAACGCCGGTGGTGGAGGCCGCGGATCTGAATCGTCCCGAGCGGCGGGCCGCCGCCTTCTCCCTGGAGGTTCCCGCCTCGCAGCTTCAGCCGGGCTGGTACACCTGCCAGGTGAACGTCATCGACGATGCCGGAGGGCAGTTCGCGTTCCCGCGTCTTCCCGCTGCTGGTCAGGGCTGCGGCCGCGGCGCCGGCGACAGCTCCGGCGGAGAAGGCGAACTGAGCGCCAGACGATGGCAACCGGTGCGGCGCCACGTGTAAAGTAATCGCATGATTGTTTACTTCTTGCGTCACGCCAGTGCCGGACAGAGTCGCGCCAATCCCGCGCTGGACAACAAGCGGACGCTCGACAAGACCGGAATCGAGCAGTGCCGCGACGTGGGGCGTCTGCTGGCCGCGATGGAAGTCAAAGTTGACGTCATCATCTCCAGCCCGTTGAAGCGGGCCACGGAAACCGCCGCCCTGGTGGCTAAGGGGATCGGCCACAACTCCAAGATCGTGCTCGATGCGGCGCTCGGCCCGGGGACTTCCTTCCCGAAGTTCCGCCAGCTCTTGCGGCAGTACGCCAAGAAGAAGGCCGTGATGGTGGTGGGACACAATCCTTCGCTCAGCGAGTTTCTTTCGTTGCTGGTGACCAACGGCAAATCGGCCAAGGCCACCGATATGAAGAAGGGCGCCATCGCCCGCGTGGAATATCGAAGGCAATCAGCCGCTGCTGAGCTGGATGGTTACTCCCAAAATCGCCCGCGCGTCTCAGTCGGCGAAGGCGGCGAGGTCACGGCCAAAGAGTTCACGGAAGTAGGGCTTCTCGTTGTTCAGCGCCCAGAGCTCCAGGTCGGGGCCCGGCTTCTTCTTGGCGGTCAGCAGCAATACCACGCGGCGCGACTCCACCCGCACGCGAATGCCGGTTACCGTGCCGCGCCTGCCCTGCTCCAGCGCCCTCGCCAGGCGCAACAAACCCACGGCTTTAGGGACCAGCGCCCGGGCCGCCGGAGGCAGCAGGCGCATGGGACGGCTTTCCGGCAAGGGACGCGAGGCGCCGACGTAGCGGGTGATGGCGGCAATGATGTGCCGCTGGCGGACGGTGTAGCCGAACATCTCTGAGTGCGCGATGGCGTAGAAGGTGTGCCGGCGGCGCCCGGTGCGATTGATAAACGAGCCTGTCTCCTGCAGCATGGAGGCGGCGGCCAGCCAGTCGGCATATTCGTCCGGCAATTGGTGAACCGCCCGCAGCTCCTCGAACAGCTTGGCCGCGTGCTGGCGCACCCGGGTCGCATAATTCAGGTCGACGTGATACTGCTGCCCCATTCTGAGCAGCGTGTTCTCACGCTCGGACTCGATGCGCTTGCGCATGCCTGGGCTGACGTCGTAATCGGAAGCCAGTTGCGCCAGAATGCCGTCGCACAGTCCCAGCGGCGAATAGCGGAATTCGGGCAGGTGCAGCCGGTTGAGAAGCTCGGAATAGACGGTAGCTCCGGCGGTGATGATCTCCGCGCGCCGCGGCCCGATTCCCTTTAGCGCCCGGCGCTCCTCAACATCCATTTTGCCCAGCCGGCGTGTCAAATCCGCCAGACCCTCGCGCGGGACGACCGACGTGCGCTTCTTCGACTTGGCGGCCCATGCTGCGGCCAGCGTCGAAGCCGTGCCCGAGGTAGCGACTGTCATCTGCACGCGCGCGGCGACCAGCTCGTTCTCCACCCGCCCGATCTCTTCCCCGATGAAGCCCTTCAACTGCTGCAGCTCGCGTTTCTTGGCCGGATCATGCTGCAGGAAGGCGCGCGTCAGCCGGACCGCTCCGAGCGGGAGGCTATGAATGCTTTCGATCTGCCCGTGCAGTGAGAGGGTGAGCTCGCAACTGCCGCCGCCAAGATCGATGAGCAGCATGCGCCCGAAGGGAAGCCGTATGCTGGAGATCACTCCCAGATGAATGAGCCGCCCCTCCTCCAGGCCGGTAATGGTTTCCACGCGCCAGCCGGTGGCGGCATGAACCCAGGCGGTGAAGGCCGAGGCGTTGCTGGCATCGCGCAGGGCGCTGGTCGCCACCACGCGCACGCTCTGGGCGCCATAGGTCTGCACCGCCTTGTAGAAGCGGGACAGCACCTTGACGGTGAGGGCAATAGCTGCCGGGTCAAGCGTTCCCGAGCGGAAGACCGATTCGCCCAGGCGCGTGACTTCGCGGTCCTGGTGGAGAACCGAGAGCCGGTAATTAACAAGCTTGGCGATTTTGAGACGAACCGAGTTGGCGCCGATATCGACCGCGGCAAAGGTAGGCATTGATTCCGAGTATCCGATAGTTTCGATTTTGTTCGCGTTGTCATCCCGAGGCGGAGCCGAAGGATCTGCTTTTTTGTCCTGGAAAACAAGCAGATCCCTCGCGTCGCGGCCAGCAGAGCCTTGGAAGCACTCAGGCCGCTCGCTCAGGATGACCCTGCAAAACAGAATATAGCTGCCTTATCCCAAGGCAACCACCTTCGCTGCTAGTCTAACTCGCGTCGCGAAGATTCGTTCAATCATCGGCAGCAGCCCGCGATGGGAACGGATTGAAGTCATCCAGCTTGGAGGGGTCCAGTTCCATGGCGCCGCCTACGTTGACGTACATGGGCACGAAGCTGGCGCCCCAAACCACCTCGCTCGCCACGTAGGAAGAGCGGCTGTGCACGATCTGGGCGAAGGTTTCGTCGGTGGCGGTCAGCAGGATGGGAAATTCGGCTTCGGAGGCTAGCAGCCGCTCCTCGGTCCATCCGAAGAGCGGGCTTTGGCGGTCGATGGGATGCACCACGGTCCAGTTCAGGGGCAGGAACGTCACCCCCTCGCGCTCCAGCGAGAGCGGCGTGAAAAGCCGCACCCGGCGGCCGTTCACGGTCTCAAAGCGGCTGAACGTGACCCGGGCGCGCACCTCGAACAACTGGTTCTCACGCGCGTTGACGATGCGGAACTCAAAGGCGGTTATGTCGCGGTAAGGAGCGATCAGCGCGTGGCTGGAAAAGGCGATGTCCGCCACGGGCCGCGAGAAGCGGGCAAAGAGAAGTCCCGCGGCCATCGCGACCCCGAGCAGTCCGACCAGCGCTTCCAGAGCGACCACCGCATTAGCCACGGTGCCCACCGGCACAATGTTTCCGTATCCGATGGTGGCCAGGGAATCGATGCTGAAAAAGAAGTCCCGCAGAAATTCGGGTGTATGAGCATTGCCGGCCAGCGCCTCTGGGCCGAGCAGGTAAAAAACAAGGGCGAAGACCAGGTTGACGCCCAAATAAGCTGCCACGATGACAGCCAAAAACTTCGGCCACGACATGGTGATCATGCGGTGATAGCTGGTCAGTGAGCGCAATCGCCCGGCGGGCGGCTTCACCACGTTGAACGATCCATCGCGATTCAGCAGCCGGAATCCGGGCTCGTTTGAGACCACCGAGCCGAACCCCAGATCGCTGCTAACGGGCTGGTACAGGTTTTCGTTCCGCTCTTCTGGCAATTGCTCCGGCATATTCATCCGCCTCCGAACATCAGTTCCCAGTTCTTCGTTCTCGGTTGCTCAGGCCTGTTGAGAATTGGATGATGGCGGAGGGAGACGAGATTGCGGCCAGAGATGCGCCGCCAGCCGCATGATCCGGTGCGGGAAATGTGATCTAGTTTTCTTCGAAGATGACGATGTTGTTCCGGGTGACCAGAACGCCGGCTTTGGCGCCGTTGGCCGCCTTGCCGGAAGCGGCGTCGTCGCTGCCCTGGTTGGCGATGCCGCGCGCGAACTCGCGCCCGTCCGGGTCGGCGATGCTGATGACGTCCAGCGGTTTGAAGCGGCGCTCGACCTTGACAACCCCGGACCAGAGCAGGCTGGCCTTGCCGCGCAGGATGGCTTCGCGCGCGCCGGTGTTGACCACGATGCGGCCGCGCACATCGGCGGAGTAGGCGATCCAGCGGCGCTTGGCCGGCATGCGCCCGGAGGGTATGAAGGCTGTCCCTACCGGCTCGCCGCCAAAGATGCTGTCCACTACGCTGGGGCGGCGGCCGTCGGCGATGATCACGATGCCGCCGGCGCGAGTGGCAATCTCGGCGGCCTCGAGCTTGGTGAGCATGCCTCCGCGACCGCCCTGCGAGGGCCCCAGCGCCAACGCCTTCAGCTCCGGCGTTATCTCGGTCACCAGTGGAATCAGTCCTGCCGGCTTCGCCGCGCTATCGGTGTGCGTTTTATCCGCGAGCTGCAGCAAGCCTTCCACGTTGCTGAGCAGGATCAACGCCTGGGCATCGACTTTACTGGCGACCAACCCGGCCAGGCGGTCATTGTCGCTGAAGATGCGGGTGCGGCTGCCTTCGACCAGGTACTCGAGCTCGGCGGTGGAGACCGTGTCGTTCTCGTTGACGACGGGAACCACGCCCAGCTTCAGCAGCTTCTCGATGGTGCGGCGCAGGTTGGTGGAGCGGCGGCGGTCGATGAAGTCATCTTCCGTGAGCAGCACCTGGGCGATCTTGACGCCATGCGGCCGGAACATCAGCTCGTAGGCATGCATGAGCTGCGCCTGGCCCACGGCGGCACAGGCCTGCTTGGTAACCACGTCCTGGGTGCGAGTGCTGTGCAGTCCGAGCACGCCCCTGCCCAATCCCACCGCGCCGGAAGAGACCAGCACGATCTGTCTGCCGGCCTGCTGCAAAGCGGCGAAAGAGGCCACCAGCGGCTCCAACCGCGAGACACAGAGCCCGCCTTCGGCTTCGGCGACGACGTTGGTGCCGAGCTTGAAAACGATGCGGCGCGCGGCGCGCAACAGCCGGGCGCGTTCGTCCCCTGCCTTTTGGCCTGATCTGCCGGAATTCATGCGAGCTGCGACACTGCGCTTCCGCCCAAGCAGCTTCGAAGTTCACCCAGGAAAACGCTCTCTTGTCAGAGTGTGTCGCTAGCAGCAGTGTACAACAGACTGCCGGCGTCACAGAGCGTTCCGTACTCGAGGTGGAAGCACCGGGCTTTAGTATCTGCGTGAGAACTAGTTTCGTACGCCATATAGTGCGTTCTATTGCCGCGCCGACCCCAATATGATGGGGTCGGACCGGTAAAAAATGGGGTTCTCACGCAGACACTTAAGCCCGGTGAAAAGGCAATCTAAAGAAAAAACGGGCTTCAGCCCCTGTGCTCAAGCCTGCAGGAGCTAAAACCCGTTTCATTGATACCCACAACTCGCCACCTAAAAGCGCGTCCACCAAAACCGCCGTCGCGGATACACAAGCAAGTTTCCACCTAGGCGGCGATTCTCTCCCGTGGCATGGCGACCGGCTCGCGCTTGGGGCGTCTGGCTATCAGCGGCAGAACCAGCGAACAAACCATCACGATGGCGATCACCATGATCGAGGTCTGGTAGCTGCCAGTGGATTGCCGGAGCCGGGCAATCAGAATGGGAGACGGAACTGCACCGATGCCCCAGGCGAGCAGAATCCAGCCATAGATACCGCCCATGTACTTGGCGCCGAAGAAGTCCGCAGTGAACGACGGCATGGTGCCGAAGCCGCCGCCGTAACAGAGCCCGACCACGGCCACAGCAATGGTGAACATGGTAGCCGTGTGCAGGTGGGGCAGGGCGAAGAACACGACCGCCTGGATCAGGAAGAGCAGGAAGTAGACGCGAGAGCGTCCCAGATAGTCGGAAACGGCCGCCCAGAAGACGCGTCCCAGGCCGTTGAAGATGGAGATCACGCCAACGATGCCGGCGGCGGCGACGGGCGTGAGACCCACCAGTTGCTGCGCCATGGGCGAGGCCTGGCTGATGATCATGATGCCGGCCGAAACGTTCAGGAACAGCATGAACCAGAGCAGCCAGAACTGCCACGTCGTCATGGCCTCTTTCACCGTGAAGTCATAGGTGCTGGCAGCCTTGGAAACGGCTGGAGCGCGGCTCCCATCCGGCCGGACGCCAGCCCTGCGGCGGATTGGCATAGAACTGGGCGGTTAGCACTACCAGGATCAGATAGGCAATTCCCAGGTAGATGAACGTGGGAGGCACGCCTACCGCCTGAATGGTGCGGGCGGCAATCGGGCTCATGACCAGCGCGCCTGCGCCATAGCCGCAGACGGCCACGCCGGTCATCAGGCCGCGGCGTTCCGGAAACCACTTCACCAGGGTCGCCACCGGGCAGATGTAGCCCATGCCCATGCCGATACCGGCCAAAACACCGTATCCGAGGTAAAGACCGCCAAGGGAATGCCGGGCGCTGGCCAGACCCGCCGCCATATATCCGAGTCCGTAAAGGATGCCGGCAACGGTGGCAACGCGGCGTGGACCGACGCGGTCCAGCCAGAGTCCGCCGAAAATGGTTCCTGCCCCAAGGAACAAGATGGTAAGGGTGAAGTTGAGTGAAACCTGGGTAAGCGTCCAGTGTTCGTTGTTCATCAGCGGCTTGACGAACACGCTCCAGCCGTACACCGCGCCCAGGCAGAGCTGCATAATGACCGCTGCAACGGCAATTCCCCAGCGGTTCGGGAGACGATCTGTGGCCATGGTCCCTTCTCCTACTACTCATTTGAAATACGATGCCCGCACTTCTTATGACAATATGGCCGCGCGATTCGTCCACCAGTAGGGTTTAGGGATTAGGCGTAGGGTAGCAGGCGATAAGTGCTGTACCTAAAGTACCGACCCGCTGTTCCATTTCCTCCCCGCTAATTTTCTTGGTAACCTCTAAACCCTACCCTGCTCCTTCTTTTTGTTGCTAGTCCCTAACCCCTAATCCCTATCCCCTAAACCCTGCTTTAAGTACCCGTAGCGCGCAACGGCAGCGACTCCAATTGCTGATCGGGCGAGAGCCTCTGGGCCCCCGAGTAAATCACAAAGCGGCGCCCGCGCAGGAAGCCGATCAGCGTCATGCCGAATTCCCGCGCCAGCTTGACGGCCAGGTCGGAAGGAGCCGAGACCGACGCCAGCACGGGAACGCCGGCCACCAGCGCCTTCTGCACGATCTCGAAGCCGCCGCGTCCGCTGACCATCAGCAGCGACTCGCACAACGGGACGCGGCCTTTCATCAGGGCCCAACCGATCACTTTGTCAACCGCATTGTGCCGGCCTACATCTTCGCGGAGCACGATCAACTCGCCCTGCGGAGTAAACAACCCGGCCGCATGCAGCCCGCCGGTCCGGCCGAAGATCGGCTGCGCGGCGCGAAGCCGGTCCGGCAGACGGCAGAGCACTTCGGGATCGACCGCGCAGTCCGGGTTCACGGGCTCGATGCAACGCACTCGCACGGCATCAATCGAGCTCTTGCCGCAGACCCCGCAACTGGAAGCGGTAAAAAAATTGCGCCGGCCGGCTTCGGCATCGAACGGCGTCCCGGGAACAAGATCCACCCGCACGCGATTGGCGCCGTTCTGCTTCCCGCCAGCTTCGTGCCGGACGGAGGCGATGTCAGCGCGGCCGGAAATCAGACCTTCGCTGAAGAGAAAGCCTGCCGCCAGCTCCAGGTCGTGACCGGGCGTGCGCATGGTGACACTGACGGCAGCATCGCCGACACGAATCTCCAGTGGCTCTTCGCCAACGAGATAATCGTCGACGGGACGCAGCTTTCCTTCGTTCCACTCCTTTACGCCGGTTATGGAAACCACGCGGGGAATCACCATCAACTCCTTATTCGACGCACCAACGCCCGCAACGCACTCGGGATTCGAAGTGCCCAGTTTCTTCAAACTGGGCACTGAGAACCGGGAACTAATCTGCCGCCATACTCCCGCTCATGGCATCCGCCGCCAGGCAAGCTGCCCCGAGGACTTCCACGGTTGCGTTGTAGTCGGGCACGCCGCTCGGGTCCAGCCGGCCTGCCGGAATGATCACGTTGATCTCCGGCCAGTGCGCCTGCAAGCTGCCGGGTTTGACGCGGTCGATGCGCACGTGCCCCGAGAACGACCCGTGCTCGTTGCGCAAGGTAATCTCATCGCCGTTTTTCAGGCCGAGCCGCTCGGCGTCCTCGGCGGCCATGATGATGTCGTCGCGGCGTGCGCCGGTGATCGGGTCTTTGTCGGCCAGCATGATGCTGTTGAACTGCTTGCCGCGCCGGGTAGTCAGCAGGAAGCGGCCTTCGGGAACCTTCTCCTCCGGCAGCGCGACCACGCTGAAATGGCCCAGACCATCGGGCGTCAGGCAGCGGTCGACCAGCAGCCGCGGCCCTCCGTACTGGAACTGGTCGCCCTTGTTCTTTAGATTCGCAATGCCCTTGTAGGTCGGGCAGACACGATCGATTTCATCGCGGATATCCTGGGTATCACGCCAGGGGAAGAAGACGGCTGCACGCGCCAGATCGAGCTTGCGGGCAACCATGACTGGGATCTCCCACTCGTCGCGCGCATCTCCCGGGCGCGGCCCGGGAATTTCCGGACTGTAGATGATGCGCCGCTCGGTACTGGTCTCCGTTCCTCCGCCGCGCTGCTCGTAACGGGTGCGGGAGGGCAGCAACACGACTGTGTCGGCCGGTTCGACGAACATGGTGGGATTGGCAACGATGTCCTGGTGAACGCGCAACTTGATCTTCCCCAGAGCGCGGTTGACCAGGTCGGGCTCGGGCAGCGTCTGCTTGAAGTTGCCGCCCGACTGCCAGAGCGCGTCGATCTCACCGCGGTCGGCGGCCAGGACCATGTGCGCGGCGCTCAGTCCCTTCCAGGAAGGCGGCTCAAAGCCCCACTTGTCCGGTGCGGCGAACTTCTTGGCATTCTCCTCGCTGACGGGGAAGCCCATAACGTAAGCGCCCGGCTGTCCGCCCATTTCGGCGCCGCCCTGCACGCCGCTGTGCCCGCGGACCGGCATCAGCCCGGTATGCTCGCGGCCGATATTGCCTTTGGCGAGCTGCAGGTTCACCAGGGCGCGAACGTTTTCGGTGCCGTAGGCATGCTGGGTGATGCCCATGCTCCAGACGACGATGGCGTGCCGCGCTTTGCCAAAGGCTTCGGCGAAGCGGAGCATATCCTGGCGCGTCAAGCCGGAGCCGCGCTCCAGCGCCTCCCAGCTCAGGCTGCGGATCTTGGCTTCCGTCTCGCTCCACCCGGTGGTGCGGCGGGCGATGAAGTCGCGGTCGATCCAGTCGCGCTCGATCAGGTGCTTGAGAACGCCTTGGAAGAACGCGATATCGCCGCCGACGTGAATCTGGAAGTGGTCATCGGCGATTTTGGTTCCGAACAGAGCGCTCTCCGTTACCGAAGGAATCCAGTAACGCTCCAGTCCCGGCTCGTGATAGGGATTCACGACGAAGACCTTGGTTCCCGCCTTCTTGGCGTAATGCAGGTACTTGGTGGTGACCGGCTGATTGTTGGCCAGGTTGGTTCCCACCAGGACGATGAGGTCAGCGCCGATCCAGTCGGAATAGGAGCAGGTGGTGGCGGCGCAGCCGACGGTGGCGCTCAGGCCGGCGGTGCTGGGGGCATGGCAGATGCGGGCGCTGGTGTCGACATGGTTGGTGCCGATGAAGCGCGCGACCTTCTGATGAGCGTAGTAGGCTTCGTTGGTGAGCCCGCGAGAGGTCATGTACCAGGCGATGCGCTTGGGATCGGTTTCGCGCAGCTTGCCGGCGATGAGCTCGGTGGCGGCGTCCCAGGAGATCGGCTGAAATCCTTTATCGCCCCTGCGGCGGACCATCGGCACCGGCAGGCGCCCGAGCTTGCGCAGTTTCTTTTCGTTGCAATTCCGCAGCCGCCCGACATCCTCGAGCTGACGCGCGTCCATGGCCGGCATGGTGTTGAGCCGGAGCAACTGCAGGCGCACGGCGCAAAGATGGATGCCTTTCATAGTCCAGTCGTGCATACCGCTGGTGCCGAGCGAGCAGCCGTCGCAGCAGCCGTCGCGCAGAATGCGCATCGCGTAGCCCAGATTGTCGCGGTTCTCCCAGACGGCATCCACGATGTCGCGATAATTGTTGGGATGCTGCTCGTTCAAGCCGTAGGGGACCAGGCTGACCCAATTCCGTTTGTTTACCTTTTTGGCTTTGTCTTCGGCGAACTCTGACATCGGGAGTCTCCTTCCGCGCGCGGGGCGGTCTTGCATGGCTCCGCAACGCGAAGCGACGTGGCTTTCGGCGTATGAGGATCGCCGGGTAAACCGGGGAGGAAGGAGGAGCCCGAAGGCAGCACGGCAGGGTTTCTGTGTTCCTCTGCCGGTTTATCTATGTCGCGTCACGAGAGGTTAGGAATGGCAGAACAGCAAAAAGGGTTTTCCCGTTTGGAATCGACTCTGTCGTGGGCTCGGGTTGGGAGGCGTGGAGTACCCCACGGAAGTGCTCTAGCGGCGCCCCCCCGGTAGCCAGCGGTTAAGCGATCAATCCGGAATCACGAATCCGGCTACTCTGCGCAGGAGCGATTCGGCGGCCTCTACCTCCAGAACTGCCGCTCCATCCTCGTATTGGCGTCCCAGGATGCGGGCGCCGCCCTCCAGCATGGCCAAGGCCTTCCCTTCGGCCTGCGGCAGTCGCAGGCGGACCCGGCGGACGGGATCGTCTTGCAGATGACGGTCGATGGCCTCGCGCAGGGCGTCGAGGTTGATGCCTTTGGCGGCGGAAACGTGGACCGTGCGCTCGTCATCGACCAGCAACCGGCGCTGTTCCGAGGACAACAGGTCGATTTTGTTCAGCACCAGCAGGCGGGGCTTGTGCTCGCACTCCAGCTCGCGCAGCACGGCCTCGACCTGCTGCATCTGCTCGGATGCGGTCGGGCTGCTGGCATCGGCTACGTGCAGGATCAGAGCAGCCCGTTGTACCTCCTCCAGGGTGGCACGGAAGGCCGAGATCAGCGTGTGCGGCAGATTGCGAATGAACCCCACCGTGTCCGACAGCAGCACCTGCCGGCGGGAGGGCATGGTGACTGACCGCAAAGTGGGATCGAGGGTGGCGAACATGCGCGAAGAGGCCACCACGTCGGCATTGGTGAGAGCGTTGAAAAGGGTGGATTTACCCGCATTGGTATATCCCACCAGGGCCACGGTCGCCACCGGCACGCTCAGCCGGCGCTGCCGTTGCTGCGCGCGGGTGCGGCGCACCTCTTCCAATTGAGCTTTCACGTGGCGGATGCGGCGGTAGATTCTGCGCCGGTCGGTTTCCAGTTGGGTTTCACCAGGGCCACGGGTGCCGATGCCGCCGCCGAGCTGCGACATCTCGATTCCCCGTCCGGCCAGCCGCGGCAGCAGGTATTCCAACTGGGCCAGTTCCACCTGCAGCTGACCCTCGCGGGTGCGCGCGTGGCGGGCAAAGATATCCAGGATTAACTGGGTTCGATCGAGCACCCGGCAGTGGAACTCGCGCTCCAGGTTGCGCTGCTGCGAGGGCGTCAGCTCATGATCGAAGATCACCAGGTCGGCCTCCGCCATTTTGGCAGCGGCGGCAAGCTCCTCCAGTTTGCCGCTGCCGATCAGGGTTGCCGGATCGGGGCGGTCACGTTTCTGCAACGACTCTCCGGCAATCACCGCGCCGGCGCCGGCGGCCAACTCGGAAAGCTCTTTGAGGGATTCCTCCGCGGTAAATGGAACCAGGTGTTCGCCGGCATCGTGCCGGGCCTGCTGAGCCTGCCGGGCTTGCCGCGCCGACGGGGGAACTTGTCCTGCGCTTCCGGCCAGATGCTTTTGTTGGGCTTGCTGCGCAGGAAGCTGAGCGGGCTCATGCGCGCTATCAGAGGCGGCATCCGCGCGCGACTCCTGCCGCCCTTTATTTCTGTCACGGCGGCGCGAACGGTGCTCGATGCCGATCAGGAAGGCTCGTTCTGCCCCGGGGCGGCGCCGTGGCTCGATGGCGGAGCCGCGCCGCGGGCGATCACGATGCTCCGAACCGCCAGCGATGACTTATCCCTCCGAGGATGTGGGGCCCGAAGGGGCGGGAGCCGTGCCGCTGCCGGCAGGCGCGGGCGCTGGGGCGGAAGCCGGAGCCGGGCGAAACTCCCCGCGCTCCCCAAGATGCGTGCCACGGGCCATCACTACCGTGGAAATCGCGTGTTTGAAGATTAGCTGCTCCTGGTTGTTGGTCTCCAACACCACGGAGTACTTGTCAAACGATCGAATCCGCCCAGACAGCTTGACGCCGCTCAAAAGGTAAATGGTGATCACCGCTTTGTCTTTGCGTGCCGTGTTGAGAAACGAATCCTGGATGTTCTGCGCCGGCTTGTTTTCCATTTTTTGTTTTTCTCCTTTAGAGCCATACACCGCAAAACAACAATCAACCAATGCAAAACTGACAGCCATACAGCCACGTGCAATAGGGCAGAATAACTATCCGGGGCCTTCCCAGGCTGCGGCAAAAAGGTTCCGGACGGGCCGGAAAAAAACCTTGGCACCTGATCCTACGCTACCCACAATCGCATAAGACCGTGTTGCCGCTGACATGCTCTTCCGCAGCCTGATATGCGGACACAACTACGATACAGTCGCTCGTATCTGAAATTCAACTGGCTTGCACGTGCCGGTGAGCTGTACCGGCTCCGCCAGCGATGGTTGGCGAATGGGAAACTTGCCGGCAGGAATGTGCCGCTCCCGGCGCCGGCCAAGCGGATTCGCCCTCAGGCAGCGTCCAACCGGGCCGGTTGCTTATCCTCTGGCGATGGAGCAGCCACGGCCTGTACGGGTGCGACCTCC
Source organism: uncultured Acidobacteriota bacterium (assembly GCA_963791145.1). Classification (GTDB taxonomy): domain Bacteria; phylum Acidobacteriota; class Terriglobia; order Terriglobales; family Acidobacteriaceae; genus CAWBRT01. The sequence continues at coordinate 360,994 of CAWBRT010000009.1, read as the reverse complement.
GGCGGAACGGCGGGTGGGCAAAGGCTGGCGGCAATGGCGCGATACCGGTGGAAATCCTGCCAGAGCAGCGGTTCGTCCGGCGTGCCGGCGCTGGCCAGGGCGGCCATTTTCGACCAGCCGAAGCGGAAAGCCGCGTAAGCCTGGAGATAGGACGGCAACCGCCGGCGCGCGTCGTCCTCGCTCAAGCGGCGATACTCTTGCAGAAAAAACTCCTGCACGGCCGGCTGCAGCTTCCACTCAATGATAGTGCCGGCCAGATCCCAGGCGATGTCGCATGGGCCGGGGAAGAAATGATCGTCGCCGTGAGCCACGCCATCCAGTTTCAACAGCCGCCCGTCGGGGCAGGCCAGCCATTCGTGGGGCATCATGCGGGCGTCACAGAAGACCCGCCGTTCCACCTCGAGCGGGCGGGGGCCCGGCGCCGAGCCGAACTCGAGTGACCAGTTCCAGGAGGCCATCTCGTCCAGGGCGCTGGGCTGAGAATCATCGGCCGGAAATTCGCGCACACGAAAGGCGCAGTAGCGCGCCAGGTGCCGCAGCAGCTCCGGGGTCCCCAGACAATGGCGGTTTTCCATTGGCTGGGGTAAAAGCTCCGGGGTCCCCAGACAATGGCGGTTTTCCATTGGCTGGGGTAAAAGCTCCGGGGTCCCCAGACAATGGCGGTTTTCCATTGGTTGGGGTGAAAGCTCCGCCGAAACGTTAATGTGCGTGAGGAAGCGTCCGGAGTTCATGGCGTAGATGCCGAAGCCGCATTCATTGCCGAGATACTCCGGCGCCAGTCCGGCGGCCGCCAAGGTGCGCGCGCGCTTGCCGATTTCGCCGCCGAAGTGTCCGAAACCTTCAAACTTGTAGAGCAGCTTGCGGTCGGCGGAGAGGAACTTGGCCATCTCCAGCTGCGCCCAGGAAGCGGGGCGGCCGTCGGCGCCGGTCAGGAACTCATCTCTCCACTGGCCGCCGCTGATGGGAATGATGGCGCCCGCAGGCACGTGGGGCGCCGACGCAAGGCAGGTGAAGCGGAAGCGGTTCCAACGTTCCACCGCGTTGGGCGAGCGCAGCTGGGCTGGGTCGGGCTGGCGGCTGCCGATCAGCAGGATTCGCTGGCTGGGTATGCCGGACTCGGCCAGCGCTTCGGCCACGGCCAAAAACGAAGAGCCGCTGAGTCCCGGTCCTTCGTCGACGACCATGAACTGCCCATCGCGATGGCGCTCGACCCAGGCTTTCTGCGGAGCGGTGAGCGCCAGCTTGCGTTCGTAAGGATGTCCCTCCGGGCGGACGCTGAGGCGGTCAGCGGCGCATCCCCGATGCCTGAGCGCGGCCACCAGCACGGCGCTCAGCGTCACACCGATGCTGCGGATGCCCATCACCGCCGTATCGCGCGGCAGCGGGAGCGTCTGCAGCAGGTCGACGAGTTTCAAAGGATGCAGAGCGTAATAGGCGAAGCCCTCATGCACCGAAACCTGCAGCCGGGGCGGAACGGAAACAGATTCCAACTTCGCCAGCAACCGCGTTGGATCGCCATGCCGGCAGCTCTCCGAGTCTTGACCGGTGCCGGATGAGACCAGCATCTCAGCCAGGTCGTCGGTCAGCCCGGCCGCTGCCGACACGTTGTTCGCCTGCTCACTGGCGGGCGATCCGGCGTCTGCCAGCGCACATTCCAGTTCGCCGGCGGTAATAAGGGCGTCAAGAACGCGGTCCTGTCCCGGGCGGCTCTCCGCCGCCAGGGCTTCCAGGGCAACACGCAGCTCAGAGACAAGTCTCTGGCCGGAAACAATCCTTCGGCCGTCCCGGAAGACGTACATGTTCCAACCTGAATTGTCCATGAAAACTCAGGCGGCGGTGCGCTTTTTGGTCCCTCGCGGGGAGCGCGACACGTCGCCTTCCTTGTCGATGAAGTACAGGTACTGGTTATCACGCTGGACGGCGTGCTCCACCAGTACCGAGGAATCGCCGTCGCCCGATTTGGGTTTCTGGCAGACGTTGCCTTCGCCGTCGATGAAGTACAGGAAGTTCTTGTAATCTCGTTGGAGATTCAGTTTCTTGATCTTCTCCGCCATGAACTGCCCCCTCCCCGTAGTCATCCCCAGTATTGATTCCAAGCGGGGCTCGGCGGATGGCTCGGGGCAGCCCGGAACTCCCGGCAGCAATGTTGCTGCCGGGACCGGAAAGTGACTACTCCGGCGTATAAAAACCGTTATGTGCAGCGGCTTGCAGCCAGCAGGAGTGGAGAGTTTACTTTTTCTTGTGTTTCTGCTTCTTGGATTCCTTGTGAATCTGGGCGAGTTTCTGCACCTCTTCTCCCGGCGTAAGCACACGTTTAACGATGGGTCCGGAAAGGCGGTAGGTGCGGTCGCTCAGGCTGCCATCCTGAGTCTGCAGACGGACGGTAAAGACGGGCAACGTACCCTCCCGATCGAAGCTGCGGGTAGCGGTGGTCACCGGCAGGAATCCCATGATGTTGCGCTCGCGGTAGGCGGTTTCATAGCGGTGCCGCCGCAGGTTCCAGGTGAAGATGCGAAAGGAGTCGAAGTCGAAGGCGAAGCCATCCTTGGGCGGTGACAGGAGCACGAGGTACTGCGGAACATCCTTGTCGCCGTCGCGCACGTGGTTGAGAGCGAAGCAGGCCTGAATTCGCTGACCCTCGGCGTACTGGGCGACCTCCATGGGCGCTTCGATATCGATCATTCTGGCCAGCACCCAGCCCACGTGGCCCTGTGGATCTCTGACCAGCCACCAGTCATCCATCAGCTTCGGTTCGGCGGAAGTGGAAGCGGCGCCGGCGGAAGGAGCCTTGGCGTTGACCATCTCCGGTTGCGGCTTGATTTCCGCCTCCCCCGGCTTCTTTCCCGCAGCCGGTTTGGCCGGAGCCTGCGGGCCTTTGGAGCGGTTGGAGCGATCGCCGACCGCCCCGGGTTTGGCAGCGTTGCCGGACATGATTCTCTCGGCGGTGGCCCGGCGCAGAATGTCGACCTTGGAAGCCTCGGCGAGCTGGTAGAGTTTTTCGGAGTCGCGCGCCGGAGTGATGTGCATGTTCAGCTCGGCTCGCACCGTGCCCTTGCCCTGGGACGGCGCTGCGCCATTCTCCGCCGCCAGCTTCTCGAACGCGGAGAAGGTTTGCTGGTTGATCAGATACCGCTGCTCGAGCCAACCTTCCTGGCCGGCGGACGTCCTTACCTTGACGAAGCGCTTTTGCCGCTCCAGAATCTCGACCTTCTCACCGTTGCGCACGGCGCCGACTTTGTTGTAGAGGGCCGCTACGCGGTCGCGCAGCGTGGCCTGGGGAACAGCGACGTAGCCGAACTCGCCGGAACGCATGGGATTGCGCTTGCAGGCGAGCGGAGAGAGCAGCACCAACGCCAGCAGCAGCACGGAACAGCCGGCGCGAGCCAGATACACGAAGGCATCCACCGGAACAAAGCTTTTTAAGCGCTTCAACACGGGAGTGGGGTCCGTCAGAATTGTAGTGCAGCACACCTTGAGCGCACCACATTAAAAGCCTTTGGCAGAGCACCTAGCCGGCGGAAAAGGAATGCTTAGCCCGGATTCGCGGAAGGTATGCCCCGTGCGGTAGCCGGGCGATCAGCCCGGCGATGATAGCGAAGGGTATGCCCACTTTGAATCCGCTCTAGCCCGGGCTATGGCTCGCCGAAATGAATGCCGATGTTCTTGGCCGTTCTCACCAGCTCGCCCTCCGGATCCACCATCTTCTGGCGGCCGATGGCTTCGCAGATATCGACATAGACGACGCTTTGCTGGCGCAGGGCCACCATCTTTCCGAAACCGCCCTCGGCGATCAGGTCGACCGCCGCCGAGCCGAAGCGGGTGCTCAGAACGCGATCAAACGCGGTGGGCGAGCCGCCGCGCTGTATGTGCCCCAGCACGGTGACGCGCACCTCTTTGTGGCAGCGGCCGGCGATGAAGTCGGCAATGATGTTTCCCTTGCCCGAGATTTGCGGCGAGGCGCCGTATTTTTCCTGGTAGTACCGCTTCAGGTCGTCGGGCAGGTCCACGCCCTCGGCGACGCTGATGACGGTAAAGCGCTTGCCCAGGACATTGCGCTGCTGGATGAACTCGCAAACCCGCTCCAGGCTGAACGGAATCTCGGGGATGAGGATGATGTGCGCTCCCCCGGCGATGCCGGCATGCAGGGCGAGCCAGCCGGCGTCGCGCCCCATCAGTTCAATGATCATCACCCGGTGGTGCGACTCGGCGGTGGTCTGAATCTTGTCGTGAGCGTCGGTGGCGGTGGCCACGGCGGTATCGAAGCCGAAGGTGCACTCGGTGGCGGAAAGATCGTTGTCGATCGTCTTGGGCACGCCGACCACGTTCAACCCCTTGCGGAACAGATCCCAGCCGATCTTCTGCGTGCCGTCGCCGCCGATGACGATGAGACAGTCCATGCCCATAGCCCTGGCATTGCGAATCAGGTCATCGGAGAAATCGCGCACGGTCTCGGCGCCGTCGTTGTTGCGCTTGTAGGCGAAGGGATTGCCGCGATTGGTGGTGCCCAGAATCGTCCCGCCGCGCGCCAGCAGTCCGCTGACATCGCAGAGCTGGAGAGGCCGCGCCTTTTCCGGCCAGATGAGGCCGTCAAAACCATCGCGGATGCCAATTACTTCCCAACGGTACTTGAGGACCGCCGTCTTGACAGCGGCCCGAATCACCGCGTTCAACCCGGGACAGTCGCCGCCGCCGGTGCAGATGCCGATCCTTCTGATCTCGCCCATATCAATACTCACTGTGTCAATTTCGAGCCGATTTTAGCAGTACCAGCTCAGGATATCGGCACAAATCGCTGAATTCATTAAGAATTGATGGAATCTGGCGCGGCGGGATTGGAGAGATGCTCGACGGGTGCCCCACCCTTAGCGTCGCGGTTCGACGCTAGGGTGGGGTAGTTCTTGATTGTTGTGCTTCACCCGGCGAAAGACAAGACAACTGCTCGTTCCGTCCTCACAAAATAGTAATTGTTGCTGAAGTCGCGGAGAGCGTTGCGTTGCCGTTTGTTGTAACAGTTCCAGTGATTGTTGCAGTTCCGGCGGTGGTGGTCGCCAGAAACGTAAACACCGCGCTTGAGCCACTGATGCTGAAAGTCGCGCCCGAGGGGATGGACCAGACGACATAGGTGGCTGGGATGGTCACGCCATTGGAATCGGCGAATGTCGCTGTCACGGAGTTTGGTGGCGTTACAGACGTAGCCGAAGGATTTATGGTGGGAGTACCACTGCCGATTGTGCCGGCGATGACATCGATGGGAATTGCACTGCTGCTCTTTCCGCTACAACTGACCGTCACCGTCACTGTACCGCCCGCATTAGGCGTAGGCGTTATCACCCCGGTGGATGCGTTGATTGTAAGGAAAGTGCCAGTTAGATCGGAAGTCGTCCAGTTTGGCGAAGTACAAGAGGCACTGTTGCCGTTGACCAGCACGACACTTGCAGACATTTGTAACGTCGCGCTGCCGCTGCCGGAGCTAATAGCCGCAGTGGCAGGACTGACCGTGACGCTCGCAGGCGAATTCGGCGAGACGAAAAAGCCGTCACAGGCGGTCAAAGCCAGCGCCAACGCAATCACCCCGGACAACCCTATAAGAGCAATACTCCGTCGCTTCATGAAGTTCTCCCTGAGAAGCTGATTGTAGTGTTTAACACCACCTGGTGGGAACTAGTTGCATGAATCCCGCAACCGGCACCCTGCCGGTCCCAAGCGGGAGAACCGCCTAACGGGTTCCCCGGGCTCCCGGGTTTACAATACGGAAGAGATTGGCCCTATGCGTACCTTCTCGTTGCAGGAAGCTCAAGCCATGCTGCCGGTTCTGGAGTCGCTGCTGAAGACCTCGATGGAGGCCAAGCAGACAATCGAGCAGATCGAGGCCGAGTTGCAGGCGGTGCAGGAGCGCGTCTTCCTGAATGGCGGCACCATGCTCGACATCAAGCGCTGGTCGCGCCGCCGGGCCGAGCGCGACAAGGCCCTGCAGAAAGCCAAGGACGCGCTGGCCGAGATCAACGCCATCGGCGTCCAGGTCAAGGACCTGGACCAGGGACTGCTCGACTTCCCCTGCAAGGTCGAAACTGGCGAGATCGTCCTGCTGTGCTGGAAACTGGGTGAATCCGCGATCACCCACTGGCATGGGATGGAAGAAGGCTACGCGGGACGTAAACCCATCGACGAGCGCATCGCCCGCGCCAAGCCGGATCAGATCAATTAAATCTGCGTAGGCCCAGTCGCCCTCGGCTGGGCGGGTGCGCAGAGCGCACCTCTTCGAATCCAGTTGCTGCCAGCCGCGCTGCCGCGCGTCTGTCATGTACAGCCGGGGGCGGCTGTACCTACGCAAAGGCGGGGCCCACCGCAGGGAAAGGCGGCGCTACATCAACACGCTTCATCCGTGCACATTCGGGCTCTGCGGCGGATTCCGGCGCGGGCGCGCGTGGCGGACCACCTTCACGTCGAAATCGAAGTCGGCGGTGCGCGGAGGGAAGCATTGCCGTTCGGTGCACGCCTGGTATCGCAACACGCCGCGCACGCGATAGGTTCCCGGAGAGATCGCCGTGGTGGTTTTCAGTTGGCCGCTAACCTGAAAGGCTCCCGAATAGACGCTCAGCTTCTCGTCCGGCATGAAGGGCAAACCCATCAGTTCTCCGGCGGGATATTCGAGCCTGCCGACCAGGATGTCGGTAGGCGGACTGAGCTTGATGGAGGTCGGGATCAGTACCTGTTGCAGCGGCTTGTTGGAGTTGATGTGAAAGCCATCGCGGATGCGGAAGCTGAGTTTGAACGGCGTCGACCTGCCCGCCTGCACCGTAAGCGGCGCGACCGGCAAGGCCGTGACTTCGGGAAGAGTGATGGTTTGCGCCAGGGCGGCGGAGACAAGAACGGCCACAACCGCGGCAAGCAGGCGAGCTCTCATACTGCTGTTTTTACAGGTTTCAGAGCGAGCAAGCAAATTCCTGAAGGAGCTGCACCCCAGTTCGGAACCGGGGCGCACCGGGGACCCCGGCTTTCACCCCGGCTCAAGTCATATCCTTTCAAAGGTTAGGCGTTAGGCGGTGGGGCGATGAGCGCCTGTTTCACCGTCTCCTCGATGCTCTTGCGCTCGATCAGCCCTTGTACGTGCCTGACGATCTTGCCATCGCGTCCGATGTAAAAGGTATCAGGCAGGAACTGAACGTTGCCGTATGACTCCGCCACCGATTCCTTGCCCAGCAGCACGGGATAGTTGACGCCCAGGTGCTCGGTGAAGGAACTGACCGCCTTCTGCCCGGCATCGTCCATGGCGACACCGATTACCTGCAATCCTTGCGCACCGTAGCGCTGCTGCAGATCGACGAACCACGGCATCTCCTCCTTGCAGGGAGGACACCAGGTGGCCCAGAAATTCAAGAGCACGACTTTGCCCCGGTAGTCGGAGAGACGAATATTTTTGCCTTGCAAATCCTTCAAGTCGAACTGGGGAGCAGGCTGCCCCTTGAAGTCGGCGCCGGCCCGCGCCGGGGGCAGTGAAGCGTTGGCCGTAGAGCGGTTGGCCAGGTAGCGCCCGCCAAAGAACATGGCCGCCACCAGGGCAACCAGCAGCACCAGCGTAGGAAAGTTAACCTTCACGCCGACCTCCGTCAATAAGTGCCGAAAAAGTCCAAAGCTGCGGAAAAACACGCCGGACAAAAGTTGGCCGTCAGGGGGAAACCGGACACCGTCAGATCACTGCACAGGAAACCGTTTTTCCGCAGCCTACTTCACCGCGATCTGCGGTAGCCAAGCCGGCCATGGCAGAATCGCCCAGGCGCTACTACTTACGACGCGGCTAAAGCGCGAATCGATTCAGGAATCCCAGGTATCCCGAGAGCATGCTAAAGCGCCCGAGCGCGATGAGCACTCCGAAAACGATCAGCAGAACCCCGCTAATTACTTCTACCGTATGGAGATGCCGGCGGAAGCGGGCATAAAAAGCAAGAAACCGGTTGACCCCAAGCGAGGTAAGCAGGAATGGGACGGCCAGCCCGAGCGAATAGACGGCCAGCAGCAGGATCCCCTTCATCACCGTATCCTGCGAGCCGGCCAGCACGAGGATGCCGGCCAGAATGGGCCCGATGCACGGCGTCCAGCCAAAGGCGAAGGCGAAGCCGACCAGGAACGCGCCCGCCTTGCCGGCGCCGCCCACGCTGTGCATGCGCTTGTCGGCATACAGGGCCTTGATCTTCACCAGGCCGGTCAGGTGCAGCCCGAAGATGATAATGACCGCCCCGGCCACCATGGCCAGCTCGCGGTGAAACTCGCGTGTCAGCTGGCCTACGGTAGTGGCGACCGCGCCAAGCGCAATGAATACCAGGCTGAAGCCGGCGATGAAGAGGCAGGAATTCAACATCACCGTGCTAAGCAGCGGCCGCTGCTGCTGCTCCGGCGCGGTGGAGAGACGGTCGGCGCTGGCGCCGGAAACCAGGGAGACATAGCCGGGGACCAGCGGCAGTACGCAGGGCGATAGAAACGACAGCAGTCCTGCCAGAAAGGCGGCGATGGGCAGCGGCAACACGGACATGGAAGTATTTTAAATCCGTTTCACGTTTCCCGTTTCCCGTTTCGCGTTCTACGTTTGCTCTTTATTGGAAAAGGTCATCGCCGCGTAAAACGGCGCGGCCTCAGGATGACCCCTCGAAAAGAATGGCTGCGTGGCACTTCGGAAACGACTTCCCGTCGTGAAACGAGAACCGGGAAGCGTTATTTTCTCAGTCCCATCCAGGTTTCGGCGGCCAGGATCGAGTTGCCGGGGTTGTGCGGATCATACTTGACGCTGGCGGGAAGACCCAGGCGGCAGGAGTGCATGTTGATGTAGGGCCGCAGCTCGGTGACCTCCTGCGAGCACTCATACTCCACGCCGCCGACGTTGTAGCTGTAGATCAGGAACTGGCGCTCGGCGCCGGCCTCCTCGGCTTCGCGGACATCGAGCACCGTGCCGTCGGTGATGCGGCCGGTGGCGCTGATCTTCTCCCGCCGCTCGCGCTCGCGTTGCGCCGCGCTCTTGCGGCCCTTGCCGAGATAATGCTTCATGGTTCCGGCAATGATAACCAGACCCCCGGCGGCCAGCAGAAGTTGACGAAACCCACCCATAACTCAATCCCAAACAGCCGAACTACTCAGCGACGATCGGATTGCGCAACGTGCCCACGCCCTCGACGAAGACTTCCACCGTGTCGCCCACATCCATGGCGCCGACCCCGGCGGGAGTTCCGGTAGCGATAATGTCGCCCGGCACCAGCGTCATGACGTCGGCGACGTAGCGCATCAGGTATTCGATGTTGAAGATCAGGTCGCGGGTGTTGCCGTCTTGCCGGACCTGACCGTTGACCAGTCCCTTGACGTTGAGCTGCGAGGTATCCAGGCCGGTGGCGATGGCCGGGCCGACCGGACAGAAGGTATCGAAGCCCTTGCCCCGGGTGAACTGCACGTCCTTGCGCTGGATGTCGCGCGCGGTCACGTCGTTGACGCAAGTGTAGCCCAGGATGTAGTCGCGCACATCGGCCTCGGGACGAATTTTGTGGCAGGTGCGCCCGATGACAATCCCCAGCTCTGCCTCGTGGTGCAGCAGGTTGGTGATCTTCGGCTTGACGATGTTGCCGCCGGAGGCCAGCAGCGAGGAGGGCGGTTTGAGGAAGAGCAGCGGCTCGGGCGGCACCGGGTTGGAGAGCTCTTTGGCGTGCTCGATGTAGTTGCGCCCGATGGCCACCACTTTGCTCACCAGCGGCAGGGGAATCAGCAGGCTCGCCGAGTCGAGAGGAACGGGCTTGGGCAGAGGCTGCGCCTTGGAGACGTCGGGCAGGAGAATCCTTCCGGGCATTCCCGAGGCATCGATCTCCAGGTGAAGCCCGGGCAGGCGGGCGGTAATGACGTCCTGCCCGTTGGCGTTCTCGACCAGGCCATAGTGGATTCCATCTCTGTCAACAAAACGGCAGAAGCGCATAAGCAAACCTCGTTCAGGGCAGGGGTATGGATTCGGTTGCGGGCTGGGAGCGCGGACTCTGGTTGTCGCGCTCGTCCACGGCGTTGACGGTGTAAGTATAACTGTGTCCGGCGACGACGTTCTCGTCGCGGAAGGCCGGCGCTTTGATCAACTGCTGATTGAGCTGCACCGGCGCGCGTCCCGCCTCGCTGCGGAAGACATTGTAACCGGCCAGATCGGCTTCCATGTTAGGCGCCCAGGTCAGGTCGATGAACGGTTTCTGCCCGGTGCCGGAGAAGACCGCCTGCAGGCCGGCCGGCGTCGCCGGCGGGAAGATATCATGCGGCAACACGCTAATGACGGGCGAATCATCGCTCTCGAATTCAATGGGCTCGCCGATGGGCAGTTGCACGCGTTCAATGCCCGCGACCTTGTACTGATAGGGATGCTCCCATTCGAAGCTGCGGTCGGAGAGCGTCTCCACGCCACCGGTGAAAGGAATGTCCCGCAGCAAGGTATAGGCGGGCGCCTCGGCGGGCTTGCGGAAGACGCGGAACGAGTAGCTTACGTTGGCGAATCTTCCCGGCCGCTCAGGCGCGGTCCACCGCAGCACCACCGCGTCTGGGGTCACTTCGGCCCGCAGATCCCTCACTGGAGGCAATGCCCGGGCCAGAGGGACCAGCACCTGGTTGGACAAGCCCGCGCTCTTGCCCTGAGGATTCAAAACTTCTATGGCATAGGCCGCGAATTGCGTGGCGCTGGGCGCCTCCGCCGGCAGTACGTCCTCAAAGGTTACGCGTGGTTTCCGCCCTGGCACGGAGGCTGAATGCAGCTCGTCGGGACGCAACCGTTTCACCGGGTTGCAGTCCTTCATCGGATACTCGCCGACCGAGCGGCAGAAAACCGTAAGCCCTGGCCGGCGGATATTCCGCCGGTCCGTGGTCTCGACCGGCTCGCTCCAACTCAGCAGCACGCGGTCGCCTTTGCGCACCGCCGTCAGATCGTTCACCGGGCGCGGCAGCTCGAGCGAAGGCGGCATGGGCGCGCCGGGAATGCCGCAACCGGCGGCCAGGCACAACGAGAGCGCCGCAACAGAAAATGAAAGATGCGTCCGCATCGGGAAGGAAGCCCGTCCGGCGCACCGGACGGGTACAAGGTAATCAGCGTACCAGAATGCAGTCTGTGCAAACACGGGAAAAAACGGCAGCGCAGATTAGCGAACACTTTTCATCACCCCAGCAGACGCGAAATCCGCGCCTGCCGTGGCTTTGGCTGCGTCCAGCGTTACACCCGAAAAGTTCGCATGGGCGGCTTATACGGCGTCCGGCGGCCGCAGGCGCTCGCGGTAGGAGGAGTAGTCGGGAACCAGCCGGTCGTAGGATCTGGTCATCAGTGGGGAAGAGATCATGAAGTCGGCCGAGGCGCGGTTGCAAGCCACCGGGATGTTCCATACCGCGGCAATGCGCAGCAGGGCCTTGATGTCGGGATCGTGCGGCGCCGGCTCCAGCGGGTCCCAGAAGAAGATGACAAAATCGATTTCCGACTCCGAGATCTTGGCCCCGATTTGCTGATCGCCGCCCAACGGTCCGCTCTCCAGCTTGTGAATGCTGATCCCCAGCCCCTTCTCCAGGACCTGTCCGGTCGTGCCGGTGGCATACAACTCATGCTCGGCGAGGGAATCGCGATTGAAGGCGGTCCACTCGTACAGGTCGCGCTTTTTGTTGTCGTGAGCTACCAGGGCGATGTTCTTGCGAGGCATCATGGGCAGCGTTTTGTAAATGACTGCGTTCAATTTGTCTCCTTACGTTATGGAGGACGTTATGGATTCGACCACTCGACGGACGCAAAAGCAGCGTCTGTCGGGACGGGTAATCGCGCAACGCTGATTTCAGATTACCTCAATTGGATGCGTGTGCGGCTGCTGTCGCTGCGCAATTGCCGTCTTTTGTGCTGCTAGTGCGCTGTTAATCAGAGAAAATTAAAATTCCAAAAAAATTACGGCAGCGTTTTTTTCATTCCAGAGCCAAAGAAAAGCCTCGCCGTTAAGTATGTTCTGGCGTCCCCGCTGGTGCGGAGGCACGGTGCTGGTTGACGTTGCCGGCCACGAAAGCCCTCGGCTTGGATAGACTGTAGAATTAAAGTAACGGAAAAGGGGAGATTCATGGCCCACGACATTGCCGCTGATGCCCGCGCCGCGCGCGCTGCCGCGCGCATGCTGGCCACGGCCGGCAGCGAGCAGAAAAATGTAGCGCTCGCCGGCATCGCGCGCGCGCTGGAACTCGCCTGGCCCAAGCTGCAGGCTGCTAACGCACTCGACGTCTCCGCCGCCGAAGAGGCAGCCGGGGCCGGGCGCTTGAAGAAGTCGCTGGTCGAGCGTCTGCGCCTCAGCCCGGACAAGTTGCGGCAGATGGTAATAAGCGTCGAGGAGGTTCGGGCTTTGCCCGATCCAGTCGGAGAGGTGCGCCTGCACACGCTCTTGGACGAGGGGCTGGAGTTGAAGAAGGTATCCTTCCCCTTCGGCGTGGTGGCCGCCATCGTGGAAGCGCGGCCCGATGCCGTGGTACAGCTTTCGGCGCTGGCTTTGAAGTCCGGCAATGCCCTGCTGATCAAGGCCGGAGCGGAGGCGGCACACACCTCCGAGTGCCTGCTGCAGCTCATGTCGCAGGCCATCACGGAAGCGGGCATTCCGGCTTCGGCATTGTTCCTGGTGAGGGATCGCGAGGCGGTGCGGGAACTTTTGCGCCTGGACCAGTGGATCGACCTGGTGGTGCCCCGCGGAGGCGCCGAGCTGGTGCGTTATGTGATGGAGAACTCGACCATCCCGGTGCTGGGACACGCCGATGGCGTCTGCCATATCTTCATCGACCGCCATGCCGACCGGAAGATGGCGCTGGAGATCGTGTTGGACGCCAAGACGCAGGCTCCCAGCGTCTGCAACGCGGTGGAGACGGTGCTGGTGGATACACCGATCGCTGCCGAATTCCTGCCTGACCTGGTATGCAGCCTCAAGCAAGCCGGGGTGAACGTTTTGGGATGCGCGCGTTCGGTGGAGTTGTCCAAGGGCGAGGTGGCCGCTCTGGCGCCTGAGGCCTGGCATACCGAATATGGAGACCTGACCCTGGCGCTGCGCGTCGTGAACGGAGTGGACGAAGCCATCGAACACATTGAAGCCTTCGGCTCGCGGCACACCGATTGCATTGTCACCAATGACTCAAAGACGGCTGAGCGCTTCTTGAGCTCGGTCGACTCCGCCAACGTCTTCCACAACGTGTCTACGCGCTTCTCCGACGGATTCCGCTATGGCTTCGGCGCCGAGGTCGGCATCAGCACCGGCAAGCTGCACGCGCGCGGACCGGTGGGCCTGGAGGGGCTGGTCACCTATCGCTACCAACTCGTAGGCAGCGGACAGTGCGTTCGCCAATATGTGGGCAAGGACGCGCGGCCGTTCAAGCACATACGCATTACGGATGGCGCCAAGTAGAGCGATTCAAGCGTGAATCCATATCGCGTCTCTCACGCCGCATACTTGCCTGTGTAGAATCCCTTGCGCCGCTGCTGGCTGTAGCGCTCGAGCGCGTCCTCTATGACCGGGTAGGCCTTGCTCGCCGCCTGAATTTCTTCGACTTCAACCTTCTTGCCTTCGAGCTGCTTGTAGTCCTGAAAGAAGCGCCGCAACATGGCCAGCCGGTGCACGGGCATTTCGCCGGCCTCGTTGTAGCTGTTGAACTCCGGGTCTTTGGTAGCCACGGCGATGATCTTGTGGTCTCGCTTGCCGGCGTCGATCATGGTCATCAGCCCGATGGCGCGCGCCTCGATCAGGGTCAGGGGCACGACCGGCTCCTGGCAGAAGACCAGCACGTCGAGCGGGTCGTCGTCTTCGGCGAGCGTTTGCGGAATGAATCCGTAGTTGGCCGGATAGTAGACCGCCGAGTACAGCACGCGGTCCAGCCGGATCAGTCCGCTTGGCTTGTCCAGCTCGTACTTGACGCTCGAGCCGAAAGGAATTTCGATGACGCTGAGAAACTCGGCGGGCAGGTGCTCGCCCGGTGTAATGTCGTGCCAGGGATGGATCATCTGAATTCTCCGGCCGCCATGAACGGATTCAAAGTGGGTGTACCCTTCGCTATCACCGCCGGGCTGATCGCCCGGCTACTGCGCGGGGTATACCTTCCGCGAATCCGGTCATGAACGGCCACAGTAGTAGATGCGAATGAAGAGAGGACAGGAGCCCCGTTTGGCCGGGATGCTAGAGTAACGGAATGGAACGAGTTTCTCTTTCCCGGCTGTTTCTGTTCGTGGCGCGATTGGCGAACACGACCTTCGGGGGCGGCGAAATCACCATGGCCGCGGTCTACCGGGAGATTGTCCCGGAGCGGCGGTGGGTATCCGCGGACCAATACGCAACCTGCTACGCGCTCTCGCGTATTACACCGGGGACCAACCTGCTGGCCTTCTTCGCCGGCCTTGGCTGGCAGCTGGGAACATGGCCGGGCGCACTCGCGGCCGTGCTGGCGGCCAGTGTTCCGCCGGCCATTATGGTGATGCTGCTGACACGGAGCTACGAACTGGTGCTCGCCAGTCCCAAGGCTATGGCCGCGCTAGCCGGCATTCTGGCGGCATCGGTGGGTATGCTGACGACTGCGGGCTTCAGCATGCTGCGGCCGTACTTCACTCGTAAGCGCTGGCCGCATGCGCTGGTGTTGGGCGGAGGCTCCATCCTCCTGACGGCAAGCTCGAGGGTTTCGCCGGTGCAGATTCTCGGACTGGCGGCGGTCATCGGACTGCTGTGGCGGGTTCCGGAATGAGCCTCCTGCTGCTTTACCTTCTGCTTGCCAAGGCCGAACTGATCGCTTTCAGCGGCTCGGCGACCATTCCCATCATCCGTCACGATTTTGTCGAGCACTACCAGGTGCTGACGGATCGTCAATTGAACGCGGCCATTGCAACAGGACAAACGGCTCCGGGCCCGAACGGTTTGTATGTAGTGAGCGTGGGCTATTTCGTCGGCGGCCTGCCTGGCGGCTGCGCGGCGCTGCTGGCGGTTGTCACACCCGCTTTTTTGATCATCCCCATGCTGCGCTTTCTCGGGCGCCGGGCGGACAGGCCGGAGGTCAAAAGCGCCATTCGCGCCGTCACCATAGCCGGCGGAGGGCTGATTCTGACCTCTGCGGTGCCGCTGGCGCGCAGTGCGCTTACCGGCCCATGGCCGGTGGCCATCGCCATTGCCAGCTTTCTTTTTCTGGTCATCACCGGACGGGCCACCATCTGGGTCATACTCGGAGCCGCAGTGCTCGGGCTGCTGCTGATCTAGGACCGGTTTTTGGACTTGCCGGGCATTTCAACTGTGGTTCAATAGGAGCTGAAATTCTTCAATCAAGGGAAGGAAACGCCATGCGTGAATACAGGATTGCCGTCATGCCCGGCGACGGCATCGGCAAGGAAGTGATCCCCGCCGGAGTCACCGTGCTGGAGCGGATGCAGGAGCGCGATAAGAAGTTCCGGATGAAGTTCGAGTCGTTCCCCTGGGGCTCTGACTATTACCGCAAGACCGGAAAGATGCTGCCCGACGACGCGCTGACAACGCTCAAGCCGTTTGACGCCATCTTCTTCGGCGCGGTGGGCGACCCCGATATTCCCGACCACATCACGCTTTGGGGACTGCGCCTGAAGATCTGTCAGGGCTTCGACCAGTATGCCAACGTGCGTCCGACGCGGGTGCTTCCCGGCGTCACCAGCCCGCTGCGCGGCATCAATCCCGGTGACTTCGACTGGGTCATCGTGCGCGAGAACAGCGAAGGCGAGTATGCCGGCCAGGGCGGCCGCAGCCACATCGGCTTGCCGGAAGAGGTGGCGACGGAAACTGCCATCTTCACCCGCACCGGGGTTACCCGCATCATGCGCTTTGCCCACGAGCTGGCGCGCTCGCGCCCGCGCAAAACGCTGACGGTGGTAACCAAGTCCAACGCGCAGCGCCATGGCATGGTGCTGTGGGACCAGATCGCCGCCGAGGTGAGCCGCGAGTATCCCGACGTGAAGGTCGACAAGATGCTGGTCGACGCCACCACCACGCGCATGGTCGGCAAGCCGAAGTCTCTCGACGTGATCGTGGCCACCAACCTGCACGCCGACATTCTCAGCGACCTGGCGGCGGCCCTGGCCGGCAGCATGGGAATCGCTCCCACGGCCAACCTCAATCCGCCACGGCAGTTCCCCTCGATGTTCGAGCCGATCCATGGCTCGGCTTTCGACATCGCGGGTAAAGGCATCGCCAACCCGATCGGCACCTTCTGGACGGCCGTCATGATGCTGGAGCATCTGGGCGAAAAGGAATCCGCGGCGCGGCTGATGCAGGCGGTGGAAAAGGTAACCGGCGCCGGGATCGCGCTCACCGCCGACCTGGGCGGGAAAGCCACCACCAAGCAGGTAACCGAGGCCCTCTGCGACGCGTTGTAGCCCTTGCGGTCAAAGCAGGTCCCGCCAGAAACCCCACTCAAGCCAAATAGCTGGCTTGAGTGGGCACTCCCACGCGCTGACAGTAACCTTCCTGTAATAAAATCGCATCGGAGTACACGATGAGCGCGCACGCGGAACAGGGAAGCAATGGCGCTTCGTCCGGGCGCAGCGAACCGCGCCATTGGCCGGCGACAGGGCAGGCGCCGGCCCGCGCGGTTTCTTTTTTCCGCGGCAAGCGCTTTTGTGTCCTGGCTATCGCCGGCGCCTATCTGCTGGCGGAGGGCGGACTGTGGACAGCTGGCGCAGCGCAACGCCGATTCATTATTGCCGCCATGGGTTGGATTGCCGCCTGCACGCTGCTGCAGCGCCGCTCGGTGAAGCAACTGGGAGTGGGGCTCGGCGGCTTACGCCAGTCGAGTTGGCTGGCGCTCACGGCTCTCGCTCTGGCGGCGATGGTTGTGGGAATGCTGCACGGTTCGGGTTGGCAGCTTCCAGCGATCCAACGCCCGATCCAGCTCTGGCGAGTCGGAGCCTACTCCGTGTGGGCGGTGGAGCAGGAGTTCATCCTCAATTCCTTCCTGTTCCTCAATCTCGAGCAACTGGCGGGAACCCGGCGGGCAATTGTGCTCTCTGCTCTGATATTTGCCGTCGCCCACATCCCTAATCCTCTGCTGATGGCGCTTACCTTGCTGGCCGGCCTGGTGTTCTGCACTGCATTTGCGCGCTATCGCAATATCTGGCCGCTGGCGGTGGCGCATGCTTTGCTTGGCATCACGGTGGCCGTTTCCGCGCCGGACAGCTTTACCCACCATATGCGTGTCGGCCTCGGCTATCACACCTGGCAGTCCGCAAGCGCGCCGGTTCCGGGCAGACCGGCACCGTAGCCAGTCTTGGGCGCGGGTTTTTCTGTGGGCTGAAGCTATTACGATATTTCTGGATTGGGTCTGGGTGTCATCCTAAGGGAGCGACTCAGCTGGCGCTCCACCTCAGGACGACACCTCAAAACAGGGGGACGTCAGGGGGCACATCTTCCCGTATAGACGTTCTGCCGGCGCTTTGGTGAGCAACTCTTTCGAAATTGTTGAGCGGCGCAATCGATGAGACCGCATAGGCCCGAAGAGGTTGGTCCGGATTATCTATCTCAGTCACTTAGCTTCTTCCGCCAAGAACTCATCGGTAGAACGCCTGTGTTTCTTGGCTCTCCGCGCGGCCTTGGATTTGGCGTCCGGAACCACCCTGGTCGGGGACGGCATCCCCAGGTGCTCGCGGGCGGCAGACTTCACCGCCTTGGTAGCGCTGAACTTCTGTTTCTTCTTCCTGGCCACGGTTCCGTCCTTTACCTATCCAGCGTACTACGCCGGTGGTACTAAGGCTCACCTCGTCCCCCGGGCGGCTCGCTCCAAGCACCCTGAGACCTGATGTTGGCTGAAAGATCTGCTGTTTAGCTTGGAAAAAGCAGATTCTTCGCTCGACTGTTGGAATTCAACAATAGGTTAGGACGCGCCTTCTACTGATCTGATCTCTGCAATCGTCTTCACCAGCCACACCGCCGCCTTGCCGACAACGTTGGTGCATTTGTCGTCGTGCCCGCCGAGAGACTCGAATGCCTGATACTCCTCGGGAATATACAGCTTGAATCCGCCTCGTCCCATGATCTTACGTTGGATGTCGGCGCAGTTGAAACTTCCGTATTCGGCATCGAAGTATTCTTTGAATTTCCGTACGTACGCTGCCGATTTGCGCATGGCGCCCTTGTCGCTCAGATTGTCGATACTGCGCCCAAACAGGCTGCTGATCAGCATAGCCCCGCCGAGGAATGCGCCACATGGCCCCTCACCGCTAAGGCCGATCCCGCCGGAAAGCCCGCTTGCCGCCTGAAAGGCTTGCGGCGGCACATCGTACAAATCCCGTACCGCGAGGAGTACGCACTGGCAGCAGCCGCGTTCGTTCTTTTCCGCCAGAAATCCAGCCTCATGTACCTTCGCTAGTCTGTCGTCGTTCACGGCGTCCAATTTTGTCCTCTTCGTCTTTCGCAGATTTTTGCAGGCATCATCATACGCGCTTCTTTCTACTTCGCCACCACGAACTTCCGCCCCACGATCTGCTGAGCCTCTGGCGTGAGCATGAAGTCCAGGAACTTTTTCACATTGCCGGCAGGCGGTTCATTCGTGACCAGGATCAGCGGACGCTTGAGTGGATACTTGCCGCTCTGCACGCCTGATTTGTCCGCCGGGGCGCCATCCATGGTAAGCGCACGGATTCCAGCAATGGCAAATGACATGGAAGAGGCGGTAATGCCGCCCTCGTCTTTGGCTACATCTTGCACGCAGTCAGTGGCGTCGTCGAGTTCCTTCAGCGGCCCGTACTGGTCGCTGCCGAGCACCATGTCCTTGAAGGCTTTTACCGTGGCGCGCCCGCCGGTGAGCCTCTCGCTGTAGACGGTGATGGGCCGGTCCGCCCCGCCGAACTGTTTCCAGTTGGTAGCGCGCCCGGCGAAGATCTCCTTGAGCTGGGCCCGCGTCAGCCCCTTCACCGGATTGCGCGCGTGCACGAAGACGCCCATCACATCCCAGCCGATCACCTCGTGGGCGGTGACCATCTTCTTTTCGATCTCGGTCAACTCGCGGGCCACGCCGCCGAAGGTAGCCCGCTTCTCGACCGCCGCTTTGAAACCGGCATCGGCTCCGGCATTGCCGATGAAGCTGAACGTCACTCCGGTTTTGGCGGCGAACAGCTTAGTGGCTTCCGGCATGATGTTGGTGCCGACGGTGCTCGCGCCCTCGTAGGAGAGCGCGGGCCGCGCGCTGGCATCGGCCGGCTTGGCCGACATCGCCTGGGCGAAGAGTGGACTGCCGCCGCCAGCCTCGGCCTGCGCGAGCAAAGGAGCAATCATCGTGGCCGCGCCTCCGGGCGTCACGTGGCGCAGAAAATCGCGGCGAGGCAGATTCCAGAGTTCGCCGCCGTGTTCCTGTTTGCCCAGATCAATCATGTTTAAGCCTTGCGTTTCGCAATCAGAATGAATTCCAGAAAAGGCTAAGCACCGCCCCTACGGGGCTCGATTATTTCCCCGCTCCCCAGCGTTGAAGCGCTGGGCTAACGAACATTGCCGCTACGCGGCGCTCGGTATTGTTTGTTCCACTTCCTCGCCGCAACGGAGGTTCCCACGCTCTGAAGCCGTGCCCTGATACAAGCCACCCCTGCGCCGTAGTAACCACGCTCGCGCCGATGACAGTAGCTGTAGGTAGCGCATCAACAAAAGCAGATCCTTCGGTCGCGCGAAACTTCGCGACCTCAGGATGACACGCCCCGGGGTTCTCGGCCGCTAACGGGTGCCAGCGCCGACCGGCTGCTCGACCGCGGTCGGTGCTCTTCATCAGCAGGTTCATGGCTGCCTGCACGCCGCCGGCGTTGTGCGGCACTCCGGCCGCGCTCAGTCCCATCTCCACTCCGGCGAGCGAGCCCATCAGCATGAGATCGTTAAAGTCGCCGAGATGGCCGATGCGGAAGACCTTGCCTTTCACCTTGCCGAGGCCGGTGCCGAGAGAGATGTCGAACTTGTCCAGCGCCACCTGGCGGAACATGTCGGCGTCATAGCCCTCCGGCATCAGCACCGCGGTCAGCGTGCTTGAGTACTCACGCGGATCGAGCGCCAGCACTTCGAGTCCCCAGGCCTGGACGGCGGCACGTGTGGCGGCGGCGTGGCGGTCGTGGCGGGCGAAGACATTCTCCAGCCCCTCGTCCAGCAGCATCTTGATGGCTTCGCGCAGGCCGTAGAGCAGGTTGGTGGCCGGCGTATAAGGGAAAAAGCCGCTGGCGTTGGGCTTCAGCATCTCCGCCCAATCCCAGTAGGAGCGCGGCATGCGGTTGGACTTGCCGGCGGCCAGCGCCTTCTCGGAAATGGCGTTGAAGCCCAGGCCCGGAGGCAGCATCAGGCCTTTCTGCGAGCAGGAGACGGTGACGTCGACTCCCCAGGCGTCGTGGCGATAGTCGATCGAGGCCAGCGAGGAGATGGTGTCGACCAGGAACAGCGCCGGATGTTTCGCCTTGTCGATGGCCTTGCGAATCTCGCCGATGCGGCTGGTCACGCCGGTCGAGGTCTCGTTGTGCACGACCATCACGGCCTTGAATGCATGCGAACGATCTTCGCGCGAGGCGCTTCTCAACGTCGGCCGGGTCGACGCCGTGACGCCAGTCGGTCGGCACGAACTCCATTTGAAGCCCGAGCCGCTTGGCCATCTGCTGCCAGAGCACGGCGAATTGGCCGGTCTCGTACATCAGCACGCGATCGCCCGGCGAAAGCGTATTGACGATGGCCGCTTCCCAGGCGCCGGTGCCGGAGGAGGGAAAGATCACGACCGGTCCGGCACACTGGAAGATGGCGCGGCAGCCTTCCAGCACCTCCTTGCCCAGCTTGGCGAATTCCGGTCCGCGATGGTCGATGGTGGGGCGCTCGATGGCCCGCAGAACGCGGTCGGGAACGTTGGTTGGTCCCGGAATTTGCAGGAAATGACGGCCGGCACGGTGCTTCATTGGGTTCTCCTCGGATGGCAACAGCGAATGAAAATTACTCGCTTCGTTGTTGATTCAATGTTATCAGAACGATGCGCCGGTTATGCGGCTCGGAATCGCCGCCGGCGGGAGGTTCACTCGGATTCGGAAACGAAGTACCCGACAAAAAGTGGCGGAGAAAAAAATTGCGGATCCGGGTGAAGCGACCCTGAATCCGCGGCTGGTTAGCTTTTGTCGAGCGCTGGTTACTTGGCCGTAGCGATGCTCGGCTGCCCGGCGATTACGCCCTTCTCGATCACCGAGACCTCAGGCTTCAGCCAGAAGGCCCAGATCAGTGCGCCGACGATGAGCAGCAAGGCGGAAACGATGAACGGAGCCACCCAGGAGCCGAACTGAACCAGGATGCCGAAGACGGTCGGCGATAACGCGCCGCCAATGTTTCCGGCCATGTTCATCATGCCCGAGACGGTGCCGGAGTACTCGCCGCCGACGTCCATGGGAACCGCCCAGGAGGGACCGATGGTGCACTCCAGGAAGAACATCGAGGCGGTGAGGCAGTAGATGGCGGTGTAAGGGCTGCTGGTCATCGCCGCCGGCACCATGAAGACCACCGTGCCCAGCATGCCGATGATCGCCACTATGCGCCGGGAGAAGTTCGTCCTGCCGGTCTTCACCATGAGATAGTCGGTCGCCCAGCCGCCCACTGTATCGCCGATAACGCCCGCGAACAGCGGCATGGAGGCGTACCAGCCCATTGCTTTCAAGCTGAAATGCCGGTACTCCACCAGATAGGAAGGCAGCCAGCTTATGAATATCCATAGGCAATAGACGTAGGTGAAGTAGGCGCACATGATCGCCCACATGTTGGGCGACTTGAGCAGCATGCCCCAGGGTACGGTCGGCTTCTTCTTGACATTGAGCTGCTTGATGTTGCCGTTCTCATCCGTTCCGCGGATAAAAGCCAGCTCGTCCTTGCTGACGAACTTGTGGTCTTCCGGCATGTTGCGGTAGCTGATAAACCACAGCACGGACCAGACTATGCCAACCGCACCGCACACCCAAAAGGCGGAGCGCCAGCCGTAGGCAACCATGAGGCTGACGATAATCGGCGGCGCAATGGCGGCGCCGAAGCGGCTGGCGCTGTGAGTGATGCCCTGCACAAAGCCGCGTTCCTCGCGCGGAAACCAAAGCTGCATCGCCCGTGTAGCGGTCGGAAACGCCCCACCTTCGCCTATTCCAAACAGGAAACGAATGATCGAGAACGACACCACACCGACGCACCTGACGGTCGCCATGGTGAAAATCGACCAATAGAAGACGATCGTGCCTAACACCTTGTGCGGGCCGAAGCGGTCCCCCAGCCACCCGCCGGGGACCTGAAACAAGGCATAGGCCCACACAAACGCGCTAAAGATAACGCCCATGACGACTTTGCTAAAGTGAAATTCCTTCGCGATCACGGGCCCTGCAATCGAAATGTTCACCCGGTCCAGGTACGTGATCAGATACATCGAGCTGATCAACATCAGGATGTACCAGCGCGCCCATCCCGCTTTCTTCCTCTTCGGTTCCATGATTGATCCTTTTCCTCTTTAAGATATCTTCTGGAGCATTATTGCTGCCAGCCACTACTCCAGCACCCGGGACAGGCGACGTGGTAAGCCGGCTCCGGCGACGCCCGAGATCCACCCGGGGTGGTTCACTGTCCTTGCTAACTCGAGTTGAGCCCTCCAACTTTATCGCTGAACCGGGCAGGGTTCAACTACCTTGCAACTATCCAGGGTTCAGCAGGTGCTCTCAGATCCCTCCAGCGACCAAGGTGCTTACTGCGCCAGCAGGGCGGTGAGCTCGGATACCTTGGGAAGCGCTTCGAGCTTCTCGACCAGGGTAATTACGCGCTCGGCTTTCTCCGACGGCCAGCGGCTGAAGCTGGCGCACTCCCGGAACTTGTCTGCCACCTCGGCATAGCTCATCGGATTGGCTGGGCTTCCCTTGCCGAAATCGGCGCGCCCGGAGATCTTGCGGCCATCCTTGAGCGCGATCTCGATGATCGTGGTCATCTTGTCGTACCCGGCCGCCTCGGCCTCGGGATGAATACCGAAGTTTACTTTGGCAATCATGGCCTTGACTTCGGGGCTGTTGACGATCTCGTCGGTAAACTCGGGCAGCCCGGCGCGGCGGCGGAGCAGCAGGATGGCCATGCAGAATTCCATGCTGAACTTGGCCTGCAGCTCGGTGGTGGGCCGGTGGTGAATCAGAGCGTTGGGCATGTTTTGGTTGGTCCCCACCTTGACGTGCTCCACCTGTTCCGGACGGATATCGTGCTGCTTGATCAACGACAGCATCAGGGTCATGCCGGGATGGGTGAGCGATCCGGAGGGATGGGGCTTGATGGAAACTCCCGGGTCGGCAAACGTCCAGGGTTTGCCGAGCTTGCCGCGGATGGCGTTCTCGTCATAGCCACCGCCGGCGGCGCGGAAGAAGCCGCGCGGCGCTTCGAGGATAACGGGGGTGGCGGTGAAGCCCAGCTGCGCGAATTCCAGGGCCACCACGCCGCTCTCGGCGGCGCGCCCGGCGTGAAAGGGCTTCATCATCTGGCCGAAGTTCTCGCGCAACCCGGCTGACTGGCTGCCGGCGATGCCCAACGCTGTGCGCGTCACCTCCGGCGTCAAGCCGATGAGGTTCGCCAGTCCGGCGGCGGCCCCGAAGGTGCCGCAGGTAGCCGTCGAGTGAAAGCCTTCCTGATAATGCCGGGGACTGATCGCTTCGGAGATCTTGCATTCGACCTCGACGCCGACCTGATAGGCCTGCAGCAGGTCGCGTCCCGAGCGCCCCTCGCGCTCGGCCACGGCCAGCACGGCGGGAAGCACCGGCGAGGTGGGATGGGTGAGCAGACCGTAGACCCGATCCTTGGCCACGGCGAGTTGGGTGTCGTCATAGTCGTCGGCGTGGCTTGCCGTGGCATTGGCAAAGGCGGCGAAACGCGCGGGGACGCGCAGCTTGGAGCCGATCACGGTGCTGGTTCCGCGGCTGCAGGCGAGGCTTTCAAGGTGACGGCGCACGATCTCGCCGCTCTTGGCGACCGAGCCGGCCAGGGCCAATCCCAGCCCGTCCAGAATGGATTTCTTGCCCAACTGCATCACCTGCTCCGGAATGCCGGTGTACTTGGTAGAGGTGATGAAGTCGGCCACATAGGCGGTCAGTGATTCCGGCTTTGCTTTTGTGCCCTCGGTGCTCATTCAGCGTCTCCTGTTTCTCGTGCTGCTCATCCAGTGAATTTTTAGCGCGTAGTGCTCCCCAGTATAAGGCCTGGGTCGCGCCTTGGTCTCCGGCTCCGGTTTTCCCCGGCAATCCATTCCACTCCCAGCGAATGCCCTTCCGGGCGAACAAAACGGTTCGCGCAAGAACCCCGCGGCGAAGCGGTGATGCCAGCGCGGGCCTTTACAGTACCCGCATTTTCGGATAACGTTCGGCTTCCGGTTCTCTCTTGTGGATTTTGCAGCTTCCGGGCACCCTGCGACGATTGCGCTTGCCATGGCGGGGGTGCGGAGCAGCGCCAAGTCGTGGTTCGGTTTCTGTCCCGGCAAGCGCGACCATGATGTGTTTTGAGAGGAACTGAGATTTCAGCAAGCAGTCGATTGTTTCAGCAGAATGCTTCCCTGGTCGCGTATTCCGGGAACCCGCAACGAAAGTCACGTATTCGGAATGCCGGCCTGCCCGGCACCGGATCGCCGCACCCCAAATTCTTGCAACCTTCGCCCGTTTCGGCACTCCTAACAAGTAGCGTAGTTTTCAGCCGACACAACCGCTGCCGGCTGTGTCGTTAGCCGAGGAGAGTGTCATGCCGAACCCAACCTTATCTGTACTTGCAATTCTTTGTTTGTTGCTGCCGGTAGCCGGCTTCTTAGCCTGCAACTCGGCCAATGCCACCAGCGTCAGTGTGCCCGCCGCCGAAGTCGACGCCCCGCTGGCGTCAGCTTCGGTCGAGAAAACAGTCGTCGTGGCAGGTGGATGCTTCTGGGGAATCCAGGCAGTGTTCCAGCATGTGAAGGGTGTAACCAGCGTCGTATCCGGTTACTCGGGAGGAGCGGCTGAGACCGCCAATTACGAGCGGGTCTGCTCGGGAGATACCGGGCACGCCGAGTCGGTGAAGGTTACCTATGACGCTTCCAAGGTGACTTACGGCCAACTGCTCAGGATCTTCTTCTCGGTGGCGCACGATCCAACGGAGTTGAACCACCAGGGCCCCGATACCGGCTCGCAATACCGCTCGGCGATCTTCTACAACGACGAGGAGCAGAAGCGCATCGCCAGCGCCTACATCACGCAGCTCGATAAGGCTCACGTCTTCCCGCAGCCAATCGTGACCCAGGTGGTTCCGCTCAAAGGTTTCTATCCCGCCGAGGAATACCACCAGGATTACGCCACCAGCCATCCGCACCAGCCCTATATCATGATCTACGACGCTCCCAAGGTCACCAACCTGCGGCGCATGTTCCCGGAGATGTACGCGGACGGGAAAGAGGCGAGGAGCGCGTCATCGCAAAGTCCGCGCTAAGGGGAATGCGCGCCAATCTTTTGGAGGATCATCCTGAGCAAGCGGCGTCTTTGGCCGCGACGGCGAAGGATCTGCTTTTGCGAAAACACCAATGAACAGCAGATCCTTCGGCTCCGCCTCAGGATGACCCTGCGGAAGATTGGATGTGTGATTTAATCTTCTCCTGTGGGTTCACCACCCACGGTCGAGGCCATGAAAGCCTGCTTGCTGAGTTCGATTGCGCCGGTTGAAACCAATCCGCTCGTCTTCACCGACGTTCCCACGCCGCAACCGGCCAAGGGCGAGGTGCTGGTGCGCGTGCATGCTTGCGCGGTCTGCCGCACCGATCTGCACGTGATTGAAGGCGAGCTGCCGACGCGCAAGCTTCCGCTGATTCCCGGGCACCAGATCGTGGGTGTGATCGAAAAGCTGGGAGAGTCGGCGCACCGCTTCGCGCCCGGAACGCGGGTCGGCATTGCCTGGCTGCACCACACCGACCAAACCTGCGAATACTGCCGGCGCGGCATGGAGAACCTCTGCGATCATCCTTCGTTCACCGGCTACACCGTCGATGGCGGTTACGCCGAGTACGCGGTCGCTCCCGAGGACTGGATCTACCCGATCCCAGAAGGTTTCGCCGACCTGCAGGCGGCGCCGCTGCTCTGCGCGGGAATCATCGGCTTCCGCTCGCTGCGGCTCTCCGGAATCGAGCGCGGCGGACGGCTCGGGCTCTACGGCTTTGGCGCCGCCGCTCACGTCGCCATACAGGTGGCGCGCCATTGGGGTGTCGAGGTCTACGCCGCCACTCGCGGCCAGCGGCATCAGCAGCTGGCGCTGGAGCTGGGCGCGGCCTGGGCTGGCGGAACGGTCGACGAGCCTCCGGTAAAGCTGGACAGCGCGATTATTTTTGCTCCCGCGGGAGAGATCGTGCCGGCGGCGCTCAAGGCCCTACGCAAGGGCGGAGTGCTCGCCCTCGGCGGCATTCACATGAGCCCCATCCCGCCGCTCGACTACAACCTGCTCTACCAGGAGCGCGTGGTGCGCAGCGTGGCCAACAACACCCGGCAGGACGGAAACGATTTTCTGCGCATCGCGGCGGAGATTCCCATCAAGGCTCAGGTCGAGATTTATCCCTTGCGCGAGGCCAATCGGGCTCTGAATGCGCTGAAGAACGACGCGATTCGAGGGGCGGCAGTCTTGGATTGCAGGTAGCCATTGCAGATTTCAGATTGAAGATTGCAGATTGGAAAAGCTCCGGGAGCTAAGTGCGCTACTTGCCCGGAGGCTTTGTTGTTCAATCTGAAATCAACAAATCAAAAATCTGAAATGCCTTTATGACACCAGATGATAGTACCCGTCCTGTTTGATTACCTTGATGGGGCAGCCGAAGAGCTTGCTGAGGCCGGCGGGGGTCAGCAGCTTGCTCTTGGGGCCGTCGCCCACGATGCGGCCTTCGCGCAGGAAAATAACCCGCTCGATATCGGGAATGACGTCAGGCAGGTGGTGCGTGATCATCAGCAGCGCGATGCCGGATTTCGCCAGCTTGCTCAGGGTCTGGCGCAGCTCGATCTGCGCGGCGACGTCGAGGCTGTTGCTGGGCTCGTCGAGCAGCAGGGCGCGGGCGTCATGAACCAGGGCGCGGGCGATCATCACGCGCCGCAACTCGCCCGATGACATTTCGTTCACGATGCGGTCGGCCATGTGCGAGATCTCAAGCCACGCCATCAGCTCCCTGGTTTTCTCGCGCATCTCCGGCTTGATCTTCTGGTGCCGCCACAGGCCGATGCTGCTGAAGAAGCCGGAGAGCACAGCGTCGCGCCCGGTGATGGGACGCGCGTGAAACGGGGTCATCTCGTTGTTGACGATGCCGAGCATGGAGCGCAGCTCGGAGACGTCCCAGCCCTCCCGCCCGAACAGGCTCATGTAGGAGCCTTCCTGCTGAATGGGATAGAGCTCGCGGGTGAAGGTCTTGATCAGCGTCGATTTGCCCGAACCGTTGGGGCCCATGATGGCGACGTGCTCGCCGGCTTCGACGCGCAGGTTGAGGTCGTGCAGCACGACCTCCGCGCCGCGGGCCACGGAAACCTGTCGCATTTCAATGATGGCCGGAGCGTCCTGGCTTGGGTTCTTACGCGGAGTACGGCTGGAGGTTTTGGGTCGGGATGCGGGAGCGTCTTTTTTCAAGGTACGAGAATCTTTCCGATGAGCGTTGTTTTCATTGTAATCTGGCGGCCCTGCGGGACGGAACAGAATCGCCGGTCGCCAGGTGTTTCACTTTCAATTGTCGAGCGGCCCCACGTCCGGGGCCCCCACCAGTCGCGCCCAGCAAACATTTGGCTTTCAAAAACACGGCTTGGCAGGCTTTCGTTGCCTCTCAAAAGAGCACATGGTTTCGTCTGGTGGGGTGGAATTACAAAGCATTGACTACTTCCGCGGGCTATCAATTAGAGTAGTAACCGATCTCATCGAGGGGGAGAAAGCATGCGAATCGCGGTGATTGGACCGGGAGCCGTAGGCGGTTATTTTGGCGGCAGGCTGGCGCAGGCCGGTGAAGACGTCTACTTTCTCGCGCATGGCAAGACGCTGGCCGCTATGCGCGAGCGCGGGTTGCGGGTGGACAGCACGAAAGGCGACTTCACGCTGCCCAAAGTCAACGTCGCGGAGAATGCGGCTGAGGTCGGACCTGTGGACCTGGTCCTGGTCTGCGTCAAAGCGTGGCAAGTTCCGGAACTTGCCTCAACCGTGCGGCCGCTGCTCGGTCCCGAGACCATCGTGCTTCCTATGGAGAACGGCGTTGAGGCCACCGAGCAACTGGCGCAGTTCGCGGGCGATAAGCGCGTGCTGGTGGGAATCTGCGGGCTGATGAGCAAGGTGGTCGAGCCGGGATACATCAAGCACTTCGGCCTGGATCCGTTCATCACCTTCGGCGAACGCGACAACTCGCATACGCCCCGGACCGAGAGCCTCAAGACCTTGCTCACCAAAGCGGGGATCAAAGCCAGTAATCCCGGCGATGTCCACGTGCGGTTGTGGATGAAAATGTATTTCATCACCGCGGTCAGCGGCGTCGGCAGCGTCAGCCGGGCCGCGGTGGGCGTGCTGCGCGAGACTCCGCCTACGCGGGAGATTCTGCGCCGCTCCATCGTGGAGATGGATCAACTGGCCAAGGCCAGCGGCGTCAAAATGCCGGAGACGGCGGTGAATGACACGATGAAGGTGATCGACGAAATGCCGCCGGCCGGCACTACTTCGATGCAGCGCGACCTGCTCGAGGGACGACCTTCGGAGCTGGATTCGCTGGTAGGGGCCGTGGTCCGCATCGGCCAGAAATACGGCGTCGCGACCCCGGTGAATGAGACCATCTATGCCGCCCTGCTGCCTGCGGAGCTGCGGGCGAGAGGAAAGATGAAGTTCGACAGGATGTAAGAGGCGCAGCCGCAATCGCGAATCTGACCTGTGCTGGCGGCACGGCTAATGCCGTGTCCTGATAAAAAGCGCCCCCGGACTTCTCAGCCGGTCAACACAACTGCGGACCCTTCGCTAGCCGTCCACTCGGCCCGAACTGTTCATTCCCACCTTAGCTCCGCTGCGCTCCGCGAAGGTGGGGCACCCACGCTGCTAGAACTTTTTCGCCGTAATCCGGTCCGTTCCCATGTAGGGCTGCAGCGCCTCGGGGATGCAGCACGCTGCCGTCGGCCTGCTGGTAGTTCTCCACGATCGCCACCCAGGTGCGGCCGATCGCCAGGCCGCTGCCGTTCAGGGTGTGCACGAATCGGTTCCTTGCTTGCCCTCCGGGCGGTAGCGGATGTTGGCCCGCCGCGCCTGGAAAGCCTCGAAGTTCGAGCACGAGGAGATCTCGCGGAAGACCTGCTGGCCCGGCAGCCAGACTTCCAGGTCGTAGGTCTTGGCGGCTGGAGAAGCCCATGTCGCCGTGCACAGCAGCACGCGGCGATAGGGCAGCCCCAGCCGCTCCAGCACGGTCTCGGCGTCGCGCGTCAGCTTCTCGTGCTCCTCGTAGGACTGCTCCGGGGCGCGTGAACTTCACCAGCTCCACTTTCTGGAACTGGTGCTGGCGGATGATGCCCCGGACGTCCTTGCCGTAGATGCCGGCTTCGCTGCGGAAGCACGGGGTGAAGGCGCGTCAGCGAGACCGGCAGCCGCGAGGTCTCAAGGATCTCGTCGCGATAGATGTTGGTGACCGGCACCTCGGCGGTGGGGATCAGCTACAGATCGCGCTCGCCCTGCGGAACGCTTGAACAGGTCGGCGGCGAACTTGGGCAGCTGGCCGGTGCCGTACATGGACTCGGAGTTGACCAGGTAGGGCGGCAGTACTTCGGTGTAGCCATGCTCGCGGGTGTGCAGGTCGAGCATGAAGTTCATCAGCGCGCGTTCCAGCTTGGCGCCCAGGTCCCAATAGAGGGCGAAACGGGCGCCGGTGAGCTTGGCCGCGCGTTCCAGGTCGAGCGCGCCGAGGGCTTCGCCCAGCTCCCAATGCGGCTTGGGCTTGAAGGCGAACTGCGGAGGCTCGCCCCAGCGCTTGACCTCCTTGTTGTCGTGCTCGTCTTTCCCGACCGGAACCGTTTCGTGCGGAATATTAGGGATGGTGGTCAGGATGGAGCGCAGCCGCGCGTCCGCCTCCTCGGCCTGCTTCTCCAGCGGCGGAATCTGCTCACGCAGTTTTCTGGTCTCATCGATCTGGGTGGTGGCTTCCTGCTTGGCCCGCTTCAGTTGCGCCACCTGCTCGGCCAGCTCGTTGCGTCGCCGCTTCAGCTCTTCCAGCTCGGTAATTACCGCGCGCCGCTGGCGGTCGATTTCGCTGAAATCTCCCAGGACCTCCTGCGGATTCATGCCGCGCTGCCGCAGCTTCTCCTCCAGCAGGCTCAGATGTTCACGCACAAATGCCAGATCAAGCATTGGACTCTATCCCGCTACTTTTCTTCCACGAAGTCGTTCGTCAGGGGCGGACTGGTAAAGAACTCGAGATAACGGAAATCCCTGCTGGAGCGGTTGATCGTATTGTGCTTCTCTCCCGCCGGGATGAAGAGCACGTCGCCGGCCTTGATCGGGATTTCCTTGCCCTCGATCACCTCAATGGCCTCGCCGCTGATGACGATGATGACCGACTCGCGCCGTACGTGCGAGTGATACGGCACCTGGCTGCCCGCGGTAAGTAATCCAAACATTCCGCCCAGGGTCTTGGCCCCATGCTCGGCGGTGAGAATCTCCGGCCGGTACGGCTGATCGCCCATGGGATTCTTCATCTCTACGTACTCTCCAGATTTGAACAGTTTCATCGCCTCCTCCAGGGTTGAGCTTCTATAGTTTCAAGTTTCGAGTCACAAGTTTCAAGCTTGAACCGTCTCGAAACTCGAAACCTGCAACTCGAAACTGAACGACCCTCGGCTTGAAGCCGAGGGGTTCGTTGGTTCTTAAATGCATAAACGGCGGTGCCGTCGTCGATTCCATTACCACCTTTGCTGTCGTCTCGAAGACGACTGAAAGGTGTGCGTGACAAAGAACTGCTTGGCTCATGGCCGCAAAACCAACGGCCATATCGCTCAATTTACTTCGCCTAAAGGCGAGGGGTTTCCACCATCCCCGATG
Source organism: uncultured Acidobacteriota bacterium (assembly GCA_963791145.1). Classification (GTDB taxonomy): domain Bacteria; phylum Acidobacteriota; class Terriglobia; order Terriglobales; family Acidobacteriaceae; genus CAWBRT01. The sequence goes on along the minus strand of CAWBRT010000009.1, from coordinate 329,966 downwards.
GGGACACTAAATGATCAACGCGGCCCGGCCGGGAATCTGGTTGTTCTGAATCAGGCTGTGCGCCAGCTCCGCCTCTTCCAGGGGAAAGGTCCGCGAGACCACGGGCTTGATTTTTCCCTGCTGCACGAGCTTGGCCGCATCCAGCAGCTCCGCCATGGTCACGTATCTCGATCCGTGTATCTCCAGGCCCTTGGCCAGCACGACCGTGGGATCGACACGAAACGTAGGATCAACCTTGAAGACGCTGGGCGGCCGAAATCCGAGCACGACCAGCTTACCGCCCGGCGCCAGACTCTCCATTCCCGATTCCAGGGTTTGCGCCGAAGCCACGAAATCGAGCACCGCATCCACGCCGCGGCCATCGGTCAGCCTTTCCACCTGCTGGACAAGGTTCTGGCTCTTGCAATCGATGTTCTCGTCGGCTCCCAGGGACTTGGCGCATTCGAGCTTTTCCGCCGAGAGGTCGGCGGCGAGCACGCGGCCGCCGCAGAGCTTGGCCATTTGCACGGCATGGATTCCCACTCCGCCGCCGGCGCCAAGCACCAGCACGTCATCGCCGGGCCCGATCCTGGCTTCCGCCCGGCAGGCATGCAGGGGGTGGCAATAGCGTCGGAGATGATTGCCGCATGCGCGTAAGGAATCTCCTCCGGAATGCGGCAGAGATTCACGCGCCGGAACGCTCATGTACTCCGCGTAACCGCCATCGTGGGCCATGCCGACGTAGCCGCGCCAGTTTTCGCACAGCGTCTCGCGGGCGCTGCGGCAGTACTTGCAGGCTCCGCAGGTGAGATAAAAATGGCAGATGACGCGGTCTCCGAGCTTGAGGTGGCGCACCTCGCTGCCCAGCTCGACGACCTCGCCCGTAACTTCGTGGCCGAGAATCCTGGGGTAGCTGGTCACCAGGCCCGGCGTGCTCTTCATGATCAGGATCGTCAGCCCCACGCCTGCCGCCCGCACCCGAATCTTGGCGTCGGCGGGACCGACCCGCGGTTCTGCGACCTCGGCCAGCGTCACCGGGCCGCCCAGCTCATGCAGCAGCATCGCTCTCATTGGCGCCCTCTGCGATTGATTCGCTTCGAACAGCGGAATTTTATCAGAGTTGCTTGCGGCCACTGCCCAGCCGAGGGCGGCAGGGCCTACGCTTGCCGAACCGGCGAGGCTGTTCATGACAGCCCTGATCTACGATAATGGACTAGCTCATGAATAGCGGTAACGAAGGAACCAACGGCAGCGGTAGCGATCGTCTGCGCCGGTGCATCGGCGCTCTCGGGTGACAGAGGGCGGGGATCGGTCTTGCTCATCCGGCGCTCGGAGCGGGAAGACGATTCCTGGTCGGGACATTGGTCTTTCCCCGGAGGCCGGCGCGATGCCGCGGATCCCGACCTGCTGCGCACCGCGCTGCGCGAACTGGAAGAAGAGTGCGGCATCCAGCTTGCCCCGGAGCAAATGCAAACCGCTTTGCCGCCGGTGCTGGCCAGGCGAAGGGTGGGGCCTTACCTGTGGGTAGCCCCGTTCGTCTTCCAGGTGGAAAGCGAGCTGCCCACGCGTTTGGATCCGCGCGAAGCGGTGGAGGCGGTCTGGATTCCGCGCCAGCTGCTGCTCGATCCCACGCGCCATTGCCTGCTATGCGTGCCGCGCCGGCCCAGCGAAATGCGTTTTCCCGCCGTCCAGCTCAACGGGGCGCCGTTGTGGGGATTCACCTACCGGCTCATCACCGACTGGCTTGGGCTGCTGCCCAAGCAGCCTCCGCTGGAGCAGCCGGGCTTTGAGGCGGCGTCACGGGTGCTGGATTTTCTTCTCGCGCCATGGCCTGAAACTGAAACACGGATGGCAGGAACAAGCTCCCGCGCCCCAGCAACCGCAGCAGCAGTGGCTGACGCAGGCTCCGGCGCTGGCGGGAATTTTCGGTCCGGTCGTCAAGGTAGCCAGCGTTGAAGGCGTGATTCCGGTGGCCGCGGTGCTGGAACGCTTCGCCGTTCCCGGAGCGCAGTTTCCGATCATGAATTTGCTGGAGGTCCGTCCAGAGCAGATCAGGGTGAGCGGTTTGGTCTTCGAGGAATACTTGATTTCGGCCTCGGGCTAGGTCCGTTTCGCGCGGCAACACTCAGTGGTTCACCCGGCGAAAGTGATGGACTGGGCCGTTCAGGAACGCTATAGTAGCGGCATTCCTGCGTAGTCGAAGAAATGCGAGCGAGACGGCTGAGCCTTTTGGGCTGAGCAGGCTGGTCTCCCGTATCATCAATCCCAGGATCGCTGGTCAACATGCGGTTTCTCGATCCACAAGGGAGTAAATATCCATGTCAGAACAGTGGTGGCTAATGGCGCGCCGGGGTGAAAGGGCGTCCGCCCCTGCGTGGGTTGCCGGGATCTGGTACATCTGAAGATCGATTTCGCAAAGGAGAAGGAGCATTTCATGTCAAAAGGAATGATGGGTGTTGATTGGGAAGAGAGAATCAATTTCGACCGCCTGCGCCGAGAGCGCCTGCCAAGGCGAAGAAGGCCCTGGCGGAGTCGGAAGCGGATGTTCTGTTCGTATTCCGCACCGAAGACGCCCGCTATCTGACGGCATTCAGAACCCACATGCACCCCAGCGCGCAGCTCGGCAACGCCACGGTAGTTCTGCCCAAGAGCGGAGAGCCTTTCCTGTTTTCCATGGACCACGAGCATGTCAAAGCCAGAATGCCCTGGCTCACGGCCAAGCAGATCAAGCCGCGCGCCAATTTCCGGGAGTCCATCGGCATCCAGATGTTCGCCGACATGGTGAAGGAAGAACTGGGCGATTTGAAGGGAAAGAAGATCGGCGTCGACCTGTGGACGCCGGTGATGACCAGGGAATTCGCCAAGGCCTTCCCGCAGTCGGAGATCGTCGACGGCTACGCCATCCTTGGCAAAGCGAAGATCATCAAGACGCAGGACGAGATCGACTGCATCAAGATGGCCAACGTCATGACGGAAGCGGCCATGGACGCGGCCATCCGCATGCTCAGGCCGGGCGTGAAGGAGTGCGAGGTGCTGGCCAAGGCGTGGGAGGTGATGACGTCGCTGGGCAGCGAGTGGACGCAGTGCGCCAACATCGTCTGCTCCGGCCCCTACACCGCTCCTTACCGGCGCTACACCTCCGACCGCGTGATCCGCATGGGCGACCCGGTGATCATCGACATCGGCGCCTGCTTCAACGGCTACTGGGGCGACCTGACCCGCACCTGGATCTGCGGCAACATCAAGCCGACCAAGGAAATGATCGACGTACACATGAACTGCTATAACGCGCTGTTCAACGCCTGCGACAAGTCGCGGCCGGGCAACACCAACGCCGACGTCTTCAACGCGGCCTATCCGTACGTCCTCGACAGCCTGGGCCATGGCTCCGGCACGCATCCCTGGGAGCCGCCGGCCTTCAGCCCGGCCTCCAACAAGGCTCCCATGGTGCTGAAGCCCGGCATGCAGTACAACCTCGAGCCGTACGCCGGAGTGGTCGGAGTGGGCGGCGTTCGCCTGGAGAATTGCGTGGTGATCACCGAAGGCGAGCCCGATATCTTCACCCCGTACCCGTTCGACGAACGGATGGTGCGCGACGTCCATCCGCTGGATGTTTCCACCGGCAGGACGCGCGGCGAGCAGGCTTTCGTCGGCGTGGCCGGACGGTAGGACAAGTCGCGGAAGGCCCCTAGCCGGAGCCGCTTTCGCGGTCACGGCGTGGGTACTCGAGTTTCGCCCGGCTTCCCCGCGGAAGCCAGATCCTAGAACGCTTCAGGAGGTCACAGGAGATGTCAACGACTGGAACTTCCGCACCCGCCCCCGCGACGGCGCCTTCGGAATTGAAACGCCTGGCGACGACCCCGGCGGTCATGTGCCTCATGCTGTTCTCCGCCGCCTATATCACCAATGCCATGGATCGTTCGATCTTCGCCACCCTGTTGCCGATGATCAGCAAACACTATGGCTACGGGTTGAAGACCGGCGGTTTTCTGGCGACCATCTTTAATCTCGGAATCGGCTTTGCCGGCCTTCCGACCGGTTACCTGCTGGACCGCTGGTCGCGCAAGTCCGTTCTCTCGCTCGGCATGATCATTTACTCGGCGGCCACGGCGCTGACGGTTATTGCCATCACCGTCCCCGATATGGCCGTTTACCGCGCTCTCACCGGCGTGGGCGAGGGCATGCAGATCGCCGCCTTGTACGTAGCCGCCGGCAGCTACTTCTACAAGCACAAGGCGTTCGTAGTAGGGTGCATCAACGTTGGTTATGGTATCGGCACCGTGATCGGGCCGCGCTGGGGCGTTCATCTGGCGCTGACGGCGGGCAACTGGAAGAATCCATTCGTCGTCTTCTGCCTGCTGGGCCTGGTTATGGCCGCCGCCGTCTGGTTCATCATTCCCAGGAGTTTCAGCGAACAAAAGGTGATCTCCCAGGCGCAAGACAAAACCATCGTGGTGGATCACATCCCGGAAAATTTCTTCAACCGCAATATCAAGCTGTTGATATTTTCGGTGTTTGTTCTGGGCACGGTGGGTTACGGGTACATGGGGCTGTATGTCAGCTTCCTGGTCAAGCAGCTTCATTACGCGCCGGCCATGGCGGCAGCCGCGTTCAGCTTCTACGGTTTCGGCTGCATGCTTCCCATGCTCGGCGGGTGGCTCGGCGACCGCTTCTCCAATCGGGGCGCGGTCATGATCGCCTGGGGCGCCCAGGCCATCATTCTCTACCTGATTTTCAACGTGGTCACCACCTACAGCATGCAATGCCTGCTGACCTTCCTGCAGGGATTCTTCTATAGCAGCACCTGCCACGTGAATCACCTGGCGCTGTTCCAGCGCAGCGTGCGCCCGAACAAAGTCGGCCGGGCGACGGGGCTGTTCACCTCAACCCACTTCCTCTCCGGTGCTTTTGCCGGCTACATGATGGGCGCGCTGGCCGACAAGTTCGGCTGGGGCACGGCCGCATTGATCCAGGAGACGATGCTGTGCGTCTGCGCCATCTTTGCCATTATGGCCATCAATCCGAAGATGCAGCTGAACGTGAAGAGGTTCTCGGCGGGACACTGAGGACGTGATCCCACCTCAGAGCCTGTTATTGACTTATAGGACGGACAGCGTTGCGAGCGAAAATTGGGCCAGACGAGGCGGAGTCCGAAGGCCATGGTGATTCCATGTCCGAGGACGACAGCGAAGTCTGGGCCGATTTGCGCCGCAACCCTGCGGGACGGGGCGGATTTTCCCGATCGCCGTGTCGCTCGTCGCTAAAATACTTCAGTATTTGCCGCTCCTCGCTCCTCGCGCTCGGAAAAATCCGCTCCCGTCGCTGCCGCCCTATAAGTCAATAACGGGCTCCAGGCGCTGCGCGCCGAAGGTGGGGCGCCAAGAGATCGCTGGTAAGACAAGAAGAAACGGCTCAACGGGAGGCCCGGCAGGGAATCCAGTTGAGCCGTTTTTTACGTAGGCCCAGTCGCCCTCGGCTGGGCCTACGTAAAGCAACTGCTACACGATCGTGCAACTCGGCGTCTTTCCGCCTAACACCTCCAGCACCATCCTGGCGGCAAACTCACTGGTCAGCTTGAGGGCCCCGTCGGTGTAAGCCCCCATGTGCGGAGTGGTGATCGTATTGGGAAGATTGAGCAGCGGCGAGCCCGCCGGCGGCTCCTTGGCAAAGACGTCGAGCGCGGCGCCGGCGATCTTCTTGGTGGCCAGCGCCTCGAACAGGGCCTCTTCGTCGACGATCCCGCCGCGCGAGGTATTCACCAGGAACGCCGAAGGCTTCATCTTTGCCAACTGTTCCTTGCCGATCAGGTTCCTGGTTTGGTCGGAGTAAGGAATGTGGATGGTGATGAAATCGGCGGCCGCCAGAATCTCGTTGAGCGAGACCTTTCGCACCTGGTTGGCGGCGGCGAACTGCTCATCGAAATAGGGATCGTAGGCCAGCGTCATCATACTCAGGCCGCGGGTGCGGCGGGCGACGGCTTTGCCGATCGCTCCCAGGCCGATGATTCCAGCCGTGGCTCCCCACACGGATTTTCCCATCACCCGGGGCCACTCTCCCGCCCGCAGCTTGGCATGAGCCTCGGGAATGCTCCGGGCCAGGGCGAACATGAAACCGACTGCCAGGTCGGCTACGGCTTCCGAGTTCGTGCCCGGAGCGTTGACTACCCGTACCCCGCGCTCTTTGGCCGCGTTCAGGTCGATGTTGTCGACCCCGATTCCATGCTTGGCGACCACCTTCAGGTTGCGCCCGGCCTCGAGAACCGCCCTGGTGACCGGCTCCAGGCCGACGATAATCGCTACCGTATCGTCGTCCAGCGCGGCCGCCACATCGGCCTCGCGCGCCATTGCCTGCGGCGTCCGCACCAGCTCCAACTGCCCGTCGCGCAAGATCTGAAAAGCCGCCTCACTGTATTTGCCGAACATGGGTGACGTGATTAGTACCTTCTTCATTGCCTATCCTTTTATTTATTGCCTTTGAAATAAATTGCTAGCACACTACCGCCGCCCGGAGAACGTTGTCGAGGCGCTTGTCCATTACCTGGAAGGCCTCGTCGACCCTGGCCAGCGGATATTCGTGGGTGATCAGGGGCTTGATCTTTACGGCATGGCGATTCAGCAAATCGACCGCATCAGGATAGCAGCCATAGCCGCCCTTAGTACCAACGATAGAAATCTCGCGGTAGTAGAAATCTTTCTGCGGCAGGCCGCTGACGGTCTCGTAGGAGGTGCCGAACTGCAGCACGATACCTCCCTTGCGCACGGTTCTGACGGCGGCCAGCAGCGCCGAGAGGGTGCCCGCGGCCTCAATGACCACGTCGAAGCCCATGGGCGCATATTTGGCGACCACAATCTTCTCCCAGTCTGGATTCGTCTTGATGTTCTCGGTGAAGTCGGCTCCGACCTCCTCGGCAATCGCCAGCCTTTCCGCCCTGGTGCCGACGATTCCCACGCGGGCGCCGGCGAGCTTCGCCAGTTGCAGCAGGATCAGGCCGCCGTATCCGGGGCCGATCACCAGCACGCGCTGAGACATGTTGATTCCGGCGCGGCGCACCGCGCGCAAGCCGGTGGCTACCCCGACGACTCCCTGCCCCTCGGTTGGCGTCACGCAGCGATCCAGCGGGTGCAGCATGCGGACGGGCACCGGGATGTACTCGGCCAGCGCGCCGTCGACGGTGCGGGCCAGCGAATTCAGCTTCTCGCAGAATGATCCCTGTCCCTGCATGCACCACTCACACAGCCCGCATCCCCAGCTGGCCTCGGAGGCGACGTAATCGCCCGGCTTGAACTTGGAAATCCCTTGGCCAACCTCGGCGACCTCGCCGCAGTACTCGTGCCCGAGAATCACGTCTTTCTTGGCCTGGTGGTCGCCGCGGTAGACCGCGACATCGGTTCCGCAGATTCCCACGCAACTCACTTTCAGCAACACCTGGCCTGCGGCAGGCTTGGCATCGGGAACTTCCCTGATCTCCAACTTTCCGGGCGCGACTAAGATACTGGCCTTCATGGTGATCCTCCACTCGCACGGCGATCCCGGCAACTCCACGGTTTGGGTGCCGGCCCGCGCGTCTCTTGCTTTCACAGGATGGAAGCCAAGGGGATACTATCTCACCTGATCACCCGCCCTCCCAAGAGCTTTTTGAAGAACCGCGCGCGAGGTGAGAGATCCGCTTTCTTCGGGAGGAATTATCGAGCGTAAGGCCAGCCGCCTGGTGGCCCACTCAACGCGCCGTTCGTTGAGTGGGGCAGTTGCGGAAGTAGAAACGCAATACAACGCAGGGCGACTGTGTAGGAGGAAACAACTGCCCCATCCCGCAAAGCGGGACCCAAAAAGGCCTGAATGCACCACCCGGGGAATAACGAGATTCTCAAAGGATCGATTCTGGCGCGAGAATGCTTCCTATACCACAACCTCGGGAATTTCCAGCGCACGTTTACGGAAGGCGGCGAGAAATGCTTTGACGACTTGCGGATCGAAGTCGATCCCGGAGCGCTTCTCGATGATCTCCCGCGCCTCGAAAGGCGCGCTTCCCTTGCGGTAAGGCCGGTCGCTGATGATGGCGTCGTAGGCGTCGGCGACCGCCAGGATGCGGCCTTCCAGGGGAATCTGCTCGCCCGATTTGTCGGAATAGCCGCTGCCGTCGTAGCGGTCGTGATGCGTAAGGATGATGGGCAGCACCCGGCGCAGCGATCCGCCGACCGGCTCCAGCAGATCGATTCCCTTGTGCACGTGCGTCTTCATCTGGGTATACTCGTCCTCGGTCAGGCGGGCGGCCTTGTAAAGAATTTCGCGGCTGATGTCCAGCTTGCCGATATCGTGCAGCAGCGCCGCGGCGCGCACGTCTTCGATGCGGTCCTCGTCGAACCCAAGCTCGGAAGCGATTTGCACCGCGTAGATGGAGACGCGGTAGGAATGGTTCTGGGTGTACTGATCCTTGGCGATGAACTGCCGCAGGATCATCAGCACCCCATGATAAGTCTGCCGCAGCTCGCGCACTTTGATCTTGTCGTTCTCGTACAGCGTGCCCATGGCGACGGCGGTCAGCACCAGGGAGCCGCCCCAGATAATGATGGCGAACCAGCGTTCGCCCGTCACTTCCGCGTTCCCGGTGGCAAACAGGGCGGGGTTGAGGAAGGCCAGCAGTACGATCAGCAGGACGCTGGCGATGGCGGTCGCAACGGCGTGCCGCCGCCCGTAGAAGTAGGCGGAGAAAACGGTCGGCAGGGCGTAAAAACTGAGCAACACGACATGAGAGGAAACCATGAAATTGATGAGCGCGGCTATACCGAACAACGAGAGCAAAAGCCAGAGCTCGCGGTTGACCTCGGCGATTCGCCGCAGAAAGTTGTTCACGAAACTCTCCGTTCCGCCCGAAGCCAGTTCCTGCATGGTTCTTTCCCGCACAAGCATCGGCACACTCCTGCTCTAGGGTGGACGCTCTGGGGAGGTTCAAGTCAATATAGCGCGGAATTTTTGGCCTCGGCAAGTATCGAAAGTACTCGCCGGCCGGTGACCTCCAGATTCCTGAAGCGGGAAACTAAGTCTTTTCCACTAAGGCATGTTTCCGCGGACGGCGATTAGATTGCAAGATCTTCTTCCGCAAGCGCAAGGTTTTCGGTGTTATCTCTACGAACTCGTCTTCGGCGATGAATTCAATGGCCTGTTCCAGGTTCAACTGGCGGTGGGGCACCAGCCGGATGGCATCGTCGGCGGTTGAGGCCCGCATGTTGGTCAGCTTCTTCTCGCGCACGCAATTCACATCCAGATCACTGTCGCGGGAGTTTTCGCCGATGATCATGCCCTCGTAGACTTCTACCCCGGGTCCGGCAAACAACTCGCCGCGCTCCTGCAAGCCAAACAGGGCGTATGCGGTCGTGGTCCCGGGCCGGTCAGCCACCAAGGCGCCGGTGGGCCGCTGCGGAATTTCTCCCAGCCATTCGGTATAGCCGTCGAAAAGCGAGTTCATGACTATGGTGCCGCGTGTATCCGTCAGCAGTTCGCTGCGCAATCCGATCAGCCCGCGGCTCGGCACCTGGAACTCCATACGCACCCGGCCATGCTTCGGACCGCCGTCAGCCCGGCCGCCTCCGACGTGGCTCCCCATCTTGAGCATCTTCCCTTTGCGTCCGCCGATCTTCTCCATCACTACGCCCAGGAAGCTTTCCGGGATATCGACCATGAGCCGTTCGGTCGGCTCCATCAGCCTGCCGTCCTTGCGGCGGGTCACAATCTCCGGTTTTCCCACCATCAGCTCGTAGCCCTCGCGTCGGATCATTTCGATCAGAATCGCCAGCTGCAGCTCTCCGCGGCCCAGCACCTTGAAGGTATCCGGGCTGTCGGTCTCCTCCACCCGCAGGGAAACGTTGGTCAGCAACTCCTTTTCCAGCCTTTCGCGCAGGTGGCGGGAGGTAACGAACTGCCCGTCTCGCCCGGAAAATGGCGAGGTGTTGATGGTGAACTGCATGGCGATTGTGGGTTCATCGATGGCGATCACCGGCAACGGCGCGGGGTTCTCCGGCGAAGTAATCGTGTCGCCGATATTGATGCCTTCCACCCCGGCTATAGCCACGATATCGCCGAGATCAGTCGCTTCAATCTCGATTCGCTTCAGGCCGCTGAAGGAGAACATCTTGGTGATCTTGACCCTCTCCAGGCTCCCATCGGGCTTGGCGATAGCCGCCTCTTCCCCGTGGCGCAGCACGCCGTTGAAGACCCGGGCAATGGCCATACGCCCCAGGTAGTCGCTGTAGTCGAGGTTCGCCACCAGAATCTGCAGGGGAGCCTCGGGCGAGCCCTGCGGCGCGGGTACGCTGGCGAGGATGGCATCGAAGAGCGGCCGCAGATCGGCTCCGGCAGCCTCCGGCGAGGAGGCAGCCGTTCCCAGCTTGGCGTTGGTGTACAGCACTGGAAATTCCAGCTGGTTCTCCTTGGCGTCGAGGTCGATGAATAGGTCGTAAATCTCGTTGAGCGACCTCTTGCGAGCGTGCGTCAGGCCGGTCAACCTTGTTGATGACGACGATGGGAGGCAATCCCGCTTCCAGCGCCTTACTCAGGACGTAACGGGTCTGGGGCAGCGGCCCTTCACTGGCATCGACCAGCAGCATGACGCCGTCCACCATCTTCAGCGCGCGCTCCACCTCGCCGCCAAAGTCGCTGTGGCCCGGCGTGTCCACAATATTGATCTTCGTTCCCTGGTAGAAGACAGCCGTGTTCTTGGCCAGGATGGTGATGCCGCGCTCGCGCTCCAGCGCATTGGAATCCATGACCCGTTCGGCAACTCGTTCGTTGGCCCGGAAGGTTCCGCTCTGTTTCAGCATGGCGTCAACCAGCGTGGTCTTGCCATGGTCGACGTGGGCGATGATGGCGATGTTACGAATGGCAGTGCTCAAACCGGGATCTCAAATCTGTGCCGCGAAAACGTACTCGGCTGAGCCAGCCCGCTCGGCACGGCGGTTCTGGCCGGCTCTATCGAACAACCATGGCGATGGTGGGTGGAAGCGTTCCGAACGATGGAAAACCAAGGCCGTACGTTCAGTCTACCGCATGAAATGTCCATTCCCGGACGGCAGGCACCTAGCAGCGCCAAAAATAAGGGCGGCCTGCGTGATCCCCGGCAAGCCCTACGGCCGCTTTGCTGCTGATCGAGAACTGCCAAGCAGCCCTGATTTCGCGCAAAGCGCCAAGTTCGCCTTGCCAGGGCCGTGACCGCCCCGGGAACGACCGGGATCCATCGGCAAGGGTTGCCGAGTGGATTCCCGACATCAACTTACAAGGGCATTACGTTCTCTGCCTGCAGACCCTTCGGGCCCTGCTTTACCACAAACTGCACCGGCTGTCCTTCTTTCAGACTGCGGAAACCGTTGCCCTGAATCGCCGAAAAGTGTACGAAAACATCCTCGCCGTTCTGGCGCGAGATGAAACCATAACCTTTGGCATCGTTAAACCACTTCACAGTGCCTTGTTCCATGTGTTGCCAATTTCCTTTTGCTGAAGTAACGCAGAGTGAATCGGAAGGTACTAGAGGCAGGTACTTGCTAACCAACATAGCACGTCCGCAAAGGACATCTCTGGTGCGGAAAACCCGGTTTGCAGAACTGCTCACGCGGCCGTCCAAATCCAAACGCGGCATTATTGTACATCAACCAGCTCAGGTTTCGGTATATACCAACTTTCGTGCCATATCGGCGAGGCGTGTCTGCTCAGTTCGGCGGCAGGACCACCTGCTCTGCCACGTCCGCCCTTCGCTGAATAGTCCGGAAGCAACGTCCGGCAACTATGGATTGCACGCAGAAGCAAACTGGCGGAGACTGTAAGGCAAAATTGGCTGCACAAACACGCATGAAAGGTCGAAGTATGCTCAGAATGAAGACTTCTGTTGCCTGCCTGCTCGTCACAGCTGTACTTGCTTTCGCGCCTGCCATGGCGACAGGCCAAACCACCAGGCCAAAGATCGATCCTAAAAAGGCTTGTTTCAATAAGGCGCAAGCTACGTACAACAATTGCACTGCCGGATGTAAATCCAAGAGGACGCTGATCGAGCAGTCCAACTGTACGAACAGGTGCATTGGCACCTGGCAGTACAACAATTGCATCTGCAATGGCGGCACTCCCAGGAGTTGCTCGAAGAAGTAATTTCTGGCGACTGCCTTTGTTCCCGCAACGACAAGAGTGGTCGTTCCCGGGACCCCGGGCTAGAGCCTGTTATTAACTTATAGGACGGACAGCGTTGCGAGCGAAAATTGGGCCAGACGAGGCGGAGTCCGAGGGGCATGGTGATTCCATGTTCGAGGACGACAACGAAGTCTGGGCCGATTTGCGCCGCAACCCTGCGGGACGGGGCGGATTTTCCCGATCGCAGTGTCACTCGTCGCTAAAATACTTCAGTATTTGCCGCTCCTCGCTCCTCGCGCTCGGAAAAATCCGCTCCCGTCGCTGCCGCCCTATAAGTCAATAACAGGCTCTAGGGGGCTTGCTGAGGTGGTTGTCCGGCACTACACTTCCGCCATGGCTCCCGTCTCTGAAACTGCCCCTCCTCGCCCTGATGACCACCGTTCCGGCGCAGATACCGTCGCGGAAACCGAGGTTTACTGCATTCACGGCGCCGACCCCGAGGTGCAGGCCTACGGCATGGCGCGGTATTCGCGCTCGGCTCTCTCCATGAAGGAGTCCCTGGCGGAGTTGAACCAGCAGAAGGCGGCGCAGTTCCTGAATACCTTCTACTTCCAATATGGCCACCGCTCCATCGCCGACCTGGCGCACGTTACAACGTCTATCGAAAGACTTTCTCTGCTGGCTGCCATCGCCGTCGTCGACGAGCAGCGCTGGGATGGGCAGGAGCGCTCCACCCGTTACCAGGATTTCCGCAAGAGCGGCTACTACATCCCCAAGTTTCCATCAGGGCCGTGTCCGGAACTTTATCGCCGGACGATCTCGTTCCTGTTCTCCGAGTACGAGCAGTTTTCCGAGTTCATGTTCCGCTACCTGGCGTCACGCACGCCGCGTCCCAGCGAGATGAAACCTGACGCCTATGAGCGCACACTGCGGGCACGCGCCTTCGATATAGCCCGCTACCTGCTGCCGCTGGCCACGAACACCTCACTGGGACAGATCGTAAACGCGCGCACGCTGGAGACGCAGATCGCGCGCCTGATGGCGGATACCCACGAAGAGGTGCGCCGGCTGGGCGCCAAGCTGAAGGAGGCGGCGCAGGGCAGCGCCTATAACGTCAACCGGGAATCCTGGGCCGCCTTGGTCGACGCCATCCAGTCGAAGGATGAGGCGCTCGGGACGCTGGCGCGGGAGCGGCTGCTGCGGGAAACGCCCGTCTGCCCGACGCTGGTGAAATATGCCGAGCCCAGCGCCTACGAAACGGAAACCCGACGCGAGCTACGGCAGGCGGCAACGGAATTGATGGGCAAAGAGGCGATCGACGCCGCCCAGCCCGTTACCTTGCTCGGGCCGGAGCCAATCGAGGTCGAGCTGGCGACCACCCTGCTCTACCCGCATTGCCATTATCCCTATGAGCAGATTCGCCGGCGGGTGGAGACGCTCACTTCCGCCCAGCGCGATGAGATCGTCGCCCTGGGGGCGCGACATCGCGGCGAGCATGACGAGCTCCTGCGTCCCTTCTGCGCCGGAGAGAGTCTCCGCTTCGACATCCTGATGGACATCGGAGGCTATCGCGACTTGCATCGCCACCGCCGCTGTACGCAATTCGCGCAGGAGTTCACCGCCATTCACGGCTTCGAGATGCCGGAGGAGATCGCCGCCGCCGAACTGGGCGGGCGCTTCACACAGTCCATGGAGCACGCCGACTCGGCCGCCAACACCCTGACCACCGCGCTCCGGGGTCGAAGTGTAACTCCGGTGCCGCCGCGAAGGGCCGGCGGCGTCTCCCCCGAGGCGCAGTACGTGATTCCGCTCGCCTTCCGCAAGCGCTCGCTGTTCAAAATGGATTTCGCGGAGGCCGTCTATATTACCGAGCTGCGCACCGGCCCCGCCGGACATCGCTCCTATCGCAACATTGCCTGGGCAATGTACGAGGCCGTCGCCAAGCGGCATCCTTCACTGGCCCGCTACTTCCGCGTGCACGACGTGCGCCAGCCGGTGGATTTGCTGAAACGGTGAAGCGGGCGATCGCTTTCGTTTCACGTTGCACGTTTCACGAAAACGACGATAGGGAAATCACGTAGGAGGTTCCGTAATTTCTGAACGGGAAACGCGAAACGAGAAACGTGAAACGAAATTAAGATGCGTTTTGAATGCCAACCCGGATGCACCGCCTGCTGCGAGAAACAGGGCTTTGTCTATCTCACCGAAGAAGACATCGAGCGCGCGGCGGAATTTCTGGGCTTGAGCAAGAAGAAGTTCGAGAAGCGCTACATCTACCGCACCAAGAACACTCGTCGCCTGCGCACCCCGCGCGAGGGGGCGTGTGTTTTCTTGCGCGACAGCCGATGCTCCATTCATCCGGCCAAGCCGACACAGTGCCGCATCTTTCCCTTCTGGCCGGAGCTGGTGGAGAGTACGAGGGAGTGGCAGAAGGCTGCCGCATGGTGTCCGGGAATCGGCAAGGGCCAGTTGGTGCAGATCGAGGCGGCCCGCGAACAAGCGCAACAGATGCGCGACTCGTATCCACATATGTATCGGTAGAAGCGTTCTGATGAAACTGTATCCTTGGGTGCTTTGCGTAGGTACAGCCGCCCCCGGCTGTACGTGCCAGACGCGCGTGAGCGCGCCTGGCAACGCGTCTTCAACAGGTGCGCTCACGCGCATCCGCCCAGCCGAAGGCGACTGGCCTGCACTCAGGGTGACACGTCTTGAGGTAACAGAAAGTACAAGCCTTACTGCTGTCGGTAAGAGGAACTGAAAGTCACTTCTCCTGGTGCTCGCCGTCGGCCACTTTGTGTCCTTCCTGCTTGCGGCGCTGATAGGCGCTGTGGCGCTCCCAGATGATGCGCATGCCTTCCAGGGTCAGCAGATCGTCGACGGTGGAGATGTACTTGGAGCCGGTGCCGATCAGCCGCGCCAGTCCCCCGGTGGCGACCACTTCGGCTTTGCCGAGCTCGGCCACCATGCGTTCCAGCACTCCGTCCACCAGCCCGACGTAGCCGTAGTAGAGCCCCGATTGCAGGCTGGCTACGGTGTTAGTGCAGATGACCTTCGGCGTCTTGCGGATATCCACGCGCGGCAGCCTGGCGGTGCGCATGAACAGCGCCTCGGCCGAGATGCCGATGCCGGGAGCGATGGCGCCGCCCAGGTATTCGCCCTTGGCGGAGATGGCGTCGAAGGTGGTGGCCGTGCCGAAGTCCACCACGATGCACGGGCCGCCGTATTTTTCGAAGGCGGCGACGCCGTTGACGATGCGGTCGGCGCCCACTTCGGCCGGATTGTCATAGTGCACCGGCATGCCGGTCTTGACGCCGGGCTCGATGAACAGCGGCTTGAGATTGAAGTAACGCTCGCTGACGGCGCGCAGGGTGGAATCAATCGGCGGCACGACCGAGGAAATCACGATGCCCTTGATGCCCTTGGGATCAATGCGGCTCATGGAGAACAGGTTGCGGAACAACACTCCGTATTCGTCCACGGTCTGCGAGCGGTTGGTGGAGACGCGCCAGTGCGCCAGCAGTTGCGAGACGCCGCCGCTCCCCTCATCGCCGGTGTCATAGACACCCAGCACGGCGTTGGTATTGCCCACATCCATTACGAAAAGCATCGGTCAGTTCTCAGTTTCTGGTTCTCAGTTCCCAGTTCGTTCCTAGTGTAGTTCCTCGCGTTCCTCCGGTTCTTCGTTCTCTGTCCCTTGGCTCTGCAATGGGGGGATCAACAAACTGAGAACTGGGAACTGAGAACTAGGAACCGTCTTTTACCGCCCGCACCGCGCCGGAGAGCACGGTCCTGGTTCCGGAAGCGGTGTCTACGCGCAAGAAGCCGCGCGGATCGAGCCCGGCAGTGACGCCCTCGTATCCGCCCTCTTCCTCCACGTGCACGGCCCGGCCGCGCGCGTAGGAGGAACACTGCTCGAAGCGGCGCAGAATGCCCTCGCGGCCGGCCACCGGATCGGCGAGCAAGGCGCGGTATTCGCGATGTAGCGATTTTAGCAAAGCCGACGTCAGCTCCACCCGCGACCAGTCGCGCCCGGTTTCGCGCCATAGCGAGGTGGCGATCTCGCTCAGCTCGGCGGGGAATTCGCGGTGGTTCACATTAAGGCCGATGCCTGCCACCAGATGATGCACGCGCGTGGCCTCGGCGTGCATCTCGATCAGAATGCCACAGAACTTCCGCTCGTTGAGCAGCACGTCGTTGGGCCAGCGCAGGGTGGCCTCCAGGCCGGTGATCTCGCGGACGGCCTCTCGCACCGCCAGCCCGGCGGCGAGTGAGATCAGCAGAACGTCGGCCGGCGCCAGCCGGGGGCGCAGCACGGCCGAGCAGTAGATTCCCTCCGAGGCAGCCGAGTGCCAGGTGTGCGTGCCGCGGCCGCGTCCGGCGGTCTGCTCTTCCGCCAGGAATAGCGCGCCTTCGGGGGCACCCTCGGCAGCGGCTCGCATGGCCGCCGTGTTGGTGGAGGCAATGCGGAAGAAATGATGAATATCGCCGGCGAAGATGGTTGTCTCAAGCAGCGGGCGCAGGATCTCCGGCAACAGAAGATCGGGAACCGTGTCCAGCCGGTAGCCAGTCGCCGGGTGGCCGGAGATTTTGACTCCCAGCTCGCGCAGTTGCTCGATCAAGCGCCAGACCTCGTGCCGGTTGCTGCCTAGCCCGAGTTCATCAGCCAGCTTGGTGCCGCTCATCACCAGCATGGGATGATCGGAGAGCAGGTGAACCAGCCGGCCCAGGCGCGCGTCGGTGCGAGCGCCGGCATCGGGCGCGGCGGGCTCACCGGATTGCGTTGGCTTGGCGGGCATATTTCCTTGCGCTAGCAACGCTATCGCAAGACTGGCGGCTGCGCCAGAGGTTTCCGCAGCATAGGGGCTAGGGTTTAGAGGATAGGGGTTCAAAGCACGACTGCGAACCATTCTAATGCCCACGAGCAGCGAATAGGAGTTCGGCTGCTAATCCCTGATCCCTAATCCCTAACCCCTACGCCGGGGTGATCCTCATGCTCAGGTCGACAGCGCGCGGGGAGTGGGTCAGGGCGCCGATGGAGATGTAATCGACGCCCGCCTCGGCGTAAGCGCGGACGTTCTCCAGGGTGATTCCGCCGGAGGCCTCCAGCGGCACGCGCCGGCCTTCCCGGGAAGTGCGCTCGACCGCCCGGCGCACCTCGTCCGGGCTCATGTTATCCAGCAGGATGGACTCGGCGCCGTACTTGAGGGCCGCCTCCAGCTCGTCCATGGAGCGCACCTCGACCTCAATGGTCTGCGAGCCGCGGCGGTTGCGATGGATTCGCTCCAGGGCCTCGCGGACTCCGCCCGCCAGATCGATGTGGTTGTTCTTGACCAGAATGCCATCTTCCAGATCGAGGCGGTGATTCGTTCCCCCGCCGCAGTGCACCGCGTACTTGTCCAGCAGCCGCAGGCCCGGCACGGTCTTGCGCGTATCCAGAATGCGGCAGCGGGTGCCGGCGATGGCGTCCACGTAGCGGCGGGTGGCCGTGGCAATGCCGCTCATGCGCTGCAGCAGGTTCAGGATGACGCGCTCGCAGGAGAGAATGGCACGCGCCCGGTGACGAATAAGACCGACCTGTTGTCCTTTGTGCAGGAGAACTCCGTCCGTGATCTCCGGGGGAAGGACAACTACGGCCTGGCTTTGAGTACTGCCCTCCAGCTTGGCAAATATCTCGAACATGCGCTCCACCGCGCCGATGCCCGCCAGCACGCACTCTTCCTTGGCCAGGATGGTAGCCGTAGCCCGCTGCTCTGCGCCGATCGAGGTCAGGGTGGTGGCGTCTTCAGTGGCGCGGTCTTCCTGTAATGCAGTTTCTAAGACACGACTGACGGCGGGACTTACCCAATCGAACGATTTTGGAGCTGGCTTCATATTCTCAATTTTTCTTTCCCACCAGCTCATCGAGCGCCCCGGTAGCCTTCCTGAGCAGGATCTCCAGCTCGGCGCTGCGTTTCTTCAGGCCGTCCACGACCTTGGGCGGAGCCTTCGACAGGAAGCTCTGGTTGGAGAGCTGGGCCGTCGCCCGCGTCATCTCCTGATTCAACCGCTCGACCTCTTTGTTCAGCCGCTCGCGCTCGGCGGCCACGTCGATCTGCTGCTCGTAGACGACGCGCACCTCGAAGCGCGCCGTGGTGCGCGCGTTCGTTTCCTTGGCCAGCGAGTGCTCGACGAAGCTCAGACCGTCCACCGTAGCCAGGCGGTCGATGGCCGCCGCGTTGCGCTGCAGCAGCTCGCGCACCTCGGGCGCGGTGTGAATCTCAATCGGCACCTTGTTCTTGGGCGGCACCTTGAGTTCGGCGCGCACGTTGCGCACGCTGGCGATGAGGTCCTGCAGGACGGCCATCTCCGTCTCCGCCTCGGCGGAGAGCTGCGCGTCGTCGCGTCCGGGATAGGCGGCCAGGGCGATCGACTTCAGCGGCGGACGGCCATCGTAGACGGCATGCCAGATCTCTTCCGTGATGAATGGCATGAATGGGGCGAGCAGCCGCAGCGCCGCCTCAAACAATGAGACCACGTTCTGGAAAGCAATCTTCGCGGCCTCGCGGTCGGCCAGATCAGAAAGCCGGGGCTTCACCAGCTCGATGTACCAGTCACAAAACTCGCCCCAGAAAAAGTGATAGATGACGTGCGCCGCCTCGTGAAAGCGGTATTCCGTCAGCGCTTCGTTCACTTCGCCGGCCACGCGGTTGAAGCGCGAGAGAATCCAGCGGTCTTCGAGCGTGGCGGTCGTGAAAATCCGGGAACGCCTTTTGCATTCTGTCGCGGTAGCGCCGCCGTCCCCGGCGGCGGGCCCTCCGGCGCTATGTAGGAACTCCGCCAGCGACCACACCTTCTCCTGCTCGGCGCGATCGACGTTCATGAAGACGAAGCGCGCCGCGTTCCAGATCTTGTTGGCGAAGGCGCGGTAGCCCTCGGCCTGCTTCTCCGAGAACGCGATATCGGCGCCGGGAGCGGCCATGGTCGCCAGGGCAAAGCGCGCCGCGTCGGTGCCGAAGCTCTCGATGGTCTCGATGGGATCGACCACGTTCCCCTTGGTCTTCGACATCTTCTGCCGCTCGGCGTCGCGCACCAGCCCGTGTATGTAAACGTGGCGGAAGGGCACCATGCCCTGCGGATGGTCGGCCAGAAAATGGCAGCCCATCATGATCATCCGCGCCACCCAGAAGAACAGGATGTCGAAGCCGGTGATCAGCAGCGCGGTGGGATAAAAGACCTCGAGATCGCGGCTGCTCTTCTCCGGCCATCCCATGGCGGACATGGGCAGCAGGCCGGAGGAGAACCAGGTGTCGAGCACGTCGCTGTCCTGCTCCAGGCGCGTGCCGCCGCACTTCGGACACTTCGCCGGCGCCTCGCGGGCCACGATGATCTCGCGGCACTCAGCGCAGTGCCAGGCGGGAATGCGATGTCCCCACCACAGCTGGCGCGAGACGCACCAGTCGTGGATGTTGCGCATCCAGTTCAGGTAGATCTGCTTGTAGTTCTCCGGGAAGAAGCGGATGCGCCCGTCCTCGGCCGCCTCGATGGCGCGCTCGGCCAGGCTCGGCGAGCCGTCGTTGGCGCGCTTGTTCACCGCGATGAACCACTGCGTCGAAAGCCGCGGCTCGATGATGGTCTTGCAGCGGTCGCACTTGCCCAGGGCGAGCACGTGGTCGTGCACGCCGGCCAGCAGGCCTTGCTCATCCAGGTCGTGCAGGACGCGCGCGCGGGCCTCAAAGCGGTCGAGTCCCGGCATAGGCTCCGGCCTGCTCGTTCATCTTGCCGGTTTCGTCGATCACCGTGATCTGCGGCAGGTTGTAGCGCAGTCCGGCCTGGAAGTCGTTGGGATCGTGCGCCGGAGTGACCTTGACCGCGCCGGTTCCGAACTCGGGATTGGCCAGATCGTCGACGATCACGGGAATCTCGCGATTCATCAGCGGCAGCAGGATCCTGGCCTGGTGCAGATGCCGGTAGCGCTCGTCCTTGGCGTTGACCGCGACAGCCGTGTCGCCCAGCATGGTCTCCGGCCGCGTGGTGGAGACGATCACGAATTCGTTCGAGTCCCCGGACGAGCCCCTGACGACCCGACCACCGGATACTTCAGGTCGTACATCTTGCCCTGGGTCTCCTGGTGCACGACTTCCAGGTCGGAGATGGCCGTGCCGCAGCGCGGACACCAGTTGACGATGTAAGCGCCGCGGTAGAGCAGTCCTTCTTCGTAGAGACGGACGAAGGCCTCGCGCACGGCGCGCGAAAGGTTGTCGTCCATGGTGAAGTACTCGCGTCCCCAATCGACGGAGTCGCCCAGTCGCCGCATCTGCTCCAGAATGTAGCCGCCGTATTGCTGCTTCCACTCCCAGACGCGCTCGATGAAGGCTTCGCGCCCCATCTGCCGGCGGTCTTTGCCCTCGGTGGCCAGTTGCCGCTCCACCATCATCTGGGTGGCGATGCCGGCATGATCGGTGCCCGGCAGCCACATCGTCAGATAGCCGCGCATGCGATGCCAGCGGACGATGATGTCCATCTCCGTGTGGTTGAGCATGTGCCCCATGTGCAGCCGTCCGGTGACGTTGGGAGGCGGCAGCAGCAGGGAGAAAACCGGTTGCGCGGGCGTATGTCCTGCGGTCTCGGCGTGGAAGAGGTTTTGCTTGTCCCAGTATTCAGCCCAGCGGGTCTCAATGGAGCTGGGATCGTAAGCCTTGGGCAGTTCGTGCGGCATCGGTATCAGGTTGTCCCTGTAAGGTAAACCTCGATGTTATCGGAGCTGTTGCGGGTGGGTCAAACAGAGCGGGGGATAGGAGATAGAGCCGTTCACAACTGCCCTCCCCCCTGTTGTCACAGCCAGCATGTGATGTTGATCACCAGCTCTGAGAAAGAAAAAACAGAGAATTTCTCGGGCGAAATCTTCGCGCGTTACTTGCAAATTCGAGGGGATTGGCGTGCGTGCGATGTGCGTGGACGGGGGCTGACGCGGGGGGCGCGGCTGTGGGTGTGCTGGTGAGTGCGCGCGCGGGGCGCGCGGCGGGGGTCTGGGATAAACGACAGCGGGCGCGAATCGGTTATCGATTCGTTACCGGATGCGGCTTTGATGTTGCAAAGCCGCTCAGGAACAGTACAATGCAAGCGATTCGCTGTGACTCAAAGCCCAGTATGCGAGCGATGTCACCGGAAGGAGAGCGACTTCACCTGACCGAGCCTATTCTGAAACCAAGACTATCAGGGTAGCGCTCATCCAATCAGGCAGATGCCCATACGAGGTGGGCTAGGTTCCTCGTGGCCTCGCACGCGACATCGATCTCCTTCTCGGGAATGGAGCGCCTCTGTTATATATGTTCTTACAATGGAATCCTTTAGCCCATATGTAGCTCGATTAGAAGAACTTCTCGGCAGGTCGATGCGCCCGGAACGGGACGCCGCGTTTCCGAAGGATTTGGATGCGGCATTGGATGGACAGCCATCAGCCGAACTGCGGCGACAAATTCCGATAGACGTACTCCGTGCAACCGGCGCATTTTTTACAGGTTCAGCGATGGCGAAGCTGGCAATCACGGCGGGCGGTCTACGTCTAACACCTGACGTAAAGGTGCTTGATCCCGCATGCGGCGTGGGTGACCTGCTAGTTGCATTTGTGGGCCGTCTTCCGTGTTCCTCTGATCTCAAGTCAACACTGTGGGAGTGGGGACAGCAAGTCTTAGCCCTTGACGTTCAACCAGGTTTTGTCCGAGCCACGAAGCTTCGCTTGGCGCTCGCTGCCATCCGACGGCAATTGCCAGCACCTCGCAAGAAACTGCCCAGTCTTGACGACCTATTCCCAGGAATCAGCCTCGGTTCCAGTCTGATTGAGGAGGATGTTTACAAACAGGCGACGCATATCCTAATCAACCCGCCCTTTACTTCCGTGGACGCTCCAGAGGCTTGTGCGTGGGGAAGTGGCAAGGTAAACTCCGCAGCAATATTCATGGACGCATGCATGTCGCGATCGGAGCCGGGCACACAGATTATCGCGATTCTGCCCGATGTTCTTCGCAGTGGCTCTAGGTACGCGAAATGGAGACATCTGTTTGAAGACCGCGTCGCTATCAGAAAGATACAAATCATCGGCCGATTTGACCGTCACACCGACGTGGATGTCTTCGTAGTCGTCGGCCAAGTAAGAAAGAAACCCACATCCACACCCAGATTCGACTGGATTCCTCGCGAGCAGAAAGGCGGCTTGCGTGTAAGCGATAAATTTGAAGTGTCGGTTGGTGCGGTCGTGTCCTACCGTGATCCTAATGAGGGCGCATGGTTCCCGTTCATCCGAGCCCGCGACTTGCCTTCCTGGGAGGTAGTTTCCGCATTTAGCCATCATCGGAGATTCAACGGAACAACCTTCAGGCCTCCGTTCGTGGTTGTTAGGAGAACGTCGAGGCCCGATGACAAGTATCGAGCTGTGGGAACGGTTATCAGGGGTCGCGGGCGGGTTGCTGTCGAAAACCATCTACTTGTCCTTCGGCCCAAAGACCGCACAGTAGTAAGTTGCGACAGGCTTTTGGCAGTTCTTAAAGACAAGGAAGCGAATGAATTTCTTAATCGACGCATTCGCTGCCGTCACCTAACGGTATCGGCTCTTCGTGATCTGCCGTGGGGGGACTAGTGACAGACACATCGACTTCCCTCAGATTCTCGCCAGATATTCTCCGACGCCTAGGAGAGGAACTTAATCCGAGCCTTGACCAGAGCATCCTCGAACTTGTCAAAAACTCTTTTGATGCATCCGCGAGAGAGTGCACCGTCGTGTTGCGCAACACCGAAAGACTCGGTGGAACAATTGAAGTTTCCGATAACGGTGACGGCATGGATGCAGAAGGAATTATTAACGGTTGGCTCATTCTTGGGCGCTCAGGGAGAAATCCAGAACAGCGGACGCGGTTGAACAGAGTTCCAGCCGGAAGTAAGGGGTTGGGGCGCCTGGCAGCGTTGCGACTGGGGAACATGGCCACGCTGCGAAGTTGGCCACGCCCTAATCCTCAACGGGAGTACCTTCTCAAGATTGACTGGTCCAAGTATGAGGCTGCACACATAGTAGAAGAAGTGCCTCTCACTGTTGAAGAAGCTACGCGTAAAACTGGAGACTCTTCCGGTGCCGTAGTCACGATTGATGATCTCCGTGCGGCGGTCAGCCGCGCCGAAGTAAGCAGATTAGCGAGGGCACTGATTTTGTTGGCTGACCCCTTCGACGACGATCCCGAGGGCTTCAGGCCAACTTTGAAGGCTGCAGAATTCTCTGACTTAGAGAAGCTCGTCCGAGCACGTTATTTTGAGGATGCTGAGTTTCACCTTTCTGCAAATCTCGACAAATCCGGTACGGCGCGAGCGGTGGTCACTGACTGGAAAGGCAAGACCCTTTTCACGGCAAAACACAGCGATATTAGTTTGGGAAAGGGACATCCAACATACGCGTCGCCCGAAGCACAATTTGACCTCTGGGCCTTCATTCTAAACAAACAGACTTTTTCCACGCGGACTTCTACGGTCGAACAAGTGCGCGAGTGGCTCGGGCACTTTGGCGGCGTGCATTTTTATCAAAATGGCTTGCGCGTAAGTCCGTATGGAAATCCTGGGAATGATTGGCTGGACATGAATCTAAGGAGGGCACGCAGCCCCGAAGAGCGACCTTCCACAAACAATTCGATTGGACGAGTTTCGACGTTCGAGACCGCCGGTCGGCTAACCCAGAAAACTGATCGGTCGGGCTTCATCGAGAATGACGTTTTCCTCGAACTGAGACGGTTTGCTAACGATGCGCTTGAATGGATGGCGCGATGCAGAATGAAGGAAGCTCTGAAGAGGCGCGCCAGTGAGAGAGTAGAAGCCCCTAAACGTACTATAAAGGCCAAGCTGGGGATGACGGAGGCAATCGACCGAGTCCCCGGTCCGAAGCGGCGCGCAATCAAACAAGCATTCAAGAAATACGAAGGGGTTCGAGAGAAAGAACTAAAGACTCTACGCAAGGAAGTGCAACTCTATCGTACTTTGAGCACTGCCGGAATTACCGCCGCGACATTCGCCCATGAGTCGGCTGGCAATCCCATCAAAGCCATCGACCAGGCAGCTAAGTCGATTGAAAGACGAGCGAGAAAAGAACTCGGCGATAGGTACAGCAATATTCTGGCAGAGCCAGTGGAGCTGATTATTCGCTCGACAGACGCAATGAAGGTCTTGGGCAATGTGACGTTTAGCCTGCTTGACCACGAGAAGAGGCGAGCGAGTCAAGTAGAGATACACCAAACAATAGAATCTGTCGTGAAAATATACGCACCGTTTTTGCAGGAGCGGGACGTCGAGGTCGCAACCGACCTTGCCGATGGAAACCCATATTTGAGAGGAAGCAAGGCAGCCATTGAATCAATTATCACAAACTTTTTGAATAACAGCCTAGTGTGGTTTGAGAAAACTCATGTTAGGAAATACAAGATAGGAATTCGGACGGAATTCTCTAATGGAAACTTGCGAATTCGCTTTGATGACAATGGTCCCGGACTAGAAGGAATCGATCCTGACGATGTCTGGCTTGCAGGTGAGACAACGCGGCCTAACGGAACGGGATTAGGCCTGGCCATTGTTCACGATGCGGTGAAAGATCTGGGAGGAACGGTTAAGGCTCAGGCACATGGCGATTTAGGGGGGGCGTGTTTTACCGTGGAACTGCCCATCCTTGGAAAGTGAAATGGCTCTGAACATAGAAGGGCAAAATATTTCGCGCGTGAAAGTAATTGACGACGATCCTACGGCTAGGCAGGCGATGGTATTCACGATCACAGATGCCCATTTTGAGGCATTGCCTGCAAACGGACCTTTGCCAGAGTTGAGTAAGTTTGTCGCGTCCACGAAGAAACAGGTTGATGCTGTAGTCAGTGATCACCGCCTGAAGCATGGACACTACGCGACGTTTAATGGCGCAGAAGCCGTCGCAGAACTCTATAATGTTCATTGTCCGGCAGTCTTATGTACCCGATGGAGTACGGCGGACATCGACGCTATCCGTCAATACATTCCATTCATACCTTCTCTCATCTCTATTGATGAGGTTAATCCCGATACCATTGCGACCGGTTTCGCGCGTTGCATAAGTGAGTTCAAGAGTGCACCTGTTCCGAGCAGGAAAGCGTGGCGAACCCTTCTGCGGGTTGAATCGGTCCAGGTCGGGTCAAAACCTGCTTTATTCTATGTGACGGTTCCAGGGTGGGATTCTAAAGAAATTATCCGCTTGCCGTTAGACCTCATTCCGTACAGGCGCAGGGCGTTGCTCAAGCCCGGATTTCGTTTTTTCGCGAGCGTCAACAAAGGAGCGGAGCAACCTGAAGCTCTATTTTTTACTAATTTTGAGTTTCCGGTTAAGAGCAAATCAAAATGACCGAGCCGACCGTTTCTATACTAGATGTCGGTCATGGAAACTGCGCCGTCCTGATTGACGATGAAGTCGTTGTTATCGATGCGGGTCCGGGGACCACCCTGCTAGATTTCTTGGAGAAAGAGGGAATCTCAGAAGTTGGCGTCGTGCTGATTTCGCATGCCGACGAAGACCATATAAAAGGCCTCGTGAGCCTTTTGGAGTCCAAGACGGTAGCGGTTAAGGTTATCCGAATCAATTCTGACGCAGTCAAGGCTTCGCCAACCTGGAACGACCTAACGTATCTCTTGGACGAGGCAAATAAGGCGGGCAAAATTCACTTCGACGTGGGCTTAACCACAAATCAAACCGGACAGTTTGATACAGCCGCAATAAGAATCGAGATTTTGGCTCCAAGCCCTGGTCTTGCAGTAAAGGGACCGGTAGCTACGACCATAAAGGAAGAAAGCTAACGAGCAACTCAGGCAGCGCTGTTGTTCGGCTGCTGAGGGATGGAAAACCACTGCTTTTGCTTCCTGGGGATATTGACGAAATCGGGCTGGCGAATCTTTTGGAGAGTAACTCTGATATTCTGGCAGAGACCGTAGTATTTCCGCACCACGGCGGGGGGGCATCCGGTAGCAATCTGTCGACATTCGCCACTAGCTTCTTCAACGCAAGCAAGCCAGAGAAATTGATATTTTCGATTGGGCGAGGCAGATACGACACGCCAAGGCCTGAGATCGTTGCTGCAGTGCGGGTTCTATCTACTACCGTGCGGATCTTATGTACTCAGTTGTCAGAGCATTGCGCAAGCCTACTTCCTTCCACAGAACCGACTCATCTTTCAGGCAAGACCGCAAAAGGAGGCGAATTCCGTAGGTGCTGCGCAGGCACAATTTCGTTACTTCTCAAGGGCAAGGAAACGTCGGTTTTGCCCATCCTGGAAGCTCACATGGATTTCATAGCGAGTTCAGCTCCGACTGCCTTGTGCGTTAAGTGACATCCGAAGGCTCACGAATAATTTGCATTGCCTTCTTCTAAATGTTCCCATGTCAGCTTTCCAGCTACAAATCAAGAACGTTGTGCAATCTTATACTCGATTGCGACCGGCTGCTTCCGGGGAAGCACCAACAAGTTGTGCGAGCGCCAGCCAATGCCGTGGATGCGGGCGGTAGCCCCTGCGAATTCGTCCCGCGAATGCCTTTGAAACACCAATCTTGGTCGCGACCGCTGCGTTCGTCATTGGCGCGAGTAGCGGTTGAATCTGCTGCTCATAGACCTCTTCGGTGAGCCAAGTGGGATGACTCGATAGGGTCCAAGCACTGCGAGCTTTTGAGTGCTGGCGCTGCTTGTCGCCTTCTTTAGCGCGCGCTTCGGGAGTGCGGCTAAACTCGCGACCGATTCGGGCAATCTCTACCATGCGTTCAGCTGAGACGCTCCTAGCACACTCGGCACAATGTTTGTGTCCGGGTGCAATTTCCTTTCCGCAACCACGACAAAGCGTCTGCGGGCGCGGCACGCGAGGAGTTGGCGGGGTGAGGTCGCTGCTTCTGGCCTCTCTCTTATGCCGCTGAGTCAAGCGTGTTGGTGGCAGGGCATCGTAATCAACCTTTCGCCTTCCAGCCCACAACGTCCGCGCGACCCATTCAGCGAATGGCCCGACCGCGCGCCGCCACATCGGCAAAGTCTCACTCAGGCGAACGGCAAATGCAGCCATCAAGCGGCAATTTCCGTCACGCTGCTCAAAGAACGATTCCCGGCTGAGCGGTTGTTGAGTGATCCAATCCAGCACGTAAGCATCTACCTGTGGCCGGACCGCCTCCATGAGGTCGCACGCCAAGCTGTCGCGGGCGGGCGTGTCCAAGTGAATAAACCCAAGACCCGGATCGAGCCCAAGCGCGGCTGCTGCGAGCCGAGCCTCCGATTCAAGGAGCGCGTAGATATAATTCAGCATTGCATTAGCGGGGCCCACCGCCAGCCTAGGAGACCCGGTTAACGGTGACTGGCGAGTGCCGAAGGTGCGCCAATGGTCAGGGATACGCGGCAAGTCTTTTGGGGAAAAGTGACTTTCACATCCCGCCACGCGGCCCAATACGCGGCAGCGCCCTTCGATTCCAGGGAACGGACCCTGTCCAGAGTGTCGGCCTCGGCGAGTTCCAGCCGGTAGTCTGCGATGGCTTGTGCTGTTGCGCTATCGTGCAGCTTGTCGCGCGCTACCCGTTCCTGCCCCGCCAATTTGTGGCTGATCAATTCGCGGGCAATAGTTAGGGCCGCGCCGGTCTGTGTTGCCAATGCCTGAGCACGGCGCAAACGGGCATCAGATGAGCGGACCGGCCCTGTCGTGGCGAGAACGGAGCCGTCCCGCTCCAGCATCACGAAAGCTGCATCCTGATCGGCCAGCCAGCGGAGTGCCGCAAGGGAAATCAGCCCGTCAGCGCCAATTACCACCAGCCGCTCAAGTCCGTGCCCGGCACGGGAGAAGCGGCCTTCGTAGCGATCAGAGCCGATACCATCCTTGACAATCAGATGGCCACGATCCACGCGAACACTGATGCCGTAGCCGAAGAGGGTCAACACTCCCCGGCGTGGTTTCAGCGGTAATGGAACACTGACGGATGGAGTTTCTGCAGTGCTGTCGCTGAGTTTGCAGAACTGCGGAGATTGCGCTACGGTTTGTGTAGCTGCCATCGGAGCTAATCCTCCTTTGGTGGTTAGGGCTTGTCGCTTGCTGCTAACAGGCGGCAAGCCCGCTGTTTATGGCCCTATTTTATCACGGAACGACATACCTACCGCCCCCATTTTCCCGTCAATTTGAACGTATCGCGAATGTCGCGAACACGGCACGGACTTTCAAGCACTCTCCCCAGCTGACTCTTTGGGGCTTGTCTCATCGTTACTAGTTATGGCTGCGTTGCCTGCAAACAGCGATGTGAGAACTCGCACGAAAAATTCCTCAAAACTAAACTCCGTTGCGAGTTCTGTCCGCTGCTTCCAAATTCGATTCACAGTTTGGAGACTGACACCCAATTTATTTGCGGCATGCTTCTTTGCTTCGGATTCACGTTGACCATTAGCGACAAGGCTCAGGACCAGTCTGCACGCTTGTCGCATCGACTCGCGATCTTTAAAACTTCGCGGCCTACCACCTTGAAGCTGAGGCAAGATTTGGGCTGCCTTGACTAACGCCGTCCCGACTAAAGGCAGCGATTCCTTCAGCCCCAGCAGGAGCCTAAGCTTTTGTTCTTTTTCGGGCGCTGGAATTTGCTCGACCAACGCCACAAGATCAGGGCGGCTCATTGCCGCCATCTTCTTCGACCACTCAGCCAGACCTGCTAACAGAACAGACGCATTCTTGCATTTTGCCCGAAATGCTTCGTAGTCCGTTTGGCCAATAGCCGCTAGTATTTCGTCGATCTCCTGCAACATTCTCTCGCTGATTGTGATTTCCATATAACACAACTCCAATCGAGTTGTTAATGATACCGTACCAAAACCTCTCTCCGGTTTTGATTCAAAAAAGCCAAACAAAAAGCTTGTTAAGTAATGGGGAATAAGACAATTTAGCGCGGTGAAAAAGAACACGCAAAAGCGCAAGCAAACAGCAGGCAAAAAGCATCGGTTCCGGTTCACAAAACCTAAGTCCCTTGCTCCCCGGACGGCAGCCCAATATTCCGCAAGGCCCGACAAATTCAAGAATGTCTGGGATCGCGTCATTACGGTGGTCTCGAAGATGCGGAGCGACAAAATTTCGCTTCGCCAAGCTTCACGGGATGCTGGGATCAGCCCGCGTACTGTGGTCCGATGGGGAGGCCCCGCGCTGCAGAAACGCAAGAATGGCAAATACGTCGCGAAGACACAAGACAATCTCCTGCGGATTGTAATGATTCCGACACCCGAAGGAACACGCGAGCTTGCCGTGCGCGGCTCCTACCAAGCCAGCCTGCTCGGTGAGTACTGGAACTCGGTGCATCACTACCTTGCGACAGGCGCCTCATCCCGGCTCAATAAATTTCGGGGCAAGTACATCAAGGACGCAAACGGCGTGAACGTCCCATTGCCGACAGACCGGGCGGTTCTGAATCGCTTGGGATCGGCGGGCGTGTTGTCGTTTGAGTCACTTTACGCACGGAATGCGTAATGCGTTCAAGACTGCCAGCTCGTGATCCCGTCAGCGCACATCAGCGCAAAGCCGTGGCTGCTCGGCGTGTAGGCGAAGGCGCGAAGTGTTCATGCGGCGAAGCGCGGCCAGAGGCACTGATAGCAGGCAGCAACCCGATCATATGCACTGAATGTCAACGGAAGCTGCGGGGACAGAGCATCACGGATAACCATCACGTTGCAGGAGAAACAAACAGTTCCGTGACGATACCAGTTCCGGCAAACGATCACAGCGCTATTCTGAATGTTGCCCAATACGATTGGCCGCAGGAAACGCTGAAAAATGAGAGCGAGAATCAGTATCTCAAAATGGCGGCATCAATCCGAGGATACATCGACACTCAGCGCTACTTTCTAGGGAAACTATTGGAGCCGATTCCAGAGGTGCTTGAAAAGCTCGCGGAACTAGAATGCCGCAAACCAAGGAAGTAAACCATAATGCGCTTTGGCAAGCCCGATTTAAATCTAGTGCCAATTGCCGTTCGCGTTTATCCGCAACTAAAGAGTGCCAAGCCGGAGGATACAGAATCAAGCGCTCGTTCTCGCAAACCGTGGAAACGTCCCGATGCGATGCTGGTGTTCGACACGGAAACGCAGATTGATGCGACTCAGCGTCTCACGTTTGGAAGTTACAGATTCGTCGTGGCTGGACAGTGCTTCGAAGAAGGTTTGTTCTATGCTGAAGACCTGCCGGACAAAGACCGCAAGATTCTTGAACAATACGCTGAAACCCATACGGCAGCAGCCATGAATAAAAAGCTGAAACTGCTCTCATTGGAGAGATTTCGCAAGAAACTCTACCAGGCCGTCTACAAAGGCCGGTGTCTGCTGGTCGGGTTCAATCTCCCCTTCGACCTGTCGCGCCTTGCATTCGACTTCGCTATGGCGCGCGGACGTTTCGCTGGCGGTTTTTCCCTTGGGATTTGGCCACATACCGGCAAAGGAGGTCGGCAACAAAGAAATCAATTTCGACCAAGAATTGCCATTAAGCACATCGACAGCAAACGCGCACTAAAAGGCTTTACCGCGCGGAAGTGGCCCGACGACACTGATCTGATTCCAGAGGGGTCAGCAACTGGCAAACCGGAAAAAGGACATATATTTCGCGGTCACTTTTTAGATTTGCGCACACTGGCGTTTGCATTGACTGATAGAGGTTATTCTCTGGAATCAGCATGCGAAGCATTCGGCGTGGAACACGGCAAGCAACATGTAGAACGCCACGGCGAAATCACAGAGGAGTATATCGATTACAACCGGCGAGACGTTCTAGGGACGGCAGAATTGGCGAAAAAGCTGCTGGAAGAATACGACAGGCACCCGATTACACTTCAGCCCACAAAAGCATATTCGCCAGCTTCAATTGGCAAAGCCTATCTGCAAGCGGTGGGAATTAATCCAATTCTTGAACGCCAGCCGGATTTCCCCAAAGCGTATCTCGGATATGCGCAATCTGCATTCTTCGGCGGGCGGACCAGTGCACATATTCGAAAAACTCCCGTTCCTGTTATATATACCGATTTTCTTTCGATGTATCCCACGGTCAACAGCCTCATGGGTCTTTGGCAATTCGTGACAGCCCACGAAATCAGAATAATCGAGCATTGCGCGGTAGAAATAATTGATTTTCTAAAGCAATTATCCAAAGACGATCTATTTAATCCGACAATCTGGAGAAACTTGACAGCGTTTGTACAAGTAATTCCAGATGGCGACGTTTTGCCTTCTCGCGCCAAATATTCCGCAGAGAGCAATGATTGGCAAGTGGCGGTAAATCACATCCATCCCGGCAAGAATAATTTGCACAACGTGCTCTGGTATTCACTGCCTGATGTTGTCGTGTCCGTAATTCTGACGGGCTGCATTCCCACAATCATCGATGCATTTCGGCTGGAACCGGTCGGCACACTAGCGGAATTAAAACCAATCCGGCTGCGCGGGGCCATTGAGGTCGATCCCCGACAACAGGATTTCTTTAAGGTGGTAATCGAGGAGCGTAAACGCTTGGGGTCGCGCAGTGACATTTCGCAAATTGAAACGGATCGCCTCAATAAAGCGCTAAAGGTTCTCGCAAATGCAACCAGTTACGGCATTTATGCGGAAATGAATCGGCAGGAATCGGATCAGCCGGTACACGTCATTTGTCATGGTATCGATCCGGAACCGTTTACCTGTCGCGTCGCTCACCCGGAAATACCCGGCAAATATTGTTTTCCGCCGCTTGCTTCTCTCATCACGGGCGGAGCGCGCCTGATGCTGGCGCTGCTTGAATACTGCGTCCGCGAGTTGGGCGGTACATATGCAATGGAGGATACCGACTCAATGGCAATTGTCGCTACAAAGCGCGGCGGATTAACCCCATGCCGTGGGGGACCATATCGTATGAAGGATGGGTGTTCGGCAATTAAAGCGCTTTCGTGGAAGCAGGTTGAAGAGATTGCGAACCGATTCGCAGCCCTGAATCCCTATGATCGCGCGGCTGTGCCTGGATCGATCCTGAAGATTGAGGATGATAATTTCGACCCGAAAACCCGCCAACAAAGGCAACTTTACTGTTTTGCTATTTCGGCCAAGCGCTATGCGTTATTCCTGATGGACAGAAACGGAATTCCCGCATTGCTTCGCAAGGGCAAAAACAATGATGCGGACCGATGGTCCGAGCATGGCCTTGGTCATCTGCTGAATCCGACCGATCCAGAGAGCGAAGACCGCAGATGGATTGGGCAAGCGTGGCTCAACATGATCCTGAAAGCACTCGGGAGGCACACACGAAATCTGAGTTTTCTGGGCCGGCCTGCTGTCGGTCGCGTTTCCGTGAGCAGTCCCGCCGTGATCCGACCTTTGGCAAAATTGAACGAGGGCAAATCATATTCGGAACAGGTAAAGCCATTTAATTTCCTGCTGAGCTGTCACGTGAGAGCATTCGGCCATCCCATCGGCGCAGACCCTGAACACTTTCACCTCATTGCGCCGTATAACAACAATCCGACCCAATGGCTCAAGATGAATTGGATTGACCAGTACAGCGGGAAAGCCTATCGCATCACAGCCGCTGGCGATCACGGTACCCGCCTAGCGGCGCGCGTAAAGACATACGGCGAAGTACTTCGAGAATACGAATTTCATCCGGAATCGAAATGTGCAGATGCGGATGGGAATACCTGTTGGAAGCAGACCGTCGGCCTACTCCAGCGTCGGCATATTTACATCGATCAGATCAAATTTATCGGGAAGGAATCGAATCACCTACAAGAGGTTGACGCTGGCCTGATCCATTCGAGTCAGCAAATCTATACCGAATATACGGACTCAAGACGCGATGAATGGCAGACGAAAATATTGCCCGCGCTAAAAACCCTGCCCCTGTCACGCTTAATTAAGGAGAGCGGCCTTTCCCGGCGGGCTCTGCTGGACATTCGGAGAGGTCGCAGCAGGCCGCATCCCAAAAATCAGGAACGCCTTACAGCTATTGCCCGCAACTCAGCTTAGCCAGGACTCTTGCTCTGCGATTTGGCTTTTTTGAGTAGCGCTTCCATTCGCGCCACTATCTCAGAGGGTGGCACCTTCAGCACATCCGCCAATTTTACGAGTGACCGGATCGTCGGGCTCCGGACGCCACGTTCCACGAGACTGATGTACGTCCGGTCAAATCCGCTGTCGAACGCTAATTGCTCCTGGGATAGCTTACGGCTTGTGCGAATTTCCCGGAACGCTTGGCCAAAAGCCTTTGCGGGACCGGAGGCGGGCTGTATTTGCTTTCGAGGGCGTTGTTTCAAGCAAACAATGCTGCTATGCTCAACGACGATAATCCCACGGACAATGGTCTACAATTGAGCCTTTGCGCGGAATAATAATCTGACTACGGGACGAAATCTGGCTGGAAGATTGGGAGGGTTGGGGGGAGCCATGGAGCGCAGAAAACGAAAACACCTCGTCGATCCACAGATCGTATTTGGCCTATTGATCGCTGTTGGTGTCCTTTGGCTTTTTGTACATCTTTTGCAACAGCCGGGCATAGGCATCGTTATTTCCGTCGTGCTTGTGGCGGCGCTCGCCTATCCAGTCGTACGACATTTTCGCCGTGTGAATGCAAGCCGCACTTTACTCCAGAAAGCAGAAACCGCAATCGAGCAGCAAATGAGTGCTCTGATTAGAAGAAGGGCGCAACTCATTTGGGAGGATGCGTATGGACGGCCTCAAGTGGAAAAGTGGGCCAAAGAAATCGATTACTTCATAATGCACAACGTCGTACCCGTACTCGCCCCCAATGAGTGTGTTGCGCTCGAACGCGAGCGCCCGATGGTAGCACATCTCATTGAGGAACGCGTCGAGGCCGCGATGCAAGCTCAACCAGCCTTTCGAGACTTCTCGGACGATATGACTCCCGGGGAATTTGAAAGATTTTGCGCAGAGGAATTGCGGCGAGTCGGCTGGAACGCACGGGTTACGTTGCAAAGCCGCGACCAAGGCGTTGATGTGGTAGCAGAAAAGGACGGCGTGCGAGTTGTATTTCAGTGCAAACTTTATGCTCGGCCTGTCGGTAACAAAGCTGTCCAAGAAGCTGCGGCGGCAAAGGCTCACGAGCAGGCGAGCTACGGCGCAGTCGTCACAAACAACAGATATACGCAAGCCGCAGAGCAGCTAGCCTCCACCAACGAGATTCTGCTTCTCCATTATCGTGACTTGCCTAACCTAGAGAACATTCTTTTGACGGAAAAGAGATGTGGAGCGGACGGTCAGTGCCAAGGAGCGGTGACCGATTTGTATCCCGACCCGCGCCGCGACGAATGGCAAACCAAGACATTGCCCGCGCTGAAACAGTTGCCGCTATCACGCTTGATAAAGGAGAGCGTTCTTTCCCGCCGGGCACTGCTGGACATTCGGAAAGGTCGCAGCAGGCTGCATCCGAGAAATCAGGAACGGCTTGCGGCTATTGTTTGCGACTCGGGTTAACTCCTGTTTGTCGATTGGAATGGGGCCCCGCAGATCAGTTGTTCATCTGCTGAGTTCTGAGTACCATTGTGCATTCCCCAGCACTGATTGGACTACTCACATTTTGACAGGAGGATTCCGGCATGGCTCTAAAGTTGAGCAAGTATTTCGGGGCTCCTGCTGCAGAACTGAAAAAGCGAGGCGTGTTGAATGCCCATTTGGGAATCGATAACAGGCTCTTCGTTGACCCGAATCTCTTAAAGACAACCAAGATTCCCGAATTTATAAATGCTCGAAGAGATTTAGAAAATTATTTTGCCCCGGTTATCAAGCTCCTGAAGGCTTCTAGGAAACCTGGTGACGTTGCGTGGCAAGCTGCGAAGAAGCGGCTCGTCTTCAAAGAAGAACACGGCACAGCTCTTGGTTACGCCAATGCAGGCGAGTTCGGGAAAGGAGTTGGACCTGACTTGGCGGACATGCTTGTCCAGCGCGGAAAGGAAATTGTTGACCTTGGAATTGATGCGGTAGAAATGTTTGAACTTATCGGACTTTTTCAAGAAAGATTCGGGGCAGACCTGTTGAGTGACATGGCAGTGTCCATACTGAAGGAAAGGTTTCTTGCGTACACGCAACGAGTCACTAGGGAAATGAATTTGCAACCGCAGGGACGTTTTGCACTGATCCACAACGAATGGATATTACCCATTCACCCCGATGGGAAAAGAGCATTGGTTTTTGTACCAGCACATATTCTGAGTCCGTTACCCGTTGCACTTGACCGGAGTGAGATTTGGGAGGTTGCGCAGTTCAACGACGAAGTGAGGCGACAATGGAACGCAATCGTTGCCGCTGCGGGGAAAGCAAAACGGGTTGTTAGCAAAAGCGAAATCAGGGAGATGTTGTTCTCAAAACCAAAGAACCTAGCAGACCTGATTGACGTCTACCGTCAGGCTGCGGGCAATAGATATGACTTTGATGAAGACCCAGATGGTTTGTTCAGTTGGGAGTTCATTGGGCGTACCGCTGCAGAAGAAAGTCCGCTTAGAATCGACATCAAGCAACCCAAAAGCATAAATGAGCTGCGGACGGTTGTGAAAATGATAGTGGCTCAGTTTAAGAAAAACATTGAAGAAAACAAACTGTATCAAGTGCTGTACAACGAGGACGGGAGCCTCAGAAGAGAGGTTTTCTCGCAACGCATATTTTATGCGATAGCAGATACCTACTGTGAGGCGAACAATGTGGACCTAAGCCGTGAGCCAGACGCTGGAAACGGTCCAGTCGACTTCAAATTGAGTACGGGCTACGAAGGCAGAATATTGGTAGAGGTCAAAAAATCAAACAACCCCGCCCTTTTGCACGGATTTGAAATCCAACTGCCAGCTTACGAGAAGAGTGAAGCAACACAGGAATCAGTCTACTTAATCCTGCGCGTTACCGAAGGCGATTCGGCAATCATCGACCTGTTGGCTTTGCGGAAAAAACAAATAAAAGAAGGGAAAAAGGTTCCTGAAATTGTTGTGATTGACGCTAGGGAAATGCCTTCAGCATCGAAGCGGTAGGAGTACAGGGCCAAGTTGCCGTGCTTGCCAGAGTCGGGCTGTGTTTGCTTTCGAGGGCACTGCTAGAGATTTCTATGAGGCTCAGTTAACTGCGGTGTGCTATCAGAGGCCATGGTTAAATCCTCCCCACTTGTTATTGAGCAAACTCGGTTTATGAGCATTTCGGTGCAGCAAACTACGCTTGCAATTGCCGATACTCACATTTCACCCGGCACCTTGCTGGTTGTGCTCATACAGCAGAGACGGACCTAAAAAGCTTTTTCAGGCTACAGCGCACTCAAACCGGCAACCGCTCGTTGACGAAGCGAACCGGATTCGGTGATAAACCAAGCTGGACATTTTGGCCATTCCTGCCAATGCAGGGCGCATCCCACCAATGCTCACAACGCCTGTGCTGATGCCCAAATCCTTTGAAATTCAACACGTAAACGCGTGATGTTCTCTGGGTCTTCTACTTTATTCAGGACAAAAGCTGATCGCCAGCATCCTTAATTGATGCTCCGAGTGTATAGAAATGCACATCGTCAATGACGATAGCTCGGTCGTGAATCTGCTTCTGGTGAAGCTTGATTTCAACTGTCCGCTGATACTGACTGCTGAATTTATTTATCGCAACCTTAAAATCCTTGGGTATTCTTGAGGTCAACAACTTAAGACACGGCTGCGAGGGCAGCGCTTCGAGCATATCCAGCACCGAATCATCCAGATAGTTATCAACAATCAGAATATCTTTCTTGGCAGAGCGCAGAATCTCTCTTATTTCCTTGAAAGACTCGTACTGAGTTCCCTTTGGGAATATCCGCTCACGTCCAAGAACGGTACTCTGTTTTGCTTCGTACATCTTCACGAGAGATGCCGTTGGCCGCCCCAGACCTGGTATCGTTGACTTCTCAAGCAAACCATCTTCTTCTAGTAGCCACTGATTGCGCCTAATTTCATCGGTCCCTACTCCCAAATAATCCAAATCAGCTTGAGAGTCGAATTGCACCGGGTAGCGATTCCCATCGCGCCCCCGGTAGCTATTCCAAAATGCCGTGTGAATGATGAGTTGCCGAATCTCCTGATCGCTGACCGAAGATGATGGTTGAAAATCAGAGTGTTCCATCTGAACTTTCTTGAAGTACATAGGGTCATCAGGCAGATCGAAACTTAGCGCACCCGAATCGAATGCACGACGAATTACGTTAAGAACAACGAATTCCACTCTTGCATCGTAGTCCTTCGCATACCACTCCTTCGGGCCAAATCTCTCTACCGACACTTTGCGCATACCTCTCTTTTTCAACCTGTCGGTGACATAGAAGAGGTATAGGGTTGTCTGGCGGTGTGTGTTGCGCACCGTGGAACTTAATATCGAAGCACTCGCCACAGAGCGTTACAAGAGATGCATTCAAGTTGACGAACAAGCCGTCGGTCATTTTTGAAAAATTATACTCCCGTTACGCAAGGGCCCGGCCCGCTCCCCCACCCCCCGTTCGCGCATCAACCCCCCGCGCCCAGCACGGAATTTTGCAGAAAACGCGCTTGAATTATTGCGCTTCACAATCACTGTTTTTGTCTTTTTATAGTGTTAGTGATCGAGATCACGCGCTGGTGTGACAAGGAAGGGGAGGGCAGTTTTGAAAGCCCCTATCTCCTATCCCGTCAAACAGAGCGGGGGGTTAGCTATACGGACGGGAAAATTCACCCCCCTCACTGATTCCGTTCGAAGCGTAATACGAAATTCTAATAGACATATAAGTAGTTGATGAGTGGGGCTGGGGGTTCTATCACGCGGGGCCTTGGGCGCGGAAGCGTGATCTCTTCGGAAAATCAGAGTCGTTAAAAAGTGCACCCCACTCTCATCATAATTCACACGCGATAAATGTCATATCCAATTGGCCAAGCAGTATTGACGCGGCAGAGGCCAAGGGCGACAATCAAAAGTTCTCTTCTTATTAATTATTTTCGCGTGACTTTGCGGGGGGCTTCATGCCATGAAAGCATCGGAGCTGATAAATCAACGCTTACGAGAACTACTTGATTCCGGCCAAAAAGTTCTCAGCACTAGACGACCGCCGCCACCTAATGTCCTCACCGATGATTACGTTGACGATTCTGGATCACAAGAATGGGCAACCAGCGCTGCTGACATGCTCCGTCGGACGTTCGGTGCGGAGAGCGAGTACTACCAGCGATTCAAAGGAGCTTTTAAGCATACGGGGTACTACTCAGATATGGTTCGCGGCGTTGCAATCATTAAGGCTGCCTCGAATGATTTCTCTAAAGGGTATTTAGCTGAAACAGCAGCCTTGGTTCGCGCAGAGGTCTTTGGCGATCTCTTGGAGCAGTCTGAATACCTGCTGTCGCAAGGCTTCTATCAGGCCGCCGCTGTTCTCGCAGGCGGAGTTTTGGAAGATGCGTTGCGACAGCTTTGCCGAAAAAAACAGCATTGGCATTTCGGCCAAGCCAAAGCTCGATGGTATGAATTCAGACCTCACGAAAAAGGGCATTTATAGCGTTCTCGTTCAAAAGCGCATAACTTGGCTGGCGGACATCAGAAATAAGGCTGCTCACGGCCAATGGTCAGACTTTGACAGGGCAGATGTCGAGAGGATGTTGCCTCAAGTCCGAGACTTCATCATCGATTACGGAACCGCTTAATAATTTGTATGTCAGCGGTTAATGTCCGGGATGACTGTAAGCAGGCCACAGTAGAAACCGCGTCGAGGTAAAATTCGACCACAAGAACCTGAGGCACAACTTTATGGTTTATCGCCCGTCAATTGATCCAACTTTATGTTTTGTCCTCATGCCATTTAAGCCACTATTCAACGAATACTATACCGACATCATCAAACCCGCAGTTAAAGACGCTGGTCTGAACGCTCTCAGGTCCGATGAAATTTACGGAACCAAACCGGTAATTCGTGATATTTGGGAGCAAATATGGAAAGCTCGTATTGTAGTGGCGGACGTGACGACGAAGAATCCAAACGTAAATTATGAATTAGGGATATGCCACACGCTGGGAGTTCCGACTGTTCTTATCACGCAGGATATGGAGGACGTGCCTTTTGACTACAAGTACCGAAGGTGCGTTGTCTACAGCAAAGAAAAACCGAACTGGGGCGACAAATTGCGTCGCGACATCACTGAAACTTTAAAAGCTGTTTTTGCCGAACCCGTTGATATTGAAGAATTGCGTTGGCCCTACGATACCGAAGCGATTAAATCTAAGCTCCAGGCAACAGCCCTTTGGTCGTCGGCAGATGCCATTGACGTTGTAATTTCGGGTGCTCGCCGCGTAGTAAGTACTCTCGCTAGCTCGTTTGGTCCGAACGCTGCGCTGGTCTTGGTGACCGACTCGTCTGGTGAGCAGCGGCAAGTCAAAGATGCCGCCTCGATTGCCGCAGTTGTTCGTTCAGGTGATCCGTTAGAGAGTGTCGGTATAAAGCAAATGCAAAGCGTAATCCGAGATATGCATTATGCGGTGGGCGATTATGCAAAAACCGCAGCATTAGTTTGTGAACGACTTCTGGTGGGAGGACGAGAAGCACAAAAAAGCGGATCGGATATTGCAACAATAGTAAACGAGATCTCCGACACCGTGGCATTGGTTGTTTCAGCACTCCGTAATAGAGCAATGCCAGCGCGCGAATTGGCATTGATTCAAAATATTGCAAGCACGGCTGCCTGCGGCGACACCGCTACAGCCATGACTGTGGCAGAGGCATTTAAGCGCGCAGGGAAGGATGGCGTTATCCACACGGAACTTTCTCCCTCCGACGAAACTCACTTGGAATGCGTTGAAGGTATGTACTTCGACCGAGGTTTCATCGATGAGGGATTTGCTACGGACGAGAGCAATGGTACTTGCACGCTCTCCGACTGCTACATCCTCTTGTGTGAGAAAAGAATTGCGAGCATGCGAGATCTGCTCCCGATATTGGAGCAAGTTGTACGCGCAAATCGGTCACTTTTGGTCATTGCGGAAGATGTTGAGGGCGAAGCACTATCGACGTTGCTGGTGAATAAGCGCCGAGGTACGTTGCAGTGTGCTGCGGTCAAAGCGCCAGGATTCGGCGATCGACGACGTGCCATATTGGAAGACATCGCCACATTAACCGGCGCAAAAGCTGTTAGCGTTGCTTTGGGACTTACCGTTGCTAACGTCGCGATCGATGATCTAGGTCAGGCGAAGGAGATCGTTATTACGAAGAATGATACAACTATTCGCAGCGGTGCAGGTCGTCCCGAAGCCATAGAGCAGCGCGTCAAGGGGTTGAGAATTGCTGTTGAGCGCGAAACGAACTCCATGGAAAGAGAAAAGTTGCGGGAGCGCTTGGCAAGGTTATCGGGTGCGGAGGTCGCGATACGAGTTGGCGGGCAGACTAGGGCCGACGCTCTTAACAGAGAGTACCGCATGACCAGTGCCATGTACTCAGTACGCATGGCGGTGGAAACGGGGTGTACTGAAGGCGGCGGTGTTGCCCTTCATGAAGTTAGAGTCGCGCTGGAAAATGAAGCTTGCGGAGTTTTGCCTGGCCGGACAGTCGTCTTTGATGCACTAGACGCCCCTTTCCAGCAACTACTAACGACAACGAGTCTAAAAACAGAATTCAAGTTCCAAGACGGAAGAGGTTTAGATGCTCGAACAAAGCAGGTAGTCAGTATGCGTGAGGCTGGGATTCTTGACCCAGTGGGTTCACTTTGTAAAGCTGTCGAGATCGCATCTATATATGCCAAAACAATCTTGCAAACAGGAGCTTGGGATCTGGCGGAACCTATCGCACCGCCACACCCGCAATAGGTGGCTCGCCGAGCCGTGCAATGAGTTCCCGCACTCCGCGAATGATTCGTTCAGCTTCTGCTCGTGATATCGATCTGGCTGTATGTACTGCAGCATTGCGCGTCCTCAACCAGCTCTGGATTTCTTCATAATCATTGCTAGTAACGATTTCTCTGGACATCGCGACACGTGCGAGCTTCCCGAGAGATACCGGCTGAGCTGAACTCAAGATATCGCTGCCGAGACGCATCCGAAAAGCGATTTCAAGTAGTGTAATGGCAGACACTACCGCTGCACGAGGCGATACTTCCAGCAGCCTCTCGGGTTCTTCAGAAAAGATTTGACGTGCCCCCTCTGCCCGGGAGGCGAACCAGTCTGACACAGCCCGCAAAAACGAATCGTCTTCACTAAACGGGAACATTGGGCGAGGAATCACGCGGAGTGACGCGATGTCAGCGGTTAATATTCCAGATTGTTCGCCGATGACTAGCACGTTTTCGTGGCCCATCTTCGACAAAGCAACCTGAAGTTCTACCTGAGTCCAGGTTGAGCTGACATCAATGACAGCAATCTTCGCCTTACTCAAAACAGCGTCAATTTTTGCAGCGACTGAGTCTCCCGGCGAGACAACAGTATCCGCCGTAATCGGAACAAACTCGTAACGTTGCGCAATAGGGAACAGAGCTTCTTTGTAAAGTGCACTCAACGAAAATGGCATCGCAAAATAGCATAGTCGCGTTGCGCTGCCAGACGGCATCTGCAATTCTCGAAGGGCTGCCTCGTCGGTTATCTGACTTTCAGTTATGACTCTTGACTGCTGGTATTCATGGAGCTCATCAAACGCGGCAGTGAGAATGTCACCATACCTACTTTTTGCTCCGGGGAGATTAATGACCTTCACGCCTCGGCGCTCAAATCTGGAAATCTCCTGAGGTGTTGCTCCGACGCGGATTGCGTACGCAGGACGCCGAGCTTGTCCTAAGCGGTCTGTGAGTAACTGAAAGACC
This sequence comes from uncultured Acidobacteriota bacterium, assembly GCA_963791145.1. GTDB lineage: Bacteria > Acidobacteriota > Terriglobia > Terriglobales > Acidobacteriaceae > CAWBRT01. The sequence continues at coordinate 288,098 of CAWBRT010000009.1, read as the reverse complement.
TGTCGGAAGTCGGGATCATCCAGGCTATAACCGATAAACACGCCGGTTTTCGTTATCAACAGGTTTGCCAAATATGTAGCAATGAGCGGGTAACGCTGCAAAAAGCCGTCGTAATCCTCTTCCGTCACGATGAGTCGATCAGGGTGATGTACATCGCCATGCAGCTTTAAAAGCATAACTCCGGGTTCGCGGTTAGGTAGGCTTAGCTGCCCCTCGTACATAACAGGCCGACAATAGCGGGGACCAGCGTCATACTGTCTTTCAAGAAGCAGGTCGAAATTCGTGGTGCATACCACGGGGAAGCTTATTGAGCAGAACGCACGGTGTACTTCGGCAGGACGGGCACTCTCGATAAAAAGAAGATCGGAAAGGCGCTCTACCATTTTTGTGCGGGTGAATTGATGTGTATACGCCGAAATCGCATCGACCGCTCCAGCATACTCGAATCCTTCAATTTGAGATGCGAAACCTCGACCAAGTTCATCCCAGAGCGGAATTTTCTTGCCCGGAGGCAGTACTGCATTTAGCGACACACCGGCTCCAATCACCGGGAGCCATCGCCCATCAACAAGTTCGGCAAGTAACGGTTCGGGAAATCTGCTAATGTAACTGCGCGCCATCGCAGGAATCGTAATGACAAGTTCTGAAAAGCGCTAGTAACAAGAAGATACACATACTAGAATCGACGATATACCTGGGATTCACGCCTCTAATCCGGGCTCCTCTAACAGTGCAGGCTCACTTGTTCAGGGCGATGAGTCATTCTGTTACCCCTGTCCCAGCCGAGACTCCCACGAGCTCCGCCAGCGCTTGCCAATGCCGTGGATGCGGGCGGTAGCCCCGGCGAATCCGTCCTGCAAAAGCTTTGGAAACGCCAATCGTGGTCGCAACTGCTTTGTTTGTCATCGGCGCAAGCAGCGGTTGAATCTTCTGGTTGTACACCTGCTCGGTGAGCCAAGCGGGGTGGCCTGAAATCGTCCAGGCGCTGCGACCTTTGGAGTGTTCACGCTGCTTCTTGCCTTCCTTAGCACGCGCTTCAGGCGTGCGACTAAACTCCCGGCCAATACGCGCAATCTCTACCATGCGCTCAGCTGATACGGACCTGGCACACTCACCACAATGTTTGTGTCCGAGCTCGATTTCCTTTCCGCAACCACGACAGAGGTTCTGCAGGCGCGGAGCGCGCGCGGCGGTGGGGGCGGGCTTGCTGGCTCTGGCTTCTCGCCGGTGACTCTGTGTTAAACGTGTGGGAGGCGGAGCATTGTAATCAACCTTCTTCCTCCCCGCCCACAGCGTACGAGCTACCCATTCCGCTACTGGCCCTACAGCCCGCCTCCAAATTGGCAGAGTATCTGTCAGACGAACAGCAAATAGGGCCATCAGGCGACAGTTGCCGTCGCGCTGCTCGAAAAACCACTCTCGCTTTAGCGGTTGCTGGCGAATCCAATCGAGTACGTACCCATCAACCTGGGGCCGCACAGCTTCCATCAGATCACACGCCAAGCTGTCGCGAGCGGGCGTGTCCACGTGAATGAAACCGAGGCCCGGATCGAGTCCGAGCGCAGCAGCTGCGAGTCGGGCCTCCGATTCGAGGACAGCATAGAGATAATTCAGCATCGCATTTGCTGGGTTAACTGCGAGTCGAGGGACCCGGACAATGGCGACTTGCGGGTGCCAAACGTCCGCCAGTGGTCAGGAACTCGCGGGAAGTCTTTCTTGGGGAAAGTGATTTGCACGCCCCGCCATGCGCCCCAATACGCGCCAGCACCTACCGATTCCAGCCAACGCACCCTGTCCAAGGTGTCGGCCTCGGCGAGTTCCAGTCGGTAGTCTGCGATGGCTTGAGCTGTTGCGCTGTCGTGCAGCTTGTCGCGCGCAACCCGTTCCTGTCCGGCCAGTTTTTGGCAGATTAGCTCGCGAGCAATCGTTAACGCTGAGCCGGTCTGTCCTGCGACTGCCTGAGCACGGCGCAAACGAGCATCAGATGAGCGGACCGGCCCCGTCGTGGCTAGCACAGACCCATCGCGGTTCAGCATCACAAAGGCCGCATCCTGATCCGCCAGCCAGCGGAGTGCGGCAAGTGAGATCATCCCATCAGAGCCGATGATTACGAGCCGTTGAAGTCCATGCTCGACGCGAGGAAAACGAAGCTGCTTGCGATCTGCGGCGATTCCATCCTCGATAAGCAGATGACCACGGTCGAGAATGACCTTGATGCCATAGCCGAAGAGGGTCACTACGCCAGAGCGCGGCACCACGATACTGGGGAAATCGGTCTTACCGAAATTGCCGGGGGACGGAAGTTGAGGTAAGGTTTTGACAGCTGCCATTGGAGCGCCCCTCCTATGGTGGTTAGGGCTTGTCGTCTGCGCCAACAGGCGGCAAACCCGCAAATTTACTGGCTTATTTTATCATTAGCGGTACCCAGAGTGCTCCAGTTTCTTAATAATTGTTCTCGCTTGTGATGTTTTTAGGACAACTTGAGTTGGTGCTGTTCAGCAATGAAAACATCGCCTGGGGAGTAGGAACGAAATTGTTTTGCATACTGCTTCATGATCTCGAACGGAAGCGCTTTGGGAAAGGGCTTGTTTCGGCATGCCTGTCGGATCGCCCGCTCCAAGTAGAACCATTTTTTCGCCAGCTCTAACTTCGGACCACTATAACGATTCGGGAGCGCGGGAATACCTTCTCGGAATTTCATAACGAGAGCATTCTCTGTCTTCTTGCTTGCGGTTGCCGCAAGATAGCAAATCGCTTGAAAGATTTGGTACCACAGGCCGTTCTTTCTCTTACCGTGGATTTTCTTGTTCCTCGCCATTGACCGACGCCAACCTATATACGGAAGACCTGCTGCAGCATTTGCCAGACTTATCGGGTTCAACTCGTATCGTTTGCTTTGGAGAAAACGAAAAAGTTCTTGGCGGGCAAAACTGGCTTCGAGTTTTCGGAGTCGTATTTGCAAACAATGTCGTGAATCAGAAATCTCCCGAAGCTCTCTCGCTTTTCTCAAAGCCCGATACCAACGCTTCTCTTGCTCTCGTCCCATGAGTTGTTGCGTGCTTTTCGGTGCCTGAGCGAAAACCGAATCGATACGTTCGAATTGGTCAATTAGATCATTTGCCTCACCAACACGCGTATCGAGATCGCGCAATTTGGTCCGGACTTCACGCAACAGGGAAGCGGAGGCTGCTTCTGTAGATGGGAGGCAAAACACCGAGATGATATCTCGAATGTATGTTTCGGCAAGTGGATTGAAAATGTTGATAAGATATTCTGGTTTCTTGCATCGCTGAAGTTCCCAACCGATATCGCCCCAATAACCCTCGAAAACCTCCACTAGCTGGCCCCTTCGATTTTGAAGGTCAGAATCACTTAGTTCTGCGGGCCGACCCCGTTGCCTCGGTCTTGGTTCTGCTTCCGCATTGAAATAATCCTTTGTCAAGTAGCACACCTAATTTTCTGCGTCACATTATCACAAGTTCGAAACGCCAATTGCCACATAATTCGATCCGGGCTGTCTCTAATTGCCACAATTTAAACCTAGCGATCTCTGCGGCTGGCACGCAATTGCTGAAACAGGCTGTATCTTCGCGTTGTTCGCGCAGCACGGGTTAACTGCTGACAACTGAGAGCAATATGAGCAGTCGCAAACAGCAAGCAAAACGATCAGCAACGAAGAAGCTGCGGGTCCAACGGAGCAAAAAGAAACAGCAAGCGCCTCTCCGAACGCCCGCAAAAACCTCTGCCAACTCGGAGAAGGCTAAGAAGCCAGCAGCCAAGAAAGCTTCAAAACCGCAGAAGGCTGAAGCTACATGGAAGCGTGTCATCAAACGCAGTGGGCGCACGGAGGGGGTCCGCAATCGGGCTTCTTGCCGCGCTGGCGCGCATGCGACGGGATAAAGTTTCGCTCTCGACAGCCTGTCGTGACGAACACATAAAACCCGAAACGTTCGTGCGTTACGTGGGCAGTGCAGTTCACCAAGAAAAACCAGGCGGGCAATTCCGTGCGACTGCGGGCGATAGCTTTCAGGCGTAATGTGCAAATTCCGACCGCCCTTGGGCCAACCACCATTTCCGTCTATGGCAGCAAAAGCCCAGTTCATTTCCGGTTACCTGAATGCGAGTGGCCGCTTACCTGAGAACCGGCGATCGTACGAAGCTCGATGCATTCAAGGGTAAGACGCTGAAAATCGGGAGCAAAGAAATCGAGCTGATCACTGACCCGGCAACGTTGTCCGCGCTGGCAGAGGCGGATGTGCTGCACCTGGATGAACTGTACGCATCGACAACAGGGCGGTAATGAACAGCTGCTGCGCCAATTCGGGCACGACCGCACAAGCGCAATCGGTTGCGCTGTGCGCTGTGCGGCAGCACCGATGAGTGTCGAACGCCACCATGTAGGCGGACGAATGGCACATCGCGTGGTTCACTGTTCCACTCTGTCGCCCAAAGCACCATTTCTTACGGACAGCTCCGAAGGCGGGTATCGACATGACCTATACAGCCGGTGACGTTTATACGAATCATCCGAGCACGGTCGAGGCAGTGTGGATTTTTCAGTGGATGCTGGACGAGGAATGGAGCAAGAATTTATGCTCGATGAAAACGTCAAGCTGAATCTGGTTGATATCTTCTTACGCGCCCACACGGTTGCTCCGAAAAAGAGAAGAAGCAAAAGCAGTCCAACAAACGGGCCAAAATGGCCTGACCAATGCTCGTGTTCGACACCAGAGACCACAATCGACACACGCCAAGAGTTGACCTTTGGCGCGTACTGGCTCTGTGAGCTTGCCAATGAGGCATATATCTGCTCTGAAGAAGGGTTGTTTTACCACGACGATCTCGACCGCACCCCAGCGCAGAGTGCTGGATACTACGTTGGAACCGAGCACGCCAGAGTCGAAGTGAAGACGTTACCCGCCGCGATTGGATTTGAAGTTATACCCGCGCTGGAAATTTGTGGAGAAAGTCTTCTGGAAGGCCATTAAAGATGAACGAATGATTGTGGGGTTTAATCTGCCTTTCGATCTCTCCCGCCTTGCTGTCGATTGGGCGAAGGCTGATAACAGCGGGTGGTCTCTTATTTCTGTCACTCCGCCGCTTCCGGAAACAGGACTCATGGAGTCCAATCCAAACAGGCCACGTATTCGCATCACCGCGAAAGACAGCAAATCTGCATTTATTTCGTTGACGAAACCAAGATATCCAAAAGAATGGCCGGAGCAGAGCCGCTTTCTCGATATACACACGACTGCGTTCTCCCTCTTCGCTGAGTCATTAAGCCTCGATGATCTCTGCGAGAGGCTGAAAATACGCGGCAAGATCAAGCACGAGCCGGGCGGAAAAGTCACAATTGAAGAGATCGATTACTGCCGTGGCGATGTACACGCAACAACGGGCGCGCTGAATACGCTAAAGCAAGAATTCGACAGACATTCCTTAGATTTGCATCCCGACCAGGCATACTCGCCCGCATCCATTGCTAAAGCGTACTTGCGCACAATGGGGATCGTGCCACCGAAAATCAAGTTCATGTACCGGACCGTTTGCACGGAATCGCGATGCAAGCCTATTACGGCGGCAGAGCGGAAGCCGCATTCGGCATACACCCGTGCCGGTCGTGCACACGGATTTCAAAAGCCAATACCCGACCGTTAATGCGCTTCTCGGAAATTGGAATGTTTTGTCGGCCAAATCTGTTACTTTACGAGGATGTAACGACCGAGGTCCAAAGACTCCTGCGTATCGTCACTCTGGAGAACGGCATTTGATCCGCGATTCTGGAAGCAATTGAGATTCTTCGCTCTTGTGAAGCCTGATCACGATGTATTTCCTGTTCGCACGATATACAACGGGGAAGTCCAGAATATCGGCGTTAACAAACTCACATCAGAATTTCCGATTTGGTTCACTGGACCCGATGTAATTGCCTCAATTCTGTTGGCCGGAAAAGTGCCAAATGTCATAAAAGCAATTCGCATGGTTCCGCATGGCAGACAGAAGGCACTCAAATCCACGTCCCTGCGCGGCATCCTGGAAATCGACCCGAAAGAGATGATTTCTTCCGCTCACGTCATTGAACAAAGAACCGCAACAAATCAAACAAGCCGCTGCAATATTTTTTGAAAATTCTGGCTAACGCCGGCAGCTACGGATTGTTTGTCGAGGTCACGCCGGAAAAACGCCAAGCGGTCAACATTGAAGTATTTTCAGGGGAAGAGCCGCTTGAGCACGAGCCTACGCCGTTCAGAAAACCAGGGGCACTGGTATTTTCCGCCGATTGCAGCGCTTTATCACAGCTGGCGGTCGGCTTCTGCTCGCCATGCTGGAATGTTGCGTAATAGACGCTGGCGGAACTTATCTATTTTGCGACACGGATTCGCTTTGCATCGTCGCCTTTAGAAGAGCGGCGGCCCGGTGATTGTGAACAGCCGGAAGGACGCCATGTCATCAAGGCCCTTTCGCGGAAAGAAGTCGACGAAATCACCCGCCGATTTAGGCAGCTCAATCCCTACGACCCTGAGATCGTCCAAGATTTACTGAAAATTGAAGATGTAAATGTCGATTCTGCCGGACAGCCACGGCAGCTGTTCGGGTATGCGATTTCCGCCAAGCGGTATGCGCTCCACCTGCGCGACAAAGATGAGATCTCCATCGTGGACCCGAAGGCGCACGGACTTGGGTACCTGTATCCACCCACCGACAGAAAGGCCAGTGAAGAACAACGGGACTGGACATTTGAGGCCTGGGATTGGATTTTACGCGGCGTTTTTGGGCTTCCGACGACAGCCCCGCCATGGCTCAACCGTCCAGTGATGATGCGTATTGCCTTGAGCACGCCTCACGTACTGCAGAGGCTTAACGGAACGACCCGCCCTTACAACTTCGTATTTAGTCCATTGATCGACAGCGTTGCCGGGTATCCAGCCGGGGTCGATCCAGAGCACTTCACCTTGATAACCCCTTTCACCAAAGAACGTGGGGTGTGGCTGAGCGCCGAATACGTCAACGTCTACGATGGGAAATCTTACAAATTGGCGCTCAATCAAACGCCTAAGCTCGACAAAGTTATTCCTCAGACATTCGGTTATATTCTCAGGCTTTACGCACTCCACCCCGAATCAAAATCCCTTGCGCCTGACGGTACGCCATGCTCCGGAAATACGCGCGGGCTGCTACAACGTGCACACGTGACTGTTGCCCGACATCGTTACATCGGCAAAGAAACCGACAGAAGATGGGACCAGGGCGAGGATTTGACGCTGCTGACTTTTGCGCCGACTGAATTTGACGCCATAGGCAAAATTGCGAGAGCCGACGAAGCATTAATGGCCAAACTGACCACAGTGCCGATAAAAGAGGCCGTGCGCAAAACAAAAATGGACAGGAACACGATTCGTAAAATAATTCGTGGATTACCCGTTCCCTCGGTGGTCACCTTAAAACCGGCCATGCGTGGACGTCTCAAAACCGGCCATGGAGAGTGGCCCAAGACAGTCTTGTTTTACCCCGCCGAGGTAGGTTCGGGCAAGGCCGGATTTGAGTTCTATGCTGTGGTAAGTTAGTTTTGTTCCCGCCGGGGTCGCGCCTGGCGGGAAGATCCAGGGCCGAAGACGCGGGGCTGGCTCCGAAGGAATCGGCGATCGAGACCCTTTGCAGGTAAGCCGTGATGGCTGACTTTGCGAAGGGTTTCGTGTTTTTGCCAGCATTCCTTGGGTGAAGCTCCGCCGTAGAGGCCCTTGGATCACGGAACGCGACGACGCCGGGCCGCTTTTGCCCGGCCTCCTTGTTGTTTTTGCTTTCGTCATTGGGCTTCTCCGCGCTTTTCGGATTTGGTTCGCCAGCTACGCGGGCCGCACTTGAGGACGTGTCCATGGTGCAGCAGACGGTCCAGCATGGCGGTAACGGCGGCGCTGTCGCCGAGCAGCTTGCCCCAGTCCTCCACCGGGCGATTCGAGGTCAGCAGAGAGCTGGTGCGCTCGTAGCGGCGCATGATGATCTCCAGTAGCTCTTCGGCGGCGATCAGCGGCAGCTTGCGCATACCGAGATCGTCGATGATCAGCAGCGGCACCGTGGACAGCAGCTCCATGTGCTCTTTGCGAGTACCGTCCAAGGTGGCGTCGGCCAGCTCTTCCAGCAAGACGTGCGCTTCCCGATAGAGCACGCGATAGCCCTGCTGGATGACGGCGTGTCCGATGGCTTGGGCCAGATGGCTTTTTCCACTTCCGGGTGGACCGATGAAAAGGCCGTCCTCGCGTCGGCCGACGAAGCCAGCGGTCGCCAGATCGAAGACGAGGGCGCGGTTCATCTTGGGATTGAACTGGAAGTCGAAACTATCCAGAGTCTTGTTGGCATCGCGGAATCGCGCCTGCTTGCGGCGTCGCTCCAGCAGCCGCTGACTGCGGCAGCTCAGTTCGTCCGACACCAGGCTGGAGATCAGGTCGATGGGTGCCATGGCTTCGCTCTGTGCTTGCAGCAGGCGCGTTTCCAGCACTCCGGCCATTCCGCCCAGGCGCAGTTGCCGTAAGGCGCGGTTGAGTTCGATCAGATTCATGAGTTGGGTTCCTCGGATTGGATTCGTTGTTGGATCAGGTCGCGATACTGCACCAGTTCGCGGATGAGAGGGTCGACCTGGCGCAGGCTCAGAGGAGCTTGCGGGCTGCGCTCCAGGCAGCGGCGAACAAAACGATATTCGGGCACGCCCAGTTCCAGAGCCGTGGCACAGGCTTGCTCCGTGGCCGCGCAACCGTACTTCTTGGCCAGCGAGAGCACGCCCAGGATGCGGCGCACTCCAGCCTCGGCTTGTCGTTGGTAGATGACATCGCAGAGAGCGCTGATATTGGCGCCAGCCTTGTGAGCCCGCACCAGCAGTTGGTGGGTGCGAAGTGGTGTGCGCCGTGGCCGATCTTCATCGCGGATACGGTGGCCGCCACGCTTCTGCCGCAGATGTTCGCGCAGCAACTGTCCGGTCCGCGGATCAAGCAGGCGCACGAACATCCCGTCCCACTGCACCTGCACCAGCCGACCGATCCATCCCGGCGGTGCCCCGTAGTAGGCCGCCTCAACCTCAACGCAGCCATCCAGATGAACCGTACGCTCGCCGTACTGGTAGTAGTGGAAGGGCTCCAGCGGCAACAGCTGCAACCAGGGCTTCTCTTCGGCGAACATCGCTGCCACTTGTCGCTTGGTCGTGCCGTGAATGCGGGTGTCGGCCCAACGTTGTTCCCACTGATCCAGGTATGCCTGCGCCTCTTCCAGACTCTCGAAGCGCTTGCCTTTCAGCGGCGTCTTCTTGGCATGTCCAACCCCCGACTCGACCTTCCCTTTGCGATCCGGGTCCCGCACACGGCATGGCAGTGCCACCACGCCGTAATGCGCCAGAACGTCGCGATACAGGGGATTCAGGCTGGGATCGTAGATGTCAGGGACCAGCACGCCTTCGCGCAGATTGTCCAGAACCACGATCCGCGTCGAGCCGCCCAGCCGACGAAAGGCTTTCTCATGCAGCTCGGCCCAGATGCGGGCGCTGGAACGGAAGCTCAGCAGCCGAACCGATTTGCGGCTGTAGCCCAGCGTCAGAACGAACAGCCGCGTGCGACGGTACTTGCCGCTCTGTGGGTCGCGCACCAGCGGCCCGCTGCCATAATCCACCTGCGCCTCTTCGCCCGGCGAGGTTTCAATGACCACCCGTGCTTCCGCCGTTCGCGCCCCGCGCAGCTTGCGCACGAACCGCTTCACGCTCTGGTAGCCGCCCGCAAACCCGCAACCGTCAACTAGGCCCTGCCAGATCCCCATGGCGTTGCGGCCTCGCGACAGCCCAAGCTGGATCGTTTCCCGGTACAACTCGCAGGCGCTGACCGACCGCCGACCGCTCTCCACCGGCGGTATTGGCGACCCAAGGTCGGTGGTCACCTCCATGGCCGGTTTTGCCAACTTGGCTTCTGTTTGTAGGTTGAGGAAAAGGATTTCCGTGCTGGAGTCGGTGGTCACCCTGGTGGCCGGTTTTGAACCGCCAGGGTCGGTGGTCACTACCATGGCCGGTTTTGAACCAGGCTTCCGTTTCCAGCCGCCCGGCCGCGCTATCGCTATCCCGGCCGCCTTCAGGTAGCCGCCCGCCGTCTCGCGGCGAACCCCGGTCTCCTGCTCAATCCGCCGCAGCGACCACCCTAGCCGCCCCAGCGCAATCACCTGCTGTCGCTTCGCTTCGCTCAAGACATTGCCCATACCAACCGAGGCTAGCTGCACCCCAGTCGGAGCTTATGTCTTGGGCCTCTAACATGGCCGGTTTTGAGACGTCCACGCATGGCCGGATTTGGGTGACCCCCGAGGGCCCCGTTCGGCGTACCGTGCTTCAGCGCGTTGACTTTGCTCTCACGTAAATAGAAACAACGATCGCGAAATTTCAAATGGAGGAACATTTCATGATTTCTTACAAAGACACCCCATTTCTTGAAAGAAAAGCGGTCTTATAATCGCGCCCATGATCACAGATGATGTTTTCGCGGCATTTCTAAGATGTCCGACCAAGAGCTACCTTGAGCATTCGAATTGCTCAGGTGTCTTGAGCGAGGTCATTGATTGGCAATTACAGCTTGAACAGTGTTACCGCGCGAGTTGCCGAGCGCGCTGGGCGTCCAAATTTGAAGTGTCCGAATCACCGTCAAGCTTGTGTTGCATCGAGGCATTGAAAAGCGGTAGATATCCATTACTGATCAACTCCGTTGTCGAAAGCGACGGACTCCGATCCAATATCGATGCGTTGGAGCGAACATCCCTCGATACCAAGAGAAAATGGGGCTACTACATCCCGATTCGAATGATTCCACGAGAAAAACTCACGAGAGACGACAAATATCTCCTTGCTTTTGACGCTCTTACGCTAACTGTAGCTGCGGGCAAGGTGCCGGAATTCGGAAAGATTATCCACGGTATAGATTTCAGCACCTTGAAAGTCAAGTTGCCTGCTTTATTGAAGACCGCTCGTTCAATAGTCGAAAAGATTGCTAGACAGCAGGCAAGCGAGGAGCCGCCATTCCCCGTTCTAAATAAGCACTGTTTCGAGTGTAAATTTCGTTTGCGTTGCCGCAAACACGCCGAAGAGCGAGATGACCTGAGCCTTCTCCCGAAAATGAGCACGGCAGAAAGAGCGACATTACACGCCAAGGGGATTTTTTCTGTCCACCAACTCTCGTACACATTCCGGGCACGGCGTAAACCAAAGTGCCTTTCTTCTAGTCCGGACAAATATTCATATGCACTAAAAGCACTCGCAATCCGGGAACAAAAGATCCATGTGCTGGGAGCGCCCAAGCTAGAAGTGGCCGGAACGAGAATTTTTCTGGATGTGGAGGGCATCCCAGATCGAGATTTCCACTACTTGATTGGTCTTCGAATCAGAAGCGGAGAATCATGCGAAGAACGGTCGTTTTGGGCGGACGGGAACTCCGACGAGAAGACAATTTGTGCAGCTTTGATCGAAACCCTTTCACAATACGCGAGTGCACAGCTTATCTACTACGGAAATTATGAAAGATTGTTCCTGCGAAAGATGGCAAAATGCTATCCGGAGCTTTTCACAGGCCCAGTTTCATTGGATATGCTCAATCCGCGTTCGACCAATCTCGTACAAGTAATTTACGCTCATATCTATTTCCCCACCTATTCAAATGGTCTGAAAGAGATTGCAAATCACTTAGGGTTTCGGTGGTCTGGAGGTAACCCATCAGCACTCGACTCAATCGTGTGGAGATCAAAATGGGAGGCCTCTAAGGAACCTGAGCTTAAAGAACAGCTGATTACGTACAACACGGAAGATTGTGCGGCGCTCGAACTCGTATTTAACACCATCGCCCGGCTGCGAGAAAAATCTGACCCTGAGGGGAATTCGAAAGCGTTTGTACAAGTCGAATCGCTCAAGGATCAGAATCTCTGCAAATTTAAGAAAAATGATTTCGCGCTTCCTGATTTGGAATATATTAACGCCGCAGCTTATTGGGATTACCAGCGGACCAAGATTTACGTGAGGTCAAGTCGGCGTTTGAAGCAATTGGCCCGACCGACCGCCACTGGTTCGTCGTTAGGATTTCCTTTGAACAAGATTGTCGATGACAGGTCCCCTCTGCCGTCGCGGTGTCCGAAATGCAGCAGCGAAAATATTTTCAGATATGGTTGGCTCAGCAACAAAGTCTGTGACCTCAAATTCGGCGCTAGCGGTGTAAAGAGATGGATTGCTAAGTACCGTTATCCGCGACTCTGTTGTAGGTACTGCAAGTCGACATTTTCCCCCGCCCAACGATATTCACCGCAAAGCAAGTACGGTCCTGGGTTTATGGCTTACCTGCTATACAACCTTGTAGACCTACAGATATCTCAAGCCGCCGTTGCGCGGACCCTTAACCAGTTCTTTGGGTTCAAATTTACACGTCGGCACATCTATAACGTGAAGTCGAGAGCGGCATGGTTTTATGATGACACATATAAGGAAATTCTTCGACGATTGGTGCACGGCAATCTGATCAACGTTGATGAGACAAAAATCAGGCTCGAAGGCAGAGATGCGTTTGTGTGGGTGTTTACAAGCGTTGATGACGTGGGATATGTGTATAGTGATAGCCGAGAAGCCGCCACGCCAAAAGGTCTGTTGGCCGACTTTCGAGGAGTATTGGTGACGGATTTCTATGCAGCTTACGATTCCATCGATTGTCGTCAACAAAAGTGTTTGATTCACCTGATTAGAGACCTCAATGATGACCTGCGCCGGAATCCGTTCAATGCGGAAATCCAGAAGATTGGGCAATCATTCGCGGCGCTGCTCAGACCCATTATTGAGACGATTGATCGATACGGGCTGAAAAGGCATTATTTGCGACGGCATCTCAAATGCGTGGAGCGATTCTACAAACTTCTTGCGAAGCGCGATTATCAATCTGAGGTAGCGGCAAAATATCGGAAACGCTTCGACAAAAATCGAACATCCCTCTTTACATTCCTCGAATATGACGGCGTACCATGGAACAACAACAATGCCGAACACGCAATCAAGGCGTTAGCTGACCTACGCAATGTCATTGGAGGCACGAGCTCGCGAAAAGGGATTCGGGAGTATTTGGTGCTTTTGAGCATCTTTCAGACTTGCAAGTACAGAGGGATCAACTTTCTCGACTTTGTACGTTCAGGCAAGCGGGAAATCGAGCAGTTTGCGAACCGTTAAGGAGTGGGATGCGCTTGCCAGCACCTGAGTCTCACAGCGTTAATTGGTCTGCGCTCGGAGGTAATCGAAACGATGGATGTTATTCTGGACTCCAATCAATACATCGCTGATTTTGCTTTGGCTTCGAACCGATTTTCCAACCTGTTCGATTACCTCAGAAGGCCCCGGTCAACATTAGTGGTTCCCAAGCTCGTCCTCGATGAAGTGGTAGCAAGACATCGAGACGAACTGAAGGCCCGTGCCCAGAAAGCGGAGCATCATTGGAATACTCTTCAACAATGCGTTGTCAGCGGGAAACTCGGCGACTTCCCGAAAATCGATTTTGCTGGCGAATCAAAGGCACTGCGCGCACTCCTCAAGAAGCCTTCAACCAGGGTCAAGACGAAAGATGATGATGACCTCTCTGGAGTCGAGCTAGAGGATGTTCTGCAACGTGGTATTAATCGGAAAAGGCCAGCCAGTAACAAAGGGGAAGAACTGCGTGACGTAGTACTTTGGTTCGTGGTGCTACACTATGCGAAAAAAGTAGGAGAGGAGATCGCGTTCGTTGCAAAGGATACAACATTCATAGAAGGCGGCGCGGTGCACCCTGATATCAGTGCAGACATTGCTTCGCGCGGGGTGACGGTTCACATGTATAGCTCTATCGATGACTTCATCAAGGCTCAAGCGCCACAGCCTGCTGTGGTGACGCCTGACTGGCTGAAGCGATTTGAGCCCAAGAATCTTTCAATCATCATGGAGCAGCACACAATACCGGCGTTTCGGCGCGTTCCAAGTTACAACTCGTACTCCATCACCCATGCAACCTGTGACAATTTGAAATTTGTTGAGGGGAGCCTTTACTCAGTCGGGCGTAACTCAACGTATGCAGAGTTAATGTATCGGCCAGTATTGACGGTTGAAGCAGAGGGCTATGGCACAACAAACACAATCACGTACACGTACGAACCTTCTACATATGAAAATCTGATCACGTACTCTAATATTTTTCAACCGAACCCTATGATTTCAGGTGAAGTACCTACGGGGTTAGCGGCTCTTGTATCCCCTGGGCCAGTAGACATCAACATTGGCGGCTTTCCATCATCTTTCGTCAACGTGCTCGGCTCTCCGGTGTCCTTAGAACCGATGACGGTCAACAGAAAAACGTTCCGTGTGGAAGCTATTTGCAATCTCTCCATCCGTGTTGTTGCCGAAAAGGTGTCGCCAATTGAGATCCACAGATTTGACATCACCGCCGTCCACGACATTAGTACCGTGGCTGTAAAATAGCGGGCGCTGCCCACATTCAAACAGAACTGGGGTGCGGTGCACGCGAACGCTCCGCCTGCGACCCGCGTCAGCCCACGTTAGCTGGCTGCGAACATTGATTTTTCTTTTTTTTGTTTGTTTTTCTCTTGCACACAAATTGGTGCAGATGAAGGGAGGGGTGAATTTTCCCGTCCGTATAGCTAACCCCGTCAAACAGAGCGGGGGATAGGAGATAGAGCCTCTGAAAACTGCCCTCCCCCCTCTTGTCACAAATCATTTGTGATGTTGATCACCAGAGCTGGAAATCAAGAAAGAATCGAAAATCGCAAGAAAAACTTTTCCTGCACAAGTCGCCAAATTGCGAACCTGAGAGCGCAAATGTGCAGGGGGCATGCGCGGACAGCGGGCCGCGCTGTGCGCTGGGCTGGGCCTGTGATCACGCGGGGCCGGGATGCTATGCGTAGCGTGGGGCTGGGCTGGGGCGGTTGCGTGATGCGTGTGCGCTGGGTCAACTAGGTAAGCCCCAACTGATAGAGACCCTCGGTTGTCAACTTCCGGTTTGCCCACGACTCATCAACTGACCACGGCTGTGTTCCCAGAAGCTGACTTTCTGGCCCGCCATAGCGAATGGGCAGGCACAATCCTGTCATGGGACGCCCGCTCCCCAGAAGTGGTGGGGGTGTTTCCGTATTGTCCGTGATCGAGGCACAACGTGAGGTGGCGTCCTTGGTCATGCGCTTTGCCATTTTATTGTCCTGCCACATTCACCAGTGTCGATAAGGAATCTGCGAATGCTGAATCTTGGCTGAGCTTGCCCCCTTACTGTCCAGCAAGCATTTTGCCGCAATCTCCGACAGTTCTTTATTGGGGGTCGGACCTATAACAAGTGAGTCAATCTGCACTGCTTCCGGCTGATTGAGCGTCAACGGAAAACCGATGTATGGAATGAGAGATGATTTACCTTCTCGAATCCGTATTTCTTTAGAGTTGGACTCTCCATATGTGAACGCTCGCCATTCCGATTCTTCTTTAAAAGTTGGGTGCTTGAGTGCGATCCCATATTTAGCCAAATGGATTGCGAAGAGAAATGCTGCTTGAATCGACTTATTACCGACACCAAATTGTTTTGGTAGTGGTGGTATGGGACTAGCTAGCGCATTCTCCTCAAGCTGCATAAGAAAGTTGTCTTGATCTGTTTTCGAGTAGAGGCACCGTCTAAGCTCCCATCGGTGAGCAGCCGCAAGCTTCCTGATACGGTCGGGCGAAAAGCAGATGGCGAATCCATTGCCGCCAGGGCAATATCCTCTCCATTGACTGAGTAGGTCGGGGTCTTCGGAGAAGGAAGCAACGAATGTTGGTGTTTGGTTTAGAATTGCGACCACGTTATCTTTGGTGTCTAGGAATTTCAAAGCAGATTCGGCGAACGCTTTTCTGCTGTCATCGTTGCTTTGTAGCGGGGAGTGTTTTAAATATTGTATTGCGAGGTCTAACGCATAAACATACTCTTGTGAATCGTTCATAAAACGAACATCCGTTGCCCACAGTTGTTTACTATCCAAGATACCTTTCAGACCCGTCTGCGTCGTATAGTGGCAGAGATTCTTTTCCGGAAACCTACGGAGTAACGCTTGTGCCAATGCAGATGGCTTCGTTTCCGACTGCTGTTGTTCCCCCGGCTCACCCATCCGTTCCTCCAGTGGCAAGCGGTGTTCAATTACATTGCTGCTCCGGACTACTTCTTTTCAATCGAGGCTTTAATTACATCGTTAGCATTCAGCAAAACCGCTGTTCCAAGATTGTCTGAGCCTTTACAGAATGGGTTATTCTTAACCCCCTTATCTGCTGAACTGAGAGTGATTCGTTTCTTGATGAGATCGGCTCGTAGAGTATTAACCACGCAGATCAATCCACTATCTACCCCAATTATCTCTTTGTCGTCCCATCGGAGAATGTCAAATCCCTCCACGAGGATACCGGCTTCACCTGAGAACATATTTGCATTGGCAACAGAGCAGTATCCTAGGCGTTTGTAGCAGTGAACCTCAGTTGTAATCGCCGGTGCAAAAATGAGCCACGTTACGCCGCGTGAGCGGGGTGATGTGGCGGAGTAAAAGTAGTCCACCCGCCAGATTTTGGTTTCCCGGACAAGCGCAGGCATTCTAGGGGTGACGAACCAGGTTCGTTGCCGTGGGCGAAGTGTGCTTTCCGTGGGACATCGAAAGGATGTACACAGTGGAACTGTATGCACGAGTGCGGCGGGCGGTTCTGGTCGAAGGGCGGAGCCGGCGTTGGGTGGCGAGGGAGTTTGGGCTGGCTCGCAAGACGGTGGGCAAGATGCTGGCGTATTCCTTGCCGCCGGGGTATCGGCGGCAGCAGCCGGTGCGGCGACCGAAGCTCGGTCCGTGGCAGGCTGTGATCGACGCCATTCTGGAACAGGACAAGCTACATCCGAAGAAGCAGCGTCACACGGCCAAGCGGATCTTCGATCGGCTGCGCGCCGAACACGGCTTCCCAGGCGGCTACACCATCGTGAAGGACTACGTGCGGCAGGCGAAGCTCGGCGGCCAGGAGATGTTCGTGCCGCTAACGCATGCGCCGGGCGAGGCGCAGGCCGACTTCGGCGAAGCGCTGGTGGTGATCGCCGGCATCGAGTTGAAGGCACACTTCATGGCCTTTGATCTGCCACATTCGGACGACTGCTTTGTGTGCGCCTTTCCCGCCGAGACGACGGAAGCGTTTCTGGAAGGGCACGTCCGCGCCTTCGCCTACTTTGGTGCGGTGCCGACGCGGATTCTCTACGACAACACCCGGCTGGCGGTGGCGCGCACTCTGGGCGACGGCCAGCGGCAGAAGACACGAGCATTCTCCGAGCTACAAAGCCACTACCTGTTTGCCGAGAAGTTCGGACGCCCGGCGAAGGGCAACGACAAGGGGAAGGTGGAGAACCTGGTGGGTTACGCGCGGCGCAACTTCATGGTTCCGGTTCCACGAGCAGCCAGTTGGCAGGAGCTGAACGCGCATCTGGAAGCCGAGTGCCGGGCTCGCCGCCTGCGTCGTCTGCGCGGCCACGATGAGACCATCGGCGAACGCTTTGTGCGCGACTTGGCGGCGATGCTGCCGCTGCCCAGCACGCCCTACGAAGCCTGCGAAAAGCTCACCGTGCGCGTCAGCTCGCTCTCCCTGGTGCGTTACCGCACCAACGACTATTCGGTGCCGACCAGCTACGGACATCGTCAGGTGCTGGTCAAAGGCTATGTCGATCAGGTGGTGATCTGCTGTGCGAGCGAAGTGATTGCCATCCATGAGCGCAGTTACGAGCGTGAGCGCGCGATCTACGATCCGCTGCACTACCTGGCCCTGCTCGAACACAAGAGCCGGGCTCTGGATCAGGCCGCGCCGCTGCTAGGTTGGCCGCTGCCTGAGTGCTTCCACACGCTGCGCCGTCTGCTGGAGGCGCGGCTGTGCAAACACGCCGGCCGCGAGTACATCCAGGTGCTGCGCCTACTGGAGACTTTTACCTTTGCCGACGTTACGGCCGCTATCGAAGAAGCGTTGCATCTGGGCGCGATTAGCTTCGACGCGGTGCGCCACCTGGTGTTGTGCCGCATCGAGCGCCGGCCGCCGCGGCTGGATCTGGACAACTGGCCGCATCTGCCGCCGACCACGGTTCGTGCCACCCAGGCCGCCGATTACATGGCTCTGCTGTCCACCTCTGCCAGTACAGAGACGGAGGTGAGGCGATGAGCGCCCAGTCCGAGCCTTCACCGGCTACGCCGCAACTGCTGCTGGAACACCACCTCCAGCAACTGCGCCTGCCCACCATTCTGCGCGAATACGACAAGGTCGCGCGCCAGTGCGCCGTCGACAAGTCTGATTTTCCAACTTACCTGCTGCGTCTCACCGAGCTGGAACTGCTCGACCGCGACCGCCGCGCCGTCGAACGCCGCATCCGTCAAGCCCGCTTCCCGGTGGTCAAGAGCCTGGACAGCTTCGACTTCCTCGCCATTCCATCATTGAACAAAACTCTGGTCCTGGAGCTGGCACGCGCGGAGTTTCTCTTCCGCAAGGAGAACCTGTTGTTGTTGGGTAATAGCGGTACAGGTAAGACGCATATCGCTCTGGCCCTCGGCTTGTCTGCCTGTCAGCGCGGTCACCGTGTGTGCTTTACCACCGCCGCCGCCCTGGTCAGCGAACTGATCGAGGCACGAGACGAAAAGCAACTGCGGCGTTTCCAGAAACAACTAGCCGCCTACGAACTGTTGATCATCGACGAACTGGGCTTCGTGCCGCTGTCTAAAACCGGCGCCGAGCTGCTGTTCGAACTTGTCAGCCAGCGCTACGAACGCGCCTCCACGCTGGTCACCAGCAATCTTCCGTTTCAGGAGTGGACCGAGATATTCGGTTCCGAACGCCTCACAGGCGCCCTTCTTGACCGCCTCACCCACCATGTTCACATCCTGGAGATGAACGGCGACAGCTACCGCCTCAAGCAAAGCCGGCGCAAACGAGAGCCACCCGCAAGGCGCTGATCCGCCCGCCGAACGCGCCGCGAGGGAGAAGGGCCTCTTCCGCTACGCTCCAGAGGCCCCTCTCCCTCGCAAATTCCCTCTCGCTTCTACCTAACTACACTGGCTCCCTTTTGCTCCGCCCTAGTGGACTACTTTTATTCCGCCCTTGACAACTCGCCACAAAAACCTTCCTGAGTGACAAAACTGACACAATTGACTTTTGCAGGTTGTTGACAACGCGTAAGTTATAGAAAAGCCGAATTGTTTTGGACAATTCGGCTTACAGATTCGACCGCCGCTAACCTTTCTATTGGCGATGAGTTAAGTCACCGACATATGTCGATTGTGACGCCGGTATGACTTCCGGGTTGAATAACGCCCCACTGTCTTCAGGTCACCTCGATAAACGATCACTTGGCGGAACCATACTCAAGAAGTGGGCAGACGCAGGCAAGTAGGGCCGAGCAACACGCGATACCCTTGGATCAAAGATTCATCGACAATTGGCCCGGTTTTATCGTGTCGCCACCTCGAATTTCCAGGAACCCCTGAAATGCCGGGTGTATCCGAAAGCGGCGGCTTTTTGTTAGTTCGGCGGTCTTCTGAGCCATGACGAGAAGCTTGCCCTCATCGTGTTCCTCATACACAAATTCAAACCGATTGGGACTCACCTCGAGGCCCAGAAATGTCAACTGCACAAACAAGCTAATCACATTTTCAAGTTGGTCGATAGGTATCTTCGCAGCCTCCATCCTGGACACAATTTCGTGCTCGTTAACGATTTCCAGCGATTGAACAAATTGCAGCAGTAGGTCTTCGACCTTTGGAATTTTCACGGCGGTCTCGACTATCAAAGAGTCTAGAGCAAATCGCGAATACCGCTTTTCTCCATCGATGAAGTCCCTATCGTCTACCTGAGCTTTGCCGCGGTTCACCGCGAATTGCAGCGCCGATTTTACTAGATAAATTAAATCGCGGGGCTTCGGCAGAATACGTTGACCGATGTACTCCCAAGGAGATATTCCCTGCACCGTGGGAGAGAAATATCGTTGCCACACTTCGTGCGGGAACTTAATATCGGCTGCCGACTTCATGAACCGCTCCTCGATAACTCTCCTTAACATCTGGGGGTCTTCCCACGTCATTAGTAACGCGGGCAGTTTGTCTCGCTCCTTAGCAAACCGGAGCATGGAGGCATAGATGTCGCTACGGAGAAAAAGAGTGAAATACAAGTTAACGGGGGAACGACCTGACGCATCACGCCCAAACTCGTCCGCTACTCGCAGGCTCACACTCATAAGGCCGAATAACAATTCACTCAGCAATGGCAAATCGCCATTAGGATTCCAAGCTTTATCAAGATTATCGACCAAGATGGCAACCTTGGCTTTATTTTCTAACACCTTGCCCAGCAGCACACGCAAGCGCGATAGCATGTCAGTGTGAAGCAATTCACTTATTCTGACTCTCCTCCCGCCTGCGGGTAAGCCGTGGAGCTCCCGTAGTCGTGCGACGGCCGTTTCCAAGCGTGCCGTAAAGTCAGGCGTAATGAGTGATTGTTGTTGCTCGACAAATTCTGACAAGGCTGATTCAGCCGGAGTGCGCACGTAATACTCGGGCTTCCCGAGTAGTTGGGTATATACGCTTTTGGCTAATTCGGTATACAAAAGGAATTTCCAAAAACTTTCAACCAGATAGCCTCTTTCTGCGCGCTGCAGCTCTTGGCGGAGGATGCCAAGCAATCCTTCGAGTTCGTAGCCAACTGGCTTTATTACACACACATGATTACGCGGGTCCGCCAAAAGGTCTTCCGTGACAGCATAGAGTGTCGCGGTTTTCCCGGTGCCTTTGCGCCCGACCACAAGTGAGTACCTAGATCTTAGAATTTCTGTGTACGTTGCCGTGGAAACATAGTATTCGGCTACAGAATCCGATTCGAACTCTGCAACCGGTTCGCCGACAGTAATGTCACGCAGTTGCCTTCGAGCCTGCTCCTCAGCTCTGTACGCGACTGCGAAAGCTGTGCGCTTCTCGTACAGTTCTACATACGGAAGTAACCAGTCGGAAAAAATAGCTTCTGCTATCGCTGCGGTACCGTGTGTGCGAAGGAGGTCGCGGTAGTCGAGCGGCGACCCATAGGGCGCGTGGGCAAGCATTAACAAAGGCTTTGCCATACCATGCGCCATACCGGCAACAAGGGCGTGTTTAGCGTTGTGCAGTTCCCACTCCTTATATTCAGTGGAGAGCAAATGGCACACCACGCCGAAGGCTGATGTAACTTGCTGAACGTACCACGCGAAAGGTTGTCGGCGAACTTCCTGGGGGTCGTCAATCACCGACCGAATTGGCCCCGAAGAAACCCGCCTCGCTATCCGAATGGAAGCTTCGGTATTAACATCGCTACGGAGAAAGAGTAAAGCATCCCTTTTGCTTGGAGGCCCAGCGGATAACAGCAATTCGTCATAGAGGCTCTGGTCGATCGTTTTATACGGCTCATCGCGGTAGAATCGTGTGACAATGTCGTGGCTGTTGAGGTACGGTGCATAGCCTACCGTTGTGAGCAATTGGAATCGACCAAAGTTTATGTTTGCTCGCTCGATCTGTGGGTTGAGCAGCAGCCACACGCGTTTCTTCTGTGCGATTGCATACCCAAGCTCAAACAAAACGTTCGGATTGAGGCCCGTGACATCCGCGACGAAAACCTGACTGCTCTTGATCGCGTCACAGATCGCGCTGATCACTACCCGACCGCTGATGGCGAGGTCTTTCCAGCCAAGAACATCAGCCGCGCCACCAGTACGAATCTCCTCAATCGCTGTCTCAATCGATTCGGCGCGGTCTGGCGGGGCTGACGGGTATGCGACAAAGCAGCGCGGTTTTGGGTTGCCCAGAACGCCAGAGCTGTCCAATGTAGCCATTGCGACATTTTCTCATGGCAATATCAACCTATGCGGCACAGATACGGCAAGTGAAAAAAGGCCGCTCGCGCGACCCTGTACTGTGCCGTTTTTGTGCCACAACTTCCGGCCTCTGCTGCCATGGTTGCCGTTATTGCCACTGGCCCGCTATTGATTCCACGTAAGTTACTGAAATCACGGACTCAGCGAGGGTTTTCGGCTTACAGATTCGGCCGCCGCTAACCTTTCTATTGGCGATGAGTTAAGTCACCGACATATGTCGATTGTGACGCCGGGATGACTTCCGGGTTGAATGACGCCCCACTGTCTTCAGGTCACCTTGAAAAACGATCACTTAGCAGAACCATCTCAAGCGACTATGCCAAAGTGACGTCGCACGTCGGTTCCACAGGTCCAAAAGATGGCGTCTTCCGCGATATTGGTAGCGTGATCCGCGATGCGCTCCAGGTTGCGCGCGATACTAATCGTATGTAGGGCCTGGCGAATGAATTGCGGAGAAGTCTCCATCGTCTGGTTCATGGCGGCAAAAACCTCGTGGTTCATGCGGTCCACCTCGTCATCTTGCTGCAGGATTCGCTTGGCGGCTTCCGCGTCGCCGGAGACGAAGGCCTGGATTGCCTGTCTGGTCATTTCAGAGACGACCGCGGCCATCTTGGGAATATCAACGGCGAGTTCGGCCTGCGGCAGTTCGAGCAAGCCCACAACGCGCTCGGCAATGTTGACAGCCTGATCGCCAACCCGCTCCAGGTCGGCATTGCTCTTAATGACCGCCAGGATGAAGCGCAGGTCAACGGCCATGGGTTGCTGCATGGCTAACAGGTCGAGGGCAAGTTCGTCAATCTCGCGCTCGGCAACGTTGATGAGGTCTTCGCCTTTGAAAACCATTTGACATAGCTCTGGAGAACGCTCGCGATAAGCGCGAACTGCGTGCTCGATGGCGTTCTCGGTCATTCCTCCCATGGCCAGCAGCTTGCCCTTTAGCACCTCCAACGCCTCGTGAAAACGTGTGCGCGTGCTCACTCGAATCCTCCGGTGACAAAGTTTCCCGCCCGCTCATCGATTGACGTGGTAATGCTGCCCGGCAGGAGCGGCAGCTTCGTCATAGCGCACACAGGAGGTGCACACAAATGTGTGGCGCCAATTGTTAAGAGAGTGTTTCGAATGGGCTGGTTGGCCCAGGGTTGCACGTATAACTCACAGAAAGAAAACAGTATGGTCAACATCCCGTAAGCGTGTAGTCGGAGTGTCCCAGAATGAACCGGCGCGCTGCTCCGTTCACACGGCTGTAATTAACCTTCCGTTAACGCGGCTTTAACACCCTCCCACTACGGTT
This sequence comes from uncultured Acidobacteriota bacterium, assembly GCA_963791145.1. Taxonomy (GTDB): domain Bacteria; phylum Acidobacteriota; class Terriglobia; order Terriglobales; family Acidobacteriaceae; genus CAWBRT01. The sequence goes on along the minus strand of CAWBRT010000009.1, from coordinate 264,875 downwards.
ATCCCCTAGGCTCAGTGCTCAGCTCATCCCGCAAATGAGCCGACGTTTGCAACCGCAGCATCTCGGCGCATCGCCGTCACGAAAATCTTCGCGGCCGCCGGAGCCTGTAATCGGCGGTAAGACCCGCTACAGCTCCCACGTGGCCCGCGCAGAAGAAGGAAAATACGATGAAAATCCGTTTCGGGATTGCAGTTGTAATCAGCGCGGTCGTTTTAATTGCCCTATCGGCGTGCAACACCAAAGCCAGCTCAACCACTGACACCGTCAAGCTGCAAGGGGCCGGCGCCAGCTTCCCCGCTCCCCTCTACAGTAAATGGTTCAAGCAGTACAGTAACGATCACAAGGATGTAGTGGTCGATTATCAGTCGGTCGGCAGCGGCAGCGGGATCAAGAGCGTTCTCGACCACACGGTTGATTTCGGCGCCAGCGATGCGGCCATGCGGCAGGAGGAAATGGACAAGGTGCCGGGGGGAGTGCAGCTCTTCCCTATGACTGCAGGCAGTGTAGTCATTGCCTATAACCTGAAGGTTGTCGAGAATCTGAAGCTCTCGCGCAAGGCATATGCGGGCATCTTCCTGGGCAAGGTGAAACGCTGGAATGCTCCCGAGATCGCCTCTTCCAACCCGGGTGTCAGCCTTCCGGATCTTCCCATCAACGTTGTGGTTCGCGCCGATGGCAGCGGCACCAGCTTCGTTTTTTCCAAGCATTTAAGCGCCATCAACAGCGAGTTCGACAAGACGGTCGGCTTCAACACCATGCCGAACTGGCCGGTCGGCACGAAGTCGAAGGGCAACGAGGGTGTCACCGCGTCCATCATGACCACGCCCGGATCTATCGGCTACATCGAGTACGGCTACGCCAAGAGTCAGAACGTCCCGATGGCGACGCTGGAGAACAAAGCCGGCAAGTATGTTGCGCCTACCACCGCTTCCGCGCAAGCGGCGCTGGCATCGGCTCAGTTGCCGGACAACATGATCGTTTGGGCTTCTGACCCGGACTCCGCCGAAGCTTATCCGATCGTCACCTACACCTGGCTGATCTGCTACAAGAAATATCCGGACAAGCAGAAACAGCAAGCCATGCAGGCTCTCGTCAAGTATGGCCTCACCGATGGCCAGAAAGATGCCGAAGCCCTCGGGTACGTTCCACTTCCGCAACAGGTCGTAGCAAGGGCAACCTCGGCAATACAGAACATTAGCTCCAATTAGACGGGGCTGGAGGTATATGGCTTCGGAAAACCCCGCTGTGATCAGGGTCGGCGCAAACCGGGAAGCTGTTTTCGAAGTGCGATCCGGCGAGATCAGCCAGGTGCCCTCGCGTGCGCAGACTCTGATCGACGTGGCCTTCCGCAGAACCTGCTACACCTTCGCCTGGCTGGTGATTGTACTGGTGGCGTTCATCGTTCTGCGCATCGCGCTGGCCGCGCTTCCGGCGATGCACGATTACGGCTGGGCATTCCTCTCGGGAAGAGTCTGGGACGCCAACACCGGCCGTTACGGCATCGCCGCTGAAATCTGGGGAACGCTCTACACCTCGGTGCTGGCTTTGATCCTGGGAACTGCCTTTGGAACGGCGGCGGCGATCTTTCTCAGCGAAGGCTACCTCGGCCAGGCGGTCTTTGCCGCTCTGCATGGCTTGCGCCTGCACCTTCACCCGGTTTGGGGCAAGCTGCCCGATCGCTTCGAGCACCTGTTGAAGAACCTGATCGAGTTGCTGGCCGCCATTCCCAGCGTGGTCTACGGGCTGTGGGGAATCTTCGTCGTGATTCCGCTGATCCGTCCGGCGTGCAACTGGCTGCATCTGAAGATGGGCTGGATGCCGCTGTTTGCCACTGACCTCAGCGGTCCCGGCGTTCTGCCCGCGGTGCTCGTGCTGTCCATCATGATCCTGCCGACCATCACGGCCATCAGCCGCGACGCTTTGGTTTCGGTTCCTCCCAAGTTGCGCATGGCGGCCTACGGGCTCGGAGCTACCCGCTGGGAGGCCATTCTTGGGGTGATTCTGCCCACGGCCTCCCGCGGAGTCTTCGGAGGCGTCGTGCTGGCGTTCGGCCGGGCGCTCGGCGAAACCATGGCGCTCGCCATGCTGGTAGGCAACGCCAACCAGATCAGCTTGTCGCTGTTTTCTCCGGCCAACACGCTGGCGGCGCTGCTGGCCAATAACTTCCCCGAAGCCGGACCGAAACAGGTGGGCGTACTCATGTACGCCGCCCTCGTTCTGCTCGGGATCACGCTCATTGTGAACATCCTTGGCGCGCTGATTCTGCAGCGCTCGAAAATGGTGACGGACTAGATGGCCTCAACCATGAATCCCAATTCGCTGTCGGTTCCCAACCCGTTCGAGGGTGTCGACTTCTCGCAACTGGAGCGCTCGCTGCGCCGCCCGCGCACGTTGCTGGATTTCGCGCGGGAACGTGATCGTTGCAGGCATGACGGCTCTGGCGCTCATCCCCCTGTTCTCGGTCGTGTGGATGCTGTTCTGGCGAGGCGGGCAGAAGCTGAGCCTGGAAATCTTCACGCAGTTGCCGCCGGCGCCCCTGGAGAACGGCGGCGGATTCGGCAATGCCATCATCGGCACGCTGCTGATGGTCGGCTTGGCAGTCCTGATGAGTGTTCCCGTCGGATTGCTCACTGCCATCTATCTGGCGCAAGCGCGGGAGAGCCGGGTGGCCGAAGTGGTGCGCTTCTCCGCCAAGGTGCTCACCGGATTTCCCTCCATCCTCGCCGGAGTATTCGCCTACGGCGCGATCGTGCTTGCTACCGGGGGCTATTCGGCTATCGCTGGTGCGGTGGCCCTCGCGATCCTGATGCTGCCGACCATCATTCTGACCTCGGAAGATGCCATTCGCATGGTTCCCGCCCGTATGAAGGAAGCGGCCGTCGGCATGGGCGCCACCAATACGCAGGTGGTTTTGTCGGTGCTGCTGCCGACCGCTTTTCCCGGCATTCTCACCGGCGTCATGCTGGCAGTGGCTCGCGCCGCCGGCGAAACAGCGCCGCTGCTCTTCACAGCTCTATTCAGCAACTATTGGCTGTGGTCGCATGGCCAGGACAAGTTGATGCAACCGACCGCATCGTTGGCCGTGCTCATTTATAACTTCGCAGGCATGCCGTTCCGTAACCAGGTGGAACTGGCATGGGCCGCCGCCCTGGTACTGGTGCTGCTGGTGCTGGCCGCCAACCTCATCGGGCAAAGCCTGTCCAACCGTCAAATTCACCAGGGCTAGAGCAAAACCAGGGATGGAGTATACCGAAGCGAAACGTTCCAGTCGCCGCGACCACCAGGGAGCGGCGACGGTAAGCAGAACTTGAAGGTCTATAACATCCCTGGTTTAGCCGTAAGGAGATCCCCAATGGCAAGTGAAAGCGTGCCGCTTCCTGACAATTCCCCGCTGACGCAGTCCCCTCACCCTGGCACGAGCGGCAATGGCGTGGTCATCGACTGCAACATCAAAGAGCTATACTACGGCGCCTTCAAGGCCGTCCGCGACACCGCGATTCCGATCGCCAAGAACGCGGTCACCGCTTTCATCGGCCCCTCCGGATGCGGCAAGAGCACGGTATTGCGCTGCCTGAACCGCATGAATGATCTGGTGCGCGGCTTCCGTTTCGAAGGTCACGTCCACTATCGCGGGCGCGATATCTACGACCCGGCCATCGATCCCGGTCGCCGTGCGGCGCTTCATCGGCATGGTCTTCCAGCAGCCGAATCCATTCGCCACCAGCATTTATAACAACGTCGCATTCGGCCTGCGCCTGAACGGCTACAAAGGCGACAAAGCCGAGAAGGTCGAGAAGGCCTTGCGCGCCGCAGCCCTTTGGGACGAAGTCAAGGACAAGCTCAACAAGAGCGGCCTCTCGCTTTCCGGCGGGCAGCAGCAACGCCTCTGCATCGCCCGCGCCATCGCCACTCAGCCGGAAGTGCTGCTGATGGACGAGCCCTGCTCCGCGCTCGATCCGATTGCGACCCGCAAGATTGAGGAGCTGATGCATGAGCTGCGGCAGCGCTTCACCATCGCCATCGTTACCCACAACTTGCAGCAGGCGCAGCGCGTAGCGGATTACACGGGCTTTCTCTACGTGGATACGACGCAGGGCGGACGAACCGGTTACCTGGTGGAGTTCGGGAAATCGAGCCAGATATTCCAGGATCCTAAGCACAAGCACACGCAGGACTACATTCGCGGCGAGTTCAGCTAGGCAATCGCATGCTAGGGCGTTCCACCCTGGCCGACGCTTCGCGGCTGGGGTGGTTTTTTCGCCGGCTGTGCCCGTTCCACCGCGCAGGTTCCCCGCGAGGAGTACGGCAATGCAGCAAAATCTATCGCAAGAAATCCGCGCGGCACTTCGCCATGCCAGACGCAAGGAAAGCATGGCCTGGGTGCTGGATATCTCGCTGGCCGCCATTCTCGTTCTCTTATGCGCTGTCCTCACGCACTGCAATTCGGGTGGATCCTCCGATGTCTCACTTGCCGCCGCGGCCGTAAAAGCTCCAAAGCCTCATATCCCCCCAGGAGGAGTGTTGTTGCAGGGCGCGGGAGCAACCTTTCCCGCGGTGCTCTACCAGAAGTGGTTCGCCGCTTACCAGCAGCAGCATCCGCAGACAGTTGTGGCCTACGATGCGGTGGGGAGCGGCGAAGGCATTCGGCGTTTCGTAGGACGAGCGGTCGGCCAGGACGACCGGGTTGACTTCGGCGCCAGTGATGCAGCCATGCAGGACGAACAGATGGCCAGCGTGAAGGCGGGAACGATTCTGGTACCCGCCACGGCCGGCGCCGTGGCGCTCGCCTACAATCTGCCGGATATCGGCGGCGAGTTGAAACTCTCACGGCAGGCTTACACGGGAATCTTCCTCGGGCAAATCAAGAGCTGGAACGACCCGATCATCGCGCGCTCCAACCCGGGCCTCAAGCTGCCCAAGCTCACCATCACCACCGTCGTGCGCCAGGACGGCAGCGGCACTACCTTTGCCTTTACCAAGCACCTCGATGCCGTCAGCGAGGCATGGCGGTCACGGTTCGGTCCGGCGACTCTGATTAACTGGCCTGGCAACGCTATGCGCGCGCGGGGCAATGAAGGCGTCGCCGCGCTGATCCAGGAGTCACTCGGTTCCGTTGGCTATGTCGGATATGAATTCGCCCGCAGGGCCGGCTTGCGAGTGGCCTCGGTCGAGAATCGCGAAGGCAGGTTTGTCGTTCCCAGCGAGCAGAGTGGAGCCGCGGGAATTGCCCAGCTAGAGCTGCCGGAAAATCTCCGCGCCTATGTTGCCGATCCCGCCGGCCAGGACTCCTACCCCATCGTCACGCTGACCTGGATTCTGCTCTACCGCAACTATGACGATCCGCAAAAAGCGCAGGCGCTCCAGCAGATGCTGCACTGGTGTCTGACCGACGGCCAGAAGTATGCGTCCGGGCTGGGCTACATCCCTTTGCCGCCGAAGGTCGCCGCTCGCTCACTCGCCGCGCTCGAAGCGCTGCACCCGCCAACGGTCCCGAAGCAAAGCGCCACTGCTCAGTAGCTGCGTCTCTCGGATTTTGCGTACGTGCTAGAACTGGTTGCACAAATACTGCCTTGAAAGGGCGGGGCTTCAGCCCCGCCGTTGGACCAGCAAAAATGCGGGCTTTAGTGTGTGCGTGAGAACTGGTTTCGTACGCCATATAGTGAGCTTTATTGCCGCGCTGACCCCAATATGATGGGGTCGGACCGGTGAAAAATGGGGTTCTCACGCACACACTTTAGCCCCTGAGGTATTATCGGTTTTACCGAAGTGCATTTATGCAACCAGCTCTAGACCGGATTCGCGGAAGGTATACCCCGTGTGGTAGCCGGGAGATCAGCCCGGCGGTGATACAGGCTGCGGAAAAACGCGCCGAAGCAACAAGCGAGGCGCTATGGATGTGGGTACCATAGGAATCGTTACCAAGGTCTTGTAGTCCCATTCGATCCGAAATCTGTTTCTCCGCAGCCTCGATAGCGAAGGGTACATCCACTTGAATCCGCTTTAGTACAAGCCCGCTTATGCCGATTTTCTGCTCTGTTGCCGTCTCATGAGTTCTTCGTCGATTGACCGCAGACTCAGGAACGCATCTGGCTTGTCCCACATTCCATCGTTTTCACTTACGATGTCGGCGTACAGGTGCCTGAGATCAAGGAGTTGCTCAGTGGTGTAGTCCTCAAACCGAGGTGGTGTGAGGCATCGGTGGTTTTTTTCGATGCTCCGCAAAACCCGTTGGCTGTGGCTGTAAACGGAGTGGCCGCACATTCGACACACGGATCTGAACATCCCGGGAGTCATACGCGAACGCAAGAATAACAACCTGTCGGGCCTATGAGGACTGTGTGACATCTGCTTCGATGCGCGCGAGGCGCTTGGCTCTCGCTAGTGAGAAGCACCTATTCTCATTTTGGTTTGATGGATCAGACGGCTCGGCCGGAGTCTGTTGAGCCCGACGTTTCAGTAAATTTTTTGTGAAATCCTGTTCATCGTGCGGCACTTGTCACTGCTTGTCACTTTTATGGTGCTTCCGATTTATGGCGCTTTCGAGTTGCGCTAATTGGCAAGCAGGGAATTCCAGCATCTCTCTTCTTCGACTCTTCTTTGCCTCTCATGAGCAGCTTCCGGTTCAAATGGCGGGGATCGATTCGCCTTTTATCTTCCCCGCTTCCTCTTCTCCGCTCCTTCTTTCCGAGTGTCACAACTACAAGTAAATGAGGTACTTAGCCTCAGCCCAATGCAGGGAATCGCCGCTTGCTGCCAGATTTCTCCGCACAGTTTTTTTTCGGTTCACCGAAGCTTCGGCCGGCGGCATATAGTGCCTCCCATTCCTCAGTGTGGGGTCCCGGCGCCCGGAATTGGCGTGTCGGGCTTGGAGGCCGGCAATGGAGAACATTCGTCCCAATCGCGCCAGCGGCAACCTGGTACAAATTCACAGTCGTGGAATTCCTGGTGCGCTCAATGTCCCCGCGCCTGAGCTGGAAGATATTATCCGTCGCCGTCTCCAGCAGGAACGGGAGTCGCTGGAGAGAGACGCTGGCCTCGAACGGCGCGCCATCCAGCACTTCCACCGGCCGCAGGAGAACCCGTTTACGCGATCGCAGCGCGACAGCACCACCATTTTGTTCGGCGGCCTCACCTGGAAGCACGAGAAGCTGATCCACGCCACGCTGGAAAGCCTTGGCTACACCTGCCAGGCCATCCCCACGCCCGACAAGCGCGCCTTTCAACTCGGCAAGGAGTACGGCAACAACGGCCAGTGCAATCCCACTTACTTCACCGTCGGCAATCTCGTGCAGTACCTGCAACGCCTGGAAGAGCAGGGGCTCTCGAAGCGGGAGATCATCGACAAGCACGTCTTCTTTACCGCCGGCGCTTGCGGCCCTTGCCGCTTCGGAATGTACGAATCCGAATATCGCCTGGCGCTCCGCAATTCCGGCTTCGACGGATTCCGCGTTCTCCTCTTCCAGCAAAGCGGCGGGCTCAACCAGGCCGAAGCTGAAGCCGGGCTGGAGATGAACCTCGATTTCTTCCTGGGCATATTGAACGCCATGAAACTGGGCGACGTGATCAACGATGTCGCCTATCAGATCCGCCCTTACGAAGTGAACGCCGGAGAAACCGACCGCGTGCTGGCCGAGTGCATGGAGATGCTGCACCAGTTCATCAAGAACAGGTCGCGCGAGCCGCAGGGAACGTTCAATCAGGCTGTTCGCAAGATGGGTATCGGAGAACAGCCGCGCAAATTCCTGAACCAGCTCTTTGGCGACGACTACCTCGTGCCGCTTCACCAGGTGCGCGAGCGCTTCAACTCCATCCAGGTAGACCGTACTCGCGTAAAACCAATCGTGAAGATCACCGGCGAGTTCTGGGCCCAGACCACGGAGGGCGACGGCAACTTCAATATGTTCCGCTTCCTGGAGCGTGAAGGCGGGCAGGTGCTGGTTGAGCCCATCGGCACCTGGATTACCTACATGATCCATCAGGTCGTGCAGAAGTACCGCGATCACAAAGGTCTCGCGGACACGGCCGTGCTTCCTCCGGCGTGGCGGCTCGACAAGCAGATGAAGATCAACTTCGAAACCGGCAAAAAGGTCCTGCGGCTGAAGCTGGCGGAAAAAATCTTCCGCCGCGAATATCACCGCATCGTCGATGCGCTGGGAGGACTCGGGCACCGGCTCATCGACCAGTACGAGCTGCAGCGCCTCGGGCACCCGTACTACAACTCGCGCGCCGCCGGCGGTGAGGGCCACCTCGAAGTGGCCAAGAACATTTATTACACCAATAAATCGCTGGCGCACATGGTGCTCTGCCTGAAGCCGTTCGGCTGCATGCCCTCGACGCAGTCCGACGGCGCGCAATCGGCCGTGATGTCGCACTTCAAGGAGATGATCTTTCTTCCCATTGAGACTTCCGGCGAAGGCGACGTCAACGCCCACAGCCGCGTGCAGATGGCGCTTGGGGAAGCCAAAGCCAAGGCGAAGCTCGAATTCAAGACAGTGCTCGCGGCGACCGGCCGCTCGCTCGACGAGATAAGAGCTTTTGTGGATGACCATCCCGAGTTGAAGGCGGCCATGTACAAAGTTCCTCACCACGAGGGCGTAGTTAGCGTGGCCGCCAACTTCGTCCAGCACGTGGGCGATCGCATGAAGCGGGAGTCACACGAACGCGTGAGTGTACCCGAAAGAGTCGCGGCGTGAAAGCAAGGTATTACCGTACGCTTGGATTTGAAGTCAGACGCCGCACGCGAAGTAACAAAACGCGTGCTCGACACGCGAGGGCCGAACCCAGGGTAAAGATTCGATGAGTTGCAGTTCCGGATGTGGCAGCAGCAATAGCGGGTGCGGCAGCACAAGTAACAACACCGCAGGTTTTATTCCGCTGACGAATCTGGCGGTGCGACAATCACCTCCTGAGTCCCACAATCCTCCTGCTTTCCACGGAAAGAAGTTGATGGTCGGCCTCGACGTCGGCTCGACGACCGTCAAGGCCGTAGTCGTCGATCCCGCCAGCGACGAGATTCTGTGGCAGGACTACCAGCGCCACGACACCAAGCAGCCCGAAAAGGTCCTGGAGTTCCTCAAGCGCATGGAAGCGGAAGTCAGGCATTGACCCCGGCCGCGCGCGCATCTTCGTCACCGGCAGCGGCGGCGGTAGCATTGCGCCACTGGTCGGCGCCAAATTCGTGCAGGAAGTGAACGCCGTCGCGCTGGCGGTCGAGAAGCTTATCCGCAGTGCGGCTCGGTGATCGAACTCGGCGGCCAGGACGCCAAGATCATCATCTTCAAGGAAGACCCTGAAACCGGCCGCAAGAAGAAAATTCCTTCGATGAACGACAAGTGCGCCGGCGGCACGGGCGCGGTCATCGACAAGATCAACGCCAAGCTGCGCATTCCGGCCGAGCAGCTCTGCGAGATGGGCTACATCGGGCTGAAGCTGCATCCGGTCGCGGGCAAGTGCGGCGTCTTTGCCGAGACCGACATCAACGGCCTGCAAAAGAGCGGTGTGCCTCCGCCGGAGCTTATGGCTTCGCTGTTTGAAGCCATCGTCCAGCAGAATCTGGCCGTGCTGACGCGCGGCAATACCCTGCGGCCGCAGGTGCTGCTGCTCGGCGGTCCCAACACGCTACATCAAGGGCATGCAAGACTGCTGGAAGGAGAACATCCCCAAAATTTGGGAGGAGCGCAAATTCCCGCTGCCCGAAGGCGTCGATCCCGGGGAGCTGATCCAAGGTCCCGCAGAACGCGCAATACTTCGCCGCCCTCGGCTCGGTTGAATTCGGCAAGGACGAAGACGAGACGTCGGCGTCTACGCGGGAACCGAGCAGCTGGATTGGTACATCAACGTCGGCCGCCTGGAAGAGAAGACAAGTCGCGGCGGCAGCGGTCTCAGCAAAGACCGCAGCGAGATCTGGCCGCATTCAAAGAACGCTACCGGCCCAAGAAGTTCGTCCCGCGAAGATTCCACCCGGCGAGCTCGATCGTCGAGGGATTCATCGGCATCGACGGCGGTTCCACCTCAACCAAGGCCGTCGTGCATCGACAAGGACAAGGAAATCCTGCTGAAGTGCTATCAGCTCTCCAAGGGCAATCCCATCGAAGACACCAAGGACATGTTCGCCAACCTCGCGCCAGCAGATCGACGAGCAGGGCGTCACGCTGAATGTGCTCGGCGTCGGCACGACGGGCTACGCCAAAGACATTCTGCAGTGACGTGCTGAAGGCTGACGCCGCCATCGTTGAGACCGTGGCTCACACCGAGGCGGCGCTGCACTTCTATCCCGATGCCGACGTCATCTGCGACGTCGGCGGCCAGGATATCAAGCTCATCATCCTGCAGAACGGGCGGGTGAAAGATTTCAAGCTGAACACCCAATGCTCAGCCGGCAACGGCTACTTCTTGCAGTCAACCTGCACGGGCTTCGGCTCACGAAGTGGCGCGACTACGCCGATCTCGCTTTCAGCGCGCAAGGCCATGCCGATGTTCGGCTACGGTTGCGCCGTCTTTATGCAGTCCGACATCGTCGATTTCCAGCGGCAAGGCTGGAAGCCGGAAGAAATCCTCGCCGGCCTGGCGGGCGTGCTGCCCAAGAACATCTGGCTTTACGTCTCTCAGATTCCCAACCTGGCAGCTCTCTGGCAATCACGCTTCATCTTGCAGGGCGGCACGCAGCACAACCTGGCCGCCGTCAAGGCGCAGGTTGATTTCATCGAATCCCGCTTCAAGGACAAGGGCACGCAGCCGAAGGTGATCGTGCACGAGCACTGCGGCGAGTCGGGCGCGATCGGCGCGGCCTTTGAGGCACAGCGGCTCTGGAACCGCGGCCGCCAGACTACCTTTCTCGGCTTCGAGGCTGTTCAGCAGGTCAGCTACACCACGCATCGCAACGAGAACACGCGCTGCTATTTCTGCAAGAACAAGTGCCTGCGGACGTTTATCGACGTCAAAGTAGCCGATGCGGAAGTGGAGAATCCCGGCTCCAAGACTCCAAGATTCCCATCGCTCGAAGGCGTAAAGCGACTGATCGTCGGCAACAGTTGCGAGCGCGGCCTGGTGGAAGACGTGAACGCCATGCGCGAGATCAAGAAGGGCATGGACGCCGTCAAGGAAGCCAACCCCAACATGGCCGAGGTCGCCGCTAAGTCCGCTTTCCGGTCCTTCGCGCCGCCTTCGGTTGCCGATCCGCTCCCGCAAGTACGTCTTTACCAGCTCGCAAAAGGCGCGCCGCCAGGCAATGGCTCGCCGCGCTGAGTTGCGCATCGGCATTCCGCGCGTGCTGAACCAGTACAGCGTGAATCCTCTCTTCAGCGGCTACTTCGAGGCGCTCGGCATTCAAGAGCGAGAACCTCGTCTATTCCGACTTCACCTCCGAGGAGCTTTACAAGAGCGGCGCCAAACGCGGCTCCATCGATCCTTGTTTTCCTTCGAAGGTTGGAATCCCGCACGTGCACAATCTGCTGTACGTCCACCACAAGAAGCGTCCGCTCGATCTGATCTTCTTCCCCATGATCGACGATCTGCCCTCCGATCTGACGCACGCGCAGGAGCATCGTGCCTGCCCGACGGTAACGGCGACTCCCGCCGCCGTCAAAGCCGCTTTCACCAAGGAAGGTGATCTGTTCAAGGAGATGGGCGTCAGTATATCTGAATCCCGTCGTCAATCCCGGCAAACCCAAACTGTTCGAGCGGCAGATGTGGAATGAGTTCCACGAACTTCTCGGCCTCTCATCCGAAGAGCACGGCCGAGCCATCGCCGAGGCGTATCAAGGCGCAAGAGCGTTTTACCTCCGGGTTGCGCCGGCAGGGCCGCGAGATCCTGGAGCGGCTGGAAGCCGAAGACGGCATCGGCATCGTGCTGCTGGCGCGGCCTTATCACAACGATCCCGGCATGAACCACGAGATCCTGGAGGAGTTCCAGAAACTCGGTTATCCGGTGCTGACCATGACCGCGCTGCCCATCGACGATGACATCCTCGGCCGTCTCTTTGGTGAGGAGGTGGCGGCGGGCGCTATCCGCGGGCCCGATGGATATCAGCGATGCCTGGAAGAACTCGTACAGCGAGAACACCAGCCAGAAAATTTGGGCCGCCAAGTACACGGCGCGCCATCCGAACCTGGTGGCGCTCGAGCTCTCCAGCTTCAAGTGCGGCCACGACGCTCCGATTTACACCGCCGTGGAAGAGACGGTCACGAAGTCGGGCACGCCGTACTTTTCTTTCAAAGATATCGACGAGAACAAGCCCACCGGCTCCATCAAGATCCGAGTGGAAACCATCAGTTACTTCCTCAAGCGCTATCGCGAGGACATGATTTCCCGCAAGCAGAAGGAAGCCGAGATCGAAGCCCAGTTGAAGGAATTGGAGCGCCGCCTGCGAGCAGGAGAGGAGCCGATTACGCGCGGCGGGGAAACGTCCGTGCCCGCGATCGCGGCCTTCCCTATTCTTTCTAAGACGGCATCTGCGCTGGATGACGCATCCGAAGAACTAGCCGCCTGAGGCAACACCGACTGCTTTTCCGGGAGGCGCATCCGTATGGCGCTGGCCTTTGATTCCGACAAAGTAATGTTCGAGATCTACCGCGATCCGGCTTACTCGGGCCGGTATAGGGTCGTTTATTTCACGGAGCTGAACGATCACAATCGTGAAACCGAGTTCAACCACGCGCTCCAGGGCGAGCACTTCTTCGATGGCTTCATCCGCAACTATGGCCGGGATGAAGCCAAGCAAGCGATTGCATCTCTGCTGGAACGTCTGAACAACGGCGAGACGGTCGGAAAAGAGGAAGTCGAGTCCGCGCTGAAGCCCTTTATGCCGTGAAAGGCTAACCTTCCAGCACGCCCAGCTTGCGATAGGCGCTCTGCATCATCCCGGGAAGTTTCTTTTCGAACTCGGGCGAGCGCTGCGGGTCGCCCTCGGTTTCCAGCAGCAGCGGCGGCACCTGGGGCGCGCCGCGCAGCAGCTCCATGGCTTGTTTCCAGTCGATTTTGCCGTCTCCGGGCCAGAGGTGAGTATCGCGCTCGCCCAGGTTATCGTGCACGTGGGTGGAGCGGATGTGCGGCTTCAGCACCTCGAAGCTGCCGGAAATGCCATCCACCAGATTCGCGTGACCGAAATCGAAGCATACGCCCAGGTCGCCCATGTGCGTCACCTGAATGAAATCAATCAGGCGGCTGGGAGTGGAGAGCTCGTTGGGGATGTTCTCCAGCAGCAGCCGGACGCCCAGCGGCTTGGCGAATGCCCGGAGATGCTCGATCGAGGTCATGGCGGCATCCAGCTTGTGTTCGTCGAATTCCTCGCCGTCCACCCCGATGTGCTGAACCAGGAAACGGATACGGCGCGCGCTCGGCGACCTCGATGGCGCGCTTGATTTCGTCCATGGCTAGAATGCAGATCTTGCGGTCGCGGCTGGCGATGTTCAGCGGCACCCCGCGTTCGCCGTCCCTCTCGGCATACATGGGAGAGTGCATGGAGTGGAAGGCTACGGGATTGCCCATAAACCAGGTTCCGATCTCGCGGATATGCTGCGGGCTGGCGTAGTCGAAGTGCGCCTTGGCGGCATGCACCTCGATGGCCTGCGCCCCGCCTTTCGCCAGATTGTCCAGCAGGCCCGGGTGCAACCGCTCACGAACATAAACGTAAGTCGAAATCGCTCTCAGCATCGTTCCGCTTCCCTCCCGGATTCACCCCTGCCAGGGACCAGTCTGTTCTCCAGTGTATATCCTTCGCAGCGGAAACGCTCGGCGACAAAAGGCGGCGTCTACAGGCTCCGCCAAGCCGCCGGAAATACGCGCCTGACAACAACATGGCGGCCAGCCTGGAACTGCTTGCACCGGATTAAGCCTGGATTTCGTGGTCGTGCTCTTCCGTGGCTGCGCCGGATTTCGCTTGAATCTTGAGAGGCGAAACTTGAAACTCTCTTCCATGCTGCTTTACTACATCACCGATCGCAGCCAATTTGCGGGCGGCGAGGAGGGGCGCCAACGGCAGCTCCTGGACCGCATTGCCCGCGCGGCCGCGGCCGGAATCGAGCTGGTGCAGTTGCGGGAAAAGGACCTGCCGGCGCGCGACGTGGCGCAACTGGCGACTGCCGCGTTGCGCGACATCCGACGCCCGCGGTGCAAGCACGCAGGCTGCTGATCAACTCGCGCATCGATGTGGCGCTGGCCTGCGGCGCCCATGGCGTGCACCTCACATCCACCGATCCAGGTGCGGAGCAGGCGCGCAGCGTGGTGCGTCTGGCAGGCGGCAGGCGAGCCCAACAGGACTTCCGGATCGCCGTCTCCTGCCACTCGATTGCCGAGGTTCGCTCGGCCGCCGAACAGGGCGCAGACCTGGCCGTGCTTGCCCCCATCTTCGAAAAGATTCTGGCTCCGCGCGAACCCGCAGGCGCGGCAGCGCCACGGCAAACCGGAATCGGCTGCGAGGTACTGCGGCAGGCTTGTTCGACGACAGGCAAGCCCGTGCTGGCATTGGGCGGCGTAACCCTCGACAATGCCGCCGATTGCATGCGAGCCGGAGCAGCCGGAATCGCCGGCATCCGCCTGTTCCAGGAGGGCAACCTGGAGGATACGGTTCGCCGGCTGCGCAGAATTAGGGGTTAGGGAATAGGGATTAGGGATTAGAGGAATTAGATTGAGCCGATTGTATTTCGAAGTTCCCCGACCGGTTCAAACTATCCCATCATCAGCTATCAATACTTTTGCATTCGTCTGCCTTTCTAACCCCTAGTCCCTATTCCCTTCCGTTATCGCAGCCAGCGCATCACGAACTGCAGCAGGGAAAGCAGCACCGCTCCCCAAAATGCCGGCCAGAAGCCGCGCACGACGAATCCCGGAACCAGCCAGGAGGTGAAGATCAGCATCAGGGCGTTGATCACGATCAGAAACAGGCCGAAGGTAACGATGGTGAGCGGGAAGGTAAGAATTTTCAGCACCAGGCCGAGCGTGGCGTTCACCAATCCCATGACCAGCGCCGCCCATAGTGCGGGAAAGAAGCCGCGCACGAAGAATCCGGGAACCAGGCGCGAGACCACCAGCAGCAGCAGGGCGCTGATGATCCAGTGAATGAGCAAGCGAATCATGGCGTTCTCCGGTTGAGCCGCTCGCGTTCGGCGCGCTCCAGGCGCTGGCGGCGAAGCAGGTGCTCATGAGCGATCAGCGCGTGCAGGTCGTATCCATAAGGTCCATAGCCGCGGAAGACGCGCTCGTCAAACAGGCGCATGATGCCGCAGTCGTTGCACGTCTGGTAGGAAAAATCGCCGTGCTCATCGCTGGCGCGAACCGGCCAGCTCAGGTTGCGATGCCAGCAGCCGCGCAGCAGAATCGCCGCCGCCGAGGCCAGCCCGGCCAGGCCGATGCCCACCGGGAACAGCCACTTCCATCCCGTGCCGCGCGATGCCCGCCTGGGATGCGGATCCGCCTGGGGCTGGGGTTGTTCACTGGTTGGTTGTGCCACGGGAGCGGGTACAGAGTTTTTGGGCGACGAAGACGAAGACTCCGCTCGCGCATGGCTTTCCGGATTGCCAGGATTTTCGAATTCTCTCAATCTGAGCCTCCTGCCATGCCCAGCCTTCGACCAGCACGCTGAGGACAGGGTACTCCAGACGCGCCCCACCCTGAAAAGCCGGGTACCCCCCGGTATTTTCACGCAAAAATGACAAAACAAAGAACTTGCAGACAAATATGACAAAACAAATAACTTAGGCCTGCCCGCCCGCGAAAGGCAAAAACCTTAGCTGCCTTGGCGGCGCAGGGCTGAATAAAGGGTCCCTTCTTTCAGTATGACAGCTGGCGCGGGAAATTGTGACATGCGATTTGCGCCGCAGAATCTTAGAGATACGGGTCGCGGGGTATTGACAAGTTTTGCCGCGGTGCGCCCCGGGGGTGAATCTGCCACCTCAGGCTCGGCAATTCCAAACCGGCGCCGCTTTGCGATCACAAGGGGCGGAAACGGTTGCGACTGCCAGAAGGTGATAGTAAGATGCCGGACCAGAAAACCTGCTTTTCTTGTCCTCGGAGGGATCATGAAGCATACAGGCCAAGCTCTGATTTGCACTGTGTCGTTTCTCGTCCTGGCACTTGCAGCTTCAATGCTGATCAGTTGCGGGGACAACAGCAGCAGTTCAAGCAATTATGTTGGAACGCAATCTCCTGGGGATTACTGGACCTGGACCGAGACAACTAATGGGAGCTTTACAGCCGTAAATAATGCGCAGAGCTACACGTATTCCGGCAGCGAAACCGCACTGAGCGGTAATTCATCCGGAATTACCAAATTAAGTATTACAAGCTCGACCGACCCAATTATCCAGTCCGGCCTTCCCGCGCCTGCATATGCGATCAAGGTTCCGAATACGATGGTAATCGCGGCGCTGCCTCCGTTTGCCACGGTCGACCAATCCGGCACGACGGTGGTATCCGAGCACGGACCGGTAGTTGCCGCCGCGCAGGGTAGTTGTCCCGCCAACGGCACTACTACCAATGTCAACTGGATCATGATGCCGAGAAAGGACTGGTGCCCTGCAGACGGTGATTCCCATATTCCCGACATCAGTTCTCAGACAGCTGCTACAAAGACCTGTCCGACTGCGGACCCCGCATACGGGATTGCTGCAATCGTCGCCGATGCAAGCGGGAATTACACGGTGAATGTCACGGCATACAAACTGAGTGGGGCCGCGGCCACTGCGCCAACCTTCTCGCAATGTTCGTGCAACTCCGGAGTGATACAGTGTACTGACAATAACAGTCAACCTGTAAAAATTGCCTTTACGCCATCCGGCATTTTCATCATGGACACCGCGACTTATGGCGTCGCAGGAGTGGTGCAGTCGAACATAACCGCCGCCAATTTCAGCGATTTCTATGCCATCGGAAACACATTCAAGGGAATTTCGTTTTGGTCGTTTGACGATCCCGGTGGCGTCTGGCCAGGGGTTCCTGAGACAGCTCCCGCTTCCCTGACCACGAACGGAACGCAGTTAACTTATCGTCAATATGTGTCATTGGCCGACATTGATGGGGGTGTTGTGCCGAGTGGCCCGAGCACTGCCGTAGCTTTGAACGGCGCTGCAACCGACGTGGCACCGGGCTTGATAACCACCACTTTCAACAACTGCTTCGACCCTTCTTCTCACATGGCGATTGCCCTGACAAAGATAAACGGCAAGTATGTCGCCTTTGCGATTGGTTACAGCCCAGGCGGCGCCGGGGCTAATTGCCCCACTTACACCCACGGATTCAATGTGCTTTTAGTCCAGCAGTAGAGCGGCAAGCGCCGGCGGCAATCGCGGAGCCTGCTCTGACCGCAAACGGTGCGAGCGGGGTGGGCTCTTCGCGTGATTTAAGAACCGCCGGCGGCAGAACCTGTTGCCAGCCCAAGCAGGCACGCAGGTGGTAAGCTGCCGGCCACAGCACGTTTTTCAGATTGAACGGACGTTGAGCTGCTTTGCGAGCATACGCGAAGAGACTCCCGCAGGCGAACTCCGAAGGGGAGCGCGGAATCCCTAGAGCCTGTTATTAACTTATAGGACGGACAGCGTTGCGAGCGAAAATTGGGCCAGACGAGGCGGAGTCCGAGGGGCATGGTGATTCCATGTTCGAGGACGACAACGAAGTCTGGGCCGATTTGCGCCGCAACCCTGCGGGACGGGGCGGATTTTCCCGATCGCCGTGTCGCTCGTCGCTAAAATACTTCAGTATTTGCCGCTCCTCGCTCCTCGCGCTCGGAAAAATCCGCTCCCGTCGCTGCCGCCCTATAAGTCAATAACAGGCTCTAGCCAGCCACAGCGGGGCGGGCTGGCTTACAGGTCGTACTTCTTCATCAGGTGGCGGAAGCTGCGATAGCTGAGCTTGAGCATTTCGGCGGCGCGGGTCTGCACGCCCTGGGAGCGGCGCAGAGCCGACTGCAGGAGCGAGCGCTCGACGTCGGCGATGTAGCGTTCCATGTCCAGGCCGTCGGTGGGCAGTGACGACGCCGGTGGCTCCGCCGGCATTGGCGGAAGCGGCGGCGGCGCGGGCCTTGGCGCGTTCGGCGGGCAACTCTACCTGCAGCAGGTCGCTGTCGCCAGCGGGGTCTCCGACCCCGCTATGCGGGGCCGCCTTTCCGTCGGTTGGGGTGGACGCGTGCATGGCGACGGCGCGCTCGATGGTGTTCTCCAGCACGCGGACGTTGCCGGGCCAGTCGTAGCCGCGCAGCAGGTCGAGCGATTCGGGTGAAATCTCGCGCACCCGCTTGCCCATCTGGTGAGCGAACTTCTTGAGGAAGTGGTTGGCCAGCAGGACTACGTCGTCGCCGCGCTCGCGCAGCGGCGGCACGTCGATGGGAATGACGCGCAGGCGGTAGTAGAGATCTTCGCGGAACTGCCCTTCGCCGACCAGGGCGTCGAGATCCTTGTTGGTGGCGGCGATGACGCGCACGTCCACTGGGGTTTCGCGCCCGCCGCCCACCGGGCGCACCGAGCGCTCCTGCAGCACGCGCAGCAGCTTGACCTGCATGCTGAGCGACATCTCGCTGATCTCGTCGAGAAAGATGGTGCCGGTGTTGGCCAGCTCGAAGAGGCCGCGCTTGTTCTGGGTGGCGCCGGTGAAAGCTCCCTTGACGTAGCCGAACAGCTCGCTCTCCAGCAGGGTTTCGGGAAAGGCGCCGCAGTTGATGGAGACGAAAGGCTCGGAGGAGCGGGAAGAGCAGGTATGGATGGCGCGGGCCACCAGCTCCTTTCCGGTGCCGCTCTCGCCGGTGACGATGACCGTGCTGTTGGTGCCGGCGACGGTGCGGATGAGCTGCTTCAGCTCGCTCATGACCGGGCTCTCGCCGATGATGTTGTCGAGCGAGTTGTAGGCCGCGGCGTCGCGCTTGAGCACGGCGTTCTGCTGGCGCAGGGCCTGCTTCTCCATGGCGAGCGAGACGGCGGCGCGCACGTCGCCGGGCAGGTTGGCGCCGGATTTGCGCACGTAATAGAAAGCGCCGGCGTTGAGGGCCTGAATCGAGGTCTCGGAGTCGTCGACGGCGGTGATGATGATGACCAGGGTCTCCGGCGAGGCGCGGCGGGCGTACTGCAGCACGTCCATGCCGCTGATGTCGGGCATGCGCACGTCGGTGACCACGCACGTCGAAGAGCGCGCCATCGAGCTTCTGAATGGCCTGGCCGCCGGAGGTCACGGTCTCGACGTGGTGACCATCGGAGCGCAGCGCAATCTCCAGCATGGTGCAGATGGAGCGCTCATCGTCGCAAACAAGAATGTTGCCCATAGGGCTTACCTCTTTCATGGCAGCGCCGAGCTGGCGCTACCTCAGGCCTCGGCCACACGTGTCAGAGCCGGGGAAACGGCCGGCTCATCGGCCCGCAGAAACGTCAGCACGAACTCAGCTCCGGTTCCCAGCTGGGAGCGAACCAGAATCTTCGCCTGGTGCGCCTGCAGAATCTGGTAGACGAGAGCCAGGCCCAGTCCCGTGCCGCCTTCGAAATTCGATTGAAAGGGCTCGAACATGCTCTCCATCTGCTGCGGAGAGATGCCCGGACCGGTATCGGAGAAGCTCAGAATCCAACTGCCGTCCCTGGGGACGAGCTCGACGTTCACGCTGCCCGGCGCCTGGCTGTTGCCGTGCGCTGATGGCGCGCAAGGCGTTGTTGCAGATGTTCCAGAAGACCTGCTTGAGCTTGTCGGCATCGCCCACCGTGTAAGCATGGTCGGCGGCAAACTTGCGCCGGATCTCCACCGGCTGGCCGGGCGTGTTTTCCAGCAGGGTAAGCGTGTCTTCCAGCAGCAGGACGAGGTCGACCGTCCGCATCTGGTATTTCTTTTCGCGCGAATAGGTCAGGAAGTCGCCGATGATGGAATTCAGGCGGCCCGACTCGCGGGTCACGATGTCCACCAGAGCGCGCTGATCGTCATTGAGGGCGGCGATGGAGGCCAGCAGCTTGACCGAACCGGCGATGGAAGAGAGCGGATTGCGGATTTCGTGGGCGATTCCCGCCGCCAGCCGGCCGACGGCGGCCAGGCGGTCGCGCAGGCGCACCTCGCGCTCCAGGCGCTTGAGCATGGTCAGGTCGTCGAAGAGATAGACGTAACCGATGACGCCGCCGCCCTCCGCCGTCAGCGGAGAAACGATCAGGTCGAAGGTTCGCTCCACGCCCGAAGGAGTGACGGTGCGGACCTCGTAGTGCTGCCCGGACTTCTCGGCGGGCAGGCGGTCGAGAAACAGATCCTGAATGGAGGAGCCCTGCGGCGTCATCCAGCTCGAGCAGATCGCGGCCGGAGCGATTCACCAGCTTGATGCGGCCGGCCAGATCGGTGGTGATCAGCCCGGTGGAAATCGAGTTGACGATGTTCTCGTGCAGGGCCTGGAGGTCTTCCAGGGCGCCGCTCTTGGAGCGCAACTCGTGCCCGACCTGGCGCAGGCGATTGCTGAGTTGCACCGCCAGGTAGGCCACGGTAACGAAGGCGAACAGGTTGACCAGAATGACGACCTGCAGCGTGCGCAAGTCGGAGCGCGTGGTGGCGAAGGAAGGCAGCAGGTTGAAGTGAACGGCTTCCAGGGTGGCGCCCAGCAGGATGAAGCTGAGCGCGGCCGTCAGGTAGGCCCACCGCGGCGAAAGCAGCACGCTGGCCACGATGATGACCAGCGGGTAGAGCGAATTGAACGAGGTGTCGATTCCCCCGGTAACGTAGACGAGAGCGGTGGTGCAGGCCAGGTCGGCCAGAATCTGAATCCTGGCCTGCAGCTTCCAATCGTCCCAGATCGATACCAGCAGGGCATGGAACGCGGCTATGGCATACCAGAACAGGATAAGAGCCACGAACAGAGAGGTGTTGACGTTGTTGACCGTCAGGTTCGCAATCGCCAGCTCAATCGCCAGAACAAAGGTGATGACGATGATGCGAACCTTAACCAGCCATACCAGCCAGCTCCGTTCACTGAAAGTCTTACCCGAAATCTGCACCGGTCACTCCGGCTTGCCAAAGGGCCTCACGAGACGCTCCGGCAAACGATTCACCTCAGGGGCTAAAGCCCCTGGCTTTGTCTGGCCTCGCAACGGCCTGGCTCAAGACCAGGCCCTTTCAAAGCACATTCGAAAAAACAAGTTCCGAACACTCGGGACTTGTCCCAATCTCCTAGCCGGCAAGTTTGCTGATCATGCTGAACAGCGGCATGTAAAGGGAGATGACGATGCCGCCGACGGTCACGCCCAGGAAGCCGATCAGCATCGGCTCCAGCAGGGTGAGCAGGTTCTTGGTGGCGGTATCGACCTCGTCCTCGTAAAAGTCGGCGATCTTCTGCAGCATGTTATCCATGGCGCCGGTGGCCTCGCCGACGCCGATCATCTGGATCACCATGTTGGGAAACAGCTTGCTTTCGCGCAGCGGATCGACGATGGTGCGGCCTTGCTCGATGGACTTGCGCACGTTCATCAGCGCCGCCTGCACCACCGCATTGCCGGAGGTGCGGGCGGTAACCAGCAGGCCTTCCAGAATCGGCACGCCGGAGGTGATGAGGGTTCCCAGGGTGCGGGTGAAGCGGGCCACCGCGATCTTGCAGCAGCAGGTCACCGAAGATCGGCAACTTCAGCAGCAGCCGGTCGGTGAACATGCGGCCTTCGGGCATCTTGCGGATCTGCCGGATGATAAGCACCAGGGCCACCAGGCCGGCGGACATGACCCACCAGAAATTGCCGATGAAGTGGCTCAGGTCGATGACGAACTTGGTCGGGGCGGGCAGCGGGACACCGAGGCCGGCGAACATGTTGGCGAAGATCGGAACCACGAACTTGAGCAGCGCGCCCACCACCAGAACGGCGATGGTGATGACGGACACCGGGTAAATGAGGGCCGACTTGACGGCCTGCCGCATCTTGAGAATCTTTTCGACGTAAATGGCCAGTCGCTGCAGAATGGTGTCGAGGATACCGCCGGTCTCGCCTGCCTCGACCATGTTGGTGGTCAGCTCGTCGAAGACTTTGGGATAGGCGCGCATGGCGTTGGCCAGCGTGGCGCCGCCTTCGACCGGGTACGAACGCCCGCCAGGGCTTTGCGGAAGGTGGGATTCGCCTGGTTGGTGCCGAGGATCTCGAGACATTGCACCAGGGGAAGCCCGGCGTCGATCATCACGGAAAACTGGCGGAAGAAAATGGCCAGCTCGCGGACCTTCACCTTGCTGGAGCCGATGGTGATATTGATATTGCGAAGATTTACCTTCTCGGATTTCCCGCTGATCTTCAGCTCCGAAATGCGTTCCTTGCCCAGGGTGGCGCGCAGCGTCTGCTTGTTCTCGGCGGCGCGTTCGCCGCGCACCTTCTGCCCGGAGGCGTTTTTGCCTTGATAGTTAAAAACCGGCATTGTCTTCTCCTACACGTCTCTCAGGTTCTCTCTCAGCCCGGCTCGCCAAACGAGCGCGCCGGGGCAACGGCATTCAGCGATGGTTGGCCGTTCCGGCGGCCGCGGGCTTGGCCGAGGCCTGGGCACGCTGGATGATGTCCCGCAGCTCGTCGGTCAGCGAGGAGCGCTGCAGGGCCACCTCTAAGGAAATCTGCTTCTGCAAACACAGGGTCGCCAGAGACTGGTTGAGGGTCTGCATGCCGAACTTGTCCTGCCCGGACTGCATGGCGGAATAGATCTGGTGGATCTTGTCTTCGCGGATCAGGTTGCGGATGGCGGCATTGGGGATCAGGATCTCCATGGCCATGACGCGTCCCGTTGCCGCCGAGTCGCGGCAGCAGGGACTGGCAAAGAATCCCCTCCAGCACCAGCGAAAGCTGGGCCCGGATCTGGGGCTGCTGATGGGAGGGGAAGACGTCGATGATGCGGTTGATGGTCGAAGAGGCGGAGTTGGTATGCAGGGTGCCCAGCGTGAGATGGCCGGTTTCGGCGATGCGCAGGGCCGATTCGACGGTTTCCAGGTCGCGCATCTCGCCCACCAGCACCACGTCGGGATCCTCGCGCAAGGCGGCCCGCAGGGCGGAGCCGAAGCTCTTGGTGTCGGAGTGCACTTCGCGCTGGTTGACCAGGCAGTTCTTGTGCGGATGCACGAACTCGATCGGGTCCTCGATGGTCAGGATGTGCTCGTGGCGCTCGCGGTTGATCTTGTCGATCATCGCGGCCAGGGTGGTGGACTTGCCCGAACCGGTGGGGCCGGTCACCAGGATCAGGCCGCGCGGGCGATCGCACAGCTTGGCCACGATGGGCGGCAGATGCAGTTCCTCGAAGGACTTGATCTCCCAGGGAATGACGCGGAAGACGGCGGCGACGCGCCGCGCTGGTTGAAGCAATTGGCGCGGAAACGCGCCAGTCCCTTCAGGCCGAAGGAGAAGTCCAGCTCCAGGTCCTCCTCGAAGCGGTGCTTCTGGGCAGTCGGTCATGACGCCGTAGATCAGCTGCTTGGTTTCCGACGGGGTCAGCGGCGGCATGTCCAGCGGGTGCAGGACTGGCCATGGACGCGGATCTGCGGCGGCGAATTGGTGGTGATGTGCAGGTCGCTGCCATTCATCTCGTTCAGCTTGCGCAGCAGATCGCCTAAGGTAAGATTCATCGTTCGTCCTATTTCTTGCTTCTCAACAATGTCTTCTCAACCATTGCAGATTTAAGATTCAGATTTCAGATTGAAAAACCAGCAGGAGCAAAGGCAGTTGCCTTTCAATCTGAAATCTTCAATCTGCAATCTTAAATCCCTAAGTCACGGTTTCGCGCGCCACTTCCTCCATGGTGGTGACGCCTTGCATCACCTTGGTCAGGCCGCTGCGGCGCAAGGTGATCATTCCGTTCTCGATGGCTTTTTTCTTCAGCTCCATGGCGGAGGCGCCCACCAGGATCAGCTCGCGCAGCTCGTCGCCGATCTCCATGACTTCATAAAGGCCGGCACGGCCCTTGTAGCCGGAGTTGTTGCAGGTCGGGCAGCCGCGTCCCTTCATGACCTTTACCTGGCGCGCCTCTTCGGGGCTGAAGCCGGCGCGCACCAGGGCCTCGAAGGGCACCTCGACCTGTTCGCGCGCAGTCCTTGCAGATGCGGCGCACCAGGCGCTGGGCGGCGATGAGGTGCACCGAGGTGGCCACCAGGAAGGGCTCGATGCCCATGTTCATCAGGCGGCTGATGGTCTCCGGGGCGCCGTTGGTGTGCAGGGTCGACAGCACCAGGTGGCCGGTCAGGGCGGCCTTGATGGCGATCTCGGCGGTCTCGAAGTCGCGGATCTCGCCCACCAGGATGATGTTGGGGTCCTGGCGCAGGAAGGAGCGCAGGGCGGCGGCGAAGTTCAGCCCGATCTGCTCCTTCATCTGCACCTGGTTGACGCCGGCGAAGCTGGAACTCGACCGGGTCCTCGGCGGTCATGATGTTGGTATCGCGGCTTGTTCAGCTAGCGAGATGGCCGAATACAGCGTGTTGGTCTTGCCGGAACCGGTGGGGCCGGTGACCAGCACCATGCCGTAGGGCTTGAGGATCGGCGCGTCTGGAACTTCTCCAGCGCTTCCGGCTCGAAGCCCAGCTTGGTCATGTCGAGGCGCGAGGTTCTCCTTGTCCAGCAGGCGCAGCACGATCTTCTCGCCCAACAGGGTGGGCAGGATGCTGACGCGGAAGTCGAGCTGCTTCTTCTTGCCGCTCGATGTTCATCCGCAGCATGATGCGGCCGTCCTGCGGCAGCCGCTTCTCGGCTGATGTCGAGCTTGGCCATGATCTTCAGGCGGGAGGTGATGGCGTCCTTGGCCTTCATGCGGCGGGCGTCATGATGTCCTGCAGCACGCCGTCCATGCGGAAGCGGACGCGGTACTCCTTCTCGTAGGGCTCGAGGTGGATGTCGCTGGCGCCGCGCTTGACGGCGTCGGTGAGGATCATGTTCACCAGCTTGACGATGGGCGCCTGGTCCGCCGCCTTCTCCAGGTCCTCCAGGTTCATCTCGGTTTCGTTCTTCCTGGATTCCAGATTGGCTTCGTGGCCGTCCAGCGAGGCGATGACCGATTCCAGATTGTCTTCCGACTTGGGCTGTAGGCCCGTTCGATCGCCTTCCATGATCTCGCTCTCGGCCACCACCACCGGCTCGACGTTGTAGCCGGTCATGAACTTGATGTCGTCGAGGGCGAAGACATTGGTGGGATCGGCCATGGCGATGGTCAGCGAAGAGCCGACCCGGCTGAGCGGCAAAATCTCGTAGCGCTTGGCGACTTCGTAGGGAATGAGCTTGATGACCGCGGGGTCGATTTCGAAATAGGAGAGATCGACGGCGGGAATGCCATACTGGCGGGAGACGAAATTGGTTACCTCGGATTGCGTCAAAAAGCCGAGCTTGACCAGGACGCTCCCCAGCCGCGCCGCCGCTCTCCCGCTGCGCCCGTTGTGCCTGCTGCAACTGCTCCGGACTGATCGCCTTCTCCTTGAGAAGCAAATCAGCGAGCCGCTGAGACATACGATCTCCCCTCGACTTTCCTTACCCAAGCAAACACAACCACGGTGCTTGCCGGGGACCAGTTTTGCACCCCATCAAACGCAAATGCGGCGTTTGCTGGGGACCCCGCCTTAATCCAGACCAACGCCAGAGACACCTCGGCTGCGGACCTTTTGGGCCTTGCTGAGAAACGCAGAGTTGCTTGAATGACACAAATTGTCAATTAGCAAAATCACTATGTCACCAGATTGATAACAAAATTTGCTAAGCTGTTCGCCTTATCGATTTCGGCGTCCCCATATCGAAAACGCGCTGTGGCCGAGTATTTTCCCCAATTAACAGCTAAGATATTGCGCAGACAATTCGCAAGTATCGGTTGGGCATGAACTTCCTGGTCAAAAAGGGCGGACGCGGCAAGGCAAAACGAACTTCTACCGGGGCGGCAGCGCCGCCAGGCATGGCGGCAGGCTTCTACCGGCGCCTGCTGGACTCCTGGGGGGGGCAGAACTGGTGGCCGGCGGAATCGAAGTTCGAAGTCGTAGCCGGCGCCATCCTGACGCAAAACACCTCCTGGAAAAACGTCGAGCAGGCGATGCGGAACCTGAAGGACGCAGGCGCGTTGTCGCTGGACGGCATCTGCCGGATCGATATCGGCGAACTGGAGAGGCTGCTGCGGCCGGCCGGATACTTCCGCCAGAAGAGCCGCCGGTTGAAGGATTTGGCTGCGTACATCGCGAACACAGCTACGGTCAGGGGGGCCAAGCTAGAACGACAGCCGGCAAGATGGCGCGGCCTCGAGCGCATGCTGGCCGAGCCGACGGCAAAGCTGCGCGAGGAGTTGCTGCGGCAAAAGGGAGTGGGTCCGGAGACCGCCGACTCGATCCTGCTCTACGCCGGGGACCATCCGGTGTTCGTGGTGGACGCCTACACGCGGCGCATCTTCGAGCGCCACCAGCTGGTGCCGGCCGACGCCGGTTACGAGGAGATCAGATTACTGGTGGAGCGGGAGCTGCGTGCGACAGAACAAGACAACTGCCCCACATCTGCGCCCGACGACAGGCGTAGATATGGGCCACCATCGGGCGCGGATATGGTGCACCCGCAACCGGATTCTAGTAGGTGCCCCACCTTCGCGGAGCGAAGCGAAGCTAAGGTGGGTTCTCCACCTCCGACAACGCACCTGGTTTCCGCCGTTTCCGGCGGCACCCGCGGCGAATTGGCGCAGCGCTACAACGAATTCCATGCGTTGCTGGTGCAGGTGGGAAAGCACTACTGCCTGAAGTCGGAACCTAAGTGCGAGGAGTGTCCGCTGCGGGAATTTCTGTGAGGGAACTAACTGTCCCCACCCTTCGTCGCCAGTGGACAAAAGGGTGGGCCAACGGATGCTAAGCGGCTTTCTGTTGGACGTCGGGGATTTCGGCCGCCCGTACGGGAGTACAGGAGTCTTCTTCGGACGGATTGTGCAAACCGCAGCGCATGCAATAAATCACGCCCTCGGGTTCGCGTTCGGTGAGGTAGTGGCTGGCTTCCATCATCTTCTTGTACATCGCTCCTTTGAGTTGCACTGAATTTCCCGAGTGAACTGACTCCGCAGCGCACCAGGGACTCGCAGCAAGTGGGCAGTTTGATGCGCGGCAGCTCGGAGAAGCTGTATTGATGAGTATGCAGTTTGTTTGCCGTGAACGGGCTCTCAACATTACCCGAACCCATCCTCGTTCGAGTTCCCCAGCGCTCAGAGCTGATGGACCAGCTCTTCGATCTTGCGCCGCGGGGTTCGCTCCGGGGTTTCGGCGGCGTAGCCGATGGCGAGCACCGCGACTGGTTTGTGGCCCTCGGGAATGCCTATGGCCTGGGCCAGCTTCTCGGGGATGAAGGCCCCGACCCAGCAGCTGGAGAGTCCCAACTCCGTTGCCGCCAGCATGGAAAAGGTGCAGGCGATGCTGGTGTCCTGCAGGGCGAAGAGCTCCGCCGGCTGATATTCGCAGCGGACGGCGTTCAGGCAGAAGACGAGGCAGAGCGGAGCGCCGCTCATGAACTTCTGGTCGAAGGTGGCGGCGGTCAGCTTCTCGATCTGCCTGGCGTCTGTGGTGACATAGATTTCGAATGCCTGGAAATTGCCGGCTGAAGGAGCGCGGTTGGCCGCCTCCAGCAGGGCTGTAATCTTTTCGGCTTCCACCGGCTTGGGCTGGTAGGCGCGGACCGACTGGCGGGCGTGAATGAGGGCGAAGAAATCCATATTTTTGATCCCGGTAAAATTACCCGTCGAATACGCCCGTGAGCTCCTCCCGCAAGACCCGGCCAGCAGTCATAAACGCAGGCCGGAGCCATAGACAGTAAGGCTCTTCAGGCTCCGTTCGATGGGTATCTCTAAGAATGACGGCTACTTATTCCAGGCTAAATTCGATCCAGCAGTTCAGGCAAGGGAATTACGGTGAGGGACCACTTCCCTGCCAAGCAATTGCGGCGCGATTGGACAGATTAGGCGTGCTTCGCACGCCCGCCCAGCCGAGGGCGACTGGGCCTACGTTCGCGCCGACGCCAACCGCAATTGCTGCGCTCCTCCAGCAACTCTGCAGAGGCAATGTGGTTGAATATAATTCTTAGGAATTCCCCACGCCGATTCAGTAAGATAGGCCGGTTATTTCAGGCAACAGAGGGAG
The DNA here is from genome assembly GCA_963791145.1 of uncultured Acidobacteriota bacterium. Lineage (GTDB taxonomy): Bacteria > Acidobacteriota > Terriglobia > Terriglobales > Acidobacteriaceae > CAWBRT01. The sequence goes on along the minus strand of CAWBRT010000009.1, from coordinate 236,856 downwards.
AGGCTTAGCCTGGTGCCGCCGCAGCCGAAAACCCGACGCGAGATCCGGCGACGCCGCACTACGCTGATTCTGCTGGCCGCCGGCATCTTTCTGCTGTTCACCATCACCTTTCTGCAAGTTTCCTTCAACCTGACCTTCCTGCGGCCGCAGACCTTTGGGCAGACGCTGACGTTTGCGGCGGTATCGGCGCTAATCTTTCTCGGTTTTCTGATTCTGACCTTCGTGCTGCTGCGCACGGTCATCAAGCTTTACTTTGAGCGCCGGGCGGGCGTGCCGGGCTCGAAGTTCCGCTCCAAGATGGCGGCCGGGGCGTTGTTGCTCTCCCTGGGACCGGTGATCGCGCTCTTCCTGTTCTCCTACGGGCTGATGAACCGGCAGATCGACAAGTGGTTTTCGCGTCCACTGGAGGAGGTGCGGTCGTCGACCGCGGAAGTGACGCAGCTGTTGCGCAGCTATGCCGGCCAGAATGCCAGCGCCGAAGCCGAGGGAATCGCCAACTCGCCGGAGACGCAGCGCGCCTTTCACAGCGGCAGATTCGGCCCGCTGATCGAAGAGCTGCGCCGGCACGAAGTGACGCTGCAGGGCGGCTTTGCCATCGCGCTGCTGGACGACCAGCCGGAGGCCAGCTTCCAGGCTCCCGACCTGTGGCCCATTCTCAGCCGGCAGATTCCGCTGCCCATTCCGGCAGGACAATCTCGCACCTTCCTCCTGGGAAGCAAGGAGTACGTGGCGGGCAGCGCCGCGGTGGGCTATCGCGGGCGCATCGTGGTGGCCATGCCGCTGCCGGAAAAGTATTCCGAGGTGCTCAAGGAGCTGGCGGAGAGCCAGCAGAACTATGCCGCGCTGCGCAAGGAGCAGCGAATGGTGCGGCGCACTTACATGGTTCTGCTGCTGCTGATCACGCTGCTGGTGCTGTTTGCCTCCACCTGGTTCGCGCTGTTTCTCTCCAAGCTGGTGACGCGGCCGGTGCTGGCGCTGGTGCAGGCAACCCGGGAGATATCCGGCGGGCGGCTGGATTACCGCGTGGAGGTGCCGGCGGGCGATGAGCTTGCCGAGCTGGTAATCTCGTTCAACCGCATGGCGGCGGAGCTGGAGACCGGCCGGCGGCAGATCGAGAGCAACCGCAAGGACCTGGCCGGCGCTTACGTCACTCTGGAGGCGCGCGAGAAACATCTGCAGACCATCCTGCAGAGCATCCCCACGGCGGTGCTTTCGCTCGACTCCAGCGAGCGAGTGGCGCATGCTAACGACGCTCTTATCCGGCTGTTCCGTCCGGCAGGCACAGAGGTTGGAGGGAAGCTGGAAGTAGGCGACCTGTTTCCCGCCGAGTTCACACGGGAGCTGCGCCGCATGATTCGCAAAGCCGACCGCATGGGTACGACTTCGGCGCAGATGGAGGTGACCCTCGCCCGGTCCACCCTGGTACTGGCGGTAACGGTAGCCTCGATGAATCCTCCGGGCACGGAGCCTGCGTCTCCCCGCCAGCGGCTTGGTTACGTGGTGGTCTTCGAAGATCTTTCCGGGATGCTGCAGGCGCAGAAGCAGGCCGCCTGGCGGGAAGTGGCACGCCGCATTGCCCACGAAATCAAGAATCCGCTGACGCCCATCGCCCTCTCGGCGGAGCGCATCCGGCGGCACCTCAGCCGCGGCAACGAAGAAAGCTCGCGCGAGATCATGGCGGGTTGCGCCGACACCATCGCCGTCTCGGTGGAAACCGTGCGCCGCCTGGTGGACGAGTTCTCCACCCTGGCGCGCTTTCCGGCCGCGCAACTGCGGCCATCGGATCTCAATGCCGCGGTCAGCGAGGCGTTGAAGCTGTTCGAAGGCCGTCTGGATGGGATCAACGTCACCACCTTTCTCGCCAAGGACCTTCCTCCGGTGATGGCCGACCCGGAAGCCATGAAACGGGTCATCGCTAACCTGGTGGACAACGCGGCGGAGGCCATGGATGGCTCACTGGTGCGCGACCTGGTGATTTCGACTGCTCTGCTCGGCCACCGCGACACCGTCGAGCTCTCAGTTGCCGATACCGGACACGGCGTTACCCCCGAGCTGAAGGAGAAGCTGTTCCTGCCTTACTTCTCCACCAAAGAGCGCGGCACCGGATTGGGCCTGGCGATCGTGAGCCGCATCATCGAGGATCACCACGGCACCATTCGGGTGGAGGAAAATTCTCCCATGGGAGCACGCTTCGTCATCGAGTTGCCGCTGTCGGCGGAAACCGAGAACGGCAACGGCAAAGAATCCCCCGTCCATATCGCCGAGGGCCTCTGAAGTTCGGCGCTTAGGCCCGAGCCGCTGCCGGCTTGCTGGCCGCGATACAATTCAGCTAGATGGTCCAGGTACTCATTGTCGACGATGAAGTTGGCATCCGGCAGTCGCTGGCCGGCGTGCTGGAAGACGAGGGCTATAAGACCCAGGCCGTGGAGAGCGGAGAAGCCTGCCTGGAAGTGCTGGCCGAGCATCAGTTCGACGTCGTGCTGCTGGATATCTGGCTTCCCGGGATGGACGGTCTGGGCGTGCTGGAGCGCATCGGCGCGCTGGAGAATCGGCCGGAGATCGTGATGATCTCCGGACACGGCAACATCGAAACCGCCGTGCGGGCCACCAAGCTTGGAGCCTACGACTTCCTGGAGAAACCGCTCTCGGCCGACCGCACGCTGATCGTGGTCAAGAACGCCGCCGAAGCGCGCAAGCTGCGCAGCGAGAACTACGATCTGAAAAAGCAGGTTTTTTCGGCGGGCGAGATCGTGGGCGAAAGCATTCCGCTCAAGGCGCTACGCCAGCAGATCAGCCTGATGGCGCCCACCAACGGACGGGTCCTGATTTACGGCGAATCGGGCACCGGCAAGGAGCTGGTGGCCCGCGCCATTCATGCCCTGAGCCCGCGGCGGGACCAGATGTTCGTGGAGGTCAACTGCGCGGCCATCCCCGAGGACATGATCGAAAGCGAGTTGTTCGGCCACACCAAGGGCGCGTTTCCCGGGGCGGCGGCGGAAAAGGCCGGCAAGTTCCAGAAATCCGACGGCGGCACTTTGTTTCTCGACGAAGTGGGCGACATGAGCCTGAAAACGCAGAGCAAGGTGCTGCGCACGCTCGACGAAGGCCGCTTCGAGCCGGTGGGCCGGGAAGAGCCCGTCAAGGTGGACGCGCGCGTCATCGCCGCCACCAACAAGGACCTGGAAGAAGAAATCGGCCGGGGAAATTTTCGCGAGGACCTTTTCTACCGGCTTAACGTGATTCCCTTCTTCGTGCCGCCGCTGCGCGAGCGCAAGGAAGACATTCCCACGCTGGCGCGCCACTTCCTGCGCGAGTTCTCCACCGCCTACAGCCGCCGCGACAAGGAGATCAACGACGATGCCGTCGATGTCCTGGGCCGCTATTCCTGGCCGGGCAACGTCAGGGAACTGCGCAACGTAATCGAGCGGGTGGTGATCATGAATCCCACGGTCTACAAGATCGAGCGCAAACACCTGCCGCCGCTGATCTATCGCGAGGGTTCGCGACGCAGCATCGGAGAATTCTCCACCCTGCACCAGGCGCGGGCCGCCTACGAACGCGATTACATCCTGAAGAAGCTGGACGAGAACCACGGCAACATCAGCCGCACCGCCGACGCCCTGGGCCTGGAACGCAGCCACATGTACCGCAAGATGAAAGCCCTCGGAATCGCGGTCAAGGAATAGCCTAAGAGATAGTGGAGTTTCTACGCTAACTTGCAGGATGGCCCCACCTCAGCCCAAAAGCAGGGCGGGACGTGGGGCACCCATTCAGGGCTAATGCTATAAGAGGGTACCCGGGTCTCGCGCCGTGTTGTTACGGCGCTGACCTGGGGCTTATAGGTCACCTGTTCTAGTGTTTGGTGATCATGGCGAGAATCTTCTCTAACGATTCTTCGGCCAGGCGGTGCAGCTCCGCGGTGGTCCGGTTCTGCACCGGATGCGTCACGTAGACGGCGGCTCCGGCGAAGCCTAGGGAGCGGGACTGCGCTTCAAAGCCTTCCTGGAAGACCGTGGTCACCACGTCCACTCCGGGAATGCCGCGGGAATCGAGCTCGCGAAGGTCGTGCAAACTGCACGACGTGCAGGACCCTCAATCACTGAGCGCGATGACCGCTACCTGGCACTCGCGCGCGATCTGCTGCAGCAGCTCGACCGGCGCGGTGCGGGTATTGGTGGGCTTGCGGTAGCGCCTCCAGGCGATGCCGCGGCCCTCGAGCAGCGTCTGCAGGTGGTCGACGAACTCGTCGCCGCGCGCTTTGCCGATATCGAGCAGAGCGACCGTCAGGCCGTCGAGTGAGGCCGGAGGCTCCAGGCGCGCGCGTATGGCGGGCGCCGCTTCCGAGGTTGGATCTCGCAGAATGGATTCGCTAATCACAGCCGTATCTCCTTTGTGACCGGGTCGGTCTGGCCGCGCACCCGGCCGCCGGGCCATCCGGCGCAGATGGCCGAGAACATGCCCGCCTGCCCGCCGGCACGCACGATCAAGAGGCCGTCGTCGCGGAACTTCGCCACCATTTCGTTCGCGCGGGCAGGGGCGATTCCTTCTCCCACACCGTGCGCTCCCCGGATCAGGTCGCTGCCCGGACGCAGCAGGGCGGCATGCAGCTCGCGGGTAAGGCGCGCGCGATCCCAGCCGGCATCCCGGAAGATCAGGTAATGCTCCGGCGCAAGGATCAGTATCGCATTTCCCGTCTGCACCAGCTTGGGATGGTTAACCGAGCACAGGGCCATGGCGAGACTGCGGGTGAGCTCTTCGGGCGTTCGCGAGCGCTGATCCGCGACGCCCTGCACGCCATCGCCCTGGAACAGGGTTACGGCGCTGCGTCCGCGCGGAATGCCGCGCGCGACTGAGAGTGGCTCCCAAGCAGGATCGGTCTCATCCTCGGCAAAACAGAAAGTGTACTTCCCCGGCTGGCCGAGCGTCGCCCGGTCGATCTCTCCGGGTCGCCCGCCGCCGACGTTGCGGATGATCAACTGCAGAGCGCGGCCGATGGTGGCATTGGCGCGATTGCCCTGGCCAAGCGCGTTCACGCCCCAGTTCATGCCGATGGCCTGGGTAATGGGACCGTTGACGATGATGATCGGCCCGGAGAAGTAGGTCGTACAGAGCAGGCCGTGCATGGTGAAGACCGGGTCGAGCGCCGCCTCGAGCACCGCCAGAACCACCGGCATGTATTCCGGCTTGCAGCCGGCCATGACCGCGTTGACGGCGACCTTTTCGACGGTGCACGGCGCCAGATCGGGCGGCGCCAAGCCGACAACCTCATCGGGCCGCCGGCTGGTGCCGGAGAGCATTCGCAGGATGCGCTCGTCGGTGGGCGGCACGACGGGCAGGCCGTCAGTCCAGCCGCGCTCAAAGCAGGCCTCTATGGGGTCATCCCACTCACCGACCTGGACCGTGCGGCTTTTCAGATGCGAATCGCCGAAGCGCGCTACCAGGCGCTCCCATACGCCCGGCTGGCGGGTTTGCGAGCCGCAGCCCGGACTGTACGCCGGGACGTCGGAGCCCAGATCGGCGATGCCAGTAATTGCGCGCCACTCGTCCCGAACCCAGCCGATGACGCGACCGGTCTCGTGCCCGTCCGCTGCGCGAACCAGCGTGGGAGTGGTCTCGACGTTGTGGCGGAAGGAGTGCTCCAGCGTCTTGTCGTGGACGGAGCCGAGCGACGAGAGAAACGCGGGATCGTCTTCCACGAATATCGCCAGCTGCGGCAACGCCTGGCGCAGACGCGCGAATACCGGCTCGAGCATGGCGCAGGTGTGGCACTCCTGCTTGACGAATAAGGTGAAGCGAGGATTGTCCATCGAGGTCCGCCTTCACAACCGAGATCCGAGAGCATCATTTGCTGACTGCTCTGACATGAGCAAGTTTTGAAAGGGCGCGGCTTGAGCCGCACCGCTGACATTGCTGAATTCTGTCGCCCCTACGGGGCTCAACTCGTTTATCCCACTTTACCCAGGGCTCGCGCCCTGGGCTACTCTCTTCCGCCCGCTCCGCGGGCTGGCCCTGTGGGCCTTGGACCACTCGACAAAAGCAAAATCACTTCTCACACACACTCTGAAGCCAACGGAGATTCCGCGATGGGCGGTTGCCGAAAGATCCGGCCGGCGTGGGCCGGCGCTACGGAATCTTTACTGCGCCACGTGCGCCGCTCCGCCGAGGTAAACGCTTTGCACCTTGGGATCGGCCAGCAGGGCCGCCGCCGAGTCCTCGGCCGCGACCTTGCCCACGTCCAGCACGTAGCCGCGATGCGCTAGCTTCAAGGCGGCGCGGGCGTTCTGTTCGACCAGCAGCACGGTCACTCCGGAAGCGTTGATCTGCCGGATGGTCTGGAAGATGGCCCGCACCAGCAGCGGCGCCAGTCCCAGGCTTGGCTCGTCCATCAGCAGCAGCTTGGGATCGCTCATCAGGCCGCGGCCGATGGCCAGCATCTGCTGTTCGCCGCCGCTCAAGGTTCCCGGCGAGCTGGTTGCGGCGCTCGGCCAGGATCGGGAAAGAGCGCGTAGATCCGCTCCTGGCTCTCCTTGATCTGCTGCGAATCTTTGCGGGTAAAGGCGCCCAGGTTGAGGTTCTCCTGGGTGGTCAGAGTGCCGAAAATCCGCCGGCCCTCGGGAACCTGCGCGACGCCGGCTTCAACGATTTCGTCGGCGCGCATCTTGTCGAGCGCCGTGCCGTCGAAGACAGATGCTGCCCTGCGCGGCTTTAACCAGGCCGCTGATGGTGAGCAGCAGGGTCGATTTGCCGGCGCCGTTGGCGCCCACGATGGTGACAATCTCGCCTCGCTCAACATGCAGATCGATGCCGTGCAGCACCTCTATGTTTCCGTACTTGACGTGCAGGCCGGTGACTTGCAGCAGCATTTCAATTCTCTTCCTCGGCGCCCAGGTAGGCCCGAATCACTTCCTTGTCGTTGCGGATTTCATTCGGCGTGCCCTCGGCGATCTTGCGCCCGTATTCGAGCACCACGATCCGTTCGCAGACGCGCATCACCAGGCTCATGTCGTGCTCGATCAGCAGCACGGTGACCCCCTGCTCCTGCATTTTGCGGATCAGGGCAATCGAGGCTGGTGGTTTCCTGCTCGTTCATGCCGCCGGCGGGCTCATCCAGGATCACCAGTTGCGGCTGGGTGGCCAGCGCGCGCGCCAGCTCCAGCAGCCGCTGCTTGCCGTAGGGAAGATTCTTGGCCAGATTCTGGGCTTCGGCCCGCAGCCGCACGAACTCCAGCGCCTGCAGCGCCGCCACCAGCGCCGCTTTTTCCTCGCGGCGCTCACGCGGATAGCGCAGCATGGCCCCCAGCACGCCGGACTTCATGCGGCAATGCCGCCCGGCCAAAACGTTGTCCAGCACCGAGAGGTTCTGAAAAAGGCGAATCGTCTGGAAGGTGCGGGCGATACCGGAGGAGACGATGCGGTGGGTCGGCATGCCGGCGATGGATTTCCCCTTGAATTCGATCTGCGCCTTCGTCGGGCTTGTAGATGCCGGTGATGAGATTGAAAACCGTGGTCTTGCCGGCGCCGTTGGGCCCGATCAGGCCGACGATCGATCCCGGCTTCCACATCGAAGGAGACGTTCTTGACCGCGATCACTCCGCCGAAGCGCTTGGTCAGCGAGTTGATGGTGAGCAGGCTCATAGGACCTCCTCCGTCGCGCTGCCATCTTCTCTCGCCGGCACTCTCGCCGCCGCGCCGGCCGCTTCCGCGGTCGAGCGGAACTCATCCAGCAGATACAGCCGTGGCCTGCGCGGGCAATATGCCCTGGTTGCGGAAGATCATCATCAGTATCATGGCCGCGCCGAAGAACAGCATGCGGGCATCGGCGAACCCGCGAAACAACTCCGGCAGTCCGATGATCACGAACGAGCCCACCAGCACGCCGGGAATGCTGCCCGCGCCTCCCAGAATGACCAGCGCGAACATCAGCACCGATTCCCAGAAGCTGAACGATTCCGGCGCGATGATGGTCATCTTGGCGGCGAAGATACCGCCCGCCATTCCCGCCCAGGCCGCGCCGATGACGAAGGCCGCCAGTTTGTAATAGGCGGTATTGATGCCGCTGCCCTCGGCCGCGACCTCATCCTCGCGCAGATAGTTCAGCGCCCGGCCGAAGCGGGAGTGCTCCAGGCGGGAGAACAGGAATACGGTGATCGCGACGAAGGCCCAGATGAAATAGAAGAAGTGCTCAGGGCGGCGCACGATGTAAGCCAAACAGGTGCGGGCGCTGAATGCCGAAGATTCCGTTGGCCCCTCCGGTGATGCCGAAGATGTCATTGATCAGGGCAATGCGGACGATCTCTCCCACGCCGACGGTGACGATGCACAGATAGTCTCCGCGCAGGCGAATGATGGGGCGCACGACGATCGGCGGCGAAAATGGCCGCCGCGTCATGCGCGCACACCGGCAGCAGCCACATGATCGGAATCTGATAGCGGGTGTTCAGAATGGCCGCCGTGTAGGCCCCCACCGCGTAGAACGCGGCGTGGCCGAGGTTGAACAGGCCGGCCTGGCCCAGGGTGATATTCAGGCTGAGCCCCAGAATGGCATACAGGCCCACGCTGTTCAGCACGTCAACCCAGTAGGTGTTGAGAAACAACGGCGAAGCGGCCAGCAACAGCGCAAGCGCGAGATAGCAGAGGAGCCGGTTTGGCGCAACATCAGACCTTCTCCGCCACGCGTTCGCCCAACAGCCCGGTGGGACGCAGGATGAGCACGAGAATCAGAACGCAAGAAGGCCAGCGCATCCTTCCAGGCGGTGGAGAAGTAAGCCGAGCCCAGCGACTCAATGACTCCCAGCAGAAGACCGCCGACCATGGCTCCCGGTATGTTGCCGATGCCACCGAGAACGGCTGCCGTAAACGCCTTCAGGCCATAAGACCATCCCATGGTGAAGTACACCTGGCCGTACTGGATGCCGACCAGCAGGCCCGCCGCTCCGCCCAGCGCGGGACCGAGCACGAAGACCATCAGGATCACCCGGTCGACGTTGATGCCCATCAGCTGGGCGGCTCCCTGGTCGATGGCCGCGGCGCGGATGGCGGTGCCGATGCGCGTCTTCTGGATGAAAAGATAAAGCCCGATCATCATCAGAAACGAGATGCCCAGGATGATGATGCGCACCAGCGGAACGTAAATTCCGAACAGGCTGATGGGCATGCTGGGCAGAATGTCCTGCGGGAAAACCAGGAAGCGCGCGCCGTAGAGCAGCATGAGCGCGTTCTGCAGAAGAATGGAAGCCCCCAGGGCCGAAACCACGGCCGAAAGCCGCGCCGATTTCCGCAACGGCTTGTAGGCGGTGCGCTCCAGCACCACTCCCAGGAAAGCCACCGACGCCATCACCATCACCACCAGCGCGGCAAAGCCGAACAGAGAGCCGGCATGCTGGGCGAAGCCCGAAAGTGGCTACCAGCGTCAATCCGAGGTAAGCGCCGGAGCTGAACAGGTCGCCGTGGGCGAAGTTGATGAGCTTGAGCACGCCGTAGACCATCGTGTATCCCAGCGCGATCAGGGCGTAGATACCGCCGACGGCCAAGCCGTTGGTCAGTTGCTGGAAGAACTGTTCCATAGGACTGCATTTTACCCCGCCAGAGCGCCAGAACAATGCGCAAAAGCCTGTTTTGGCCCGGCCTGCCCCCAGCTTTCCGCCACGCCACTTTACATCGCGCTGGCTGGAGCGGACACCGCGCCGCGCGGTTGTCGCCTTGGGGGGCAATGACCCGCGCTGGGCTTGTTGGGCCGGGAGCCTCATGGCAGAATAGCCCGTACCGACACTCTCAAACGGACAATTAAGGAGAACTCATGCGGAAAGTTGTGCTGATCAGCGGCAGCCCCAAAGCGGAGGGCAATACGGCCCTGCTGATGCGCGAGTGCGCGCAGGTGATCGAAGCGGCAGGCGTCCAGACCGAAATCATTTCCTTCGCGGGGAGGAAGATCGAGTCCTGTATCGCCTGCCAGAAATGCAAGTCGGGCCACTGCGGGCTGGAAGACGGACTGAACGAGATCATCGACAAGATTCGTCCGGCCCAGGGATTGATCGTGGGCACGCCTGTCTACTTCGGCACGGCGCGCGGCGACACCATGTGCGCGCTGCAGCGGATCGGCTACGTCTCGCGCAACAGCGACAATTTCCTCAAGGGCAAAATCGGCGGCCCGGTAGCCGTAGCGCGCCGCGGCGGACAGACGTTGACGCTGCAGGAAATGCTGATGTTCTTCTTCATCAACGAGATGATCGTCCCGGGTTCGACTTACTGGAACATGGTCTTCGGCCGCAATCCGGGCGAGGCCCTCAAGGACGAGGAGGGCATCAAGACCATCCGGCGCTTCTCCGAGAATGTGGCCGAGCTGATCAAGAAACTTTATCCAGCATAGGGAATAGGATTTAGGGGTTAGGGATTAGCCCGGAGTAGTCTCCTCCCGAAATCCATCATGCGATCGAGCCGAGCCAATTCCTATAGCAGTTCTGGAGAGGGCGTATCCTCTTTGACTGCGGAGCTTTGCTCCGCCGGACAGCCGAGGGCGGCTGTCCCTACGCGGTCGCGGGTGGTGTCGAGCAGAGTGTACGAATACAGAAATTGCGGAACGGCTCTGCTGCTAATCCCTGACCCCTGATCCCTAAACCCTATACTTCCCGTCCCGCCATTCTTGCACCCGCGTTCTTGGCCATGCCGACGGCGGACCACGCAGACGACATGGCGATCAGGCCCAGAGCGATAAAAGCGGGCCAGAAGTCGGCGGCCACGATCTCCTTGTGTCCCTGCAGGAAGCTGGAGGTCTGCAGGGCAAAGGCGCCGGCCGTAACTCCGACTCCCAGCGCCAACTGCTGAATGGTGGCGAAGAGGCTGGTCGCTCTGCTCACCATGTCGTCCGGGATGTCGGCATAGGCGATAGCGTTGATGGCGGTGAACTGCAGCGAGCGGAAGCATCCTCCGATCAGCAGGATGACGAAGACCAGGAAGTGGGGCGTGTAGGCTGTGAACAGCCCGAAGCCGGCGATGGTGGCGGAGGCGAGGAGGGCATTGGCGATGAGCACCGTGCGGAATCCGAAGAGCCGCAGCACCAGCTTGACCACCGACTTCATGAACATGGCCCCGATGGCGGAGGCGCAGGTCAGCAAGCCAGACTGCAGGGGATTCATGCCGAAACCCAACTGGAACATCAGCGGCAACAGCAGCGATATGCCGCCGATGCCGATGCGGAACAGCGATCCGCCGCCGACTCCGACCCAGTAGGTCTTGACCTTCAAAATGCCGAGTTCGAGCAGCGGCTGCTGTTTTGTGCCGGGCATGGAGCAGATAGACGGTGATGCAGGCGGCCCCGGCGCCCATGCAGCCCAGCGACAGCTCAATCGAGATCAGTCGATCGTGGATGGTGCTCAGTCCGAAGATCGCAAGCGACAGTCCGAAGGCGGAGAGAACGAACCCGACATAGTCCAGCGGCGGCACTTCCTCCTCGCGGATGTTCTCCATGAAGCGGCCGGCCAGGAAGATTCCCAGCAGGCTGATGGGCACGTTGATGAAAAATATCCAGCGCCAGCTTACGTAGGTGGTAATCATGCCGCCCAGCGGCGGGCCGATCACCGGCCCGAGGATGGCGGGAACCGTCAGGTAGTTGAAGGCGGTCACCAGCTCTTCGCGCGGTATGGAGCGCAGGATCACGATGCGTCCCACCGGAACCATCATGGCTCCGCCAATTCCCTGCAGGAAGCGCGCCGCCACGAAGAAGACGAACGAGGTCGACAATCCGCACAGCATCGAGCTCGCCATGAAGACGCAATGGCGATGCGAAAGATCGCTGCGCCCGCCAAAGCGGTCGGCCATCCAGCCGGAGATCGGAATGAACACCGCCAGGCTCACCAGGTAGGAGCTCAACCCCAGCTTGAGCACGATCGGGTCCTGGCCGAGATCGCGTGCGATCATCGGCAGCGAGGTGGCGATGACCGTCGAGTCCATGTTCTCGATGAACAGCGCGCAGGCCACGATCACGGGGACGATGAATGCCCGGTCGAAGAAGAACCAGGGACGATCCACATGGCCGGCTACCGGCGCTGATTCGCTGCCGGCTGGCCTTTCGGAGATCTCCGGCTGCAGTTGCGCCGCCTGCGGCGGGCTCTCCAGCACCGGCGCGGCGCCGCCTTGGGTCGGATTCAGAATTTGGGACGAATCTCGACACTAGACTTCTTTACCGCAACCTCGTAAGCATGTTTTTGCGAAAGCTGGAATCCCCGGTTGGGCAAACGATATGGATGATGGCGATTACGGGCCGCGGCGCGACGCCGCCTCGGCAGTGCTCGCTTGCTTCGCCGGTGACTGCGCCTTGCAATAGCGGATGGTTAGCACCGGGCAGGTGGCCAGCCGCACCACTTTCTCCGCCACCGAACCGAAGGCCAGCCGGCGCCATCCCGTGTTCCCGTGCGTCCCGATGACGATCACGTCCGCCTTGACCTCTTTGGCAATGCGAACGATCTCGCTGGCGGCATCGCCATGGCCCACCGCCGTGTGCACCGTCAGCCCCTTGGCGGCCAGCGGCTCGGACAATTCCCGCAGACGCTTCTCGGGCTGCAAAAGGCGCTCGTAGTCCTGTACCTGCACCAGCAGAGTGGGCTCGGTCTCGGCCAGCATCACCGGGATCACGTGGACCAGATAAACGTCCGCCCAGTTATTGACGGCAATGTTGGCGGCATTCTCGAGCGCTTCCGAAGCCCCTTCGCTGAAGTCGGTGGGACAGACGATTTTTCGCGCTGGTAACATGCGTACACCTGAGGTGAATCTTACACCCACTTCGCGTTTAGGGGGTAGGGTTTAGGGATTAGGGGTTAGACAAGCAGAGGTAGCGCTTGCGCAAGCGCTAGCCTCCCACTACTGATCCCTATTCCCTAATCCCTAACCCCTCGTTCGAGTACACTGAACGGATCAAACAACAAGAGGACTTATGGCGAAGAAACTCAGAGGAGCGGACGTGGTTGTGCAGACGCTCCAGCGATATGGCGCTTGCAAGCTGTTCACGCTTTCCGGCAATCACATCATGCCGATTTTCGATGCCGTGCACGGCTCGGGCATCGATCTGGTCCATGTCCGGCATGAGGCAGCCGCCGTACACATGGCGGAGGGGTGGGCTCGCGTAACCGGCAAGGTCGGCTTCGCCCTGGCAACGGGCGGACAGGGACACTCCAACGGAGCGGCGGCTCTGTTTAACGCCCGCTGCGCCGATGCGCCCATCGTCTATCTCTCCGGCCAGGCCGGACTGAACGAGCTGGGACGCGGGGCATTCCAGGAGATGCAGCAGGTTGAGATGGCAAGGCCGGTCACCAAGGCCTCCTGGATGGCGCATTCGGCAGCCACCGTGGGACGGGAGCTGGCAGAGGCCATCCGCCTGGCCGCTTCCGGACGCCCGGGGCCGGTGCATCTCAGCCTGCCTCAGGATGCGCTCGAACAGGAGCTTAATCTCACGGCGGACGACGCGTCCGCGGCATCGTTCCTGCCGGAGATCGCCGCCGCTCAACCAACGCCGATGCCTCTGGCGGACGACCTTGCCGACCTGGTGCTGGCCAAGCTGGCCCGCGCCCGCAAGCCGCTCATCCTCTGCGGACCGACGCTCTGCACCGAGACTGGACGGCAGAAGATGCGGCAGTTGCAGGAGGCGCTGCGGGTTCCGGTGATCGGCGCGGAGAGCCCGCGCGGAATCAACGACCCGAGCCTGGGGGCCTTCGCCGAGATGCTGGTGCAAGCCGATCTCATTCTGTTACTCGCCAAGGCGCTCGACTACAGCCTGCGATTCGGCGACGCTCCATTTATCTCCGAGAGCTGCGAGTTCATGGTTCTGCATCCCGAGATGGAAGCCGCGGCGCTGGTCGGGGAAAGCAAGCGCGGCCGGCTGGCTTGCTATGCCGTTGCCGATCACGCGAGCGCCGTCAAGGCGCTGGTTTCGCGGGCCAAGACGGCCACTCAAAGTTCAAGCTGGCTGGACGAGGTGACCGCCGCGGTCTGCTACCGGCCGGAGCAGTGGCAACAGGCCCGCTCCGAGACGGAGGGTACGCTGCGGGCGACGGAGGTTGCCCGCGAGATCAACGCTTTCCTGGAGAAGCATCCGCGACACACCGTGGTAATCGATGGCGGCGAGTTCGGCCAGTGGTCGCAGTCGCTGGTCAGGGCCAACCGGCGCCTCATCAATGGCTTGGCGGGATCCATCGGCATAGGGCTGCCCTTTGCCATTGCCGCCAAGGCAGCCCGACCGGAAGATACGGTCCTGGTCATGATGGGCGATGGAACCTTCGGCTTCCACATGGCGGAATTCGACACCGCCTTGCGCAATAACTTGCCGGTAATAGCCGTGGTGGGCAATGACGCCAACTGGAATGCCGAATACCAGATCCAGGTGCGGACCTACGGGCGCGAGCGCGCCAAAGGCTGCGAGCTGCTGCCGGCACGCTATGAAAAAGTAGTGGAGGCCTTGGGCGGATACGGCGAATGCGTGACCAGCGCCGGACAGCTTCCGGCTGCATTGCAGCGGGCGCTGGACAGCGGCAAGCCGTCTTGCCTCAATGTCATGATCGAATCGGTGGGCGCGCCGATCGTACGGCGCACGTAGAGAAAGTTTCGAGGTTCAAGGGTTTCAGCAGTCCGATTGCGGCGAAACCTTCGAAACTTTGAAACCTCTGAAACCTTGGCATTACTTCTTGCCGGCCGGTGCGCTTTTCTTGCCTTTACTGTTGGAAGCTTTACCGGCTTTGGCGCCGGATTTCCGCGGCGTGGGATGCTGCCGCTTGACCGGCCTGTTTGGCTTGGCGGCTGACTTTGGCGCGGGCGCCCGGCGAAACCGCCATCGCGCTGATTGGGATGCACGCGGTGCCCGTTGCCGCCCTGGCGTGAGGCGGCGGCAGTGATGGCAGGAGTAACCGTTGCGGGTTTAGGTGCTACTTCGGCTTGGGGAACCGGCACGGCGCGCGGCCGGTGCGCGCGCGCCCAACTGGCGTAGAACAACATTGCGCATCAGCTCCAGAGGCGCCGGCTTACCGGTCCAGATCTCGAACTGCCGCGCCGCCTGGTAGACGAACATCTCCACTCCACCGGTCACCGGAATGCCTTGAGCGCGCGCCATCTGTATCAACCGCGTCTCGGCCGGGTTGTAAACCAGATCGAAAACGCGTTCGACCGAGCGCAGTTCGCGTTCGTTGAGCGGCGTCTCCTGCGAACTACCCATGCCCAACGGGGTCGCGTTTATCGCCAGCGCGAACTTCATCTTGGGGATGTCGCTGCGTTTGAGGGCATTCACCCCGAACTGCCGCACCAGCTTTTGCCCGTTGGCCCAGGTACGATTCACAATGTAGACTTCGGCGTTTTTCTGTTTGAGCCCATAGGCCGCGGCCCGGGCCGCGCCTCCTGCCCCGATCACCAGCACCTTCGCTCCGGAGAGCGTTATCTGCGCCTCCAGCGGCGCAAGAATGCCGGCGATATCGGTATTAAAGCCGACCAGTTGCCCCTCCTGGCTTCGCACAACCGTGTTGCAGGAGCCGGTCGCGGCGGTGAGCTGGTCGGACTTGCTGAGCAAAGCGGTGATCTGCTCTTTGTAGGGCATGGTCACGCTCAGCCCATGAATCGGGATTTCGCGCACGCAGGCCAGAAGATCCTGCAGGTTCTTCACCAGCAGGGGCAAATAGACGCCGTTGACATTCTCGCGGCGCATGGCGGCGTTCATCAGCAGCGGCGATAGGGAATGCCGCACCGGGTTGGCTACTACTCCGTAAATGCGGGTAGTGGCATCAAGCTGGTCGATGCGGTAGACCTCCTGCAGCTCGCGAGCGGTGGGCTGTCCCTCGCCGGTGTGCTCGCCGGGACCGACCGAGCCATAGGTGAACGCTGCGCCGGCGCGAACGCCGAGCACGCGGCTCATCACACCCTGCTCTCCCATGCAGATTCCCACCAGCGAATGGTCATCGCGATGCTTCTGCAGGAAGTTCAGCATGCGCACGTTGTCATGCAGGGAAGTGGCCGTGGTGACAACCTTGTAGAACTCCGGCGCGAAGGGCGCCATGCGCCGGAAGATGTTCTCCGGATCCACCGTGGAGTGAGAGTTGTGGTAGGAAATCAACAGGATGGTGCTGGAACGCAGCCGATGGAGCTCGTTCGGCCGCATGGCTTCGGCGCTCTCCAGCTCCAGGTCGATGATCTGGCAGCCGGCGGCGGCGGCCTTGCTCAGCACCTCGGCCTCGGCAGCCAGCGAACCCCGGAACTTGCCCCCGTGGGAGGCGCGTCGGCAGGTGGCGATGGCTATGACGTCGGGCCGGTACTCGAAGAAGCGCTTAAGGCTGGGTATGGCTCCGAGGGGATTTTTCAGGGAGTCGAGCCTGAATTCCAGAAAGGTGTTCTCCCGCGCCTGGACCTCGGCCTTGTCGAACAGGTCGTCAGGCTCGGTGGCAGCCAGCGCAACGCAAACCCTGGGCATGCGGAGCCTTAACATGCGGCTGGCTAGTTGGTTCGGCGAGACACTCATTCCGGGGGAATGGTACAGTTGCACTGCGCGAGTTGCAACCTGGTTCGTATCCATTTATTCGCGAATTGCCAATCCGGTATCTCCAATGTAAATAGTATGGCCTATCGTTACTTGTGTCCTCCGCCGCACCTCTGCTAGCGTTTCTGACCGGGGGAGTGTGTGATTGGCCAGCAAAAGCCAGTGTCGCAATCGGTAAACTATTGTTAATAAAAGGCTTATTGTAAACTAGTGACTGACTGAGCAACCGTGTTAGACACAGCGTGTGCTGGAGAACCTGGCAGGTGGAGGTAGAAGGATGCGAAAGTTGGCACTGTTGCTGTTACTTTGTGCAAACTCCGGACTGGCACAACAGGGTGTGATTCCGGCAGACGCAAAGGTGTCAGCCCTCGGACAGCCCCGTCCCGCCGTGCGGGAGAGGACCCCGCCGCTGGGGCACCGCTATGTGGCCAGCTACAAGGACCTCTACTGTGCCGGATTCGTCACCCACGAGCAATTTACCCCCGGGAACTTGGTCTCCGGCGGTCGTTCCGCGCCCGAGCAAACCCGTTTTGGCATCAATGAAACGATCTTCCTGTCCGGCTCCGGCTATGAACCAGGGCGCAAATACGCTGTCATCCGTGACGTCCGCGATCGCAACCGCTACGAGTTCTACGCAGGACAAAATAAGGTGCTGGACCGGCTTGGCCATTTGTACGCCGAAATTGGCCAAGTGACAGTCACTCTGATCGAAAACGGCTATGCCGTCGCCACCGTGGATCAAGCCTGTGAGCCCCTGGTTCCCGGCGACACGGTCATGCCGATCCGTGACAAGGGCACTCTGGTGATAGAGCCCCGTTCCTCGCCTTTCCCGGTCTACGGGGTCCCGCTGCCGCCGCGTTACGGGCGCATCGTAATGTCGAGCGACTTTGATTACTTTGTCGGCACGCGTAAGGCCGTCTACATCAATCTCGGGTCAAAGGCCGGACTGGCGCCCGGCAATTATCTGCGCATCAGCCGCAGCTACAACCCTGACAACATGCCCGAGTCGACCCGGGTGAGCATGGGTGCACCGCAGTGGGACGATACCCAACGCAAGCCGATGAAACCCTCGCCGGCCACGATGAAACACTGGCCACTCCGGGGAGTCGGGGAGCTAGTAGTCATCTCCGTGACTCCTGATAGCGCGACCTGCCTGGTCAGCATGGCTTTGGAGGACGTGCAGGTGGGAGACTACGTGGCCCCGGAAAAAGAACGGTGAAAGCAGGGTTTAGGATTTAGGGGTTAGGGAATAGCCAGGCAAGATCGGCATTTCCCTAACCCCTAATCGCTAATCCCTATTCTTTCAGGGATTCTCCCGGTTCATTCTCGGCGAAAATCTCTGCCGTGAAGGCCTCGACCGTGGCGCCGTGCTGCCAGGCGTCGGTGGGCAATCCAGCTTTGCGGCAGGTTTCCGCCAGGAATCGTTCCCGATCCCAGCCCCACTCCAGCGGCACCTGGGGAAGCAGCAAGCCGCGCGCGCTGCCCCGAGTCACCATCAGTCCATGGCGGCCAACCTCGACCTCGTCGGGAGAGATCGGGGCCATCGGCGACAGGACGCTGATCTCCACCTGAAGCAAGGAAAGTTCGGAGTCGCTGACCGGGGCGAAGCGCGGGTCGCGGAAAGCCGCGGCCGCGGCGGTTTCTGCGACCGTCAGATAAAGCGGGTGGACGGCCACGATATACCCGATACAGCCACGCAGTCTGCCCTGCACATGCAAGGTAGTGAAGGCGCCGCGGGGCTGGTTCAAGTGAGGGGAGGGCGGTTCTTTGTCCAGCTCCAGCGCCTCGCCATGCAATTCGGCCGCGATGGCCCGATGCGCCAGACGAAGCAGTTGCTTCCGCTCGGCGGCCGAGTATTCACTCGTCAGTGTCTTCGATTCCAGCATCGGGCGTACCAGCCGGTTCAAATGGCCGGAACGTCTTTGTTCTTCCGGCGGCTGAGGACAAATATCCGGCGCTTGCGCTGCCGGCTGCGCATCGACGACTTGTCGATCTTGGCCCAGAATCCGACGAAGTAATCGGCGGCGGAGACCAGGGAAAGCGCCACCATGAACCAGATCGCCGTGCGGGCAATGACCTCCACTGGCAGGATCCAGGGGCCCAGCGGCCACCAGCTCCAACGGTGGGCGAGAATCACCGCCACCACGGAGACAATCTGCACCACCATCTTGAACTTGCCTAGCTCGCTGGCCTCTATAGTGAAGCCCTCCTGGGCGGCAATGGCCCGCAGGCCGCTCACCAGGAACTCGCGGCCGATAATCACCACGGCCATCCAGGCGGGCACAATCCAGGGCGTGAACTGCACCAGGGAAACGAAAGCCGCAGCAATCAGCAACTTGTCGGCCAGAGGATCGAGCAGGATACCGAGGGTAGTGACCTGCTGGCGCCGGCGCGCTATATAGCCGTCAAGGCCGTCGGTAATCGAAGCCAGGATGAAAACGGTGGAGGCTACCAGCTCCTGCTCGCCATGAGTCTTGCTGCGAAACAGATCAGTGGCCAGCAGCCAGATCAGGATCGGGACAGAGAAGATGCGGATGCTCGTGATGGCGTTGGGGAGATTCACGGTGCGACCTGCGCAGGCGCCGTAATCCCGGGCTCCCTGCACACACCAATTGCGCGTACCCGGGAGCTGGGTACAGCACTCCACTAAGCCAGATTATGCTCTCTCCAGGAAGCGAAAGCAACGCAAGGAAAGAAGGTTTCGAGGGTTCAAAGTTTCACGGTTTCAGGTGAATTTCCCGTGAAAATCCGAAACCTTTGAAACCTCGTCCTTACGCGTAGATGCCGCGCAACTTGATGACGTAGGCCACGCGGTCGATGGCCAGCATGTAGGCGGCGATGCGGTTGTTCACCTCGTGCATCTCGGCGTAGCGGGTAACGTCCAGGAACGACTCGACCATGATGTGCTCGAGCCGCTCGTTGACCATCGCCTCCGGCCAGAAGTAGCCCTGGCGGTCCTGCACCCACTCGAAGTAGGAGGTGGTAACGCCTCCGGCATTGGCCAGGATGTCGGGAACGATGAACACTTTCTTGGCGGCAAGAATCTCATCGGCCTTGACGGTAGTGGGGCCATTGGCGCCTTCGACCAGAATCTTGGCCTTGATCAGCTCGGCGTTCTGGCTGGTGATGACGTTCTCGATGGCGGCGGGGATGAGCACCTCGCAGTCGACCAGCAGTAGTTGCTTGGGATCGTAGGGCTCGGCCCCTTTGAATCCGTGGATGGTGCCGTTCTTGGCGCGGTATTCCGACAAGGCATCCATGTCGATGCCGTGCTTGTTGTAGAGCCCGCCGTCCCACTCGGCGATGCCGACAATGGTGTATCCCTGCTGGAACATCAGGAAGGCGGCGTTGGAGCCCACGTTGCCGAAGCCCTGCACGACGACGCGAGTGGAGTCGCGGTCCATCTTGAGCTTCTTCAGCGCCTGGTCGGTGACGATCATGACGCCGCGGCCGGTGGCCTCGCGGCGCCCGCGCGAGCCGCCGATGTTGACCGGCTTGCCGGTGACGCAGGCGGTAACGGTTTGCCGCATGTGCATGGAGATGGTGTCCATCATCCAGGCCATGATCTGCTCGTTGGTGTTCACGTCGGGAGCGGGAACGTCCTTCTCCGGCCCGAGGAACTCGATCAGCTCCGCCGTGTAACGCCGGGTCAGCTTCTCCAGCTCAGTGAGGGAAAGTTTCTTCGGATCGCAGATCACGCCGCCCTTGGCGCCGCCAAAGGGAATGTTGACGACGGCGCACTTCCAGGTCATCCAGGCAGCGAGGGCGCGCACCTCGTCGAGATTGACCTCGGGGGCGTAGCGGATTCCGCCCTTGGCGGGCCCGCGCGCGGTGGAGTGCTGGACGCGGTAGCCGGTGAAAAGCTCCAGGCGTCCGTCATCCATCTGCACCGGGATGTGGACCGTTATCTCGCGGTTGGGCTGGCTCAGGATCTTCCACAGCCCGGAATCGAGCTTGAGCTTGGTGGCGGCGAATTCAAAACGCTCAGCCTGCGCTTCCCAGGGATTGGTTTCAAGGTTCTGCTGTTCAAGTACCGTGGTCATGGAATCTCCAGCTCCCCGGCGGTTGCCTCCCGCTGGAGAGAAGTGTGGCAGTGATCGGCCCGTAAGACCCTGGCTAAGCCGGAATCATCCCTGCGGACGAACAAAGCATATGTATAGTTTAGAGTTCTGACAATGACAATAGGGTAGAGGTAGCAGGAAAGATGCTGGGGCAATTACCAAGGTCACCAGCGGTTTTGCCTTCCACCCAAGTGCTGGCTTCAATTCCCGCTCTGCCGCTAGAGCTGCAACGCCATACCTTCGGTGGCAGCGCTGACCTTGGGGAAGTGTTGGCGGGCCTGCGCCAGAAGCTGATCGACGGCCTCGTCGGAGCGGTCCGGATCGTGGTGAAACAGCACCAGGTGCTTGATCCTGGACTCTTTGGCTACCGCCACGGCTTCGCGCCAATGGCTGTGCCCCCAGCCGCGCCGGGAATCGATTTCCTCCGGCAGGTACTGGGCGTCGTAGATGAGCAGGTCGGCCTCCTGGGCAAACTTGCGGATAGCCTGGTCGAAGACCGCATCTCCCGGTTCGTTATCGGTGGCGTAAACCAGAACGGAGTTGCCCGCCTGCAGGCGGAATCCCAGGCACCCCTGCGGGTGATTCAGCCACATCGAGTCGACGACACAATCGTCAAAGCGCAGGCTGCCTTCCTCGATGCCGTGAAAACTGCAATGCGCCGCCATATCCGACAGCTTCACCGGGAAGTAGGGATCGGCCATGTGATGTTCCAGGGTCGCGCGCAGCTCGCCGCCGCGCTCGCTGGCATGGAAGACGAAGGAGCTCCGGCGATGGTAGAGCGGCGCGAAGAACGGGATCCCCTGAATGTGGTCCCAGTGGAAGTGCGAGAGGAAGATGTGGGCCTCAATGGGGCTTCCGGCAAACTCGCGCATCAGCTCTTTGCCGAGAATGCGGAGCCCCGTGCCGCAGTCGAAGACGTAAATGCGGCCGTTTACCCGCACCTCCACGCAAGGCGTATTGCCGCCATAGCGCAGATTCTCCACCTGCGGAGTGGGGGTCGATCCTCTTACACCCCAGAACTTGACCTGCATGCAGCCGTCCGTTTCCGCGTTTGCCCTACCACCAGCAAAACGCCGGAGGCGTTCGCGGAGCCGGAATAATTCCGGGCAGGGATAGATTGCACGAAACGCGGCAAAAAACCAATGCCTAGGCGAACACTCGTCAGTACATCAGGATTCCGCTCTCGAGTACATAGGATTCGGCTCTCGACGAGACGAGGGCGGTAGTAACGTCGGCCTCCTCTTCGAGGGGCTGCCGCCGCGGACGGCGCTGTTCACAAGGAGAGCTTCTGCCGGGACCTGTCGAGTGTTACGATATCCGGGTTTCCACTCTAAACAGGTGATTTTTCCTGCGGATGTTGGGATGTCAGCCGATTGGGTGATAACGTAGTGAGGGGTGAAGCATGTTGCTGGCCCGCAAGGTCTTGATCGCGGCTTTTTTGGCGATTGCGCTGGTCCCGCTGGCGGCCGGACAGGCCCCCGTGGGCGAGCTGTTTGCCGGAGGAGCATCGGTTCGGGGCTCGGTGGTGCTGGCCGGCGGCGGCGCCAGCGTGCTTGGCGGATCTCAGGTCAGCGCCGGCGAGAGTACAGCCCTGCTGAAGCTCCAGCGCGGCGGCGAGCTGCGCATCTGCCCGCGCACCAGCCTGAGCGTAAACACCTCTCCTAGCGGCAGCGAATTGATGATCAGCGTGAATACCGGCTCGCTGGAGCTGCATTACACGCTGGCCGGCGGCACCGATACGGTCATGACGCCGGACTTCCGCATACAGATGATCGGCCCCGGCAGCTTTCAACTGGGGATTTCCGCCGATGCCGCGGGCGAGACCTGCGTGCGTCCGCTGGAGGGCGCGGGCGCAGGTGTGATCGTCAGCGAGGTGATGGGAACGGGCAGTTACCAGGTGGCGCCCGATTCGGCCGTAGGCTTCAGCCATGGACGCGTCTCCACGGCCAAGCGAGGCAAGTTCGCCAATTGCGGATGCCCCGCCCCCGCGGTTCCGGTGGTGCAGGCCGCCGCGCCTACGCCGCCGCCGGTGCCGCTGCCTCCACCGCCGCCACCTGAGCTGAAGCTCCCGCCGGAGCAGCATCTGAAGGTCGAAACCCCTATGGTCTATCGCGGCGACGCGCCCGCTCCCGAGGTTACCGCCTCCCGCGTTATCGTGGAAGGGACGGCCGGCCCGGCGCCTCCTGCCGAGCAGGCAAAGGCGGCGTCTCCGGCAGAACCAGGCAAGCCTCAAGCTCCGGCCGACGCCGGCAAACGCGCACAGAAGAAGCCGGGCATTTTCCGCCGCTTCTTCGCCAAGCTCTTTGGATAATGGACGACGCCAATGGCTGAGAAACGCAGATCACGTGGAGTGCTGTGGGCCATATTCGGAGCGGCGGGTTTCTTCGTGTTTCTCGCCGTGCTCTTTGCCGTGGCCTATTTCAGCGTCCGTCAACGCTCGGAATACACCTTCAGCGCCGACGGCTCGGGCGGGAAGATCGGGGTGGTCGATCTCCAGGGTGTCATCATCACTCCCAAGCAAACGGTGGATGGGCTGCGCAAATTCGCCGATGACAGCTCCATCCGCGCCATCATCATCCACATCAATTCACCGGGCGGCGGAGCGGCCGCCTCGGAGGAGATCTATCGCGAGGTCAAGCGGATTCGCGACGAGAAGCGCAAGCCCATCGTGGCCTCGATCGAAACGGTGGGCGCCAGCGGCGCTTACTACGTGGCTTCGGCGACCGACAAGATTTATTCCGACGAGGCCTCCATCGTGGGCAGCATCGGCGTGATCGCCGAGTGGTTCAATTACCAGGAGCTGCTGCAGTGGGCCAAGCTGAAGGCGATCGTCTTCAAGTCCGGCGAATTCAAGGACACCGGCTCGCCGGTACGGGAAATGACGCCGCAGGAGAAGCAGTACTTCCAGGCATTGCTCGACAATATGCACCAGCAGTTCATCCACAACGTGGCGGAAGGCCGCCGCCAGCCCGAGGCCACTATTCGCAACATCGCCGACGGCAAAGTCTGGACGGGCCAGCAGGCGCTCGGCATCAAGCTGGTCGATCAGCTCGCCGACTTCCAGGGCGCGGTCAACGACACGGCCAAGGCCGCCGGCATCAGCGGCAAACCGACGCTGGTGCGCTATCGCAAAGCAAAGATCAGCCTGCTCGACCTGCTGGTCGGCGACGCCTCCGAATACCTGCCCGACACCGCCAAATTGCTCCAGAGCAACGTGGGCTTCTACTACTTGTGGAAGTGAGGCGAGCAGAGTGCCTCCGTAATGCCGCGGTAAGGGTAAAGAGATAACGAATGGAAGAGCGACTCGCACCCTTGAGGGATGAAATCCGCAAAACGCTCGAGATGCTCGAGTCGAACCTTCCCGAGCGCCTAGACCCAACGGCCATTTCCCCAACCTCGAAGGTTCCCTTCAAAGCGCTGCTTTACCGTGAGTCTCTGATCTGGAGAATGGCGGAGCTGTGCGGCGGCGCGTTCGAGAATTTTAAAGAAGAGCGCTTCGTATCCGGCGTCCTTCTTACCCGCGCCGCGGTAGAGACAACGGCCGCTCTTTGCTACCTGTGCGGGAACATCGCCGCCGCGGTTGAGTCCGGCGCGGTCGGCGAACTCGACGATTACCTGATGAACCTGATGATGGGCGCCGCAGCCGCGGCCCCGGCGATCACGCCCGAACCCAAAGACGCGGAAGCGACACGGCCTTTGCGAATCGATGCTTTCCTCAAGCAGGCGGACCAGGAGGTCGAGGGCTTCAGTTTTGAATATGGAATGCTCACCAAGTATGTAAGTCCGGATCGGGCGGGAACAACTCTGGTGTACTCCAAACAGGATGCGGAAAAGCAAGTGACGCTCTTTGGCCCGAATCTGCGGATTTCCGATAAGACCTGGCTTGCCGCCCTCGGCTCCCTCAGCGGGGCGCTGAAAATTTTTGTGGGAAGCTATAACCGCATTTCCGAGCTGATCCCAGCCTTGGAGCTTTCCGCCGGCGCTGGTTTGACAAAGAGCAGCACGGCAGACTAACTCAGGCGCGCTGCCACTAGCAGGGAACTACCTCACGTTTACCGACGGAAGGTAAACATGGAGCACCATTTCTTTCAATCTTCAATCTGCAATCTTAAATCTGAAATCTTCCTAGTCGTCCATTGCTCCCTCCACGGCTCCGCGCTCGACGTGCCGTTGCTTGCGCATCAGCAGGATCAGCGGGGTGACGATGAAGAACAGGAATCCCAGGAAGCGAAATGCCCTGATGAACGCGAGCATGGCCGCGTGCTGCTGCACCAAGCCGTAGACGATGCCGTAGGCCTGGCGGGTAGCGGTAGCGGCGTCTGCGCCCTTGGAGATGGCCAGGTCCCTGGCCGACTCGAGTGCCGTGCGGGTGCCGAGGTTCCAGACGTTGACATGCGCGCCCAGGACGTTGAGGTTGTGCTGCTGGGCGCGCGCCACCAGGGTCGTCGACGAAGCGATTCCTATGCTGGCGCCGATGTTGCGCATCAGGTTGTAAATGCTGGTGGCGTTGCCCATCTCCTCCTTGGGCAAAGGAGCGTTGGTAAGTGGTCGTCAAGGGAACGAAGCACATGCTCATGGCGACGCCCTGCAGGATCTGCGGCCAGAAGATATCCCAGTAACCGGCGTCCAGGCTGAGCTGGCCGAGCAGGACGAGGCTCAACCCGGCCAGCACGTAGCCGGCGAAGAGCAGCTTGCGCGGCTCGATCCTGGTAATCAGGAGGCCGATGAGCGGCATGAAGAGAAACGATCCCACGCCGCGGGGCAGCATGGCCATGCCCGCCTGCAGCGCCGGATAGCCCATCAGGGTCTGCAGCCAGACCGGAACCAGCACGATGCTGCCGTAGAGCACGAATCCCAATACCGTCATCATGAAGACGCCGGTGGCATAGGTGCGGTTGCGGAAGATCCTGAGATTGACGATCGGATGGCTGGTCTTGAGCTCGCGAATGCAGAAGGCCACCAGGCCGGCTACCGCCAGCAGTGCCAGCCAGCGAATGAAATCGGACTCGAACCAATCCTCCGTCTGGCCTTTGTCGAGCATGATCTGCAAGGCCGCCATGCCGACGACGAGCATGCCGAAGCCCCAGTAGTCGACGCGCTCCGACTGGCGGCGGATGTAAGGCGGATCGAAGATGAACAGTTGCGCCATAACCATCGCGAAAATGCCGATCGGCAAATTGATGTAGAAGACCCAGCGCCAGGAGTAGGTGTCGGTGATCCATCCGCCCAGAACCGGCCCGAGCATGGGCGCCACCACGATTCCGAGAGCCCAGAACGCCATCGCCTTGCCGCGATCCTGCGGCCGGAAAGATTCCAGCATGATGGCCTGCGACAGCGGTTGCAGGCCGCCTCCGGTGGCGCCCTGAACGATGCGGAAGATGATCAGCATGGCCAGGTTGGGGGCCATGCCGCAGGCGACCGAGGACAGCGTGAAGCCCGTCACGGAGATCATCAGGATGCGCTTGCGGCCAAAATGATTGGCGAGCCATCCGGTGATGGGCAGAATGATGGCGTTCGAGACCAGGTAGGAGGTCAGCACCCAGGTGGACTCGTCGACGGTGGCGGCCAAGCTGCCGGCAATGTGCGGCAACGCCACGTTGACCACCGTGGTGTCGAGCACTTCCATGAAGGTGCCCAACATGACCGAGACGGCGATGATCCAGGGATTTACGTCGGGTTGTGGTGCTGTGCTTCGGCCAAACATGCTCTGGATAGCTCGCGGAGACTACTTTCGTCAGGGGACTATAAGGAGACTAATTGGTTATGGCCCAGGGCTCAAGGGGATCGTCAAGACGACTCATGGCGCAACAAGTGAATAGGCGTGCGTCGCACGCCCGCCCAGGCACCCCAGCAAGCCCGACTTCAGGCTTTGCTGGGGCCCCGCAGCCGGGGGCGGCTGGGCCTACGTCACGGCTCGCTGCACCAGGGGTCGCTTCGCTCACGCCCGCCAGACGCGGTCACTTTGTAAGCACGGTCGGTTCAACCGACATGCCCGGGCGCAGCAGGTGCTGCGGATCCTCGCCGGGTTTGAAGACGATCTTGACGGGCAGGCGCTGCACCACCTTGACGTAGTTGCCGGTGGCGTTCTCCGGCGGCAGCAGGCTGAAGCGGGCGCCGGTGGCTCCGCCGATGCTGTCGACGTGGCCTTTCAGGTCGCGGTCGTAGGCGTCGACGTGAATCGTCGCCTCCTGACCTGGACGCATGTCCTTCAGCTGCGTCTCCTTGAAATTAGCGGTGACGTAGATGTCCTGGGTAAGGACCAGAGCGACCAGCGGCTGTCCGGCTTGCACCACCTGGCCGACCTCGGCACTGCGCTTGCTGACGATTCCGGCCTTGGGGGCGCGCACGGTGCAGTACTGGAGATTGAGGCGGACCTGGGCGAGCGCGGCCTCGGCGCGCTGCACCATGGCGATGGCGGCGTCGTGGCGGGACTTGATGATAGCGACCTGCTGCGGCGCCGTTTCAGCCGTACGCACCGCCGCTTCGGCTTGCGCCACCTGGCTGACGGAGGCTTCCACGTTGGCATGGGCGGCTTCTACCGTTGCCTTGGCCGCCTTCTCGGAGGCTACCGCCGTGTCATATTGCTGCTGCGAGATTTCGTCCTTGCGCACCAGGTCGGCGAAGCGCTCCAGGTCCTTGGCCACTTTCACGTAATTGGCTTCGGCCTCGCGGACGCGGGCGCGGGCGACATCCACCTGCCGCTGCGCCGCCGTGCGCGCGGCCAGCGCGTTCTGGAGCTGATTGGAGGTGCTGGTATGGGTCACGGGAACATTGGTCCCGGCCGCCGAGGCGGTGGCCTTAGCGTCGGCCAGATCGGCTTCGGCATGAGCGACCGCAACCTCGTAGTCTTTGGGATCGAGTTGCAGCAGCACCGCGCCTTCGTCGACGAACTGGTTATCGCGAAAGTTGAGCGAGATGACCGTGCCACTGACGCGGGCGCTGATGGGAGTAACGTGGCCGTCGATCTGGGCGTCGTCGGTGGATTCGCGCACGGCATAGTAGCGCCAGACGATAATCAGCGCGACCAGAACAACCATGCCGCCGATGATCAGTCCCCACTTGACGCCGGGATGCTCGCGCAAGTAGGAGCGCCGGCGCGGCGGCGCGGCTTCCTGCCATTGCTCTTCCGCGCCGGGTGGCGATTGGACCGCCGTCGTTTCCTTGTCTCTGCTTTCAGCCACCGCTTACTTGCCTCCTAGGAACTGTCGCGTCGCTTCCTCGGCGATGCCAAGCGCCCGCGCCAGCGAGAGCTTGGCGAAGTTATGGGCAAAGAGCCCGGCAATGTAATTTTCTTCGGCCGTCGCCTGCGCCTGCTGCGCCTGAATCACGTCTACGTTATTGGTCACGCCCGGTGGCAAACGGTCGCGCGTCTGCACCACCTGCTGGCGAGCCAGATCCAGCGCGCTGGTGGCGACCTCCAACTGTTTGGTGGCGGCATTCACGTCGAGAAACGCAGTCCGTACCTCAAATTCGATGCGCGCCCGCAGGTCCTCCAATTGTGAGCGGGCCTGCTGCAACTGTGCCTCGGCCTGCATCACGTCGCCGCGCACCTTGCCGCCCTGGAACACGGGAATCTGCACTGAGCCGGCAACCGCGAACGTGCCATGCGAGAGCGTGCTGTTGCCCGCCACGGCGTAATTGCCGTTCACCCCGAGCGAGGGCAGAGCCTCTCCTTCGGAAGCGCGCTTGAGCAGCTCGAACGAGCGCGTCTGCGATTCGGCGCGCTTGTAGTCGGGCCGGCTCTGGTAGGCCCTTTGCAGCGCCTCTTCCAAGGTCAACCCCACCGGAGCCGGGGGCGGCATCTTGTCGGTCAGCACGAACTTCTGCCCGGACGGCAGGCCGATGATACGCGCCAGCGAGAGCAGCTGCTTTTCGTAGTCATTCTGGGCCACGACGAGCCGTTGCTGCTGCGCTTGCAGCTCCACTTGCGCCCGCAGCACGTCGAGGCCGGCGACAATGCCTACCCGGCGCAGGTCTCGCGCCTGGTCGAAAAGCGCCTGCGCGGTTGCCACCTGCGCCTGCACGCTCTCCACCCGCGCTGCATCGGTCTGCGCCTGCAGGTAAGCCGCTCCCACCACCAGCACCACCAGATCGCGGGTAGTGAGATAGGAGAACTGGGCCGCCTTAACATTCTCCCGCGCCGCCTTCCAGGTATTGAGGTCCTTGAAGCTGAGAATCTCGTTCAGCCCCGGACCGATCTGATAGTAGTTGAAGGGCCCCAGGATCAGGCCGACGGAGGGAGCGATATTGCGGGTAAATCCGCTGGTTGCCAGATTGACTTGCGCCTCCGCCTCGGTAGCTCCAACCAGCAGCTTGGGCAGCAAGGAGCTGAGAGCGGTGGTGCGCTCGCCCTGGGCGAAGCGGTTATTCTGCTCGGCCAGCAGCAGTCCCAGATTGCGCTTCAGGCCGCGGTTGATGGCGTCGAGCAGGGTGAGCTGGATCGGATTGGGATCGACTTTGCCCAGCGGGACCGAGCCCAGCAGCGGATCGGAGGGATTCAGCGACTGCAGCGGGCTGGTGACCACGACGGAAGCCGTTCCGCTGGGAGCGGTGCTGGTCTGCTGCGCAGCAGCCGGCAGCGCCGGCAGAAAAGCGGCAAGCACGGCAACCCACAGAGGAAAACAGCGCCGAAAATTGCGATCACTCTTGCGCACGTCGTACTCCGATCAGCTCGCGGTAAGGCACGCTCCCACGGCGCCTCCGGGTCCGGAATGAATCGATGTTCATTGTACATGGACGGAAAAAGCAGTTTCGAGTTTCCAGTTTCAAGTCGCCGGAAACACCGTTCATTCGGAGCGCCAGATTGCACTTCTCGAAACTCGAAACTGGAAACTGTTTTTCTCAGTCGCCGACCAGCGCTGCCGGCTCGATCTCGTCTGCCGCTCTCTTCTTGCCGCGGCCGGTCAACCGAGACCATGCCCGGTTCATACGGCTCTGCACCCGATCCAGGTAGACGTAGTACACGGGAGTGATGTAGAGCGTCACGATCTGCGAGAACAGCAGTCCGCCGACCACCGCTAACCCGAGGCCGCGCCGCGCCCCGGCGCCGGCACCCAAGCCGATGGCGATCGGCAAGGTTCCCATGAGGGCCGCGAAGGTGGTCATCATGATGGGACGGAAGCGCACCAGCGCGCCTTGATAGATCGATTCCTCCGGCGTCTCTCCCTTGGTACGCTCATTTTCGATGGCGAAGTCGATCATCATGATGGCGTTCTTCTTCACGATGCCGATCAGCATGATCACGCCGACGAAGGAGTACAGGTCCAGCTCCTGATGAAACAGGAGCAGCGTGGCCAGCGCGCCCACTCCGGCCGAAGGCAGGCCGGAGAGGATGGTGAGCGGGTGGACGAAGCTCTCGTACAGAATGCCCAGTACGATGTAGATGACCACAACCGCGCCCAGCAGCAGCAGTCCCATGCCGGCAAACGACTGCTGAAAAGCCTGCGCGGTTCCCTGGAAGCTGCGCACGATGTCGGCGGGCATTGTCTTTTGCGCGACCTGCTCCACCGCGCGGGTGGCATCGCCCAGCGCTACTCCCGGCTTGAGGTTGAAGCTGATGGTCACGGCCGGCAACTGGCCCAGGTGATTTACGGTCAGCGGGCCGACGTTCGGCACCAGGCTGGCCACGGTGTCGAGCGGCACCAGCTTGCCGGTGTTGGAGCGCACGTAGAGCATCTTGAGTGACTGCGGATTGTTCTGGTACGGCGAGGCCAACTCCAGAATCACGTAGTACTCGTTGTTGGGAGCGTAGATCGTGCTGACCTGCCGCTGTCCATAGGCAGAGTAAAGCGCATCGGAGACCTGCTGTGCCGTGAGCCCGAGCGCATACGCCTTGTCGCGGTCCACCTGCACGGTGAGCTGCGGATTGCGGATCTGCAGGTCGCTGGTGACGTCCTGCAGCATCGGCAGCTTGTGCAGCGCCGCCTCCAGCTTCGGGGCATCGGCGTAGAGCTTGGCCGTATCCGGCGACTGCAGGGTGTACTGGTACTGCGCGTTGGTCAGCTTGCCGCCGACATTAATAGTGGGCGGCACCTGCAGGAAGACGAAGACGCCTTGCACGGCAGCCAGCTTGCCGCGCATCTCCTGGATCACCTGGTCCGCACTCATCTTGTGGACGCGCTGCGGGATATCTTTCAGCTTGAAGAACACGCGTCCCTGGTTGACCGGGTTGCCGTAGAAGGTCATGGTGTAGAGCACGTTGGGATCGTGCCGCACGATGTCGCCGATCTGGTTGATCTTGGCGCCCATCTCGTCGAAGCCGATGCCCTCCGGCGCCTGCACGAAGCCGAAGACCAGGCCCGTGTCTTCATTGGGAATGAATCCGGTTTTCGAGTGCTGGTAGAGAAAGACGGTTAGCCCCACCAACACGAAGCTCCCCAGCAGCGTCGCCAGTTTCCAGCGCAGAACTTTTTGCAGGGTCCAGTCATAGAAATGCAGCGCCGAGTCGAACATCTTCTCGGTGGCGTTGTAGAACCTGCCGTGCCCGCGACTCTTGTCACCGCCTTGGTGCGCAGGCGGGCGCACCGGGGTCCCCGGCGCGCCTGAAGTTGGCGTGCTGGGGTGGAGGAAGCGGCTGCACAGCATGGGCGTAAGCGTAAGCGAAACCACTCCCGAGACCAGAATGGCGACCGTAATGACCACCGCGAACTCGTGCAGAATGCGCCCGACGATGCCGGCCATGAACAGAATGGGAATAAAGACGGCGGCCAGCGAGAGCGTCATGGAGAGAATGGTGAAGCCGATCTCGTTGGAGCCGTCGATGGCCGCCTGCATC
Source organism: uncultured Acidobacteriota bacterium (assembly GCA_963791145.1). GTDB lineage: Bacteria > Acidobacteriota > Terriglobia > Terriglobales > Acidobacteriaceae > CAWBRT01. The sequence continues at coordinate 205,520 of CAWBRT010000009.1, read as the reverse complement.
GGCGTCTTTCCCATCTCCATGTGACGCACGATGTTTTCCAGCATGACGATGGCATCGTCGACGACAAACCCTACCGAGAGCGTCAGCGCCATGAGCGATAGGTTGTCGACCGTATAGCCCAGAACGTACATCACCGTGAAGGTGCCGATGATCGACATGGGCAGGGCCAGGCTGGGAATGATGGTCGCCGAAATATTGCGCAGGAAGAGGAAGATGACCATCACCACCAGCGAAATCGTCAGCATCAGCGTGAACTTCACGTCGTCGACGCTCTGGCGGATGGAGACCGAGCGGTCGTAGATGGTGGTGACCTTGACCGCGCGCGGGATCTGCTGCAGTAGCCGCGGCATCATCTGGTTGATGGAATTTACGATGTCGATGGTATTGGTGCCGGGCTGCTTCTGGATGGCAAGCACCACCGCGCGCTCGTCGTTGAACCAGCTGCGGGTGAAGTTGTCCTGTATGCCGTCATAGACGCTGGCAACCTGGTCCAGACGCACCGGGGCGCCGTTCTGGTAGGTTACGATCAGCGGGCGGTAGGCGGCGGCATCGAACAATTGCCCGTTCGACTGCAGGGTGTAACTCTTGTCGGCGGCGTAGATGCTGCCCACCGGCAGGTTGGTGTTGCCATTCTGCAGCGCCTGCGAAACCTGGTCGATTCCGATCTGGTAGCTGGCCAGCTTGTTGGGATCGACCTCCACGCGCACCGCGTACTTAGCCTGCCCGTATATCTGCACCTGCGCCACGCCGGCGACCATGGAGAGCTGCTGGCCCATGGTGTTTTCCGCGGCATCGTCCACCTGGTAAATCGGCAGGGTGTTGGAGCTGAACGCAAGGTAGAGAATCGGCTGGTCCGCCGGGTTCACCTTCTTGAAGGTGGGTGGGTTCGGCAGATTGGGCGGCAGTTGGCCGGCGGCTGCGGCAATGGCGGATTGCACGTCCACCGCCGCGCCATCCAGATTGCGCGAGAGATCGAACTGAATGGCGATCGCCGTGGAACCGAGCTGGCTGGTCGAAGTCATCTGGCTGATGCCGGCGATGGTGGCGAATTGCTTCTCCAGCGGCGTAGCCACCGAGGAGGCCATCGTGTCCGGACTCGCGCCTGGCAGCGAGGCGCTCACCTGAATGGTGGGGTAGTCGACGCTGGGCAGATCGCTGACCGGCAGCACCCGGTAGGAGAAGATGCCAAAGATGAGAATGGCCGCCATCACGAGCGTCGTCATGATGGGACGGCGAATGAACAGAGCGGTCACCGGGAGACTCCAGAATTTTGCGCTACCGAAGTGTTTTCCGCGGCTCCTCCAGGCCCAGCACCGGAGCTTCCACTGGTCACGCCGGAACTGGATTGCTCTTGGGCCGGGGCGACGGAAACGGTGCGAACAACGTTCACTTTACTGTTGGGGGCCACCGCGATTTGCCCATCGACGATTACCTGGTCTCCCGGCTTGACGCCGCTCGCGATCACCGCCAGTTGCCGGTAACTGCGCGAGGACTTCACCGGCTGCAGGGTCGCCGTACCGTCGGGCTGCACCACGTAGACATATTTGCCCTCCTGGCCACTCTGCACCGCCGTTGTCGGGATCACTACTGCATTCGGATCGACTCCGAGCTCAAGCTGCACGTTGAGGAACTCGCCCGGCCACAAGTGACGGTCGCGGTTCTCGAAGGTCGCCATTAATTGAATGGTGCCCGTCGTCGCATCGACCGTGTTGTTGATGAAGCTCAGCAGGCCGCTCGAATGTTGCGCATCGCCAGGCGCAAAGGCCGCAACCTTCAGCTTGCCGATGCCTTTGGCGCGCACGATCTCAAGCTGCGCTTCGGGGATGTTGAATTGAACGTAGATTGGCTGGACCTGGTTGAGGGTAGCGAGTGAATTGGTATCGTTGGCTTTGACCAGGTTGCCGAGATTTACCAGGATGGCGCCGGCGCGGGCATCGATGGGCGAGCGAATATCCGTGTAACCCAGGTTCACCTCGGCGGTCTTGACCGCCGCTTTGTCGGCCTGAACGGAGGCGGCATCGGCGCGCGCCTGCGCCTCCAGTTGCTGCGCAACCGACGGGGCGACCACGCCCGCCGCCTGCAGCGCATTGTTGCGATTGGCCTGGGCCCGGCTGTTCCAGAGATTGGCTTCATCCTTGGCCAGTTGTCCCTTGGCCTGCTCGAGCGCCGCCTCAAAGGGCCGCTTGTCGAGCTGGAACAGCAATTGTCCGGCGCGCACATCTTCGCCTTGCTTCAGCAGCACGCGGGCGATCTGGCCGTCGACCATGGACTTGAGCTGTACGGTGCGGTAGGGCTGCGCGTTGCCGATGGCATCGATCTCAATCGGGATCGCCTGCTGGGCGGCAACGGCCACCGTGACCGAAGGCGTCGGGAAGCCCTGCGCATGCACCGCGCTAGCATCCTTTTTCCCGCACGCCGCGGCGACAAGCAGCGCCAGAATCAGGGCCGCGATGGCGGCCAATGGTCCACGGTGACCAGGTAACTTTCTCATCGATCCACTTCCTCTAAATCTTTGCTTTCAGCCTGACGGCCGTTGTTTGCGGGTACGACCGCGATCCCGTTCAGCCATATCCCGGCCAACTGCCTGGCTACGGTCCGGGAGTCGAACTTCTGATGCTGCTCACCGCCGAAGACCTCCTGCACCAGAATGTGATAGGTGACCATGCCCAGGAAGCTGCGCGCGGCGAGCAGCGGGTCTACGCTGCGAAAGCGTCCGCGCTCCGATTCCCGCTCGGATGTAGTTCGCCAGCAGCTCATAGCAGTCGGTAACGTACGTGCGAAAGAACTGTTCGGAGAGTTCGGCATTGCGCAGGGCGCTGAACAACAGCAGGCGAGTGAGCGCCGTGTCCTGTCGGGTACGCACAAGCAGGGTCTCGGCAATGGCGGAGAGTATCTCTTCATCGCTCCGGCCGGAGGCCAGGTATTCCTCGATCTTTTCCCTTCGGCCGGCGCTCTGGATGCGGTCGCCGACCACCGCCCAGTAGAGCTCCTCCTTACTGCCGAAGTGCCTGAAAATAATGGCTTCATTGACTCCGGCGGCCTCGGCGATCTCACGCGTGGTGGTGCCGTCGAAGCCCTGCTCGGAGAAGAGCCGCATGGCAACTTTGATCAATTGCTTTCGCCGGTCTTGGGCAGCCAGTCGCATGTAAGTATTCACTAACTTGGATGAGCGGGGAGTGTCAGCGGATTCCAGGAGACGGGATTCGAGATCGTGGTGGAAGGAATATTCGTATTGGAAGCGCGGTAACTCCGCGACAGACGTGCGTTGCACGTAGGCCCAGCCACGGGGATAGGGATCAGGGGTTAACGACTACTCCCTAGCCCCTAATCCCTAATCCTTTTTCTTACGCTGCAGTCTACGGAATCAGTAACAGCTTTCCGGTGGTCTTGCGGCCAGCCAGGTCGCGATGCGCCTGGATGGCCTGATCCAGCGGATACTTGTGCTCGAGCCTGAGCTTCAGCTTTCCGGCCTTAATCATTTCGAACAGGGCATTGGCCCGCTCTTCCAGCTCCTCGCGCTTGGCGGCATAGTGCTGCAGGCTGGGACGGGTGACGTACAGCGAGCCCTTCTGGGTGAGAATGCCAAGCTCGAGAGGCGCCGGCGGGCCGCTGGCTGCGCCAAAGTTGACCATGTAGCCGCGCGGCCGAAGCACGTTGAGACCCTTGTCGAAGGTGGCCTTGCCCACGGAATCATAGACGACGTCGACCCCCTTGTTGTCCGTCAGTCGCTTGGTTTCGGCCTCGAAATCGGCCTTCGTGTAGATGATTACGTCATTGGCGCCGGCTTCACGCGCCAGCTTCGCCTTCTCCTCGGAACCGACGGTGGCGATCACGCGGGCGCCGATGTGATGCGCCATCTGCACCATGAGCAGGCCGACGCCGCCGGCAGCCGCATGGATCAGCACCGTCTCGCCGCGCTTTACCGGATAGGTGCTGTAGAGCAGGTAATGAGCGGTCATGCCCTGCAGCATCAGCGCCGCTCCCTGTTCCTCGCTGATCCCGTCCGGCAGCTTAATCAAGGCGGCGGCGGGCACGGCGGCATATTCGGCGTAGGCGCCGGGGACGCCGCGATAGGCTACCCGGTCGCCGGGCTTCACTGTCTTAACCTCGGCTCCCACCTCGGTGACCACACCGCCGGCTTCCTGGCCGAGCACGTTGGGCAGGGTAGAAGGATAGAGGCCCAGGCGGAAGTAAATGTCAACGTAGTTCACTCCCGCCGCTTTGATCTTCACCACGGCTTCATTGGCCTTGGGCTTGGGCACGGGAAGATCGACTAGCTTCATCACTTCCGGACCGCCAACCTCGCTGATCTGTATCGCTTTCACTGTTGCTCCTTTCACTGCCACCATACCGGGCGCGATCGCGCCCTGGCGTACAAACATAGAATTGTACTGGATTGCCGGTCTTGCGCGGGCAGGCGCCGGTACGCCACGCTAGGAAACGCAATTCTCTTGTCTAAATGGGGCGGCCAGCTACAATGACCAAGACCGACCGGTCTCAGCTCACCCCAGCAAACGCACAACCGCGCCTGTCGGGGCTCTTGGGAGAACTTGATGGCGCAGATGCTTGCCAATGCGCTGGTGCCGATCTTCTTCGGACTGGGGATGGGCTACTTCGCCGGCCGGCGCGGCATAGTCGATAACCGCAATATCAGCGGACTTAACACGTTTCTGGTGAGCTATGCCCTTCCCGCCGCGCTCTTCCTGGCCACCGCGCAGACGCCCCGGGATGTGCTGATCGAGCACGGCAGGCTGTTCCTGGTGCTGACGCTCTCGATGTTGTCGTTTTTCTTTCTCACCCTGGCGGTGGAAGTGAAGCTCTTCCGCTTCAGCCTCGCCGACAGCGCGGCGATGACGTTATCCATAGCCCTGCCCAACTGGGTGGCGGTCGGCCTGCCGCTCTTTATCGGCCTCTACGGGCCGCAGAGCACGACGACCGTAGCGGTCGGCATCGTCGCCGGAAACGTGGTGGCGGCGCCGATGTCGCTGGTGCTGCTGGAGGCCGGAGCCGCGCAGGCAAATCCGGGCGGGGCGCTGGGCCGCTTCGCCAGCGCCTTGTGGAAAGCCCTGACTAAGCCAATCGTCATCGGCCCGTTGCTCGGGTTTGTCATTTCCCTGGCGGGTTACCCGCTGCCGGCGGTGGTAGGCCGCTCCGTCGGCTTTTTTGGCATGACCGCCGCGGGGGTGGCGCTGTTCGTTACCGGATTGGTCCTCTCTCGCGAGTCGCTGGCGCTGGATTGGAACGTCTCCGGCGGGCTGGTAGTAACGCTCATCGTGCAGCCTGTCTTTACCTACGTCCTGGCCGCCTGGATCTTGCGCTATCCGCCACAGTTGGTTCGCGACGCGGTGCTGCTGATGGCGTGCCCCACCGCATTCCTGGGAGTGCTGCTCCCGGTCGCTTACAACGCCCGCAGCCGGGAAGCCGGAGCGCTGCTGCTGCTGTCTTCAGCGGGATGCGCCGTCACGCTCTCGGTGGTAATCCTGCTGCTGCCGTTGATACGGTAGGCCTATTCTCGCTTCAGTTCTGCCGAAACCGTGACGTCGGAGATGAGCTTGATCGTAGTCTGCCAGGGCTTGTAACCATCCTTTGTGACCTTAATGGTGTGCTCGCCCGTATTGGTTACGATTCGTTTGGGAGTTCGCCCCGCGAGACTGCCGTCAAAGTACACGGTTGCATCCGGAGGCGCTGAATTGACCTGGAGAGCGGCAAAATCTATTTGTGGCAAGGGCCGCGTCCCTACGGCAAGTCGTTGAAGCGTGGGCGGCACAGTTGCTACCTTTGGCTTTGGGTAATTCCCATCCTTGCTTGTGGCGCACCCCAAAGGATCATCAACCCAGGTGCCGCCTGAGGGCGTAAATTCCACAACTTCAATATTTCCACCGATAAGATCGGGGGCATATTGCATCATCTGCCCAACCAGGATGCGCGCCGCACTGGCGGGTGGCTGGCTTGAAAGGAAATCCCTCTGAGACAGAAAGTACTGCCGTACCTGTGCTGGTCCGATCCATTTTGTAAAATTCGGATTCGAGCCACATCCGTCTCCGGGACAATCGTCCCGAGTTACTTTGATCGTACATTCCGTGCTGCCTCGGGCACATTTGAAGGTGTGAAGGTGCCATTCCAGATGCCCGCCCTCTCTACCTAAGAACACAATGTAAAGCATAGGCACCTGGCCCGATAACACTTCGCTCGGTATTCGCTCTCGGTCGGTTTCGAGGAAGCTTGTCAAACTCGCCAATGCAATGTCATCAAATTGAGTAACGAGCTGAGCCAGCGAGTTCGCTCCCACCGCAGCATGGGCTACTCTGTCCCATACAGAGTAGCCCCCCGGCTTTCCGTCGGACGCTAGCCCAGCCGCTGCCCAGAAGTATGAACCCAACCGACCTACCTTGCAGATTTTGTCGCTAAGAACCGCGCGGGTCGGGATTAACACTGCCCGGCTATCGACGCCGATAGCAATGGTGTCGTTCTTCTTGACGATCGCCAACCCTGTCGCAGAAGCCCTCTGCGCGGCGGTGATGAAACAGAAAGTGAACAGTAGAAAAATTGCAGGAAGAGACCAGCGGACGTTACCCTCAACTGGCGCTGCGTTATGCGGGCTGAACCAAACCGGAATGGAGGTCCTGCAGTCTGACGTACTCCTGGCCGATGCGTGGGGCACGTGAGCAGGAATCTCCTTCAGCACTGGATGGCCTGCATTTTACTAACCTAGCGCGGTTTTGCAAGGTACAAAGCGTGTTCCATAGTCAGGTCAGTCTGATTCTCCAGGAACACGAATGCCCCAGGTCAGCCCAACAGCAGGGCGGGACCTGGGGCACCATTCATACCGACCACTGGCTCGATTCGCCTCTTACTTCGTCCCTGCCAGCGCGGCCTGGCCGCCGCCGCTCTCCAGCCATTCCGGCTTGGGATACTTGCGGTCGGCCTTGCCAGCCTTGACCACCTGTCCGGGGACCTCGTGTCCGACGATTGCCGGCAGCTCGCGCGCCACTTCCAGCAGCGCGTCCAGATGCACGCCCGTCTCGTAGCCCATCTGCTCCAGCATGTGCACCATGTCTTCCGTGCAGACGTTGCCACTGGCTCCGGGGGCGTAGGGGCAGCCGCCGAGCCCGCCGAGCGAGGCATCGAAGCGCCGCATTCCGCCCTCGACAGCAGCTATGACGTTGGCCAGGCCCATGCCGCGCGTGTTGTGGAAGTGCATGGTGAACTTCACCGTGGGATAGCGCGCCTTCATGGTTTCGCACAGCAGGCGCACCTGCGACGGATTGGCCATGCCGGTGGTGTCGCACAACGTAACCGCAACGATGCCCAGGTCGAGCAGCCGCCGCACCAGGTGCAGAATGCGCTCGGTCGGAATATGGCCGTCGAAGGGGCAGCCGAAGGTGGTCGAAAGCGAGGCGTTGATGGATACGGGCGCATCTTGCGCCACCTTTACGATCTCGGCGAATTGCGCCAGCGACTGCTCGCAGGTCATGCGCAGGTTCGCCCGATTATGGGTTTCGCTGGCCGACATGACGAGATTGATTTCGTCCACCTTGCAGGCAATCGCCCGCTCGCAGCCCTTCAGGTTGGGAACCAGCACGGTGTAGAGCACTCCGGGAACGCGCTCGATGCCCCGCATCACCTCTTCGGCGTCGCGCAGATTCGGAATGGCCTTGGGAGAAGTGAACGAGGTGGCTTCGATCATGGCCAGCCCGGTCCGGCCTAGGCGGTTGATGAGCTTGATCTTTTCTTCCGTGGGAACGAAGTTGGGCTCGATCTGAAAGCCGTCGCGGGGAGCGACTTCGTTGAGGTAAAGACGCTGTTTGCTTTTAGAGTCCATGGATATCCTTTCCGGTCCGCCTGGCGTGGCTAGCTCAGATGATGCCGCGTTCACGCAGGCATTTGCGCGCCGCCGCGTCGATTCCGATGCGCTCCAGCACCTCGTCCGTGTGCTGGCCCAGAGCCGGCCCGGCGCCGCCAACCTGGCCGGGGGTTTCACTCAGCTTGGGCAGCACGGCCGGAACCTTCAGCGTCTTGCCCGAAGGCAGGTTGATGGTCTGAATCATCTCCCGCGACTGGTAGTGCGGGTCGGTCACGATATCGGCGGCGGTATAAGGAAATCCAACCGGAACGCCGGCTGCGTTCAACTGATCGAGGATGAACTTGAGATCGTGCTGCTTGGTCCACTCCTCGATGGTGGCATCGAGAAACGCCGCCTCTTTGGCGCGCCCGTCGTTATGGGCGAAGCGGGGATCGTTTCCGATATCGTCCCGTCCCATCACCTTCATCAGGCGCTTGAAGATTCCGTCACCGTTGCCGCCGATCAGCACGTATCTCTTGTCGCGGCAGAGATAGGCGTTGGTGGGAGCGATGCCGGGCAGGGCGCTGCCGCTGGGCTCGCGGACGTAGCCGAAATAGTCGTATTCGGGAAGCAGGCTTTCCATCATGCCGAAGACGGACTCGTAGAGCGCCACGTCGATGCACTGTCCCCGGCCGGAATGCTGGTCGCGATGGTGCAACGCCAGCAACACGCCGATGACCGCGTAGAGAGCCGAAATCGAATCACCGATGCTGATGCCGCAACGCACCGGAGGACGTCCGGGCTCGCCGCTCAGGTAGCGCAGTCCGCCCATGGCTTCGCCGATCACGCCGAAGCCCGGCAGATCGCGATAGGGCCCGCTCTGCCCGTAACCGGAGACGCGGACCATGATCAGCTTCGGATTCAGCTGCGACAGCTCCTCCCATCCCAGCTTCCATTTTTCCAGCGTACCGGGACGGAAGTTTTCGATCAGGATATCGGCCTCAGCCAGCAGCTTGCGCAGAATGTCCTGCCCTTCGGGGGCCTTCAGGTCGAGCGAGACCGATTTCTTGTTGCGCGACTGCACGTGCCACCAGAGCGAGGTTCCGCTCTCCATCTTGCGCCATTTGCGCAGCGGGTCGCCCTCGCCGGGGGGCTCAACCTTGATGATCTCGGCGCCGAATTCGCCCAGCAGTTTGGCGGCGAACGGGCCGGCGATCAACTGCCCGAGTTCCACGATCTTCAGCCCCTGCAGGGCCGCACTGGATTTCATTTTTTCCATGATGACATGTCCTTCCTGCCAGCGCGCCAAAGCGGTCGCTGGGGCCTGAGAGCCTGAGTTCCTGTATGAATTTTACCTGCGTCCAGCATGTCACAAATTGAGAGTCTCGGCCTTATTTTTTGCGGAAAGCACACATCGCGATCCGCGAAGGCTGCCGCTCTTGGAAAGCATGAAGGTGCCGGAACTGGTGCGCTTGCCCGGGTGGATTCTACAATGGTGACGCACGGTTTTCTTTGGCCCTGGAACCAGACTCGGGGTTCCCGGCAAACGCATTTGCGTTTGCTGGGGTGAAAGATCACTATGTCTTCCGGCCGCGGCTATTACCAGCGAATCTCCGAGCTTCTGGACCGTACTAGCGGCGGCCTCACCGGCCTCGGGCGCGATCGTCCGGGACGCTTCTCCGCCCGCGGAATCAAGCGCGCCCTGGTCGCGACCGTCGTGCTGCTCTCGATCCTGGCGGGTGTGGTCTTCACCGCTGATTATCTTGTTCTCCGCCTGCGCATGGCAGTGGGGAGCAACGGTTTCGATAGCGTGCAGGTGCAGCGCATTTACTACCTGCAGCTGAAAAACGGAAAAACCGAGATCACGCCCGGCGAGATGGAAACCCAGACCTGCGTGCGGTCCCTCTTTCCGCACCTCGGCTATAGCCCTTGCTGGTACGCCAGACGCAGAACCGAGAAACGCGTCGACATCTAAGATTTCCTGGCGGCACAGTGGGTTCCGCAGCCCACCTTTGCCAAGCGAGGGTGGCACGACTTTACAGTCATAGGGAATTTGTAGTAATACTCCTGCAGTCCCTGCCGGCTTTATCTTCGTTAAACATGGCCATGCAAGGGCATGGCGCTAACTTCGAGGACTGTGGTGAAGATCAATAGCGATAAGTGTGTTGCCTGCGGCAATTGCACCTACGTATGCCCCATGGGCGCCATCTTTGTGGACCAGAAGATCAACCGGGCCACGGTGGACCAGGATGAATGCGTCGAGTGCTACACCTGTTTCAATGGCATGAGCAAGGAGCATCTGAACCCCAGCCTGGTTCGCGGGCTGCGGGCGCTCTTCAAGATGCTGCGCCTGCGCTTCGATCCCGAGCCGGACGTCTGCCCCACCTCGGCGCTGGAACCCGAGGAGTTGGTCTGGCCGCGGGTGGTGCGCCGCGCATTCTCCGACCCGCGGGTGCCGCATGAGTCCACCGGCGTGCAGGGCCGCGGCACTGAGGAAGTCAAGACCAACGACATCAGCGGGCGCGTGCAGCGCGGCGAAGTGGGCTTTACCATCGAGTTCGGCCGGCCCGGAGTGGGTGTTCGCTTCCATGAGATCCAGCGCATGACCCAGGCTCTGGCTAAAGCCGGAATCGCCTTCGAGAAGAAAAACCCGGTCAGCACGCTGATGACTGACATCGAGAAGGGAACGATTCGCGAAGACATCCTCAGCGAGAAGATCCTGTCGGCGATTGTTGAGATCAAGGTTCCGGTCGCGCGCATGCAGGAGATCATCAACTTGGTGCGTGAGGTCGAGCGCCAGGTGAACACGGTGATCGCGCTGGGCGTGGGCGCGCGCTGCGAGGATAACGGCGCGGAACACGAGGTCATCCAGCGGCTCGAGCGGCTCGGCTACAAGATGGAGCGCGCCAAGACCAACCTCGGCCTGGGCCGTATTACTAACGCCGGCGCATTAGCCAGCATCGCAGGCGCAACACCGGCGACCGCCGGGAATCCCGGGAGGCAAGCATGACCAACACACTGCATCGCTACGGCAACTCGGAAAGCTTTCGCGACGACTATATCGTCTTTGCCATGCCCTGCCGGGGCAAGAACGACGACGATTGCGCGCCCAAGCTCAAGCGCTTCCTGGAAATGGCTCTGCCCTTCAAACCGGTGAACCTCGGCGACGGAATTCATGGCGGCGCCTTCCGGCCCTCCGAGGACATGAATCCGACTTCGCACTGGACGCGAGAGCTGAAGCCGGATTTCCGCGCCGTCATCGACGGCATTGACGGCTACACGACCGCCGCGGCCGTCTTCGACAATCTGCCGGCGGCGCGGGAGTTCGTGAAGGTGGTGAAAGAGGCTGACCTCGGGATGTGCATCAACATCTCGACCTCGATCGCCGGCGCCGAGCAGTGCTGCGACGCCGCCGACCAGAATCGCCACAGCATCGGCTACTCGCTCGGCTTCCAGGGCAAGACGGAGAAGCTGCCCAGCACGCAGGTTCTGTCCCTGACCACCATGTGCGGCCACGGCATGATCAGCCATAGCTTCGCCAAGAAGATGATCGACTGGGTGAAGGAAGGCCGCCGCACCCCGGATCAGGCAGCCGCCTACATGGCGCACTTCTGCTCCTGCGGGGTCTACAATCCGAGCCGGGCGAAGCGCATTCTGGAGGAGGCGCAACACAAGATGGAGTAGGTTGAGGTGTCTTGCGGGCGTGAGGAGCGGAGCGACGGGAGCCCGCTGCCGAAATCCTGAGCGACGCAAAGGATCTCGGGCATACCGACCAAAGTCACTGCGATTTGTCCGCCGGGATGCTTGCTTCCGGTCTCATCACACTTACGACTCCTTCACTTCCGCTAATGGTCCATGATTCGGCTAATGGAGTGTTCTCGAACGAGCACCTTTCCCGCCAGATGCCGTACACTAGTTGAATACGTGTGGCGGTCTGCGGTTTCCATATTGAGCGAACCCTGTTTTCAGGCGAACCCACCCGGGCCGGGTGGGTTCCTGGCAATGTATTTAACTTGAGGCAGCTATGAAACTCACCGGGGCGGAAATTCTTTGTGAAACACTGGTCAGGGTAGGCGTGAAGGATATTTTCGGCTACCCGGGCGGCGCCATCCTTCCGGCGTATGACGCGCTGGGGCGGTCGCCGCTGCACCACATTCTGGTGCGGCACGAGCAGGGCGCGACCCACATGGCCGACGGCTATGCCCGCGCCGGCGGCGGCGTGGGCACGGCCCTCGTCACCTCGGGACCGGGAGCGACCAACATGGTCACCGGCATCGCCACGGCCATGCTCGACTCCTCGCCCATCGTCTGCATCACCGGCCAGGTCAGCAGCAAGGTGCTGGGCTCGGACGCCTTTCAGGAAGTCGACATCACCGGCATCACCATGCCGATCACCAAGCACAACGTGGTGGTCTCGCGCGCCGAAGACGTGGCGCGCACGGTTCGCGAAGCCTTCGTGATCGCCGCCGGCGGCCGGCCCGGTCCGGTGCTGGTCGATATCACCAAGGACGCGCAGCAGGGCCTTTGCGAACTCGACTGGGAGGCCTCCGCTCCGCAGCTGCCGCTGAAACGCAAGCGCGTGCTCAATAACGAGGCCGAGTTCGAGCGCGCCGTCGAGATGCTCAACAGCGCCAAGCGCCCGGTGATTCTCGCCGGGCACGGCATCGTGATCTCCGGCGCCGTCGAGATCTTCCGCGAGTTCGTCCGCGCCGGCGATTTTCCGGTGGCGCTGACCCTGCTCGGGCTGGGCGTATTTCCCGCCAGCGATCCGCTCAACCTGGGCATGATGGGCATGCACGGCGAGGCCTGGGTGAACCAGGCCATTCAGGATTCCGACCTGCTGATCGCCGTCGGCATGCGCTTCGACGACCGCGTAACCGGCGACCTGCGCACCTACGCAACGCGCGCGCAGAAAATCCACATCGAGATCGACCAGGCCGAAATCAACAAAAACGTCAAAGTCGACGTGGCCCTGGTGGGCGACGCCCGCCAGACGCTCGAGCGCCTGCTTCCGCACCTGGAGAAGCGCGACCGCAGCGAATGGCACTGCCGCATCCGCAAGCTGAAGGGCGACGTGGCCGTGCGCGACATTCAGAACCTGCCTGACACCGGGCACCTCTACGCCGCCCACGTCATCAGCGACCTGTGGAAGGAGACGCGCGGCGAAGCCCTGGTGGTGACCGACGTAGGCCAGCACCAGATGTGGGAGGCGCAGTACTACCATCACAACCGCCCGCGCTCGCTGGTCACCTCCGGCGGACTGGGGACGATGGGCTTTGCGCTGCCGGCCTCCATCGGCGCCAAGGTGGCGCGGCCCGATGCCGAGGTATGGGTGATCGTCGGCGATGGCGGCTTCCAGATGACGATGTGCGAGCTCGCCACCATCGTCCAGGAGAAACTGGACGTAAAAATTGCCATCATCAACAACGGCTACCTGGGGATGGTGCGCCAGTGGCAGGAATTCTTTTACGACAAGCGCTACGTGGCTACGCCGCTGGTGGCGCCCGATTTCTGCGCTCTGGCCAATGCCTTCGGAATTCGCAGCGAGCGAATCACTACCCGCCGCGAAGTGGTTCGCGCCGTGCGGGAGGCGCGCGAGACTCCCGGGCCGGTGCTGCTGGACTTCCGCGTGGAGCAGGAGGACTCGGTCTACCCGATGGTTGCAGGCGGTGCATCGCTGCACGAGATGATCCGCCGGCCTACGCCGCTGGTGGAAACCTCGCAGGATTCCTAGGGATTCCAGCAGGCGCAGACGCCTTCGTTTGGCGAAGAATTAGGTTCGTGTTGCCGGGAGATCGGATCGGTTTCCCGTTGAGGACGAGATGCAGACAATCGTTGCTTACGTTTCGCATAAACCCGGGGTGCTGAACCGGGTGGGCTCGCTGGCGCGACGCCTGAACATCAATATCGACTCGCTTACGGTCGGTCCCACCGAGATGCCCGGCGTCGCCCGCATGACCATCGCGGTCAATACCGACCAGGGCGGAGCGCACCGCCTCCAGGCCAGCCTGGAGAATCTGGTCGACGTTCAGCTGGCGGAGATCATCACCGGGCGGCCGGCGGTGGAGCGCGATCTGGCGCTCATTAAGGTGGTCGCCAACCAGAATTCGCGCCCGCACCTGATGGACTTGATCAAGGTCTTTCGCGCCCGCGTGGTGGACGTCTCGCCGGATTCCCTCATCGTGGAGGTCTCGGGCGAGACCGATAAGATCGATGGCCTGCTGGAAGTGCTCCGCCCGTTTGGAGTTCTGGAAATGGCGCGCTCGGGCAGCGTGGCCATGACCCGCGGCTCCGCCCTGCTGCAGCCGCCCGGAAAGCCGCCGGTAGAAACGGCAGGAGCAACCGGTGCCGGAGATGCCGCGCACGCCGCCAGGGAAACCGCCGACTCAGGGCATGGCTCAGAGACAATTGAATCGGAGATGGAGATCAACGAGGCGTAAAACATTTCTGATTTTCGATTTTTGATTTTCAGATTTGAAAGGCAACAACCCCCGGGAGCGCAGGACGCGCCCCGCTCCGGGGGGTTTGCTTTTCAAATCAGAAATCGAAAATCAAAAATCAGAAATGCTTTACTTCGTTCCGAACATCTGTCGCAGGAAGCCGCGGCCGAAGTGGCCGCCGTAGGCGCCGGCGATTCCTGGAAAGGTCATCAGCACCGTGCCGTAGATGCCCGCGCGGGTGAGGTCCGTGTAGTAATGCAGCAGGTTGGCGGCGATCATGGCGGCGGGCACGAGTAGTGCGACTATAAGAGTCCAGCGCCAGGGCCGCCGCGGACGCATGAAGCCCAGAAACATGGTCGAAGCCGTCACCAGCAAGGTAGTCAGCAGCGGGTCACGTAAGACAGCCTGCAGGACACCGCTCAGAATTCCGAGCACCACGGCGATGACATAGAAAACACCATCGCGTTCCTCGCGCGCTGTTGCTGCTTGATCCTGAATTGTCTTGATCTCCGGCAACGCCATTTGTCATTCCTCAGTGCATTACATCCCCACCCTCGTCGCCGCTTTTGCGACTCGGGTGGGTTGTTATTCAGGTTACTTCTCGTACCGATAGAATCCGCGTCCGGACTTGCGGCCGAGCCAGCCGGCGTCGACCATTTTGATCAGCAGCGGGCAGGGCCGGTACTTCGGGTCGCCCAGTCCGGCCAGCAGCACGCGCATGATGTCCAGGCAGACGTCGAGCCCTATGAAGTCGGCCAGCGTAAGCGGCCCCATGGGATGGGCCATGCCGAGTTTGAAGACCTCGTCGACCGCCTCGGGCGTGCCCACGCCTTCCATGACCGCATAGATGGCCTCGTTGATCATCGGCATCAGCACACGATTGGAGATGAACCCCGGCGCGTCGTTGACCTCGACCGGCGTCTTGCCCAGCGCCTCGGCGACGAATTTCACCGTCCAGCAGGTGTCGTCCGAAGTGGACAGGCCGCGAATGACCTCCACCAGCTTCATCACCGGCACGGGATTGAAGAAGTGCATGCCGATCACCTTCTCCGGGCGGCGGGTGAGCGCGGCCAGCTTGGTGATCGAAATGGAAGAGGTATTGGAGGCCAGTATGGCCTCGGGACGGCAGAGAGAATCGAGCTCGCGGAAGATTTCCGCCTTGATTTCCAGCTTCTCGGTGGCCGCTTCGACCACCAGATCGCAGCCGGCTAATTCTTGTCGCGAGGTGGTAGCGCAAATGCGCGCGAGCGCCGCTTCGCGCTCTTCGGCGGTGAGCTTCTGGCGGGAGACTTCGCGCTCCAGGTTTTTGCAGATGGTGTCGAGCCCGCGGTCGAGGAAGCGCTGCTCCACATCGACCAGCACAACCTCGTAGCCGGACCTGGCAAGGACATGGGCGATGCCGTTGCCCATGGTGCCGGCGCCGATCACGCCAACGGTTGTGATCTCCATTGTGGATCCTCCCCCACAGCAGGTATAAGGGGCCGGGGAAAGTGGACAACTCCCATCCTTTTGAAGGGGTCATCCTGAGGCGAAGCCGAAGGATCTGCTGTTATCCAGTACCCAAAAGAGAAAAGCAGATCCTTCGAAGGAGGAGCTAACAGCGTGCAGCAACGGGAATCAATCAACGGGATCGAAACGGCGCTATTACCGTCCCGCCTTTTCCGCCACGTCGATGCGGGTTTCAGCGCGCTGCAGGGCGTTCTGGACTTCCCGGTAATCGACGTCAGGACTGTTGCTGCTCAGGGTTTCCTCGGCGCGCTGCTTGGCCCGCTGGGCGCGCGCCACGTCGATGTCCTGGGCGCGCTCGCTGGTTTCCGCCAGAATGGTCACCTTATTCGGCAGAACCTCGGCAAATCCCCAGGCCACGGCCAGCCGGGTAGTGGTGCCGGCGTTGCGGTAGCTGATCTCGCCGACGCCGAGCTCGGTGATCAGCGGCGCGTGACCGGGCAGCACACCCAGGTAGCCATCCAGGCCGGGAATCTGGACTTCCTCGGCGGTGTCGCGCACCACCAGCCGCTCCGGGGTCACGATTTCGAGTTCGAGGTGATCAGCCATTGTCGGTTCTCAATCGAGGGTTTAGGGGTTAGGGTTTAGGGAATAGAAAGAAGAGCTACTGGCCTGACTTTGTGCTACTCCCTATTCCCTATCCCCTACTCCCTTCTTCATGCCGTGGTCTTCATCTTCTCGGCGGCCTCGAGGACCTCGTCGATGGAGCCTTTCATGTAGAACGCCTGCTCGGGGACGTCGTCGTGCTTGCCGTCGACGATCTCCTTGAAGCTGCGCACCGTGTCCTCCACCTTCACGTACTTGCCCTGGAAGCCGGTGAACTGCTCGGCGACGTGGAAGGGTTGCGAGAGGAACTTCTGAATCTTGCGGGCGCGGGACACGGTCAGTTTCTGTTCTTCGCTCAGCTCGTCGATGCCAAGGATGGCGATGATGTCCTGCAGGTCCTTGTAGGTCTGCAGAACGCGCTTCACGCTCTGGGCCACGTCGTAGTGCTCGTGGCCGACGATGCGCGGATCAAGAATGCGCGAGGTGGAAGCCAGCGGATCAACCGCCGGATAAATGCCGATTTCGGTCAGCGCGCGCGAGAGCACGGTGGTGGCGTCCAGGTGAGCAAAAGTAGTAGCCGGGGCCGGGTCGGTCAGGTCGTCGGCGGGCACGTAGATGGCCTGAACGGAGGTGACCGAGCCGCGCTTGGTGGAGGTGATGCGCTCCTGCAACTCGCCCATCTCCGTCGCCAGGTTCGGCTGGTAACCGACGGCCGAGGGCATGCGGCCCAGCAGGGTGGAAACTTCCGACCCCGCCTGGGTGAAACGGAAAATGTTGTCGATAAAGAGCAGCGTGTCGGAGCCTTCGCCGTCGCGGAAGTACTCGGCCACGGTGAGCGCCGTCAGCGCCACGCGCAGGCGCGCGCCGGGAGGCTCGGTCATCTGTCCATAGATCAGCGAGGCCTTGGACTTGTCCGGATCGCCGGGTTTAATGACGCCGCTCTCGCTCATTTCCAGCCAGAGGTCGTTGCCCTCGCGGGTACGCTCGCCGACGCCGCCGAAGACCGAGTAGCCGCCGTGCTGCTTGGCGACGTTGTTGATGAGCTCCATGATGACGACGGTCTTGCCCACGCCGGCGCCGCCGAACAGGCCGATCTTGCCGCCCTTGAGGAAGGGCTGGATCAGGTCGATGACCTTGATTCCGGTCTCGAACATCTCCGCCCGCGTCGACTGCTCGTCGAAGGCGGGGGCCGGACGGTGGATGGGCATCCTGACGTCGCTGTTGATCGGCCCGAGCTTGTCCACCGGCTCGCCGATCACGTTCATCACGCGGCCCAGGGTGTTGTGGCCGACGGGCACCGTAATCGGCCCGCCGAGGTCGATGGCTTTCATGCCGCGCACCATGCCTTCGGTAGGCTCCATGGCGACGCAGCGCACGCGGCCCTCACCCAGGTGCTGCTCCACTTCCAGCACTACGTTGATCGGCGCCGGGGTCTGGAAGCCGTCACTCACCACCCGGATGGCGGTGTAGATCAAAGGCAGCTTGCCCTCCGCAAACTGCACGTCCACGGCGGGACCGGCGATCTTAATTACGTGTCCGATGTTTTCAGCCATAAACCCTTCACGTTTCAAAGTTTCAGGGTTTCAGGGTTTCAAGGTTTAAGGAGAACGCCACTCTGAAACTTTGAAACCTTGAAACTTTGAAACCTGACTTTTCTCACAATGCGGCGGCGCCACTGACGATCTCGATGATCTCTTTGGTGATCGAGGCCTGGCGCGCCCGGTTCATGGAGAGCGTCAGGGAATCGATCATGTCGGTTGCGTTGTTGCTGGCCGAATCCATGGCCGTCATCCGGGCCGCGTGCTCGGCGGCCACCGACTCCAGCATGGCGTGGTACATCTCGACCGCCACGTACTTGGGCAGCAGGTCGTGGAAGAGTTTCTCCGGACGCTGCTCGTAGATGTAGTCGACATCGGCCACGGCGAACTGTTTGGCCTGGCGGTCCACCTCCGAGGTGTCGCGCTCCGCGACGCTGACGCCTGCCTTGGCGGCAGCCTCGCCGAGACGCTCGCGTTCTTCGGCGCTAAGCTCGGTCACATCGCGCAGAGTGCGTTCGCCGATTTCCTTCACCGGAAGCACCTGATCGACCACCAGCCGCTGCGCGATGACGGATTTGAACTCGTTGAAGATGAGATAAACCGAGTCAATCTCCTCGTTGGCGTAGCGGGCGATGGCGTTCTCGGCGATCTTGCTCACCTCGCCAAAGTTCAACTGATTCAACAGCCCTATGTGCTCGCCGGTGATTTGCACCTGGGCTTTGCGCGGCCCGGATGGATTGCCCGTAGGATAACGGCGGCGGAAGAAATCGCGGCCCTTGCGCCCGACGGCCTCGATATCGATGTTCTTGCCGGCCTTGGATTCCAGGAAGCGAACGGCGCTCTTGAGAATATTGGCGTTGAAGGCGCCGGCGAGGCCGCGGTCTCCCGTCACCAGGATGAGCAGGATGGTCTTCTCTTCCCGCTCGGCGAGCAGGGGATGGCGCGGCTGGCCGGTTTCCGGGTCGATGACGTCGGCGCGCCGCACCAGAGACTTGAGCACATTGACGATCATCTGCGCGTAGGGACGCGCCGCCAGGGCGCGGTCCTGGGCGCGGCGCAGCTTGGCTGCCGAGACCATCTTCATGGCCTTGGTGATCTGCCGCGTGCTCTTCACGCTGCGAATGCGCCGCCGGATGTCGAGAATGGTCGCCATGACTGTCTAGTTCCAGCCCAGCAAGTGTAAACAGGCGCTTGCCGGGGCCCTTTCACCTTATCCTGCCTGCGCGGTTTTCGTCGCGCCTTGATCCTTCTTGGCTCTCTTCTCCGCCAGGAACCGCTCCTTGGCTTCCTTGATGACCGTCATCATGCTGTTTCTGATCTGGTCATCGAGCGCTTTCTTCTGCTCGATCTCGCGCAAGAGCTCGGGACGGGCGCTGTCGACGTGGCGGTAGAGCGCCTTCTCGAAGGGGCGCACCTCTTCCACCGCCATGTCGTCGAAGAAGCCGTTGGTGCCGGCGAAGATGATCAGAATCTGCTTGCTGAAGGGCAACGGCTCGAACTGATCCTGCTTGAGCACCTCGACCAGACGGGCGCCGCGGTTGAGCTGCGCCTGGGTGGCCTTGTCGAGGTCGCTGCCGAACTGCGAAAAGGCCGCCAGCTCGCGGTACTGCGCCAGCTCTAGCTTGAGGCTGGAGCCGACCTGCTTCATCGCCTTGATGGCCGCCGAGAATCCGACACGGCTCACCGAAATGCCGACGTTCACCGCCGGACGTACGCCGGAGTTGAACAGATCGGCCTCCAGGAATATCTGGCCGTCGGTGATGGAGATGACGTTGGTCGGAATGTAGGCGGAAACGTCGCCAGCCTGGGTCTCGATGATCGGCAGCGATGTGATGGAGCCGCCGCCATTGGCGTCGCTCAGCTTGGAGGAGCGCTCCAGCAGGCGGCTGTGCAGATAGAAGACGTCTCCGGGATAGGCTTCGCGTCCCGGCGGACGGCGCAGCAGCAGCGAGATTTCACGATAGGCCGCGGCGTGCTTGGAGAGGTCGTCATAGATGCACAGCGCGTGCCGCTTGCTGTCACGGAAGTATTCAGCGATTGCGGTGCCGGCGTACGGAGCGATGTACTGCATGGGCGCCGGGTCGCTGGCCGAGGCGACGACGACCACGGTGTAATCCATGGCGCCGTTCTCTTCCAGGATCTTCACCACCTGGGCGACGGTCGAGCGTTTCTGCCCGATCGCCACATAGATGCAGATCAGATTCTGGCCCTTGTTGTTGATGATGGCGTCGAGGGCGATGGCCGTCTTGCCGGTCTGGCGGTCGCCGATGATCAACTCGCGCTGGCCGCGGCCAATGGGAATCATCGAGTCGATCGCCTTCAGGCCGGTAGCCATGGGTTCGCGCACGGGCTGCCGCTCGATTACGCCAGGAGCGATACGCTCGACCGGGTTGTAGTGCTCGGTCTGGATGGGGCCCTTATCGTCAATCGGCTGCCCGAGGGCGTTGACCACGCGGCCGATCATGGCGTCGCCCACCGGCACGCTCATGATGCGGCCGGTGCGCTTGACCTCGTCACCCTCTTTGATCTCCGTGTAGTCGCCCAGCAGCACCGAGCCGACCTCGTCCTCTTCCAGGTTCATGGCGATACCCGCCACGTCGTGGGGAAACGAAAGCAGCTCGCCGGCCATGACCTTTTCCAGGCCGTAGATGCGGGCAATGCCGTCGCCAAGCGAGAGCACGGTGCCGACTTCATCGACCGTAATCTTGGATTCGTAGTTCTCGATTTGCTCGCGAATCAGCTTGGTAATTTCGTCTGCTTTGATCTGAGCCATATATTCGGTTCTCGGTTCTCAGTTCTCAGTTCTTGGTGATGCCGTTCAGTCGGCGCTCAACTGTTCTTTGATTCTCTCGAGCTGCCCGCGCACTGAGCCGTCGTAAATGGTGCTGCCGATGCGCACGGTCGCGCCGCCAATCAGCGACGGATCGACCTGATACTTGGCGCTTACCTGCTTTCCCGTCACCCGCGATACCTGCTCCAGCAAGTCCTCGCGCTCGGCCTGCTCCAGCGGCCGCGCGCTCGCAACCTCCGCCTCGACGATGCCCATGCGCTGGTTCAGCTCGGTTTCGAACTGCCGGGCGATTATCTCCAGATCGTGGATGCGGCCGTGATCGATGAGCACGGCCATGAAGTTGCGCAGCGGACGCAGAATGGCGGCGCGCTCCGCGATCGCATCCAGCAGGTGGCGCTTTTGTTCGGCGGCGATCGCCGGGCTCTCCCAGACCCGCTGCAGATCCGCGCTGGAGCGGTAGAGCTCCACCATGGAATCGAGTTGCGCGGTCAACTGCTTCGGGTCCAGCTTCATTTGCAGGACGACATCGGAGAAGGCGCGGGCGTAGCGGCTGGCAATGGCCGTCATCACTTGCCGTCCTTTCCGAGCTCGCGGGCAAAGCTGCGCAACAGGGCGGCGTCGGTTTGCGAGTCAATCTTGATGTTCTTGCGCGCCAGCTCCACGGAGAGCTCAGCGGCATAGCTCTTCAGCTCGCGCCGTGCGCTCTTGGCGATAGCCTCTATCTCCGACTTGGCTTCTTCCACCACCCGCTTGGCATCCTCGTCGGCGGCCTGGCGGATGCGCTGCTCCTCGGCCTGGAAATCGGCGTCCGCACTGTCGCGGATTTGCGCCACCTCCTGGTCGATCTTGGCCAGCCTCGCCTGGACCTCGGCGAGGCGCGCATTGGCTTCGGCGCTGGCGCGGCGGGCTTCTTCGATTCCTTTTTGAATGTTGGCGGTGCGATTGCGAAGGAACTTCGCCACATTCAGGCGCGAAGCCCAGTAGAGGAAGCCGGCGATTATCGCAAAATTAATGCAGGCGAATAACCAGTATCCGACGACGGAATTCAGCCCGAGCAGGTGCGACAGCCAAACCACTGCCTTGGAGTGCTTGAACTGCGCCTGCTCGTCTTCTTCGACTTCGGTGGTACTGGGCTGGCCCGCGATTTCGCCCGCCGCCGCTTCAGCTTTGTCATGCGCGGCAGCGCCATGCTGGGCGGCAGCCTGAGCCGAGGCTTGCGCCTGCGGCGGATGCGCCTGGGCCAGAGCCGCAACGGCTCCCACCAGCAGAAGAAGGCAGACGGCCAAGCAGCATGCGCCGCTAGCGCCTTTGCCGAAACGGGGAATCAGACGGCGGCGATTGATCATTGCCGGCCTGCTGCCGGAGCTTCGCTCTTACCGGCGGGTTGGAGGATGCTGCGAATAATGGCCTCGGCGAGCCGGCCGGCTTCGGCTAGCAACGTCTGCTTGGCGACGGCGGCTTCCCGCTCGATCTCGGCCCGGGCTTCGCGGATCAGGTCATCGGCCTTCTTGCGGGCCGCCGCCACCGCGTCCGCCCTGGCCTGCTGCGCCTGGTTGCGCCGGGATTCCTGCGCCCGGAAGATGGCCAGCTTGGCTTCCCTCAGGCGACCCTCGTACTCGAAGGTCTTGGCTTCGGCAACGGCGATGTCGGCGCGCGCCTGCTCGATGGCGCCTTCAGTGCGGCTCCTGCGCTCGGCCAGAGTTCTCTTCAGCGGCTTGTAGACTAGGGCGGAAAAACAAGCATAGAGCAGCAGCAGGAGCAAAACCGTCGGGATCGCTCCAAGCAGTAATTCGCCTACTTGCCTAAGCGTGTGTTCCATCCTGAAGTGAGTGCCTGTACGGGAAGTGAGGGCTCTCGAAAAGGGATCTGAGGGCTCTCGGGTTCAGTCTCAACCCTCACAAAGGATTACACTTTCAACAGGTTAATGTCAAATTCGCCGGGGGAAATTGAGGCCAGAATTCACCACGGCTAGGGCGCCCGGGCTACCGTAGGAAGCGTGTTGCTGAAGTTTGCCTCACTTGGGCTCGGTACTAAGGTCTCGGTGGAGGCTTCTGGTCCCCAACAACAGCAGCAACTCTGAAAAAACCCAGTGGGAACACTCAAGTTTGCTTGACATTGGCTGTCACCGCGCTAGCATGGAGGCATCACCTCCGATCCGTTTCAGGATCGAGTGGGCTTGCGGATAAGGAAATCGTCACCGCTCCTTATCAGCAGGCCCATTTGCTTTTCCGGCGGAAATTCCTGCATATGGCGGATTCAAAGTGGGCATACCCTTCGCTATCACCGCCGGGCTGACCACCCGGCTATCGTACGGGGCATACCTTCCGCCAATCCGGTCTAAAGTTTCCGGATTGTGGTGGCAGTTACTCGCGCTGCCGTGGCAACTCCTCCACAGTAATAACGGCATGCACATAAGGAAAACACCTGTGGCGCGGCGCTGAAGGCATCAGGCTACCGGCGTCTCCTGATAGACAAAGGCCTCGGCGGCCGCCAGGATCTCTTCCACCAACTCCGGCGAGGAGGCTTCACAGTAGACGCGCAGCAGCGGCTCGGTGCCGGAGCCGCGCACCAGCACCCAGTTCTCGGCGTCCTTCGGATTGCTGCCCGGAACATCAAGGAAGAACTTGTAGCCATCCATGTCTTCCACGCGCAGCACTTTGTATCCGATCTTTCGCGGACGCTCGGCGGCGCGGCTGAGAGCCGAGCGCTTGAGATCGTCGGCGATGTGCAGGTCGCGGCGCCCAAAGTAGTGGCGCCCATACTCGCGCTGCAGGCCCTCGACCAGTTGACCGAGCGAGCAGCCCTCTTCCGCCATCACGTTGGCCAGCAGCAGCGAGTTCAGAATGCCGTCGCGCTCGGGCAGGTGGCGCGGAATGCCTATGCCGCCCGACTCCTCGCCTCCAACCAGCACTTCGCGCCCGCTGAGCACCACGTCGCAGACATACTTGAAGCCGATGCCATGCTCGATCAGCTCGCGGTTGTACTTGCGCGCGATGCGGTCCAGCATGCCGGTGGTGTTGAAGGCGCGCGTTATAGCGCCAGGCCAGCCCTTGCGCTTGAGCAGCCACTCCAGCAGCACGGCGAAGCACTTGTGCGAATCGACGAAGCTGCCGTCCTCGGCTACGGCCCCAATGCGGTCGGCATCGCCATCCACCGCCAGGCCGGCGCTGCATTTCTCGCGCCGTACCACCTGCTGCAGGGCCTTGATGTGAGGAAGAATCGGCTCGGGATTGATTCCCGGAAACAGCGGGTCGAGCCTCGCCGCGAATCTCCAGGTACGGAACCCCGGCTTCGCGGAAGATGCCGGCCAGCACGCCGCGCCCGGCCCCGTACATGACATCGATGGCGAAGCGGAAGCCCGCCTTGGAGATCAGCTCCATGTCGGCAAACTTGCGGATGGCGGCGATGTAAGGCGTTTTGAAATCGGTTTCGATCACGCGGCCGCCCGGCTTGCCCGGCAGCGGCTGATCGAGATAGCTTTCGATGGCGCGCATGATGGCCCCGGTGCCGGAGCCGCCGTAGGTGGCCTTGAACTTCATGCCGTTCCAGCTCCAAGGATTGTGGCTGGAGGTAATCATCACCCCGCCGGCCGCGCCCATCTGCTTGACGGCATAAGAAAGCGCAGGTGTCGGAGTGAAGTCATTGGCCAGGCGCACGACGAGGCCGGAGGCGGCCATCTCTTCGGCGGCGGTCTCGGCGAAGCGGCGCGAGCCGAAGCGGGTGTCGTAGGCGATCAGCGCGCCGCGGCTGGGATCTTCATGGCGATGAATGTAGCTGGCCATGGCGCGCGCCACGCGGCGCACGTTGTCGAAGGTGTAGTCATCGGCAATGATGCCGCGCCAGCCGTCGGTGCCGAACTTGATTGCAGACGCCATCATCCTAGGTGAGTTCCGTGATTTTTTTCAGGTCGAGGTAAGAGACGACTTTGCCGACGTCCTGCGCCCGCCCGCGCGTGGTGATGAGCAGCGCATCTTCGGTTTCAACTACCACCAGGTTGCTGACTCCCACGGCTGCGATGAACTTGCCCGGCGAATGCAGGTAGTTGCCTTCGGCGTCGAGCGTGAAGAAGCGCGCCGCCTCGATGTGATTGCCGCGCTCGCGATCCTGCCGGCTCATCAGCATTCGATGCTCGTGCAGCGCCGTCCAGGAGCCCAGATCGTTCCAGCCGAAGCCGGCGCGAACGCAGAAGATGTTCGCTCCCTGCTCACCCCTGGCCGAGCGCGGCTCCAGCACCGCATAGTCGACGCTGATGTTCTCGCACTTGGGATAGAGGCGGGCGAAGGTCTTGGCGAACGCTGAGGTGCCATAGGAGGCCGCAATTTTCTCCAGCAGCGGCGCGGTCTTCGGCAGGTATTCGCGCAATGGCGGCGGCCAGCGTAGTGGCCGACCAGAAGAACATGCCGCTGTTCCACAGGTAATTGCCGGCCTGGAGGAATTCGACAGCCTTCTCCAGCTTCGGCTTCTCGGTGAAACGGCGCACGCGCAGCGCGCCCTGGGCTCCGTCTCCGGTTTCGATGTAGCCGTAGCCGGTCTCCGGCCGGGTCGGTTCGATGCCCATTACTACGATGTTCTCGCCTGCGGCGGCTATGCTGACTGCCGTCGCCACATCTTGCCGGAAACGGCGCTCGTCGCTGATGACGTGATCGGAGGGGAACATGCCGATGACGGCCTTTGGATCGCGCCGCAGGAGCAGAAAAGCGGCCAGCCCGATGGCCGGCGCCGTGTTGCGGCCTACCGGTTCGGCGATCACCTGGCGCCGCGGAAGCTTGGGCAACTGGCGAACAATGTTGCGTTCGAGATCACGGTTGGTGATGATCCAGAACTTACCCGGCGCGCTCAGTGGCCGCAGGCGGGCGACGGTCTGCTGGATCATGGTTTGCCGGCCGCTCAAGCGCAGCAATTGTTTGGCCAGCCGCTTGCGGCTGAGCGGCCAGAATCGCGTTCCCCGGCCACCGGCAAGAATGACGGGATAAAAGTTCTCGTTTTTGCGCACTTTGCGCCTTTCGTCAGGCTGGCGCGGAGATCCAAGCAGGATCGCGCTCACCGCAAACGGCGTTTAGACCGGCACTCACAACATAACACCTTGCGGAACTCTGCTCGCAGTGACTTAGCCCCGTGTCCGCGGAGCGGCCTGGCTCTCCAGCGCCGCGATCAGCGGCGGCTCCATGGGCTCACCGGGCAAGCGCATGCGGAGGAACTCCACGGTCCACTGCGGACGCAGGCTGACCTGGTTCACGCTGGCGGGGATGATGATGGTCTCGCCGCGATTGAAGCTGACCGGCTGAGCGCCTTCGCACTCCACCACGGCGCCGCCTTCGACCGCCACCAGAACCTGCACTGAACTCAGTCCCGGAGAAGCCGCCAGCAGCAGCGGCTCGGAGGCCGCAAAACGCTCGACTACGAAGCACGGCGAGGCTACCAGCAGATCATGGCCGCCGACCGCGCGCGGCAGCACCTTGCCGGCGTTGGTGGTTTCCCGCATGGCGCGCAAGCCCTGCTCGAGATGCAACTGCCGCGGGCGGCCGTAATCGTAAAGCCGAAAAGTCGTATCGGAGTTCTGCTGCGTTTCGATCAGGATCGAGCCTGGTCCGATGGTGTGCACCGTGCCGGCCTCGACATAAATCAGGTCGCCCTGCTGCAGGTCGATCCAGTTCAGCAGCTCCTCGGCGCGGTTCTCGCGAATGGCGGCCTCGAATTCGCGCCTGTTCGCACCCTCCTTCAAGCCCAGCGCGACTTGCGCTCCGGGCAGGCATTTGGCGACGTACCAGCACTCCGTCTTGCCGCAGGGCTCGCCGATCGTTCGGGCGAAAGCGTCGTCGGGATGAACCTGCACAGAGAGTTTATCGCGGGGAAAGATGAACTTGGTCAGCAGCGGGAAACGGTCCGGCCGCGGGGCGGCTTCTCCCACCAGCTCGGCGCCAAAGCGGCGGCACAGATCAGCCAGCGTCGTTCCCGCGAGCGGCCCGTTGGCGACGCGGCAGGCGTCGCCGGTCAGCCAGGCCTCGCCGATGGGCTCATGCCCGACCACGCGGGTGAAAAAAGGCCGCAGGTCGCGGGCTCCCCAAGGACGTTCGTCGAACTCCGGGAGCAACGACAATGGGTACAGTTCAGGCATTTCGCAGCGCAAACCTCTGAACGCAACCGAGGACGCAGCCGAGGTGCAGGGCCTTCGGCCGAAGCCACTTCGCAGCTAGGCGGTTAGAGTACCAGAGCAGCCGGATCGTTGCCGGTAACTGGAAAAACCACGGAGCCCCCAAGCGTGGAAAGAACCGCATAAATGGGGAAGGGCTTCAGCCCCTGCGCACCAACAGGGGCTTCAGTGTGTGCGTGAGAACTGACTTGTTTTCCACAGGAAAGATGGGGCACAAGGAGGTATGTCACGATTTCTACCCTACAACCCTGATCAAGCGTACTTGCTGCCGCCGAGCGTAAAGGACGAGTTAGGAGCCGATCACCTTTGCTTTTTTGTTCGCAAAATGGTGGGCCGGTTGAATCTGAGCGGTTTTGCGCAGGAGTACAGCGAAGAAGGTGGAAGCCTATACCATCCGGCGCTGATGCTGAGTGTGTGGCTGTATGGGTATGCACTGGGCATGACCAGTGCGCGGCGGATCGAACAGCGGCTGCTGGAGGATCTGGGGTTCCGCTACTTGGCGGCGGGAGAGCGGGTGGATAACTGGGCGCTGAGTGCGTTTCGGCGGCGGCACGGGCGGGCGCTCAACGACGCCTTTACGCAGGTGCTGGAGATGGCGCGGAAGCTGGGCTTAGGCAAGCTGGGACGGGTGGCGATTGACTCGACGCGGATCAAGGCCAATGCTTGCCGCGACCGGGTGGACTTTGAGCAGAAGCTGCGGGAGGAGCGGGCGAAGTTGCGGCGGCAGGTGCGACGCTGGCAAAAGGCGTGTGATGGAGACGACTCGGAACCGACCGGGCTGAAGGTGGCGCTGGAGAGAGCCGAGCAGAAGTTGGCGGAGATGCCGCAGCGGCTGGAACGGCTACGCAAGAGCGGACTGAAGAAGCTGTCGCGCAGCGATGCGGAGGCCAGGTTTCTGCGGCAGCGAGGCGGACGCTTCGAGTTGGGCTATACGGGGGAAATTGCCGTCAGCGATGATCACTTCATCGTGGCGCAGCGGGTAACGCAGAACGCCGCGGATAACGACTCGTTGCTGCCGATGTTGGCGGAAGTGAAGCGAGGCTGCGGTTCGCTGCCGGAGCAAGTGGTGGCCGATAGCGGGTATTTTTCGGTGGAGAACCTGAAGCAACTGGAGCGGGCTAAGCTGGACGCCTATGTTCCGGATTCGAATCTGGCACGGGCGCTGAACTTGGGGAAGCGGTGTAAGGGCAGAACCCGCGCCGCCGCCCATCGCCGCATGCGCAAGAAACTGCGAAGTCCAGCGGGACGGGCGGTCTACGGCAGGCGAAAAGCGATGGTCGAACCGGTATGGGGAGTGCTGAAAGAGCAACGCGGGATGCGACAGTTCCGTTTGCGGGGCCAGCCGAAGGTAGCCATCGAACTCACGCTGGCAAGTCTGGCCTACAATCTGACCCGCTTGTACGCCGTGCAGCCGGACTGAGCACAGCTTTACACGCTCCCGAGCCCCCGCATGGATGCCGGATACGAAAGGCGAAACGAGAATGCTTGTAACCTGCGCTTGCGCGGCGTTCTCACGCAGACACTAAAGCCCAGTGCTTCCACCTCGCTTGCCGACCATCGCTACAGCGAGGCGAAATACTTCTTCATCCGCTCCAGCCCGCGGGCGATCTCCGCCGAGGAGGTGGCATAGGAGAGCCGAACGTGCTGCTGGCTGCCGAACGCCTCGCCGGGAACGCTGACCACGTTCGCTTGGTTAAGCAGGCCCTTGAAAACGTCGGTCGGCGTCTTCAGGCCGCCCTTGCCGAAATAGGCGCTGACGTTGGGAAAGACGTAGAAGGCGCCCTGCGGCATGCTGCAGGTGATCCCCGGGATTTCACGCAGGCCCTTCACGATCTGGTCGCGCAGCTGCTTGAACTCGGCGCGGAAATCGGCCACGCACTGCTGCGACTCGCGCAGCGCCGCCACCCCGGCCTTCTGCACGAACGAGGTGGGGTTGGACGTGGACTGGCTCTGCAGCTTCTGCGTCTGCTTGACCACCGCCGCCGGGCCCATTACGTAGCCCAGTCGCCAGCCGGTCATGGAGTAGGTCTTGGAAAGCGAACCGACAACCAGCAGGCGCTCGCGGGCGTCGGCGACCGAGCCGGCGGAGAAAAGCCGGCCGCCGCTGTAGTCCAGATAAACGTAGCACTCGTCGCTCAGCGCCCAGATTCCGCGCTTGGCGAGCATGCGCACGATCTCGGTGAACGCTTCCGGCGCCAGCGTGGCCCCGGAAGGATTATTCGGGAAATTCAGGATCACCAGCTTGGTGCGCGGGGTGATTGCCTTCTCCAGCATGGCGGGAGTGAGGGCGAAATCCTTCTTCTCATCGGTCTCGACGAAGACGCACTTACCGCCGCAGTACTCCACCATGTCCTTGAAGGAAACCCAGTACGGAACGGGAATGATTACCTCGTCGCCATGCTCGATGAGGACCTGGAATACGTTGAACAGCGCGTGCTTGCCGCCGACCGAGGCGACCACTTCTTCGCGCTTGTAATTGCTGCCGAAGTCGGCGGCGTGGCGGGCCACGATGGCGTCGCGCAGCTCATCGATTCCCGGCACGGCGGTGTACTTGGTGAAGTTCGCCTGTATGGCTGCGATGGCCGCGTCCTTGATGTGCTGCGGTGTACGGAAATGCGGCTCACCGGCGGCGAAGTAAACCAGGTCGACTCCCTGCGCGCGCAGCTTGTCGCCTTCCGCCACGGCGGCCATGGTAGCCGAGGGAAGAATGCGGTTGATCCGGGCTGTGAACGGCGTTTGTACTCCAGTACTCGCGGCCATGATTCTCCTCCGTGTTTATATATTTTTACACCGATGGGTTGGGTTGTCTTGGGAAACTATTAGAGCTGACTACTGGCGCGCCGGTTGCGGCTTGGCAACCGGCTTAAGCTTTCGTTCCAGCTCGCGGCGCACCAGCTCGGGAACCAGGTCGCAAACGGAGCCGCCCAGGGCGTGCACCTCGCGCACCAGCCGGGAACTCAGGTAGGAATATGCCTCGCCCGCAGTCATGAAGATGGTTTCCAGCCTGGGCTCGAGCTTGCGATTCATGAGCGCCATCTGCAGCTCGTATTCATAGTCGCTGATAGCCCGAATTCCCCTGAGCACGGCTTTGGCGCCCTGGCGCATGGCGTAATCGACCAGCAGCCCCTCGAAGGCGTCGACGCGCACATTGGGCCAACGCGTGGTGGCCTGGCGCAGCATATCAAGCCTCTCCTCGATGGTGAACAGCGGCTCCTTGTCCCGGTTACGCAGAATGGCGACGATCAGCACATCGAAGAGCTTGGCGCCGCGCTCGATCAGGTCGAGATGCCCGTTGGTGAGCGGGTCGAAGCTGCCGGGATAGATCGCCGTGACTTGCTGTTTCAAGAAGCCTCGTCTGGAACTTCTCTGGCTGGTGCTGAAACTCGATTCTAGACCGCCCTCCCGTCCCGAGCAATGGGATAAACCCGTGCCCCACAGTCTGTCAATCCAAGGGTAGTTGCAGCCGGCACGACGGCATCCAATGTGGCAGGGACGGTCTAACCGCTTAACTGACGGGACTCCCGGAAGAGCTGCTGGTCGATTGCGCCGGGTAGTTCAGCGCAGGGCAGTTTCGCCTGGCGTAAACTCTTGAAGCGGGCACGCCGCGCCGCATGGTCACGGCACGGCGGCTGCGCTCGGCACCGAGATGAACCTGTTCGACAAACGAAGCGCGCAATTCGTCTTTACGCTGCTGGTGATCGCAGCCGCGCTGGGCTTCGTCTATCTGGCGCGCAAGACATTAATCATCTTTCTCTTTGCCATGCTGTTCGCCTATCTGCTGGCGCCGGTGGTATCGCGCGTGCAACGGCTGACGCGCAATTCACGCGCCGCGGCCATCGCCGTGGTGTACTGCGCGCTTCTGGCAGTGCTGGTGCTGATCGGGTTTCTGGTCGGACCGCGGGTAGTGGAGGAGGTGCGCAAGCTGGCGCAGCTGTTTCCCGAGATGTACCAGAAAATCAGCAGCGGAACCATTGTCTGGCAGGTTGGCGCACAGCGCGGATGGAGCGCGGATACCCAGGCGGAGATACATAAATTTCTGTCCGCCCACCGGGACCAGGTCGTCGCCATTATCAGCAACCTGGGTTCGCGGGCGGCGCTGCTGGCCACCAATGCGGGCTGGGTGGTGCTGATCCCGATCCTGGCCATCTTTTTCCTCAGGCGCGATGCGCAACTGGGCGGGCTGCTCACCGAAACTCTCGACGATTTACTGCTGGACGTCCGTAAGCGCGAGCTGGCGCGCAACATCCTGCGCGACCTGGATACCATGCTCTCGCAGTTTGTGCGGGCGCAATTGCTGCTGGTGATCGTCTCCGGGATCGCCTATACGTCGATTCTGGGGTTGCTGAGGGTGCAGTATGCCTTCGCGTTGGGCGTGATCGGCGGCCTGCTGGAGTTCATTCCGCTGGCCGGACCGTTGCTGGCGGCGGCGCTGATCCTGGGTGTCAGCTTCGGTTTAAACTACTCGCACCTGCTGATCCTGGTGGCGTTCCTGGGCGCCTGGCGCGTCTGCACGGATTACGTAATAGCGCCCAGGGTGTACGGCGGTAAAGTGGACATCTCGCCTCTGGCTGCCATCTTCGGCCTGCTGGCCGGAGGCGAGCTGGCGGGAATCATCGGCATTTACCTGGCGACCCCGGCGCTGGCCACCATGCGCATCCTGTGGAAGAACTGGCGGGCCTACAGCCGCCCGCACCAGCGCGCCGGCGAGGGCGTACTGATCGAGTCTAAGCGGTAGCAGCATCTGGGATTACACGGTACCGGTTGCCGGAATGCGCTGCCTGCGGCTAAAATATGGTTTTGGCACAGAGGTCTTGGAGAATCATGAAAGCAGCAACCCATCCCAACTACTCGGAAGTGCGCGTGCAGTGCGCATGCGGCAGCAGCTTCCTCACCCGCAGCACGCATAAGGGCGATATCCACGTGGAAATCTGCTCTGCCTGCCATCCGTTCTTCACCGGCAAGCAGAAGATGATGGACACCGCCGGCCGCATCGAGCGCTTCCGCCGCAAGTATGCCAAGGTCGAGAAGAAATAGAAGGCAAAGCGGTTAGCCGGAGTTCCTCATCCTTGGAGCCTCCATCGCCATGGCGAGATGGAGGCTTCGCTGCGTCCGGCAGCCACAGCTGGCCGAGTGGGAACATAGGACTAGACGCCCTCGGCTGGCGGACTCCAGCAAGGCTGTATTCGGGCGCGCTGGGCACGTCATTTCGTTCCACGTTGGGGCAGCGGCCGCGAAGCTCTCCAAAACCGCTATAGAATATAGCTGCAGTGCATAAGTTCTACGACAATCCGGCCGAGCGATTTGCGCCTCCCGGGGCGCGCGTTCCCCGCAAAATCGCAGATCGGCAAGGTCGTCATTGCTCCCGCCACCGTGCTAGCGCCGATGGCGGGCGTCACCGATACGGTCTTCCGGCGCTTCATCCGCGAGATGGGCGGTTGCGGACTGATCATGACCGAGTTCACCTCGGCCGATGGCGTGCTGCGTCGCAAGGACCGCAAGGCGCAGCGCTATCTGCACTTCTACGACGACGAGCATCCCATCTCCGCGCAACTGTTTGGCAGTGACCCGGAGACGCTCGCCGAAGCCGGCAGGATGGTCGAGGGACTCGGCTTCGACCTGGTCGACTTGAATCTCGGTTGCCCGGCGAAGAAGGTCGTCAAGTGCAATGGCGGCTCGGGTCTGCTGCGCGATCTGCCGCTGATCGAGCGCATCTTCCGCGCCGTACGCGCGGCCGTGAAAATTCCGTTCACCGTGAAGTTCCGCGCCGGCTGGAACGAGCAAGAACTGATTTACCCGCAATTGGCGCGAATGGCCGAAGACTGCGGACTGGACGCCATCGCCATGCACGCCCGCACCCGCGAGCAGGGCTACGGCGGGCAGGCGCAGTGGCACTGGATCGGTGATCTGAAGCGATCGGTGCGCATTCCCGTGATCGGCAATGGCGACGTGCGCTCGCCCGAAGACGCCGCCGCCATGGTGGCCGAGACCGCTTGCGATGCAGTCATGATCGGCCGCTCGGCAGCAACCAATCCGTGGATCTTCCGCCAGATCGCGCAGTACAGCGAGCGCGGCAGCTATCAGGATGCAAGCGACGCGGACCGCTTCCAGATGATTCGCCGCTACTTCCGCATGCTGATCGAAGAGGGATTCCCGGACGCGCCGGGTAAGATGAAGCAGTTTGCCGCCTGGTTCACGCACGGCGTGCGCAACGGCAGCCAACTGCGCAAAGTGATTTACGAATCCAGCGACGCCCACCGCATAGCGGACGAGGTTGAGCGCTTCTTCGAAAAGCTGCTCGGCGGCGAGTCGACGCTAACTGCGGCGGGCTCCGCGCTGTAATCCGCGCAGACGCTACGCCGCGCGTACCGCCGGCGCCATCTCTGGCGCATGGTACGTGAACTTCCCCTTCTCATCCCGCCTGATGTGCGCCCACGGAACATTCAGGTCATGCGAAAACATGACAAGCCAGTCTTGCGCGATCGCCTCAGCATAGAAGCGGTGGCGGTTCTCGATCACCACCAGCGGTTCCAGGTCGTAGGCCATCATCCAGGTGGGGCGCAGGTGATAGGTGCTGGGGATGAGGTCGCTGACGAAGCAGGCGGTTTCGCCGCCGCTACGGATCAGGACCGCCTGCAGATCGCGTGTGTGGCCGGGGTAGACACGGACGGAGATGCCGGGGAAGAGCTCGCAGTCGCCGTCGAGTAGCTGCATCTTGCCGGCCTCGATGAGTGGCTCGTAGTTTTCCGGACGGTAACTCATGCGGTCGCGCTCCAGGCGGAGCCGGCCATGCTCGACTTCGCCACGCTGAACGTAGTATTGCGCACGTGGAAAGGTGGGCACCAGACGCTCGCCGCGGAACATGGTATTCCAGCCGCAGTGATCAAAGTGCAGGTGCGTGTTGATGACCGCATCGAAGTCTTCCGGAGCCAAGCCGATGCGCTCTAAGTTATTTAATAATAACGGATTAGTCTGGTAGAGCTCTCGCATGTCAGGAGGCAGTTTGGGGCCGGCTCCTGTCTCGATGAGGATGGTCCGCTTATCATTGCGAACGATTAGGCAGTTGAGGGCAAAACGCAGAAAGTTGTGCTCATCTGTCGGATAACGCTTTCCCCAGATGACCTTGGGCACGGCGCCAAAAACGACACCTCCGTCCAACACGAATGTGCCATCAGTTACGTGAATTAATTCGAATTCACCAATGGTAGTCCTGAGCAATTATGCACCCCGTTGTGCTGCGCCATGGGCCGGAGAACCCTGGGCAAAGCTTCTGCCAGATAGATGCCGCAGGTCGGTGTGGCGGTGCAAAACGGCGATCTGACGCGGGACGGCGAGCCGTTTTTCTGCTGGCTACTATAACAAATTGCATATGCCGATATATATACCGAAGCATATTTTCCATTGGTAAATATAGTTGCTAGACAATAATACATATATGCCGCTAATTATGCAGATAACTAGGTAGATACATGCCTTTATATTGGGCAGGTCGATGTGTTAGAAAAGGCCTCTATGGATGACTCTATAGATGAGAAAA
Source organism: uncultured Acidobacteriota bacterium (assembly GCA_963791145.1). Lineage (GTDB taxonomy): Bacteria > Acidobacteriota > Terriglobia > Terriglobales > Acidobacteriaceae > CAWBRT01. The sequence goes on along the minus strand of CAWBRT010000009.1, from coordinate 171,231 downwards.
GGCCTCTCAGGAAGCGAAAAGCTTCCCAAATTGCCCTAAAACAGCCGAAAATACCATTAAACCTCGGTTTTTAATGCCTCCAGGACTCGGTCAAAGTCCTCCAACGACTTGTAGTGGATGACAATCTTACCCTTGCCATGCCGATCGGTAATTTGCACGCGCACTCCGAGCGAGCTTTCAAGATCACGTTCTGCCTGGCGGACATTTGGATCTACTTGACGCTCGGAAGACTCGCGCTTCGGATCGGGATTCATAATGTTCTGTACTGTAGCTTCAACTTGGCGTACAGACATCGAGAGCGCTACGGATCGGTTGGCCAGCTTCAGCATAGCCTCTGGAGAGTCCAGGCTCATCAGGGCCTTGGCATGCCCAAAGCTGATTTTGTCCTGCTCAACCAGCGCCTGCACTTCTTTTGGCAGCTTCAGTAGACGGAGGAAATTAGCGACGCTGGAGCGCTCTTTACCCGTACGATGCGCCATTTGCTCCTGGGTAAGCCCAAATTCACGCCCCAGACGCTCATAGGCCCGAGCCTGCTCGATCGGATTGAGATCTTCTCGCTGCAGGTTCTCAATGATGGTCATTTCCATGGCCTGTTCATTGGAGACCTGCCGCACGATAGCCGGGACCGTAGTCTTGCCGGCCCGCTGACAGGCCAGCCAGCGGCGCTCGCCGGCAATGAGCTGAAAGCGTCCTCCATCCATGGGGCGGACGAGGACCGGCTGCATGACACCGGAGACCTTTATGGACTCGGCTAGCTCAGTCAGGGCTGCTTCGTCCAGGCGGAGGCGCGTCTGGTAGGGATTGCGGTCGATCTGCCCGACCGGAAGCTCGCGAACCATCTCACCCGCAGCAGGCGTCGAGGGAGATGTGGCGGCAGCGGCAACCCAACGGCTGGCTGCAGGAAGCAGCGTCTCCAGGCCGCGGCCAAGTACCTTGCGTTTTTCAGTCGTCATCTGGATCCAACCTTAAGAGTTAATTGCACTCAGAATTCTTCCTAGCTTGCCTGCGCGCCACCTACTGTCAGGCGGCGTATCCCCGCAAACACCTGCCGGCGTTTTCCAGGGATCAAACGGAGTTTTCAGCCGACGCAACCACTACATCTTCTGAAGGTGGTGGCGGCGAGGAACCATTTTTTTTCTGCCGTTCCATCACTTCCTTCGCCAGACGGATATAACTTTCTGCTCCGCGAGAGCGCGGATCATATGCGATAGCCGGCAATCCGTGACTAGGCGCTTCGGCCAGCCGGATATTACGTGGAATACTGGTCGTGAACAGCAGCTCGCCGAAATAGTTCTTCAATTCGTCCGCCACAGTCTGGGCAAGATTCGTGCGGTCGTCGAACATTGTTAGCACTACGCCTTCAACTGCGAGAGCTGGATTGAACGACTGACGCACGCGCTCGACAGTATCGAGCAGCTCGCTGATTCCTTCCAATGCAAAATATTCAGCCTGCATGGGGACGAGCACGGAATCGGCTGCGACCAACGCGTTCAGCGTAAGTAAATCAAGTGCCGGCGGGCAATCGAGCACGATAAATTCGAAACGTGACAATAGCGGAGCGATGGCGCGACGGAGTCGGTATTCACGCTCATCCACTCCTACTAGTTCGACATTGGCTCCAATCAGATTTTTGCTTGATGGTATAGCCCATAGGTTTTCTACGGCGGTAGATTGGATTACGTCGACTGCTGAAACCTCTTCCATCAGCACTTCATAGGTGCTCAGCCGGGATGGATCGCGGTGAAAGCCAATGCCACTGGAGCTGTTAGACTGCGGATCGCAGTCGAGGAGCAGGGTAGGAACCTCCGCGGCGGCGAAAGAGGCAGCCAGGTTGATGGCGGTGGTGGTTTTGCCGACGCCGCCCTTCTGATTGGCGATGGCGATTACCCTGGCCATGCGGTAATTTCCTTTCCGAGTTCGCTTAGTTCTGTCGATTGCGAGCTCGTCAGCGACCCAGCCCCAACGCACCAGCATTGAATGCGCCCCGGACCGGATAGCAAATATGCCATGCTATCGTGACGGGATTCAGAGTAACCCGGAATTATAGTGGCTTCAACGGTAATCTGCTGCACGAGGGATTTAGTTCTTTGGTACCTTGCAGGATTATTACCAGATTCAGGTGAATTCCCGGTATGCGTTCCGTAGAGCTCTCCGACTTAACTACCCGCAAGTCACTAGCCCCGCCGACATATCCGGCCTTGACCAAGTCCGACAGTGTACCCTTCGGTCCAGACAGAGAGGATCCCCGACCACATGTAGTACGCATACCATGGTCGTTCTGTCCTCCCTAGCTCTCGTACCCATATACAGAGAAAGTAGTGGCTTGGCTTGCGTTGATTCAAAAAATCAGTCATTAAGGGCATACGCTGAACCGACCGGCTAAGGCATCGAGTGAGTCCCGGGATTAGCAGGAAATCCCGAGGGCAGAGCAGAGTGTTTTACGGACTAACTGTACGGACTAGTAAGGGATCGTAGGTCGACATCCCTGCCATTGAGAGCGGTAGCGCAGGGAAGTAGACTATGACGAACAGGGAACTGGGTGACTCCATCACGCGGCGGCAGGCAGTGCGTTCTAGATCGATCCAACGTGGGGTAGAGACAGGTAGGCTGCGAGGAGTACCGTCGACAGCCAATTTCTCGAATTGACCGGCCCGACTTCCAGAAACTTACCCGTTAAGAGTTCATCGCCAGCGTTCCACGTGGAACGCGCTTTTGATTCCAAACCTTCCCTGGCAGCCGTAGCTAAACTACAGAAACTGTTCCACGTAGAACACGCTTTTGAGTCGAACCGTCGACCGGTAGTCGTACCAATAACCAACGCCCTGTTCTACGTGGAACAGAGTCTGAATTCAACGATGAACAATCGGGTCCTTGCCGATATGTAACCCGAATGAGCATTGTCTGCCAAACTCCGTCGCCTGCTCACTGTCCCACCGGGAGCCCAAATGCTATCCCCGCGTCCAAACCGCCAGCACTCTTGATGTTGATTCTGGAACCGACACAGTCCGCCAAAGACCGGGAAGAATCCTGGAGACTTCACCCATCTGGCCGGCGCCTACCAGAAGTCCTAGCCTGCCGCCGGCAGCAACCAGGGAAGCCGCTACCGGCAGCACGTCCGAGAATTTCTCAACCGCTCGCATCGTCACCAGCTCAGCCTGTTCACTAAAGCGTTCAGCTCTCTCCTGTGCAATGACAACATCCTTCAGCTCAAGGGTACGTACTACCTCTCGAAGGAACGTAGCCTTCTTACCGTGGGATTCGATCAGAGTCACCCGTAGACGCGGATCGTACAGCTTCAGCACCATCCCGGGGAACCCTGCACCCGAGCCGACGTCAATCGCGCTCATCACCGAAGTCTTTTCCTGGGCATTCTCGGTCGTTCCGCGCACTGAATTTATTGTTGGCACTAATATGTTGTATTGAAAATCTGCATCCAGCAGCATTCTTGCGGCAAATAAAGACTCCCCAAAATGGCGTCGAACGACCTCTTCAGGATCGCGTATCGAGGTCAAATTAATGCGAAAGTTCCATTTAAGCAGTATATCGACGTATGTTGATATTTTATTTAGGAGATCAGAAGAAGGTTCCGCCTCCAGATACGGCTTCAGCCATAGCGATATCTGTCTAGCATCCATTACTAGTTCCGCATCGAGAGACTGTCGCGAGGTGCAACCTGACTCTATTGCCCTAAGTGTAGTAGCCGCAGAGACACGTCAACCCAGGCAGCATACCACCTGCGAACCAGTTCTGCCCCTTAGAGCCGCGAGTTACATCCCGGGATGACTTTCCAGGTTGGCGTTCGGGACCAGTCGCATGTAGACCGAGTTCGGGATCTCTGTTCGCCAGTGCCCGGCCAAGCGGGCGAATCCGACCGTTCCAAGGAAGATCGCCACGAGGCAGGCAGCCACTGCCCACGGCCTCAAGCGCCGGTGGCGAGGAAAGGAGAATTCCAGCGCCCCTTCCGCCGGACATACAGCAACGCACTCCAGGCAGGCCGTACACTCAGCCGAGCGGATCACCACCAGGCGGTCGACGGGCAGGGCGGAGGGACAACTGCGGGCGCACTTGCCGCAGTCGATGCATGGGTCGGGGGCACGGCGGATGCGGGCAGGACTGAAGAGTGCCACCAGCCCCAGTAGCGCCCCGTAAGGACACAGGTAGCGGCACCAGAGGTTCTGAACCACCAACGACAATACCGCCAGTGTAACTAGCACGATCGCGCCGGTCTGGCCGAGGTGGCGAAAGAAGTTCAACATCTTTACGTCGGCGATGATTCCGTACGGGCTGCCGAGGAACGCCGCCAGCGCCTCGACGGGCATGCGCAGGATCACCCAGAGGAAGAAACCGAGCAGTAGGTATTTCAGGCCACGGAGGGCGACGTCGACCCCGAGCCCTAGCCGCCGGAGCCACCGGCTCTGCCGTGCTGTGGCCGGGCTTGGCGGAAACACGCTCCGGCGAAAGATTATTTGTCCCAGCTTCCAGAGGTATTCCGACACAGTTCCGACCGGGCACAACCAGGAGCAGAACGCTTTGCACAGCAGCAGGGAAATGGCGAGGAAGGCCAGCAGCAGAAACAATCCCGCCGGATGCACGTGCGGCACCGAGCCGGTTAGCATGGTATATTTCAAGTTCATCAGAGCATCGATCGGCAGCCAGCCATCAATGCCGCCTGGCCGCTCGACAAAGCGGCTGGCGCCTCCGCTCTCAAAGAACCGCACCCAGGTGTAGAACTCGTAGCCGATCCACAAGTTCAGGCCCAGGAAGATGAACTGCACGCTGCGCCGCACCAGTTGCGAACGGTCCCGCTCGAGGCGCCTAACCAGCTTCTTCTTGCCCTTTGCCGCAGGACCCGCCGGCGCCGCCATGGGCGCCAGCTCCGGGCGCAAACTGTTTTCGGAAAATCTCGCCGTCGCCATACGACTCAAGCCTATCGAGGGCGAGGGAAGACCCCAATGACTTAGGTCACAACGTGGGAGAAGGTTTCAAAGTTTCAAGGTTTCATAGTTTCAGAGTCTCAGGAACTGCCAGGTCAAACACGAACATCCTGAAACCCTGAAACCTTGAAACCTTTTTCTAGTGCCAGCGCGTATTGAAGTTAGTTTCGACCGAGCGGGTGCTGCTGTCGTACCAGCTGATATTGCCGTCCTGGACGGGGCCATCGAGCGGTTCGGCGGTCACGGTGTAGGTATCCGGAGGCAGGCCGCTGATCGAATATGTGCCGTCGGGTTTGGTGAGGGTTCCGATCGGGCTCTGGCGAATGTTGAAGCTGCCCGAGACGGCGTTGCCGGTGGTCGAGCTGGCGTAGACGTGCGCTCCATAGACAGCCGCTGCCGTCGGTCGCCAGGCTGATGGTGCCGCTGAGCCAGCCGGTCGCGTAGTCGGGCGTTGCCTTGGGATAGAGCGATGAAATGGCGGCGACATCATCGTAGCTGAGGGTGGTTATCAAGGTGGAGATGTAAGGGAACATCACCGCGCGCTGCACGGCGGAGTGATCGAGACCCAGGAAGTGACCAACCTCGTGCGTAGCCACCGTCTGCAGGCTGATGGTGCTGCCGTTGGCGGCGCCGGCCGTCGGAGGCAGCACGAAGCGCACCGCCGGGTTGAACAGTATGTCGGTATCGTAGAGGAACTCTCCCTGGGAGGTGATCTGGTAGCTGATGTTGGTGACGGCCAGGGTATCGGTGGTGCTACCGTTGGCGTCGCTGAAGGCCGCATCGGAGCAGTTGAAACAGATGACGTTGTGGCCGTCGTTGGCGATCAGCGGAGCGGGCAGGGTCCCGCTCTTCCAGGTTACGCTGACCGAAGTATTGGGTGCGCTCGTCCAGGCGGCGAAGGCGTTCTGTATCGTGGATTCGATTGCCGAAAGTTGGCCGGCCGTGAACTGGCTGCCGCTCAATCCGGTAGAAATCTGGTAGCTGGCCGCATTGTTGGCCCACCTCAGCGTCGTGCCATTGGAGCTGTCGATCATGGGCAGATAGGCGTAAGCGGCCATGGCGCAGCCGAGAACCGCGGCCAGCAACAGGGCCGTCCTCGAGATCCCATGACGCCGCGACTTGCGTTGTTCCCGGCTAGTCATCATCTTTCCTCTTCTTGCTGGCGTCGTTGCGCACACGCTGCTCCAGGGTTTCCAGCGACATGCGATACGGTTGCGCCACGGGAGCGCCGGCCTCATAGACAGGCGCTACCAGCGACGGTTGCGGCATGCCGTTGGAGACCGTAGCGGCGCCGCCCGCGCCGCGCACCGAGAAGCGTCCCTGCATGAGCCCGGTGATCAGCAGCGTGCCGTCGGCGTTCGGGCTGGGATAGAGGAACAGCACCAGCTCTTCGCCCACGGTGAACTGGCGCACACCGATGCGCCGGGAAACCATGTTGCCCACCTGCCCGCCGAACTGCTTCACCGTGATCGTGCTGCTGGGCAGCCAGCCCTTGAGCGACTTCATCACCGTGAACGTCGTATAGGTATAGATGGCTGTGTGGGCCGCGTCCCAGGCCGAATAGCTGCCGCCGGCGGTGGCGATGACGATGTGCGAGGAGCCCTGCGCCAGCTGCTCGACCGTCACCGGACGAACGGTCGTGGCGAAGGCGGTTGTAGTCCAGGTCAGCACGAACAAGACGACGATCCGCCTGATCCGGCCACGTCGGACCGGCTGGCGCTGTTCGCCTCGCAACGGTAACTTCGGGCGAGCCGTTGCTTTGAAAGGGAGCGGCTTTAGCCGCTCCGTACGGGACTCTCCCATGTCAATATCCCGAGCGGGCTTCAGCCCGCGAGGATTCAGCCGTCCTGCTTGAGAGTCCTCAGTGGGATAGACTCTACCGTCCCTCGCCGACAATCTGTCGACCAAGGTTGAAGGCTCAGCCAATCCAAGAATCGTTCCCTCAGGGGCTAAACAGGCTGCGGAAAAACGTGCTGAAGCAACAAGCGAGGCGCCATTGGATGTGGGTACCATAAAGTCCGCTACCAAGACCTTGTAGTCCGCGCAACCCGAAATTTGTTTTTCCGCAGTCAGTAAAGCCCCCACCTGTAACGTGGATTTCGGCGCGGCTGAAAGCCGCGCCCTTTCAAAGCCTGTGATTTCGCGCGGCCCCGCGAGCTTCGCCGCCCAGAACATAAAGCGTGATCCACGTATCCGATCAGCGACTCTACAAATCACGCTGTTAGCAGCTTGGAGCCGTGGCACTGCACACCTCCAGACCGCCCGCGAGCGTGGTTACGTTGCTGTTGGAATCCGTAAGAATAATGGTGCGCGCGCCCACCGCCGCGTTAGCCGGCACGTGATGGGATAGATCGTCCCTGCCGAATTCTGCAGCGCCAGCGGCGCGCCGCTGGTGGCAATGTCGCCGGGCCCGCTGAACCCAACCGTCAGGCTGGGAGTGATGCCGGTGCCGACAATCCACAGCCAGTATTGGTTCCCCTGGCGCACGGTCGCTCCGCTGGCGCTCACGTAGGTGCTGCCGGTATTCACGGCGGTGACGGCCAGGGCGATGGCATTGATGGCCGAGGCTACGGCCGGAACCTGAATGTCGACCGAAACCGTGTTCTGGTTGGCCGCCACCTGAACCGGCGTAGGAGTTGCGAGGAGAATGCCTCCAGTATCGGTCACCCCGCCACCCGGGATTGTCGAAGACGGCGTCACGGTCTGAGACGTGCTGCTGGAGGCCGGCGAGTTGGAGGAGCCTCCGCCACCGCCGCACGCGGCCAGACCGGCCCCCACGAGGACGGCCAGGGCGAGCACCAGCTTCATCCACGGCGAGGTGAAAGCGGCCAGACGGGTGTACGGCTTCAACAAAAAACAACTCCGGGCAATAAAAAAGGTATACCGCTGGTCCAGCAGCATACCTTTACTCTGCCTGGGCTGGAAGCAACTTTAGCCCTTACTTGCCGGGTTACGGCGAATTAATCGCCATTGTAAGGCGAACCTAGTACGCGACGAACGGCCCGGCGTACCCCGAGGCGCTGGTTCCATAAATCCCGATGTAAACATTGCGGCCGAAAAAGAAGGGCAGCCCCCAGTCGAACGTGTGGCTATCTTGTGGCGCGGCGAGGTCGTCGAACGCCTGGTAGCCGGTCCCAATCAACGTCGTCCCATTTCCAACCTTGAAGGAAGCGATGCTTTGACCACTCGTTCCGGTATTGGTCGCCTGCAACGTTTGTGTCGAAGCGGGGCAGTAGAACCCATTGCAACTCGGCGGACTCGGAAGTCCACTGAGAGTCGCGGTTGAGAAATAGAGAGCGTTTGATCCGGTATCAAAGAAGCCTGAACTGTAAGAGCGGCCACTAAAAGTAGTTGTGAGATTGCCGTAGCCGTTCAGCGTGAGGACGGTGGCGCTGCCCAAGCCATTGTTGCTCTGCGTTCCGATGCCGAATACGAGCGAGCCGGTAGCACTGGGCTGCCCACCATCGGAAACACTTTCCATTACGACAATCACGCCGTTATTGTCTGCAAAATAGAAGACCGGATTTGCGATCTGGTAGAGGACTGCCACCGTCCTTGTGTTGTTGGAGCAACTTGTGGAACTAGAACAGGTGTAGTACATCACGTTGGGGGCGTCGGCATTGGCGTTTGTGTCACAGCCAGGGCAATCCGGCACGAACGGACCGATCCCGAGAATCCCGTTCAAGGGCTGTGAAGCGTCTCCAAACTTAAGCGCCGTGTTCGCGAAGAAAGGATCGGTAGTCGGAGTGGCATCACAGCTGACGGGCACGTTAGGAAAACTGGAGCTGATTGAGGAATCACCGATCACCTGGATCGGTATTCCTCCCGGTGAACGAGTCTGTGTCGTCTCGCCCGCCATCTGAACCTCAGCCTTCAATACCAACCCGTAGGCAATCGTTCCGTCAGCGAAGACGACGCACTCCGACATTGGTCCGGCGCCAGTCTGGGGTAGAGCCAGTCCAGAAAGCGTCGAGCCCAGCACTCGAAGCCCGTACGAAGCCGTATCAACCAGAATATTGTTAACCGTGACGCACGTGCTTCCGGCAATACAGACGTTCAGGCTGACAACCGGAAAATTAGGCCCTCCGCTCACGGAGATTCCTTGCACGTTCGGTCCCGTCGGGGGCACATTGTTGTTGGGGCTGTTGGGGCTGTTACTGCCAGGACTTCCCCCACAGGCTGCCAACGTCAAGGCCAATGCCACTGCTGCCATCATCAGCAGCCAAGTACTCACCGCGTTCGGCATCCTGGCACGTTTCATCGTAGCTCCTGGGGCTGAACACCTGCTGGCAGCAGGTCAGGAATATAGGCTCTGCCCATGGAATACCGCATATGTCCTCCGGACTGCACCACCAGCCCGGGCTGCTGAACAAAGATCGGCCCACGACGCCGCACCGGACCCTGTCTTTGCTCGACGAGAGCCTGCCGGTATTGATCGTAGTAGCTGCCGAACAACTGCTGGAGGTTCGGCATAACCGGCCCTTCCCACGAGACGGCAAAGACCGTGCCCTGCGGCGAGACAAATTCCTTTACGGTGGTCCCGGCATCGGTCTGTATTTCCTGCACTGTGTATTTCGAACTTTGGGTAGTTACGCGCTTAGTAGCTTTCATCCGCGCACCATCGTTCTCCACGGTGCTTGCATCGCCACCGAGCGAGGCGAAGGCGGTCGAGGCGAAGGCCAGTGCCAGTAAAGCAACGGCGGCAACGAGCGCCGCCCGGCTTCGGATTGGAGTCGAAATCTTCATGGTTGAGTCCACCTTCAGGGTGTGCGGCAAAGGGGCCGAAATCCCGAGTTGCTGAATATTTTAGGCCATCCCTGCCAGCTAAGTCGAATTCCCTAGGACAGGCAGAGCTGCCCCTCTCCGGGCGGCGGCACACCTCCGCCCGCCAATAGGAACCCTAAATCCGGCGAGATTCTGCCGCGAGTCCTAATAAAAAGATGGCGGGTTACCTTGGGCGCTGGACAACCGTCAGGGGTGTCGCCCATCCCCATGCCGGCGCCGGCCGGTCCAGACAGGGGTTGGCGGAAAACGAGACAGCTGGGGCTTGCGGCCACATCTGCCTGATTTTGGCAGATGTGGGTGGTCTAGAATCCCACATCTGCGAAACGCGCGCAGATGTGGGGCCCCAGCCGGTACCGCCCCAGCTCATCCCAACCGCCGAGCCGTGGGACTGGATACGATGGATGCGACCATGTAAATCGGCTGTAAAGAATTGCAACAGCCGGCTTCCGCGATCGCTTCTCAGTATGCCCAGTACGGACCTGGGCCCACCGGGGTACTGGCGCCCTGGATGGCCGTGTAGACGTTGCGTCCGTAAAAGAAGGGCAAGCCCCAATCGAAGTTATTCACATGGGGACCGGCGATGTTGCTGAGGGCCTCCGAGCCGGTGTTGAACTCGGTTTCGCCATTAGCCACGGTGAAGCTGAAATTGCTGGTGGCGCCGTTGACGCCGACGTGGGTCGCGGAGAGGTCTGCGATCCGCCGGGACAATAGAAGTCGACCACCGCCGGCCCGAAGCGTCCGGTATTGGAGCAAGCGGGAAAACCGGTCGTCGTGCTGTCGAGGAAATAAATGGCGTTGGAGCCGCTATCGATAAAGCTGAAGGGAAACGACTGGCCGTTGTAGCGGGTGGTGAAGTTGCCGGTCGCGTCCACCGTCAGAACGGTGGCGCTGCCCAGCCCGTTGTTGGCTTGCGTGCCGATGCCGAAGACCAGCGAGCCGCTGATGCTGGCTTGTCCGGAGGCGGGCACGGAGGGCAGCTCAAGAATGGTTCCGTTGTTGTCCGGGCCGGCGAACACGGCTACGGGGTTCTGCACCTGGTCGGCCAGCGTGACTGCGGTTTCCGCGCAGGCGGCGGGAGTGGGACAAACGAAATACTGTCCCGCATTGGCGTTGAGGACGCAATTCTGGCCGCAGTCGTGCACGAAGAAACCGATCCCCAGAATGCCGTTGGCCCCCAGGTCTGGTAGCAGTGTCGTGAGCGTTGGCGGCCGTTCCGCAGCCGCCGGGAATGTTGGGCAGGCCGGGATCGCCGATCAACTGAATTGGCACGGCGGAGGCGACCTCGCCGGCCATCTTCACGTCGGCCAGTACAACCGAACCCCAAACCAGGGAATTGTCGATGAACTGAACGCACTCGGCCAGCGGGCCGCCGGCCACGCTGCTCTGCGGCAGCGCCAGCCCGGGAACAGCCGAGGCCAGAATGCGCAGCCCGAACGATCCGGTATCGACCAGCACGTTGGGCACGTCGACGCAGCTGCCGCCGGGAACACAGACGGTGACGGTGGTGACGACAAAGTTCGGTCCGGTGCTCACGCTGACCGGCTGCACATTGTTACCCGCGGCGGCAACGGTGTTTCCACCGGTGGAAGCGGCGGGGTTGTTGGCAGGATTCGACGAGCTTCCCTGGCCGCTGCCACAGCCCAGGGCCGTAGCCAACAACAATACGCAGAAGGCCAGCAGGCCGAGAGTTCCCCGGGATCCGAAGGACTTATATAAGGAGAGCTTCGTGAACACGTCGCGGATTTGGGGAGCCATCAGCGGATATCCTCCGTCCTGACCCCTGCCGGTACCAGGCCGGGGACGAAAGCCTTGCCGATGTAGGCGCGCATGTGCCCGCCGGAATAGACAACCAGCCCGGGCTCCTCAATCACCAGCGGACCGCGCTGATGCGCCTGCCGCCGCTGGCCGGCAATCTGCTCGAACTGGCCGTAGAATCTGCCCAGAATCTGGCGCAGGTTGGGGAGATTGGGACCTTCCCAGGCCACGCCGAAAACTGTGCCGGCCGGGGAAACATATTCCCGGATAACGGTGCCGCTCCCCGTCTGAAGCTCATAGACGCTGTAGCTGCCATAAACCTGCGTGCTCCGCCGGACGCATTGCAACTGCTTCTGGTCGTCGTCCACTGAGGCTAGTGATCCGCCCAAAGACGCCGAAACGGGAGAGGAAAGAAATAGCGCCGCCGCGAAGGCGGCCACCAAGATCCGGGGTCCCCGGCAAACGCAGTTGCGTTTGCTGGGGTGGTAGAGCCGGGGTCCCCGGCAAACGCAGTTGCGTTTGCTGGGGTGCAAGATCGCCGCTCGACCCGCCGTCTGGCGGCGGACTAGCACGCTGTTAAACGTCGCTATGACGTTTAATATTCTGCCAATAATTAACTTGATTCCCATGGGTAACTGCATCCGGGGTTGAGAATTGGGGCGGCTCCGATACCTGATTGCGGAGTCAACGGCAGACGCTTAGCGAGGCTGCATACTTGTTGCTTGCACCCAACAAACGCCAAACGGCGTTGGTTGGGGCCCCGCTTCGGCGCGTTCCTTCCGCAGCCTGTACAATCGGCTCGCGATCTCTCACTTGGAATATGAGTGCTGCTGAAAACGCTGCTTCCTAAGTAGATTTTTTAATTATTAATTAAATCGGCAATTTTTAAACAGGTTGAGGGACTAGGGTGGGCAACATCAGACGCGGGGGAATCGAACGCCTGCGGCGTGCATTGCTCGGCTGGTATGACGTCCACCGGCGCGACCTGCCCTGGCGCGGGAACTCGAACCCCTACCACATCTGGCTGTCTGAGATCATGCTGCAGCAGACGCGGGTGGCGGCGGTACTGGAGCACTACCGCATCTTCTTCGAACGCTTTCCGACCGTGGCGGCACTGGCCGCCGCAAGTCAGGAAAAGGTCCTGGCAGCCTGGAGCGGCCTGGGGTACTACCGGCGGGCACGAGCCTTGCATCGCGCGGCACGGGAGATAACCACTGCGGGCGGGGAAGGGTTTCCCAAGACGCCTACCGGACTGCGCCGCCTGTCCGGCATCGGCCGTTATACCAGTGCGGCCATCGCTAGTATTGCTTTCGGCGTGGCGGTGGCTGCCGTCGACGGCAACGTCAAGCGCGTGCTTTCACGGCTGTTCGCTCGCTCCGGCGGACGGGAACTGACGCCGGTCGGCGCTCCAGGTCAGGCCAGCCAGAAGGTGGGACACGAGGCGCCGTCAAAGACGCAGGCTTCCGCAGTCGCGCTGAATGGGTTGGGGGACCCATGGGTACTGGCGGATATCCTTTTGCACCGCAGTCGCCCCGGCGACTGGAACCAGGCCATGATGGAGTTGGGCGCGACGCTCTGCCTGCCACGACGTCCCCTGTGCAGCACGTGCCCGCTGAAGCAGTGGTGCGAGTGGCATCCCGGAGAAGGGAATAGCAAGCAACGGGTGGCAACGACCGCCCCACCGCGGCGGAAGCGAATGACCAGCTACGGCCTGGCGTTGCGCAACGGCTCGGCATACCTTGTCCGGCGACCGCTGGAGGCGGCGATTATGGCCGGCATGTGGGAGCTGCCCGAGCTTGCGCCATCCCGGTCCCCAGCGCCCGGGCGGAAGTCGGCATTCAAGCTTCGTCACGCCATCACCACCACCGACTACGAGGTAACGGTCGTTACCCTCAGCCACAACTCCCCCGGTCTGGAGGGAGGCCGCTGGGTATCGCGGAAACGCATCTCCGAACTGCCGCTCACCGGCCTGGCGCGAAAGATCTTGCGCCGGGCGGGAGTGATTTAGTTTCGAGTTTCCAGTTTCCAGTGTTGGACCCGCTCGACGCGCCCCGGAAGCCACGAGAGGGGTCATCCTGAGGTCGCGCTGCTTTTGCGCGTCCGCAGGATCTGCTTTCCCTTGGCGTTCTCGCTCCGGTCGCGTGGAATAGCAGATCCTTCGCTCCGCCGGGAGTCCGGCGTCGTTCAGGATGACCCTCAAGGAGGGCTGACACACTTGGCGCAGCCGCTTGCAACTTGAAACTCGAAACTTGAAACTGGTTGATACTATGAACGCCATGTCGAATCCCTGGTCCGCACAGCCGGGAGACCCCGCTCCTGATTTCAAGCTGCCCATCGCCGGCGGCGGAGAGCTCTGGCTGAAGCAGGCGCTGACCCACGGGCCGGTCGTGCTGGCCTTCTTCAAGATCAGTTGCCCGGTCTGCCAGTATGCTTTCCCGTTCTACGACCGCCTCTTCCGGCTTCTCGAGCCGAAGCGGGTCGCCGTGGTCGGCATCTCGCAGGACGACGAGCAGAACACCGCCATGTTCCGGCGTACCCTCGGCCTGAGCCTGCCCATAGCCCTGGATGTCAACGGCTATGCGGTTTCCCGCTCCTACCGCTTGACCAATGTTCCGACGGTCTTTGAAGTTTCTCCCGAGCCCGCCGCGGGCGCTTCTGCCGCTGGCGCGGTTGGCCAGATTACGGCCAGCGTCGTGGGCTGGTCGAAATCGGAGACGGAGGCGATCTACCAACGGCACGCGGCTGCGGGCGGCCAGCGGGAGCCGCTGTTTCGTCCCGGCGAGCAGGTAGCCGAGTTCCGTCCCGGTTGAACCTCCCGCGGCTGACCCCCAGTTGGGGGGTGCAGGAATCTGAAATCCAAAGGGTTACCACCAGCGAGGGATGCGGCGCTATCCGGCGCCATGGTAATGTTGCGGGTAGCCGACGAGCGCACATTTTGAGGTCCTGTCAACGCAGGCGCGGTCCCCGGCGGTTTTAGATTCGCTGGGTTCATCGTGGCGTTTTTGCGGACGTCGCCGTCGGGCGGCTAAGCATGTCCCTGTTCTCGTTATTCCATCGCGCCTCGCTGGCCGAGCACGCCCGGCAGATGCATCTGAGCGGCTACCGCCCGGAGATGCAGTTGCGCGAGCTGACGCTCGGCATCGATAATCTGCGGCACGACGTTGTTCTCAGCCCGAAGTTCACGGAAGCGGTCCGCAATCACATCTGGCTGCTCATCTCGCATCATGGTGGAGTGCATGATCTGCTGGCCACGGAGAGCGCGGATCCGCAACGCCGCTTTGCTCCCGCCTGGTCGACGGCTCCGCAGCGGCTCTCCGACACCGCCGCCGAATTCAAGAAGAAGACGCTGGAGCTCGAGATTGCCGGCCTGAACATGGCACGCCGCCAGGGCAATCTCTCCGAGGACCTTCTGCTGCGCCTGGCGCTGATCAAGTTTCTGCGCGAGGAGCTGAACGCACAGTACACGCAGGCGCAGGAACGCTGCCGCTCCAAGCTGCGGGCGATGGAAGGGCCGGCCCACAGCAGCTTCGCGCTGCAGGCGCGCGAGCGATTCGCGCAGTTTCAGGTCAACAAGCGCACGGTGCTGCGCCTGTGCGGCGACGACCTCTATGAAACCCTGCGCGAGATCGAGCGGGAAACCATAGTCTCCATGCGCCGCTCGTTCTTCGGCGAGTCCGAGGCCGCCACCTATGAGCTCTTCCTCAACCGGCTGATCTTTACCGAGAACGGACGCGACGATTTCCTGAAGGCGCGGCATTACGTCATGCTCGGCAACTATGACCACGACGCCGACCGCCTGCCCGTGCTGCGCGACCTGGCCGCCGGCTTTCTGCGCGGCGTTCTGCCCGCCGGCAGCGTTATCTCCGCCGAGGAGCTCGACGACCTGCTGAACGTGCCGGAGAACGCCCAGGAGCTGACCGGCGGCGGCGTGCCGGATGATCTCCGAGAAGGGCGCCGGGCAACGCGCGGTGCTCGCCGCCTGGGTTGAGGCGCTGGAAGGCGCGGGAGTCATGCCGTACGTGCTGGCCGCCTACGAGGCCGTGCCGCTGCTGGCCGAGTACGCGCCGTTGGTCAATCCGCAGCAGCTTAAGAATGCCCTGGTCTCGCGCAGCGAGCGCGCGCGGGTGGAAGAACTGCTGGCAGCACACGGCAAATTATCGCCTGCGAATTTCCAGGCGGCTATCCGCCGCATCGCCGGTTACGAGCGGGCGGAGCGGGCCAAGATCGCGGGCCGCTTCTTCGTCGATTTCCTGCGCTATCAACCGCGACATCCGCCGGCTGGAGGCGCTCAACGCCGGCATCGACCAGGTGAACCTGATCGGCAACGAGCGCCTGCGCCAGCTCTCGGCGGTGAATTCCAGGCTCTACGAATACCAGTTGCCGGAGGAGCAAAAGGCCGCCGAGGTACGCGTCGCCTCGCACGTCATCCTCAAAGCCGACGTGCGCGATTCCACGCTGCTGACGCGTACGCTGGTCGAGCGCGGGCAGAACCCGGCGTCGTATTTCAGCCTGGGCTTTTACGACCCGGTGAGCAAGCTGCTGCCCAAGTACGGCGCCAGCAAGGTTTTCATCGAGGGCGACGCCATCATTCTTGCCTTGCAACAGCTGGAGGACGAGGCCACGTTCCCGGTAGCCCGGGCTTGCGCTCTGGGGCGGGAGATGATTGGCATTGTGCAGGCCTTCTACCGGCAATCGAACAGCCTGCGTCTTCCGGCACTGGAGCTGGGCCTCGGTATCTGCTTCCAGGACTCGGCGCCGATGTACCTGTTCGACGGCAATGCGCAGATCATGATCTCCGATGCCCTGAACCTCGCCGACCGGCTCTCTTCCTGCCAGCGCCCTCTGCGCAAGCACCTGGCGGAGCGCAAGCTGCTCTTCCGCGTGCTGCTCGTCGAGGGCCCGCAGAGCCAGCCGGAGGGCGCCGAGGTTACGGTTTTGCAATACAACATCGGCGGCATTCAGCTTGGCGCTGCCGCCTTTCAGCAGCTTCGCCGGGAAATCTCGTTGCAGAAGTTCGAGCTCGACCTTCCCGGCCTCTGGGGCGAGGAGCGGGTGACTCTGTATCGCGGCGTGGTTCCCGTTACCGCCGACGTCTTCCAGACCATTGTTGTGCGCCACGCGGTGGCAGCCCAGGTCGACCTGCGCGATCTCTCTTTCGTTTCCTGGACCCAGCGCCAGTACTTCGAAGTCTGCACCAGCGAGGAAATCATGGCAGCCGTGGAACAGGCGCACGCGCGGGCAACGGCGGGCTAGGGGCGAGTGAGCTCTCGCTCCTGACTGTTGATGTCTCGTGGGGCTCTCCCGGCCTAGTTCAACAGAAGTTTTCTACCAGTTAATAACGTCATTCCGTCTATAACGACGTTGGGATTGTCAAGGCACACGACTCCCATTGCGGGGCGGTGCCTTTTTCCTTTCCCCAGCGTTGTTGCTTTTGTTGTTGCTTTTCTGCGAAGCATAACCAGGCTCGTTGGTAGAATCTGCGGTGGAACTGGTTCCACCAACCATCTATTCGGTCCCGCAGTGCGGGACCAAGATTCTCTTCTTCGAACTCCCCTGCTCTCAAGGGAGGCGGGCTGCCCACACAAGCGACCGGCTCAGTTACTGCTTGCCACGGAATGACTCGGGCTCACCCACATGACGAACCAGCTCCGCGTACGTCCACTGGTTGCGGAGCATCCAGTACAACCTCACGGCCAAGCGGCGGGCCACCATCACTTTGGCCACCGCGCGATTGCCCTTACGCACCCACAGGCGTTGGTAGGCGCGCTTTAACTCCTCATCGAAGCGCACTGCCGTTTGCCCGGCCTCGACCAACAGAAACCGCATCAACGCCGATCCCTGTTTGCTGATGTGTCCCAGCCGCTGCTTGCCGCCCGAGCTGTACTCGCTCGGTACCAGGCCGAGATAGCTGGGGACCTTGCGGGCATGGGCAAAGCGGGTTACATCACCCAAGGTAAGCACCGCCGCCAGCGCCGTCTGTACCCCAATGCCAGGATGAGTCATCAGCAGCAGGCTGGCAGGACGCCTTTTCGCCTCCGCCGCAATCAAAACATCCAGCTCTGCGATCTGCTGATCCAGTAATCCTACCCACTGCAACAACTGATCGCGACGACGGGCTGCGTGCGGCATCATCTCCAGATCGGCCAACAACTGGCGTCCCGCCATCGTCCACAGCCGCTTGCCCTTCTGAACCCCCTGGTTCATAGCCAGAGACTGCAACTGGTTCTTGGCCGCCGTCCGCGCCTTCAGACGGTGATGCCGGTCCATCAGCAACTGCCGCACATCCCGCTCTTCTTCGCTCGGCACCCAGATCCGCGGAAACCGCTCCTCCACCATCAGCCGCATCAACAGCTCGGCATCCCGCCGATCCGTCTTCTGCTTGCGCGTCTCCGCCGCACGTATCTTGGCCGCATCGCCCACCCACAGATCGTGCCCGCTCTCGGCCAGCAACCGCCGAAACCACTGGCAGGGCGCCCCAGCTTCAATCCCGACCCGGGCAGGATCGGTTAAGCCTCGGTAAAACTCTATGGCTTCGGCTGGATGCGCCAACCTCTTCTCGCTTACTTCGTCACTTCGGTTGTCAAAGATCGACAAAACCTGAAACCCAGCATGGAAATCACAGCCTATAATCAACATCGTTGGCTCCGTCCCCGAGTCCAGGTTTGCTTCGCCGCTAACCATCGTACTCTGGCCAGCGGAGCCAACGTCGTTATGAGATCAAGCGAGCGCCGCGGAGATGTTTTCCGGCCGTAGCCCCCTGGCGCGAGTCGAGGAATCTTGTGTTTCGTCCCGCCTGCGCCACTACGCTCCACACTGTTAAAATTAAAACCTAGAGTTGCCGTTATGTTTGAGAACCTTACCGAAAAACTGCAACGCGCCTTCAAGAATCTCCGCGGCCAGGGCAAGCCTGACCGAGGAGAACATCGACGAAGCCCTGCGCGAAATCCGCCTGGCGCTGCTGGAGGCCGACGTCAACTTCAAGGTCGTCAAGGAACTGATCGACCACATCCGCGAGAAGGCGGTGGGCCAGGAAGTCATGACCGCGCTGTCGCCGGCCGAGCAGGTGGTGAAGATCGTCCGCGACGAGCTGATCGAACTGCTGGGGCGCGACACGGCGCAAGCTCAAGTTCGCCTCGCAGCCGCCCGTCGGTGATGCTGATGGCCGGCCTGCAGGGTTCGGGCAAAACGACCACCTCCGGCAAGCTGGCGCTCTGGCTGAAAAAGGGCGGGCACCGGCCGATGCTGGTCTCGGTGGACGTCTACCGTCCGGCCGCGCGCGAGCAGTTGAAGGTGGTGGCCAAGGCCATCGGCGCGCACATCTACGAAGGCAGCGGTGCGCGGAGCCCAACACCGCCGCCGTCGAGCGGCTGGCCAAGGAAGCGCGCAGCGAGGCCATCAACAGCGGCTGCGACGTGCTGATCGTCGATACCGCCGGCCGCCTGCACATCGACGAGCAGTTGATGGACGAGATGCAGTCGCTCAAGCGCCTGCTGAACCCGCAGGAGATCCTGTTCGTGGCCGACGCCATGACCGGACAGGACGCCGTCAACTCCGCCAAGGAGTTCCACGACAAGCTGACCCTCACCGGCGTGGTGCTGACCAAGATGGACGGCGATGCCCGCGGCGGCGCGGCGCTGTCCATCCGCAACGTCACCGGCCAGCCCATCAAGTTCCTGGGCGTCGGCGAAAAGTACGACGCCATCGAGCCCTTCCATCCCGACCGCATCGTGGGCCGCATCCTGGGCATGGGCGACATCCTTTCGCTCATCGAGCAGGCCGAGGAGAAGCTCGACAAGAAGAAGTCCGAAGAGTTCGCCAAGAAGGCGCTTCAGCGGCGACGGCTTCTCGCTGGACGACTTCCGCGACCAGTTGCGGCAGGTGAAGAAGCTGGGCTCGCTGCAGTCGATCGTCGGCATGCTGCCCAAGATCGGGCCGCTGGCCAACATGCAGCAGGTGGCCGACAAGGTCGACGACAAGGAAATTCTGCGGGTGGAGGCGATCATCAACTCCATGACGGCCCTACGAGCGCGACCACCACGAGGTCATCAACGGCTCGCGCCGCAAGCGCATCGCCCGCGGCTCGGGCACCACCGTGCAGGAAGTGAACCACCTGCTGCGGCAGTACGCGCAGATGCGCAAGATGTTCAAGAGCATGTCCAAGCCAAGCTTCGCCCGGCGCATGGCGGGATTGAAGCTGCCGGGAATGTAACGTAGGCCCAGCCGCCCCCGGCTGGGCGGGCGAGCGTAAGCTCGCCTCAAGCGGGATTCAGGACGATGACCTTCTATCGCCGAAACCTGCCGCATCTGCAGCGCGATTACAAACCTCACTTCATCACATTTTGCACACGAGACCGTTGGGTTCTGCCAAGCGGCGTCCGCAGCCTAGTCCTGAATTGCTGCATCCATGACCACAAAAAGAGAGCTGATGTTCACGCCGCGATTGTCATGCCCGATCATGTGCATCCGCTGCTTACGCCTATGGTCAACGAGCACAAGCAAGAGGTGTATTCTCTGGCGGAGCTGATCGGCGCCATCAAGGGAGCTTCGTCGCACGCAATCAATCGCAAGCTCGAGCGGTCAGGGAATGTGTGGCAGGAGGAGTCGTTCGATCACGTCCTGCGCCGATCGGAAGCGTTAGACGAGAAAGTTGTGTACATGCTCGAGAACCCCGTGCGGGCAGGCATTGTGAGCTCGGCCAGGGAATACGCATGGTTGTGGACGGCCGATCCGGGGATTATGGGACGCTTCGCACCTTTGGAATAGGCGTGCTGCGCACGCCCGCCCAGCCGAGGGCGACTGGGCCTACGTATTCTTTCCCCAATTGCCAACTAAAGCGGAACGCCCCGCCTCTGTAGCCAGGCGGGGCGCCGGTTAGCTGTTTGGTTTGGCCTGAGGCAGGTCGCGCTCCGGCTTGGACACCCGCGACCCAATGCACGGGAACCAAGCTTTTTTCGACCCTGCGACAGACTCCGAAGAACGTCTGGAATCTGGCGAGTATTTCTGCCCCCGCAAGTGCAATGTCGCCGCTTGCCGGGGAGCCCTTAGAGCGGAACCGCCCTAAGCCTCAGCCACCTCACTAGTCAGATGTCTGCTACAGTCAGAAGAACTTTTATCCATCGGACCACCTCCTCTCCAGTGTATGGCTATCCTAGCGCGGCTTTTCGCTGTTGTCAAAAGCAGCAACCCTAATATTTTCGATTTTTGAATTTAGATTTTTGATTCGTCCTAAATGCGCCAGCGCGGGTGGGGAAGTCAGAACTCAGACAGGTGCTACCCGCTAATCTGCAATCAAAAATCAAAAAATCTGAAATGGCTTCGCCCTATCCCTTCCAGACGTAGGTTCCCGGTTGCGGCAATCCGATGTGCGCGAGCACCCGGTTCACGTACTGGCGGGCCATTTCCTCCAGCGAACCCGGCTGGTTATAGAAGGTGGGGATCAGGGGATAGATGGTCGCTCCGGCATCGTTGGCCAGCAGCATGTTGCGCAGGTGGACGCGGTTGAGCGGCGCCTCGCGTACGCACAGCACCAGTGGCCGGCGCTCCTTGAGGCAAACGTCGGCTGCCCGGCCGATCAGCTCGGAGGCGATGCCGTTGGCGATCTTGGCCAGGGTTCCCATCGAGCAGGGAAGCACGACCATGGCGTCCACCGGGTAAGAGCCGCTGGCGACGCTGGCGCCGATATTGGTATTGCTGTGCTGCCGGAATTTTTTCGACTCGTGTCCGAGCAGCTGTCCGGGCAGATTGGGGCGGCCGCGGAGTTGCAGCTCGTCGGCCATCACGCGCAAGGCGTTGGCGGAGGCAATGAAGTTCACCTCCCCGACGCGAGCATCAGCATCCAGGGCCAGCAGCATCTGTTGCAGGAAGATCGAGCCGCTTGCCCCGGTGGTGGCAATCGTCAGCTTCCGAGTCTCCGACTTCTGCGATCGCGGCATCGAACTACGATAGTGGCTTGACTGCAACTCTGCAACTCGAACTCTGCAGCTCAAGTTCGTTTTGACTGTTTTATCGGCTCTATGGCAACGGGACCCTATCCGCATCTGCGGCGGCGGAGAAGCGCCGCCCAACTTTACGCGGTATCGCAAGTCGAACAGGAGATACGGGCCGCCGACCCGCACAGCCGGCGCAAGTACATTCGGGAGTTCGCCGAGGCCTTTCGTACCTATAGCGGGCTGGTTTCCCACCCTGAACTCAATCAAGAACTCGAGCGGGCGGATATGCTGCTGGTAGCCGACTACCACGCCCTGCCCGCCTCGCAGCACTATGCGGCCGAATTGCTTCAGCAGCTCTCTTCGCAGGGGCGTCCGCTGGCGCTGGCGCTGGAGGCTGTCTATTCACGCGACCAGCGCATCCTGGACGCCTGGCAGGAGCGCCTGCTCGAAGACGGCGAACTGCGCGAGCGCATCCGCTACGACAGCCAATGGGGTTTCAGTTGGGAGCCCTTCCTGGCTTTGCTGAAGACCGCCCGTTCCGCCGGCGCCCGGATTTACGGGCTGGACTCCGTTCCCCGCGACAACTTGCGCCGCATCGCTGCCCGCGACGAGCATGCCTCCGGGCGTATCGCCGAAATCGCCCGCCTGCAGCCGGAAACCCGCATCGTGGTGCTGTTCGGGGAGAGCCACATGGCGCCCCAGCACCTGCCCGCCGAGATTAAACGGCGGTTGCCCGCCGCACGCGTCTTGACCCTGCTGCAGAACGTCGACCCGCTTTACTGGGCGGCCAGGGGCGAGACGGGTGCGCAGGTGGAAGCCGTACGGGTGAGCGATGACGTGCTTTGCGTCTTCAGTGCCACGCCGCTGGAGAAATACGAGAGCTACCGCCAGTGCCTGACGCGCTGGCAGCAGGGACATCCTTCCGGGCTCGATCTCACGCCGTCGTTTTACAACGTTATCTCGGCGCTGTCGCGCTTCCTGGGAATCGACTCCTGCCAGGCCGAGCGATTGCCGCTCCTGCCGGACCTGCTCCCGGAGGTCATCATCCGGCCAGCCGGGCATTTCCTGCCCTTGCTGCGTCGCCGGATCGGTGACCAGCGGCGGATGCGCGAGCTGCTCGGCCGCATTGAGCGCGAAGGCTGCGCCTACGCGATCGAAACCAACACCATCTACGCTCAGCGTTTTGAACTCTCTAGCGCGGCCGCGGCTGCCGCCCGCTTTGTTCATGCCGCCTGCAGCGGGCTGCTGGAAGCGCAGTCCAGGGCTTCGGGCCCGACATACGCCAGCCCCGAGGACCGCTTCTACGCGCTTTGCCTGAGCGAAACCGTGGCCGATTTCGGCGCCCGCATCCTGCACCCCGGGCGCGGCGCGGTGGAAGAGCGCGAACTCTACGCACGCGACTCGCGTTGCCGCGCCGAGCTGGCCGTCAGCTACCGCGATTACCTGCGAATGCTCGACCTGGTGGCGCTGCACCGGGACTTCGAGTGCAACGCCCACCTCTACCGCCGGATTCCGCAACTGATCAGTGAAGGCCGTTCCTATACCGGCAGCAAGCTGCACTTCGTCACCTCGCTGCTCGGACAATTTTTGGGAGTCCGCTCCTACCAGCTTTACCTGAAAGGCGGAGTCGATCGCCGCTACCTGCGCTCCTTGTACTTCCGTCCGCTGGAGAAGCCGGGAGAACCCAAGCTGGCTTATTTCCAGCTGGCCCGCCGCACCCGCGGCCGCTGGCGCCGGCTGGCAGCGTGAAGATGTAATGTTTCAAAGTTTCAGGGTTTCAAGGTTTCACCTGTAGGAACGGACTGCCCTCACCCGCTCTGGGCAGCCGAGGGCTGCTGCACCTTACGCTCTGAACACCTGAGTGATAAAGTGAACCAGTGAAGATCGAACGTCTAAAAGATTTGCTGGAACAGGTTCGCACGGGACAGATATTGCCTGACGAGGCGCTGGAGCAGCTCAGAAACCTGCCCTTTGAAGATCTTGGTTTCGCCAAGATCGATCACCATCGGGCGTTGCGGGCCGGCATGCCGGAGGTAATCTTCGGTCCCGGCAAATCGCCCGAGCAAACGACGGAGATATTTTCCCGGCTCTCGCTGCGCGGCCACAACGTGCTGGCCACCCGCGTCTCGCCCGAGCAGGCGACCGCCGTCCAGGAGCGTCTGCCCGCGGTGTCGCATAACGTGCTCGCCCGCACCCTGACCCTGCGGCAGGACGAAACCGTGCTGGGCAAAGGAAGCATCGTGATCGTCTCGGCCGGCACCAGCGACACCCCGGTGGCGGAAGAGGCGGCTGTCACCGCCGACATCATGGGCAACTGCGTGGAGCGAATCTACGATGTCGGGGTGGCCGGGCTGCACCGCCTGCTGGGCCACCGCGAGACGCTGCAGCATGCCCGGGTGCTGATCGTCTGCGCCGGCATGGAGGGCGCGCTGCCCAGCGTGGTGGGAGGCCTGGTCGGAGTGCCGGTGATCGCCGTTCCCACCAGCATCGGCTACGGCGCAGCCTTCGGCGGACTGACCGCTTTGCTGGCCATGATGAACTCCTGCGCCTCGAACGTCTCGGTGGTGAATATCGATAATGGCTTCGGCGCGGCCTACGTTGCCAGCCTGATCAACCGGCTGTAGCTTGAGGCGTTGTCGAGGCCCCTTCGACTCGCTTCGCTCGCTCAGGGCAGGCTAAGAACGAGGCGCGAAGCGGGCCCGGCGACTAGTTCGCTGGGGTGCAAAGCGCCGGGGCCGGCCGGCAAATGCTGCAGTTGCATTTGCTGGGGTGACAGCCTCGAGCCGAAATCCTGAGCGAAGCGAAGGGCCTGCCCGCCGCCCAGGACAGGTGGCGCTACACTATTGGTCGTTTTGACCTGCGCTGGCCCATTGGTGCCAACCGGGAAATCCAGCATACCTTGTAGAATGGCGCGTGGCCGCAACCAGGAAAAAGACGCGGGACTCATCCGGACTGCCCACGGGGTTTTCGGTCTCCGGCTTTGTGGTGGCCACGCTGGCCAATCCGCGAGTTCTGGGGCCGGCTGCTGGAGATCGACCTGCGCGGCGCAGTGGTGTGTGGCATTCCCGTGGACTCCTTCGAGGACTTCGTGCGCCAGTTGCGCACCGGAGAGGCGGCCGTGCCGGTGGTCACTTTTTTACCCATGCACCGTCTGCAATCGATCGAAGAAGAGCGCGGCGACGGAGCCTTGCCATCGCTTTCTGACCGCCTGCGCCGCGAGACCGGCTTGAAGCTGGACAAGTTGTTTTCCGCCCCAGTACGGGCGGCCTCGGCCCGACGCCGTGGCGAGGTACGGCCGTGAAGTCACAGTTCTGGACCGCGCCCAACCAGATCACGCTGCTGCGCCTGGTCTTCGTGCCGCTGGTGGTGATGAACGTCATGGACCGCCGCTACAAGTGGGCGCTGATCCTGTTCGTGCTGGCCGGCGTCAGCGACGCTCTCGACGGCCTTCTGGCGCGGGTCTTGCACCAGCAGAGCGTTATCGGCCAGTACATGGACCCGATCGCCGACAAGCTTCTGTTGAGCTCAAGCTTCCTGGTTCTCTCCTTCACCAAGCAAATCCCCTGGAAGTTCACCGTGCTGGTTTTCAGCCGCGATCTTTCCATCGTGCTGGTGGTCGGCGTGCTTTACGTCACCAGCAACATACGCGACTTCCGGCCCAGCGTCTTCGGCAAGCTCAACACCTTCGCCCAGGTGGCCGCCATCTTCTTCGTGCTGCTGTGGCGGATCGACTCCGTGCCCTGGATCTGGACGGCGCGGCAGGTTTCTCTGTGGGCCACCTTCGGCTCTCACCACCCTCTCGGGAGTGCATTACATCATCATCACCGGACGGAAGATACACGCCGCCGGCAACGGCCGCTCCGCCTCCGCCCCGCCCCGGTAATCGCGACTTCGATGCCGATGCATCAGTGAGATCACAAACAGTTTTAGTGTCATGCCGAGCGCCTCTGCAAGAGGCGCGAAGCATCGCCATTAAACTGTCCCAACCTGCGCGGCCTCGGACCTTTCCGATAAAAAAGTTCAGCTGTATTACTTCAGACATGACGAGATTCTTCGCTCGCTTCGCGAACCCAGAAATGACACAGCGGGAACTCAATCCGATTACGGCAGCCGGAATCCAGCCAAGGTTTGATAAGCTATTTTCACGGTTTGCATAATGGGTGGCGAAAATAGCAGCTTCCGGCTACGGGTCATCATTGCGTTTGCCCTGGTGTATGTTCTTTGGGGCTCGACGTTTCTTGCTATCGGTATAGCCGTCAAGCACATCCCGCCGTTGGTGATGGGAGCGACCAGGTTTATCGATCGCCGGCGCGCTGATGCTGGCGTGGTGCGCGCTGCGCGGCAAGCGTGTGCGCTTAGGCGTCACGAGCTGCTGCGGCTAGGCTTCATCGGCATTTTGCTGCTGACCACCGGCAACGCGATGCTGGGGTTGGCGGAAACCTATATTCCGACCGGCCTGGCGGCCTTGCTGGGGGCGGTCACGCCCTTGTGTTTCCTCGTTCTGGAGCGGCTGGGCCATCGCGGGGAACGCATCGGCCGGCGCGGTCTCGCCGGAATCCTGTTGGGGTTGATGGGCGTGGCTGTGCTCTTGTGGCCCAGCCTGCGCGCTTGGCTTGCATGTCGGGCATCGCGAGCTGATCGGGGCCGGATTGGTGCTTTGTTGCAGCATCAGTTGGGCCGGCGGCTCGATTCTTTCCAAGCGGTCGGCCCTGCAGGTGGATCCCTACACGGCCACCGCCTGGGAGATGCTGCTGGGCGGACTGGTTAACCTGCTGCTTTCGTTCGCCACCGGCGGGATCTTCGAAGCCGCCTGGACGCGCGAGGCCATATGGGCCGTGACGTACCTTATCGTCGCCGGGTCATGGATTGGCTTCACGGCCTTCGTGTGGCTCCTGCATCACGTGCCCACCTCGAAGGTCTCGACCCATTCCTACGTGAATCCGATCGTGGCCGTGTTGCTGGGCTGGCTGATTCTGCACGAGCAGATCACGGTCTATATCATCGCCGGAAGCGTTATCGTGGTGTTGAGCGTGATTCTGGTAACCGGCGCCAAGCGGAGCGTGCGGCCGGCTAGAATCGCTCCTCCGGCAGGCACCGCGGTCGCATTGGCCGGGGTGGAAGCGGTACCGGCTTCGGCGCTGGCGGCCGAGGGCGCCGCAGAGGAGTCCGGCGAAGCCTTGGCCGGCAAGGTTGGCATATTGGGAGAGCAAGCATGATTCGGGCCTACAAAGGGCAGATGCCGAAGATCGCCGATTCCTGTTACGTCGACCAGTCGGCGCAGCTGATCGGGGACGTCACGCTCGGCGAGAACGTCAGCGTATGGCCGGGCGCGGTGCTGCGGGGCGACGTCAGCGCCATCCGCATCGGCGCCAACAGCAACGTTCAGGACGCTTCCGTGCTGCACGGATATTCCCTGCACGGAAACACCATCCACGTGGAGCTGGGAGAGTGGGTCAGCATCGCCCACGGCGTGATGCTGCACGCCTGCAAGATCGAGGACCGCTGCCTGATCGGAATCGGGGCCATCATCCTCACCGGGGCGCGCATCGGCCACGATTCCATCATCGCCGCCGGCACGCTGGTTCCCGAGCACGCGGTGGTCGAACCCGGGTCGCTTTGGATGGGCGTGCCGGGCAAGTTCCGCCGCGCCGTCAGCGAGCAGGACAAAGAGGAGATCGTTCTGCACGCCCGCAGCTACGTGGAGCGCCGGGAAGAGTACCTGAAGGAGCTCAGTCACTCCGGGACGCGACGTTAGGCCGTGAAGAAAATGTGCAGGCCTGAAAGAACACCAGGAAATCTGCTAAAACGCTTTCGAAAGTAATCACGATGATTAAAGCCGTTCGCGGCACGCGCGATCTGTTGCCGCCCGATACCGACCTGTGGAACTTCGTCGAGGCCGAGACTCGCGAGGTGCTCCGCGCTTACAACTATCACGAGATTCGCACGCCCATCTTCGAGGCCACGGAGCTGTTTGCCCGCGGCGTGGGCGAAGAGACCGATATCGTCTCCAAGGAGATGTTTACCTGGGAGGACCGCGGCCGCGCTGCCAGCGAGAAAACACAATCGCTCACCCTGCGCCCGGAGGCTACTTCCGGCATCGTTCGCGCCTACATTGAACACGATCTGAACCGCACCGGCCTGCTGCAGAAGCTCTATATGATTGGGCCAATGTTCCGCCGCGAGCGCCCGCAGAAGGGCCGCTACCGCCAGTTCTACCAGATCGATGCCGAGATCATCGGACCGCCCTCGGCGGGCAGCGAGCTGCCCATCCATGATGCCGAGCTGCTGGAGATGCTCGTCATGCTGCTGGAGCGCATCGGCCTGAAGGGCTGGTGCCTGCAACTGAATTCGGTAGGCTGCGCCAATGATCGTCCGCTTTACAACCAGGCGCTGCGCGAGGCGCTGGCCGGGGTCAAGGACCGCATGTGCGCCGACTGCCAGCGGCGTGCCGAGACCAATCCGCTGCGCGTGCTCGACTGCAAAGTGCCGGAAGACCAGCCGATCATCGAGAAGCTGCCGAAGATGAGCGCACTATCTCGATGAGGACTGCCGGCGCCACTTCGCCGAGGTGCGCGCGCATCCTCGACAGCCTGGCGATTCCTTACACCATCAACGAGCGCATGGTCCGCGGCCTCGACTACTACACTCGCACCACCTTCGAGTTCACTCACGGCGAGCTGGGAGCGCAGAGCGCCGTGCTCGGCGGCGGCCGCTACGATGGACTCTCCGAGTCGCTGGGAGGGCCCAGGGCGCCGGCTATCGGCTTCGCCATCGGCGAGGACCGCCTGGTCATGGCCTTGCAGGCGCAGGCGGCGCAGCCCACGCAAACGCTCGACGCCTACATCGTTCCGGTGGGCGCGGGCATGAACCGGCACGCCTTGAAACTGGCCCGCGAACTCCGCCAAAAGGGTGTGACGGTGGATGTGGGAGATGAGAGCTTCCGGCTGCGCAAGAGCTTCGAGATGGCGGAAAAGCTGGGAGCAAAATACGCGGTGCTGGTGGGCGAGAACGAAGTCGCAAGCGGCAGCTTCGGGCTCAAGAACCTCTCGACCGGCGAGCAGGTCGCGGTGGCGCGGGCCGAGTTGGCGGGCAAGCTACGGTAGTTCGAAGGTGCCCCATCTATGACGAGATCGGCGTTGTCAAGGTCGAGAGCGGCGACACGAGTCCCGTCGGCGCCGAAAGCGGAGTCAAGGGCGCAGGTGCACCACGTTCGCCTATCGGGTCCCCGGCGAGCACGGCTCGCTGGGGTGATTAGGCTAACGTAGGGTAGTTTCTTCAATGCTCTCAAAGAGTCGTGGAGGAAAGACGAACTACCCCACCTTCGCAAATCCCTCGGTTTCGCCTCCGGATGACCCTTCGAACACGTCTCCGGGAAGCCAACTCCCGATTCGACTCAGCCATGTCGTAGAATCGAATTTACCCCTTTGGAACGGACTCGTGCATGGAACTCGACTTTTTAGGTGATCTGAAACGCACTCATCGCTGCGGAGAACTCCGCGCCGCCGACGCCGGCAAGACCGTAATCCTGATGGGATGGGTTGACCGGCGGCGAGACCTTGGCAGCATCATCTTTGTCGATCTGCGCGACCGCACGGGCGTGACGCAGGTGGTCTTCGACAACGAGTCGAACCCGGCGCTGCACCAGCGCGCCGAGGAGCTGCGCAGCGAATACGTAGTGGCGGTCACCGGGCTGTTGAAGTTGCGCGACGAGTCGACCCGCAATCCCAACATCGAAACCGGCGAGGTCGAGCTGGTGCCCTCCGAGATGCGCCTGCTCAACGAGAGCAAGCTGCCGCCCTTTCTGCCCGGCGAAAAGGTCATCAGCAACGAAGAGGTGCGGCTGAAGTACCGCTACGTCGACCTGCGCCGGCCGGAGATGCAGTTCAACATCGAGACCCGACACAAGGTCGCCCTGGCCATTCGCAATCACCTGGCCGGGCAAGGGATTCTTCGAGATCGAAACGCCGTTCATGACGCGCTCCACGCCGGAGGGCGCGCGCGATTACCTGGTGCCCTCGCGCGTGCACCAGGGAGAGTTCTACGCCCTGCCGCAGTCGCCGCAGTTGTTCAAGCAGATCCTGATGATCTCCGGCTTCGACCGCTACTTCCAGATCGTGCGCTGCTTCCGCGACGAGGATCTCCGGGCCGACCGCCAGCCGGAGTTTACGCAAATTGACCTGGAAATCTCCTTCGCCCAGCAGGAGACGGTGTTCGAAACCGTCGAAGGCTTTTTGACCGCAGCCTTTAATGCCGCCGGCTACAGCATCGACACGCCATTTCCGCAGATCACTTACGACCAGGCGATCCGGCTCTACGGCATCGACAAGCCGGACCTCCGTCTGCCGTCTATGACCGACATCGCCGATGCCTTCAGCGCCGCCGACAAGGAGGCCCTTGCGGTCGATCCGATGATGCCGATGCTCGCCATCCGTATTCCGAAGGTGGGCGAGCTCTCACGCAAGGAGCGCGACGATATCAAGCTGCTGATCCCTGAGCGGGTCAAGAACCGCGTCAAGATCTTCGAGGACTTCAAGCGGGTGGAGAAGAATTTTGCCTCAGCCGCCTCCCGAATCCGGGAGATCACGGAAGCCAAGGACGACGACCTCATCGTGCTGGCCGCCGGCAGCACGGCCGCCGGAAGCGGAATTCCCGCAGCGGGCGATGTCGCCGGACAGCGCCGGCAGCGGCGCCGCGCCGCCGAGGTTTGCGCAGGCGCCGGCCAGCTCCGCCTGGCGCTGGCGCAGAAGTATGCCGATCGGCACGGGGCCTTCGAGCAGAAGTGCTTCCGCTTCCTGTGGGTGACAGATTTCCCGATGTTCGAGTGGGACGAGACCGAGGGCCGCTGGAACGCCGCCCATCACCCGTTCACCTCGCTGCACGAGGAAGACATGGACAAGCTCACCGAGGGACTGACTTCGGTGCGCGACCCGAATTCGGCGCTGGGCGACATTCGCTCGCGCGCCTACGATGTGGTGCTCAATGGCACGGAGCTGGGCTCGGGGTCCATCCGTATTCATCGCCAGGACGTGCAGGCAAAGATATTCGCCGCCTTGGGTATGAGCCCGGAAGAGCAGAAACAGCGTTTTGGCTTTTTCCTGGAAGCGCTGCAGTACGGCACGCCGCCGCATGGCGGAATCGCGCTGGGCCTGGACCGCATTGTAATGATCCTGGCCGGGGCCTCGAGCCTGCGCGAGGTGATTCCATTTCCGAAGACCGCCGGCGCCGTTGACCTGATGGTGGACGCGCCTACGCCGGTTTCCGAAGCACAGTTGAAAGAGTTGGGGATCAGGGTTAAGAAGTGATCCTCGCCCTGTTTGCGGGCCAGAGCAAAAAGGGCGAGGTAACGAGATTATTGGCGGGTTGCGCTACTCGGCGGCCAGTCTCTCAACCGTCAGCTTCACGCCCATCCCATGCGCGCGGATCGAATCAAACTCGTCAAATATCAAGACCTTGGGTTTCCGCTCTGACAACTTCTTGGCCCGCGCCTCCTGCTCCAGCAGCCTCAGCTCCTCCAGCGTGGTTATGGTCACCGGGAATCTCTTCTTCATGACTACCTCCCTTATCCAGCCTGGTATTTCATCGGCCAGATTGACCAAAATGTTTAATCGCAGCAGGCCCCCTGATATTTCATGCGGTAATCTTCGCCCTGCATCTTGATGATTCGGCACATCTCATGCAGTCGTGAGCGCATACGTTCCCCGATGCGGTCACCAAGGGTCTCTTCCCGGTTAGCGCGCGCGGCCGCGCTGTAGCTGCCGGTGCGCTCTGGTTCTCCGCCAGGATGCTGGTCGCGGTAGTTAGTGGTGATAATTGTCGTTCGCTCATCGTTATAGCGGGTATTGAGTATGTGGCTGACCGTGTCCCAGACCCATTCCGTGGGCCTGGTCGCCCCTAGCTCGTCCAGCACCAGCACCTCAGCTGTCAAACACTGGCTGTAACACTTCCATTTCTGTTGTCTGGACAGAAGCGTTGTACGAATTCCGGATTTGCTTCAACAGCTCACGGTAGTCATAAAAAAGGCATGGAATTCCCTTATTCAGGATTAGGTCGCGGATGATGCCGGCGGCCAGATGTGTCTTTCCCACACCTATTGGACCGATCAGCAGAAGTCCCTTTTTTCCAATGGATACTCACTCGATAAAGCGACAGGCGTCACGGCAGGCAGGAGCCAGAGACTTAAACACGCCTTCATGATCAAAATTCGAAAGCTCGCAATGCTTGTAACGCTCAGGGATACGAGCCTGCTCCAGTAGCCTCTCTGCACGTGAAATGACACGGCAATCGCAGGTTACGGCCTTCTCCAGCTTTTCACCCTTCGGGCCTCATACCGAACGATCTTAAAACCCGTCC
This sequence comes from uncultured Acidobacteriota bacterium, assembly GCA_963791145.1. GTDB lineage: Bacteria > Acidobacteriota > Terriglobia > Terriglobales > Acidobacteriaceae > CAWBRT01. The sequence continues at coordinate 139,478 of CAWBRT010000009.1, read as the reverse complement.
CTCCGCAGATGACACAATTCTGCTGAGCAACGTCTCGAACCTGAATGCATGGGTGCACTCTGAACGACTGCCGAGCTCAGGCAATTACGAACTGGTATGCCTTTGTGGGAATGTTGTTGGAAACAGAGCTGACTTGTGGACGCAGGTGGATCAAGTGGCACCGGGAAATATATCGTTCAGGAATTTTTGAGATCAAGCTTGGCTTCCGTCCTTGGGATACATCTCATGGCATTGCTCTTGACCCCGCTTCAAAAAAATGCGGCTACGACGTATAGCTCTTGTTTCTGTTTTAGATTAAGAATTATATATACTACTAGTAGTCGTAGTAGGAGGCTGAGGAAAACTGGAAATCTCGAGTAGAACCCTCTTTATCAGCCTGTTATGGTATTTTGGACCAGAGGAAATACCTCTCCTTGCGGGAGATGTAATTCAGAGGGATATTTCAGACTGCGGGTCGCCGGCCAGTCTGTTCTTCCACGGTCTGCACAGAGTATGCACAGCAATTCAGAGAAAACATCTCCATAGAGTGGAAATCGACGTTAACTGCTGAGTTTTCTTCGGATGAAGAGCTTGCTGCCGAGCAAAACTTGGTTGAAATTCAACGGCATAAATCGAGTCTGCCCGGATCACCATGTATAAAGCGGCATCTCTGGGTGGTCACTGGCAGTTCCCATTTGATATTTCTCAGAAGGCAGCAACCGGTCCGCGGTTTATCCAATCTAATGTGCCCAGCGGGATTGATGCCGGCTACCGGATAAGCTTGGGTCAACTCGTCTTCTTCCTGGCTCCGAAACCAGCGGACCAGCTTCTCAACGACACCAGTGCGAACCTGCGCTGCGGTTGTATGGAAGATCAGGCTCCCCAGCAAGAAAAGCCCAAGGGGTGTCTTGGACGCCTAGGGCGGCTTGTTGTTTTCTGAGGGATTTGTCCGTAGTAGTTGGCAGCCAAGCGCAGCGGTCTACATGCCCCGCGCGCTCACCAAGCCCCTGCTGAAGGAAGCAAACTTCGCCGAGCCGCGCGCCACCCGCGCGTACACAACACTGATTTCGCGCACCGAGTTGACGCGAAGAGAGGATTAAGCTGTGAGTGGAAACAACTTCGACATCACTAAAACCTGGAAAACCAGCCCGCGCTGGAAAGGCATCGAGCGTCCCTACACGGAAAAGGATGTGGAGCGGCTGCGTGGCACTCTTCACATCGAGCATACCCTGGCTAGGCAGGGCGCCGAACGCCTCTGGGATCTGCTGAACACTGAGGACTATGTCCTCACCCTGGGTGCCATGACCGGCAATCAGGCGATCCAGCAGGTGCAAGCCGGACTGAAGGCCATCTACGTTAGCGGCTGGCAGGTGGCAGGCGACGCCAATACGGCCGGGCAGGTCTACCCGGACCAGAGTCTTTATCCCGTCGACAGCGTTCCGGCCCTGGTCAGGCGGATCAACAACGCGCTCATGCGCGCCGACCAGATTCATCATGCCGAGGGCAAGAACGGAATCCACTGGTACGCGCCGTTGGTGGCCGACGCTGAAGCCGGATTCGGGGGGCCGCTGAACGCCTTCGAACTGATGAAGGCCATGATCGAGGCAGGAGCGGCGGGTGTTCATTTTGAGGACCAGCTCTCCTCGGCCAAGAAGTGCGGACACTTGGGTGGGAAGGTTCTGGTGCCGACGGTAGAAGCCGTGCAAAAGCTTGCTGCCGCACGCCTGGCGGCCGACGTAATGGGAGTGCCGACGATCGTGCTGGCGCGCACCGATGCCAACGCCGCCACTCTGCTCACCAGTGACATAGATCCGCGTGACCGCGAGTTCCTGACCGGTGAGCCACGCACCGCCGAAGGTTTCTACCGCATCCGCAAGGGGCTGGATTCGGCCATCGCCCGCGGGCTGGCCTACGCTCCCTATGCCGACCTCATCTGGTGCGAGACGGCCGAGCCAAGCGTGGAAGAGGCGCGCCGCTTCGCCGACGCTATCCATGCCAAGTTTCCCGGCAAAATGCTGGCTTACAACTGCTCGCCCTCGTTCAACTGGAAAAAGAAGCTGAGCGATGCCGGGATCGCCAGCTTCCAGCGCGAGCTGGGCGCCATGGGCTACAAGTTCCAGTTCATCACCCTGGCCGGCTTCCACGCCGTCAATCTCAGCATGTTTGAGCTGGCGCGGGCTTACAAAGACCACGGCATGACCGCCTATTCGCGGCTGCAGGAGAAAGAGTTCAGCCGCGAGCACCACTATGGCTATGCCGCCGCCAAGCACCAGCGCTTTGTCGGCACCGGCTACTTCGACGAGGTCACGCAGGTAATCGCCGGCGGAACCGCCTCGACCACCGCTCTGAAGGGTTCGACCGAAGAGGAGCAGTTCATGCACAACGGCTTCAAGGATCGGGAGAAGACAGGCGCGGGCGATCCCGCGTGCACTCCGGTCCTGGGCGAGTGCGCGGCCATGGAGACTCTAGTAGAGATCGGCAAGAAGCAATCGAGCGAACCCGAGGCGGCAGCTTAGGTCGTCTTCCACCCCAGCAAACGCCGACAAAGCGTTTGCCGGGGACCCTGGTTGGAACCCCATCCGATCGCCCCAGTTTCCGCCTTTTCGAGGCACCTGAGGCGCAGATTTCAGCCCGCCCGCACCACTGCGGCGCGGGCTTTTTTTGCCCTTCGAGGCCTGGCAACCGCCGCCAATGCCCGCCGGTAGGGCCATTCGGACGGTATTCATTCCCAATCCTGCACTGGGCGCTACATTTTCCCGATTCACCCGCGAGTCGCCCTTGACAGGGCGGCAGAGCGGTAGCGTAATGGACCGGCCTCGCGCTGTCCAATTCAACAGGAGTCTTACCATGAACAAGGCAGACCTGGTTGATCGGATCGCAGCCGCCACTGGAGGCAGCAAGACGCAGGCGACAGCTGCGATCGAAACCTTCATCAGCAGCGTATTCTCGGCCCTGAAGAAGTCCGAGCGGGTTACCCTGGTTGGCTTCGGCACGTTCTGCATTTCGCAGCACAAGGCCCGAAACGGGCGGAATCCACAGACGGGCGCGCTCATCAAGATTGCGGCTCGGCGGGTGGCCAAGTTTACGCCGGGTGTGGAGTTGAGAAAAGCGGTCAACCGCAAGTGATCACGTTGGGCGGGCGTGAGCAGCGCCGCAGGCGTTGCGGGAGCTCGCCGTGATCATCCTGAGCAAGCCCGCGTTGCGGGCGAGCGAAGGATCTGTTGTGAGCAAAGGATCTCGGACGAGTGGCCCAGAGTTGGCGCTGTTCCAACTCTGGGGATTTTGGGATTTGAACATTGTCTTTCACCCTACATTTGCCGACTGCGGGCAAATGTGGGCCACCCGACGTGAGCAGCGCCGGTCAGGCGCTGCGGGCGACCGCCGCGATAGTCCTGAGTGAAGCGAAGGATCGCGATAGGAGGAAAAGAAAAAAGCGAGGGAGAATCCTCGCTTTTTTCTCTTTATCGGTTCCTGCTCGTGCCTAGAGCGGATTCAAAATGGGCGTACCCTTCGCTATTGCCGCCGGGCTGATCGCCCGGCTACCGCATGGGGTATAGCTTCCGCGAATCCGGCCTAAGCCGGCGAAGGACGTCCGCCCGGCGCCAATCCCGGCTGCGGTTGCCGCGAGGGCTCCGGTTTCAGCACCTGCTGCACGCCGCCCTGGTCGTCGTGCGAGTTGGGCGAGACGCGAGCCGGCAACTCCTTGCCCTCAATGAGGGTCTGCACTTCGTGAGCATCGAGCACCTCGCGCTCCAGCAGCGCGTGAGCAATATCGATCAGCACCTGGCGGTTGTTCTCAAGAATTGTTTTTGCCGCGGCGTAGCTCTCGTCGACCAGGCGGCGAACCTCCAGGTCGATCTTTATGGCGGTGTCCTCGCTGAAGTCGCGATGCTGCGCAGATTTCGCGCCCAAGGAAGATCTGCTCTTCCTTCTTGCCGAAGGTGATCGGACCCAGCTGGCTCATGCCGAACTCGCACACCATCTTGCGGGCCAGGTCAGAGGCCTGCTCGATGTCGTTGCCCGCGCCCGTGGTCATGGTGCCCAGGAACAGCTCCTCGGCCAGCGCGGCCGCCCATCATGATGGCCAGCCGCGTTTCCAGGTATTCGCGGGTGTAGGTGTGCTTGTCGTCGATGCGGCAACTGCATGGTCACGCCCAGCGCCATGCCGCGCGGGAATGATGGTCACCTTGTGCAGCGGGTCGGCGTGCTCGCTGCAGTGGCAGCGACCAGGGCGTGGCCGGCCTCGTGGTAAGCGGTGACCTTCTTCTCCTCGTCGGAGAGGATCATCGACTTGCGCTCGGCGCCCATCAGCACCTTGTCCTTGGCCAGCTCGAAGTCGTACATCAGCACCGTCTTGCGGTTCTGGCGGGCGGCGTTGAGGGCGGCCTCGTTGACCATGTTGGCCAGGTCGGCGCCGGAGAATCCCGGTGTGCCGCGGGCCAGCACGGCGAGGTCGACGTCGTCGTTGATGCGGAATCTTGCGGGTGTGAACGCGCAGGATCTCCTCGCGGCCGCGCACGTCGGGACGCGAGACCACCACGCGGCGGTCGAAGCGGCCGGGACGCAGCAGCGCCGGATCGAGCACGTCGGGACGGTTGGTGGCGGCGATCAGGATGACGCCTTCGTTGGACTCGAAGCCGTCCATCTCGACCAGCAACTGGTTCAGGGTCTGCTCGCGCTCGTCGTGGCCGCCGCCCAGGCCGGCGCCGCGGTGACGCCCGACGGCGTCGATTTCGTCGATGAAGATGATGCAGGGGGCGTTCTTCTTGCCCTGCTCGAAGAGGTCGCGCACGCGGCTGGCGCCCACGCCGACGAACATCTCCACGAAGTCGGAACCGGAGATGCTGAAGAAGGGAACGTTGGCTTCGCCGGCCACGGCGCGCGCCAGCAGGGTCTTGCCGGTTCCCGGAGGGCCGACCAGCAGCACGCCTTTGGGGATGCGGCCGCCCAGCTTCTGGAACTTCTGGGCTTCGCGCAGGAACTCGATGATCTCGCGCAGCTCTTCCTTGGCCTCGTCCACCCCGGCCACGTCCTTGAACGTCACCTTCTTCTGCTGCATGGAGAGCAGCCGGGCCTTGCTCTTGCCGAAGGAAAGAGCCTTGTTTCCGCCCGTCTGCATCTGCCGGATCATGAAGATCCAGAGCGCTGCCAGCAGGATGAAGGGAGCCAGGTTCAACAGCCAGGTAGGCCAGCCGCCGCCGCTGACGTCCTTCACGGTGATGTTGACGCCCTTGTCGCGAAGAATCTTGATCATGTCAGGATAGTTCGCGGGGACCGTGGTATGAAAGGCCGCCTTTTCGGTGTTGTACTGCCCGCGCACCTCTGACCCGGTCAGCGTTACATCCTTTACCTTCCCCTGGTCCACGTCGCTCATGAACTGAGAGAAGTTGATCTCGCGTTCCTTGACGCCATTGTTGCCGGCTCTCACGACCTGCCATAGCAGGACGCCAGACAAGACAATGACGAGCCAGAACACGACTTGTTTTACAGTCGAATTCACAGCAGCTCCTCGTTAGAAAAAAGGGTTATCCCCAAGACGGACAGATTACGCCTCACGCATTAGATGCGGCGGCAATCGCCCGGGGCCCGCTTTTTTCCTCCCACCCAGCTATGATTGTACTCGTTTTCGGAAACGAAAGTAGCCTTTGCCTCCGGCACTTACCGGTACCGATTCGGCACTTACGGGTGCCTAAAGTAACTAAGATGAACGGCGCGGCCAATCGTCTGCCGCGAGACGCATTCCGCCACCGGCTACTCCGGGTGAGGGTGGCAGATTTGGTTAGACCGGATTCGCGAAAGGTATACCCCGTGCGGTAGCCGGGCGATCAGCCCGGCGGTGATAGCGAAGGATACGCCCACTTTGAATCTGCCCTACACGTTCGGCGTAGGCGGTGCCTGCCCTTCCAGCAGCGCCAGGTAGGGGAGATTGCGGCCGAAGTCGGAGGTCCCCAGGCCATAGCCAACGACGTAGCTGTCATCGAGCAGGAAACCGAAGTAGTCGGCCCGCAACAGCAAACGGCGGTCGGTACTGCGGTCGATGAAAGTGGCAATGCGCACCGAGGCGGCGCCGCCGCTGCTCAGATGGCGCACCAGAAAGTCTGTGGTGATGCCGGTCTGCAGTACTCCGGTTACCAGCAGAACATGCTGGCCTCTCACGTCCAGCTCGGGACGGAAGAAGAGTTCCACCGATGGTCCGCCTTCGCGGGCCTGCTGCTTCGAGTATGCTTTCAGGAATTGGCAAACGACCTGACCATCAAGCAGGCGCACCAGGTCGGACATGAACATGAAGCCGTCTTCGAGAATTCCGATCACATAAATGAGCTGACCGCGAAAATCCTCCGAAATCTGCCGCGCCAGCTCCTGTACCCGCTTCTGAATCTGCTCCGGCGAGGCAAGTATCTTCAGGTTGTAACTTTTCTGATTGTGGACGACTTCTGGCATCCTCTATCTCCGTACACTGGGATTACCACAGATCCAGTCTGTGCCTGTGACGATGTTAGACCGGATTCGCGGAAGGTATACCCCGTGCGGTAGCCGGGCGATCAGCCCGGCGTGATAGCCAAGGGTATGCCCACTTTGAATCTGCCCTAGAAGGCTTGGCGCTTTGGCTTCCCAGGATGCATCCGCTCGCATCACTTGGGGGGCTCCAGCAGGCTGCGGAAAAACGCGCCGAAGCCGGGGTCCCCGGCAACGCCGCATTTGCGTTACTGGGGTGGGAACCAACAAGCGAGGCGCTATGAATATGGGAACCAGAGAATCCGTTTATTCAAGATCGTGAGGTCCCACCCGGTCCCAAATCTGTTTTTTCGCAGCCCCCGAGGGGGACGCCCTCGATACGGACAGCAACTCCCGTATTTTGTTTGAACTCGAAATCTAAAGCAATTGGCATTCCGTATGCCCAAACCAAACGGCCGTTACCGAAGACCAGCGGCCACAGTGTACGCTTCTGGAGTGGAATCCGATATTGCTGAAAATAAACCTTCAGCTTCTTCTCGTGCTCCGCGCCCCGGGCCAGGTAACGATCGCCGGGACGCCAGTTTCGCACCGCCAGCTCGGGACCCAGTAGCTTAGGATCCGCCAGGCCGCCGGGGTCGCGTTCCTGTCCCACCTCTACCAGCGACGCCCTGATCATGCAGCGGGCTTCGGCGACTATGACCTCTCCCGGGATGCTGAGATGATACTCGTATCCCGTAAACGTATCCGCCGGGGTCCCCGGCTCTGGTACTCCGGCGCAATGGGCGAGGTGGATAATCGATCCTGCCGCGGTCCGTTGCTTGCTCGCCTCCCCGTTGGCCAGCAGGACGCGGGTCCCGCTGTGGGCGGCCAGCAGAAGGCGCAGCCGCTCAACGTCGTCAAAGCCGAGCGTCAGGCCAATTCCTTCGGCGGCGAAGCGCAGCAGCCGGCGCTGCAGCGCGAGGGGAAAACTGGCGGCGCGGGCGCAGTCCACTTCGACTGAGCATCCCTCACCCGGACGAATCACCCCCGGCGCCAACGCGGCCAGGATTTCCGCCCAGTAGCACTCCTCGGCCTGCGCCAGCTCAGCCATCTGAGCCAGCGAGGAGCAAAGCGCCGGATTGAATTCGGTCTGCAACTGCGGCAGCAGCTTGCGGACGCGATTGCGGGTGAAGCGGAGATCACGGTTGGACTCGTCTTCCCGCCAGGGCTGCGGAAGCCCGCGCAGGTAGGTTTCGACTTGGGCGCGCGTCACCCCCAGCAGCGGCCGGACCACCCAGGGATTCCCGGTGGTTGTAACGCCGGCGTCCCCGGAGGCGGGATCCGGCGAGGCAGGCACGGCGCTACCTGGGCTTCCAGTTGATTTCCATTCTGAGTCTGTTGCAACAAAGGCTCGGCCCTGAAACCTCAACTTGTCATGAATACCGGCCAATCCGCGCAGCCCGCTGCCGCGCAGCAGCTTCAGCAGGACGGTTTCCGCCTGATCGTCGAGTGTGTGGGCGGTGGCGACCTTGTCCACCCGCCCCTGCTCCACCAGCTCGCGGAAGAAGCCATAGCGCAGCTCGCGCCCGGCGGCCTCTATGCTGAGCTTCCGTTCGGCGGCGCAGGCGCCCACGTCGCGCACCGCCAGATGCAGCTCCAGTCCATGAGCGGCCGTCAGCTCGGCCACGAAGCGCGCATCCTCACCCGCCGCCGCTCCGCGCAGTTGATGATTGAGGTGCACAACCGAGAGCACAATTCCCAATTCCTGGCGCAACTCGAGCAGAACGCGCAGCAGGGCGACCGAATCCGCTCCGCCGGAGACGGCAACGGCCACGCGCTCGCCGGCGCCGATAAGCTCGCGCTCGCGAATGTAGGCCCTGACAGTTTTCAGCACGGAACAATGGTAACTGAAAGCGCAGAGCGGCAGGGACGGACACAGACCGGCTGGGTCCCCAGGTTCCGCGTCCGCCAGAAACTCATATGAGACAAACCTCACCTCCCAGATCGGGGGAAGTTACATAGCCTATGGCTTTCTTTGTTTTGGGCGCTGACCTGGGGATTTGATATACGTCGACGAATAATACGGGGGAGCTAGGGAGGGTTTGGGAATGCCCGCCCGAGGGATAAAATCAATGTATGCCGCTCGACGTAGACAACCGCGCCAAGCCATCCGTTCCCGCCCGCCCGCCGTGGTACGTACGGCTGGTCATGATCGCCTTCCGCACCCTGCTCTTGACGATGCTGTTCGCCCTGCTGGGTATGGCCATGGGCCTGCTGGCGGGGATCATCGGGACCATTGTGATGGCCGCTATGCACCACACACAGCCCGACATGACAGCCGCCTACCGGCACGTGGCCATTCCGGCGGCGGTGGTGAGCGGGGCGGGCGCATTCCTGTGGAACGTGTTGCGCGCCATCAAGGATGTGTTGAGCGGAGGGAAGTGATATGCGTCAGCGCCGGAGAACTCTGATGTGGGCGTTTCACCTCTTGGCGAACGTCAGTAATCACGGCCTTCGACTGGACAAGCTTACGAATTGCCTCGCAGAGTTTGGAGATACCTATATTGCGCTGTACCGTCTGAAACATTCGCGCAAACGGTGGAGCTTAGAGGAGCTGGAACGGCAAGTTGACGTTGATTCTGGCAGCCGCACTCTTTAAACTCGATCTATCCATCAACTTCTTGGACTGCGCATTGTAGGCGCAGCCGGAGCTCTCATGTCCGAAATCAAGGTTCAGCTACCCGATGGCAGTGTTCAGCAGGTTCCCCCGGGCACCACTCCGCTGGAGATCGCCCGTTCCATTTCGCCGCGGCTGGCGGATGCCGCCCTGGCCGCCAAGATTTCGCCGCTCGGCTCGGCCGACGGCGATGGCGAGCTTACCGATCTGACCAAGCCGCTGGAGCGCGATGCCGTCCTGCGCATCCTCACCGATCGCGATCCCGAGGCGCTGCCCGTCTATCGCCACTCTTCGGCGCACCTGATGGCCGCCGCCGTGCTCGAGCTGTTTCCCGAAACCAAGCTCGGCCACGGCCCGGCCACCGAGAACGGTTTCTTCTACGACTTCTATCGCCCCACGCCGTTTACCCCCGAGGACCTGGAGAAGATCGAGAAGAAGATGCAGGAGATCGTGCAACGCAACGAGCCCTACGCGCGCGAGTTCCTGCCGCGCGAGGAAGGGCTGGAGCGCTTCCAGGCCGAAGGCGACTTCATGAAGTGCCACTTCATCGAGGAGTTCACCAAGCCCGACGAGAAGATTTCGCTCTACAAGACCGGCAAGTTCGTCGACTTCTGCCGCGGCCCGCACATTCCCTCGACCGGCAAGATCAAGGCCTTCAAGCTGCTCAACATCGCCGGCGCCTACTGGCTGGGCAAAGAGGAGAATCCGCAGCTGCAGCGCATCTACGGCATCTCGTTCTTCAGCAAGAAGGACCTCGACGAGTACATGCACAAGCTGGAGGAGGCCAAGCGGCGCGACCATCGCCTGCTGGGCAAGCAGCTCGACCTGTTCTCCATCCAGGAGCTAGCCGGGCCGGGACTCATCTTCTGGCATCCCAAGGGCGGCATCATCCGCAAGGAGATGGAAGACTGGATGCGCGAGGAGTACCTCAAGCGCGGCTACTCGCTGGTCTATCACCCCGCACGTGGCGCGGCGCGCAGCTCTGGCAGACCTGCGGGCATGAAGGCTTCTACGCCGAGAACATGTTCACCCCCATGGAGCTCGACGACGCGGAATACCGCATGAAGCCCATGAACTGCCCCTTCCACATCCTGATCTACAAGGACCAGTTGCGCTCCTATCGCGATCTGCCGGTGCGCTACGGGCGAGCTGGGCACGGTCTACCGCTACGAGCGCTCGGGCGTGATGCACGGCCTGCTGCGCGTGCGCGGCTTTACCCAGGACGACGCCCACATCTTCTGCACCCCGGAGCAGATCGAAGACGAGGTCATCGGCTGCATCGACTTCGCCAAGGCGGTGCTCGATGCCTTCGGCTTCACCGAGTTCCAGGTGGAGCTCTCCGGCTGGGATCCCGAACGACCGCCTCGCACTACGTCGGCAGCGCCGAGCAGTGGAACATGGCGCAGAGCTCGCTGAAGAAGGTGCTGGAACGCAAGGGCATTCCCTACAACTTCATCCCCGGCGAAGCCGCGTTTTACGGGCCGAAGATCGACATCAAGCTGGTCGATGCCATCGGGCGGCTGTGGCAGCTCTCGACCGTGCAGTTCGACTTCAACCTGCCACAGCGTTTCGGGCTGGAGTACGTGGGCGAAGACGGCCAGCGCCATCAGCCGCTGATGGTCCACCGGGCGCTATTCGGCTCGACCGAGCGCTTCTTCGGTGTGCTGATCGAGCACTACGCCGGCGCCTTCCCGCTCTGGCTCTCGCCGGTGCAGGTGGCGATAGTGCCCATCGCCGAACGGCACGCGGATTACGCCAACAAAGTGGCTGTCGAGCTGCGGGCCATCGGCGCGCGGGTCGAGGTCGACGCGCGCAACGAGAAGATGAACGCCAAGATCCGCGAGCACGCCCTGCAGAAGGTCCCGTTCATTCTTGTCGTGGGCGACAAGGAGCAGGAGAGCGGGCAGGTTAACGTGCGTGTCCGCGGGCAGGACAAAGCGGAAGGAACGGTCTCGCTCGCCGAGTTCGTCGCCCGCGTCAAGCGGCTGAAGGAAACCAGAAGCGCAAAGCTGGATTAAGAGTGAAGTTTCAAGGTTTCAGAGTTTCAAGGTTTCGGGATTGCGGTGTTTGAAGCAAACCAACTTTGAAACCCTGAAACTTTGAAACCTTGAAACCTGTCTTTCACGCCGCCGGTTCCCTCCAGCTTCCCGCCGCCTGCAACTTTTCTTCTTTTTCCAGGGTTTTCAATTCCGCTTCCTGCTCGATCACCTTGGCCCCCAGGCTGTCTTTCTTGGCTTCCAGCTTGGTCTGCGCGTACAGCCCCATGTAGAAGTTGGCGACAAAAGGCAGCGCAAAGAAGGCGATCAGGTATCCGCGCCAGTCGGGCAGCAGCAGTTTGAAGCCGGTGAGGGCGATGAAAGCGGCGGTCACCCAGTGGCTGAAGCAGTATTCGCAGGTGAACAGGTAAAAGAACTTGCGGTGGGCCATGGTGGCCCCGCTGCGGCTGCGCTCGCGGCAGTAGTCGCGCGGCTCGCGAAAGACCTCTTCATGGGTGACGGTCCAGGCGATGCAAGCGATGGGAATGGCCAGCACGAACAGCCACACGACCTGCGCTCCGAGGTTCATGAGTAGTTGGATGCAGCGGGCGAATCCGGCGGTACGCCGGCTATCGCCCGGCTTCGCTAGCTTCTTACTTGACGACGCCTTCCCCGGCGAATTCCTCTCCCTTCTCGCAACCAAGGCAGGCTGCATGGCGTCTGATGAACTGCGGGAGGGAATCCGCCTCATTTTCCAGCCCTACAAGATATTCACCCCACAAGTGCAAAAACAGTTGCACTTGCGGGCTCGAGAAGAAGGAGCTTTCAGATGAGCACGCCAGCCGGCAAACCCACCCTCGATCCGATCGTCGTTGCCGCCGCCAGTCACACCTGTATCCTAGACAACGACCAGGTGCGGGTCATAGACGTTCGCGTGCCGCCGGGCCAGAAGGTTCCCATGCACGCGCATGACACCTGCTACCTGGTCTATGCGCTGACTCCGGCCAAGATTCGCTTCAGCTTTCCCGACGGCACCTCGAAGATGGTTGAGGCGAAGACCGGCGACGCCGCCTGGAGAGACCCGGAAACGCACTCCGCCGAGAACGTGGGCACAGAGGAGTATCACGTGCTCAACCTGGAGTTCAAACAGGCGAGCAGGAAACAGAAGGCGGCGTAATGAGGGGTTAGGTTTTAGGGATTAGGGATTATTAACAGTGCTCGCCGCCTACAATTGTGCTCACGCAGCCCGAAGTAATGCAGGTAAGTCGTGCCCCTATCCCCTAAACCCTAACTCCTAATCCCTATTCCCTAAGCCCTTGTAAATCCCGGCGCGCTGCATTCCGCGCCGCGCCTCAGGGTTCCTCATGAATGTCTCCCAGACGAAGCCGCTGCGCAGGTTTTCCGCCATCAGCATGGTGATGCCGGTATCGATTCCGACCACGTCGTTGTCGTACCAGTTAGTCAGCGGATTGAAGGCGTTGACGAAGCCGTAGCGTCCCCAGGCTTTTTCGTAGCGCGTCCTGATGGTGCGCAGCACGCGCAATGTCGGCTGCGGCAGGAAGGGCAAGGAACCGCCGGCGGCGCTGGGAACTACCGTGCCGTCGATGGGTCCTAGCGCCGGAGGCCCTCCCCAGACCACGTAGCCTTTGGCGGAATCCGAGGCGGTGATGCCCCAGAGGTCCTCGCTGTAGTCGGGAAACTGCGGGTTCAGCTCCAGGCAGAATCGGCGATGAACGTCGGTGGCGATGGCCGAGTTGCGGAAGTAATCCGCGTAGCGGTCGCGCTTGCCGCGAAAATCAAACCACGCCTGCGAGTACTGGTGCACGAACAACGGCGCGAAAGAACCGATATAGCGCAGCCCGTCGTACTCAAAGTTAAGCCGCTTCCAGGCGTTCCAGGTCTCCACGCGCAGCGGATGCGAGCCCGATCCCATGCCCAGCAGATACATCATCATCAGCTCGCTGTAGTAGTCCCAACGATAAGGCAGGAAGCCGAGCTCGGGCGTCCAACCGTGCGGCAGCAGCGAGGTGTCCTCCGACAACCACGTCCAGTCGACGCGATTGAAGATGCGCTCGGCCAGGCGGTTGATCTCGGCGTGGCGGAAGTGCTGCCGGACGGTAAGCACGCCACAGAGGAGCATCGCCGTGTCGACCGAGGAGACCTCGGAGTCCCAGGTGCGCTCGCCCGTGTTGAGGTTGGCGAAGTGGTAGTAGAAGCCGCGGTGGCTGGGAAGCTTTCGGCTGATGAAGCGCAGGGCGGCCAGTGCGCGGTCGCGCGCCTCGGGCAAGGGAATGTACCCGCGCTGTTGCCCGATCGAGAGAGCCGTCAGGCCGAAGCCGGTGGCGGCGATGCTGGCGACAACGTCGTTGTTGTTGGGTGTACGAACGTTGGCGCGATCGCGCACCAGTCCGGTGGCGGGATTCGCCTGCTCCAGGAAGTAGAGAAAATTGGCCCGCTCCAGCTCCTCCAGCAAAGCGTCGTCTTCGGCGGTCAGGGCGTTACCGGAGCCGCCGGCCGAGGGAGCGGAAGGCGGTTGCGGCGCCGCCCGCAGAGCTGGAACTTCTATTCCGGCGAACAGGCTGCAGCCGGCCATGCCCGCGAGCTGGCGCAGGAAATGCCGGCGCGAGGTGCCGGTCGAACTTGAAATTTCGCAGCGTGCCTTGTCGCGTGCCATCTCTCAAGTTAGATGATTCGCAAGTCCGGGCGCTTCGTCTCGCGTCGCGATTCAGGATGACGTAGGCCCAGCCGCCCCCGGCTGGGCGGGCGAGCAAAGCTCGCCTTGGTTTCCGAAACACTATGGCATTTCCAGCGTCTTCGCCTGCGGGTCCCGCCACCGAGGACGCGGCGCTACTGAACCCAGAAGCATCTGTTGTGGTAGATGGTTACGGGACGAACAATCGAAATGGGCTCGCTGAAGCGGGGCTCCAGGAAATCCCGGCTGGCGATTTTGATTGTCGCGTTGGCCGTACTGGCGGGAGTCGCCATCCTGGTGTGGCTTTCCGCGCGAGGGCGTCCCATCACCCTGCACGGTGTGGTGCTTAAGCAGGATGCCGATCCGCGTAAAGAGGCGCCCATCGCTGGGACTGCCATCTCCGCCGCCAACGCCGATGGTCAGATCGTCGCTTCCGGCGAGTCGGATTCTTCCGGCGGCTTTCAGCTGGTTTTACGCCGCGGATTCAAGACAGGACAACCGCTGGCGCTAAGCTTCCGGCATGCGGATTACCGTCCTCTCAAGCTGAATGAAACCATTGCCGACAAGATCTACATCGTCCGCATGGAGCCGACCATTGCCTCCGGCTCGGCCCAGTCGAATCCGAATGCCACGCGCATATCGAATCTCCTGCTCCGGTACACGGTGAAAAGCACGACCGACGCTAACATCGGCAGCCTGGTCCGAACCTTCGAAGTTGCTAACAGGGGCAACGTTCCCTGCAACGGCCGGCAACGCTGCTCGCCCGATGGAAAATGGAAGGCCTCTGCCGGTTCGTTCTCAGCGGACGCCGGCCAAGGGAATGAGTTCCGCAACGTGCGCGTCTCCTGCATCGCCGGCCCTTGCCCTTTTACCCGGATCGAAGAGAACAAGACTCCCGCGAATGGGCGCCAACTGCAAGTGGCCGCGCTGAATTGGTCCGACACGGCTACATTCCTGGTCGAAGCGGAGGTCTTTCGCTCCATGGTCAGCAACGTGGTGCGCAATTCTTATCCGGCTGTTTTTGGGCGCGTGCTGAGTTTCACGCTGCCGGCGGATGCCGAGGGTCCCAGCCTGGAAGCCGAAGTCGGCGGTACTAAGATCATCTTCCCGCTCGGGCCCAAGTTGAAGCTGAGTTGGGCGAGCTGCACCGCCGGCAGCGGTGAGCAGGGCCGAGCCAAGAGCTATCGCTGCGAGCTTAAGTCCGAGTATCGCTTCTAGAGCATATGTAGGCCCAGTCGCCCGGCTGCGGGGGCCCCCATCCCGCTAGGCGGGACGGAGGTCGGGCTTGCTGGGGTGCCCTGGGCGGGCGTGCGAAGCACGCCTGAGTCGATCACTCCAATGACAACCTCGAGTGAGCTATTCGGCATCTCTTCAGATACGCCGCTTTGCAACTAGCCGTGTCTTGTCCCTGAAGGGGTTTGAGCAAATCCTTTTTCTTCATCCGGTTAGTTAGGTTTTTCATCTTCTAGGCAGGACCCTTGGCTTTGACGAAGGCATAGCCGCAGGCCAGCTTTGGGTGAGAGCTGCCGGCCAGTGCCGTTATTTTGATTGTGAGGAATCCAGCGTGACGAAAGGCGCGGAAAGTTTCTGGAGTGGCTGGCAGGAGCGGCTGGCGGCGTTGCGCCAGGTGCCCCCGGTGCTCAAGATCGTCTGGGAATCCGGCCCGTCGGTGGTCGCGCTCGGAATCGTCATTCGCGTACTGGTCTCGCTGCTGCCGATTGCGCTGCTGGCCGTCAGCAAGTTCATCATCGACGCCATCGTCAACGTGGTAGCGCATCATCAGCCGGTCTCGTCCCCGCTTCTGGTGGCTGGTGGCGGCGGAGTTCGCCCTGGCGCTGCTGAGCGCAGTTCTCACGCGCGATCATCGATTACCTCGACTCGCTGCTTTCCGACAAGTACACCCGCCACGTCAGCATCGAAGTCATGCGCCACGCCGCGCAGCTGGACGTGATCGCCTACGAAGACCCGGTCTTTTACGACCGCCTGGAGCGGGCGCGCGTGCAGGCGACCGACCGGCTGGGAATGATCCAGTCGATCGGCCGGCTGCTGCAGCAGGTCATCACCACGCTCTCGCTTTCGCTCTCCATCGTTTACTTCTCGCCCTGGCTGCTGCTGCTGCTGGTGGCCGGCGTGGTGCCGGCGTTTCTGGGCGAGAGCCACTTCGCCTTCCTCGGCTATGCCAAGAACTTTCGCCAGACCCCAATGCGGCGGCAGACTGGATTACCTGCGCATCCTGGGCGGCAGCAAGGAAGCGGCCAAGGAACTGAAGCTGTTCGGGCTGAGCGACTTTCTCACCGACCGCTTCGCCCGGCTCTCCGACCAGATCTACGACGAGAACGTTGACGCTTTCGCGGCGGCGCCTGGTGGCCGGGGCATTTCTGTCGCTGCTCGGCACGCTGGGCTACTACGCGGCCTACGTCTGGGTGATCTGGCGGACGCTGATCGGGAGCGCTTTCCGTCGGCACGCTGTATTTTCTGGCCGGAGCCATTCTGCAGGCCAGCAACAATATCCAGCAGATCTTCTCGACCGCCTCCAGCATCGCCGACCAGGCGCTGTTCCTGACCGACCTGCTGGCCTTCTTCGAGATGAAGCCGACCATCACCTCCAAGCCGGGAGCGCTGCCGGCGCCGCGCCCCATCGTGCGCGGCTTCGAATTCCGCAATGTCTCGTTCCGCTATCCCGGGCAGCTCGCGGCTGGTGCTCGACCGCTTGAACTTCCGCCTGCGGCCGGGAGAGCGCGTCGCCCTGATCGGCGAAAACGGCGAGGGCAAAACCACCATCGTCAAGCTGATTACCCGGCTCTACGATCCCACCGAAGGGCAGATCCTGCTCGATGGAATCGATCTGCGCGAGTACGACCTGGAAGACCTCTACCGGGAGATCGGAGTCATCTTCCAGGATTTCATGCGTTACGAGATGACGGCCCGCGAGAACATCGCCGTCGGGCGCATCGACGAGACTCGACGATCCGGACCGCATTCGCACCGCCGCCAGAAAGAGCCTGGCGGATGAAGTCATCGCCCGGCTGCCGGCGGTATATGAGCAGATGCTGGGCCGGCGCTTCCACGAGGGTGTGGATCTCTCCGGAGGCGAGTGGCAGAAGCTGGCGCTGGCGCGCGCCTACCTGCGCGACGCGCAGCTGCTCGATCCTCGACGAGCCCACCGCGGCGCTGGACGCGCGCAGCGAGTTCGCAGGTCTTCCAGCGCTTCGCCGAGCTGACCCAGGGCAAGTCGGCGCTGTTCATCTCGCACCGTTTTTCCACCGTTCGCATGGCCGACCGCATCGTCGTGCTGGCCAACGGCCGCATCGCCGAAGACGGAGACCACGGCCAGCTGATGGCGCTCGGCGGACGTTATGCGGAGATGTTCGAAATGCAGGCCGCCAGCTATCGTTAGCGGCTTCGGGAAACATAATGCCTGATAAAACGCATCTCGAATTGCCGGATCCACCGGCCACCATCACTGCCTCCGGCAAGATCGAGACGAGGCGGCGCGAACTGGAGTTGCTGGCCGCCGCCGGACGCGAGTGCGCGCGTTCGCTGCTGGGCGTGCCCAACAGCGCCGGGTCAAATCATGCGGCCCAACGCGTCGGAGAACTCGATGGGAAACTCAAGCGTGCCTTGGCTGCCGGCTGCTCCACCGGCTGGCCCGGTCAGGTTGACCGCCGACCAGCGCTGGATCTATGACCATCTCGGCCGGGTGCGTACCGCGCTGGCGGAAGTGCGCGCCTCGAAGCGCGCTCTGGACGGCATGGCGCATGCCCGCCGCACCGGTGGCGAGGCCGCTCCGAGGATCATTCACCTGGCGCAAGACGCGCTCGCGGCGCTCGCGGCGCTCGAGGGACGCTTCAGCGAAACCCGCTTCAGCGCCTATGTAGATGGATTTCAGAGCGTAACCGCCTTGAGCCAGCGCGAGCTTTACGGCCTTCCAGCCGCGTTGAAGCTGGTCGCTGCTGGAGCGTATTGCGGAGCTCCTTTCACAACCCGCCAAGCTTGTTGCGGAGTTCGACCCAGGCAAAGCCGCTCAAGGGGCGGGCTGGACTGCCGAAAACTGCATTCGCAGCCTGCTGGCGATCACCGAGGCCTCCTGGAGAGAGCTG
Source organism: uncultured Acidobacteriota bacterium (assembly GCA_963791145.1). Lineage (GTDB taxonomy): Bacteria > Acidobacteriota > Terriglobia > Terriglobales > Acidobacteriaceae > CAWBRT01. Next base: position 121,619 of record CAWBRT010000009.1, on the reverse strand, counting down.
CTGGAGCCACTGACGGTCTTCGAGCGCGTCTTGCGCGAGGATCCCGCGGGGGCCTATGCCGGCATGGATTTTGACAGCCGCGCCATGTACCGCGGCGCGGTGACGCACCTGGCGGAGCACTCCGAGTATTCGGAGTTGGAGATCGCGGAGATGGCGCTGGCGCTGGCCCGCACTGCCGCACGGCGCTCCGCGGCGGATGTGCATCCGAAACCCGGCCAGCGCACGAATGGCGATTTCCGGCATTCCCGAATAGCGGCCCGCCATTCGCATATCGGCTATTACCTGATCGACGCAGGCGCCGAAGAGCTGCGTGCCCGCGCCAACGTGCGGCTGCCTTGGGCGGAGCGCCTGCAAATTTTCTTACGCCGAAATCCGGATGAGTTCTATGTCCCCGGAATCGAATTGCTCACACTGCTGATTACCGTCGCGATGATATGGCGCTGGCATCGATATCTATTCGCTGGGCAGCATCTTTTTTGCCGCCGCGGTGCTGCTGCTGCCGTGCAGCCAGAGCGCGGTCGAGGTGATGAACTACCTGGTCACCTCGCTCCTGCCGCCGCAGATGCTGCCGAAGCTCGACTTCCAGCAGGGTATTCCGGACGAATGCACGACCATGGTGGCGGTGCCCACGCTGCTGCTCAGCGAGAAGCAGGTGCGGCAACTGGTGCGCGATCTGGAGGTGCGCTATGTCGGCAATCTCAGCCCGAACCTGCACTTCGCGCGTGCTGACCGATCTGCCGGATTCGCGCCGAGCAGCCCGTCGAGAGCGATCCGCTGGTGGAACTGTGCGGCCAGCTGATCCGCGAATTGAACGAGAAGTACGCCGCGAACGGAGGCGGGAACATTTTCTCATGTTCCACCGCCATCGCGTCTACAACCCGCGCGAGGGCGTGTGGATGGGCTGGGAGCGCAAGCGCGGCAAGCTGCTCGACTTCAACAAACTGATGCTGGGAGAGTACGACAGCTTCCCGGTAAAGGCCGGCGACTATCCATCCTGCCGCGCGTGCGCTATGTGCTCACCCTCGATGCCGATACCGAGCTGCCGCGCGGAACCGCGCACCGCTGGTCGGGACGCTGGCGCATCCGCTCAACCAGGCGATCATCGATCCGCGAGCGACAATATCGTGACCGAGGGCTATCGGCATCCTGCAGCCGCGCGTCGGCGTCAGCGTGCAGAGCGCGGCCCGCTCGCGGCTGGCCGCCATCTACTCCGGGCAGACCGGCTTCGACATCTACACGCGCGCCATCTCCGATGTCTATCAGGACCTCTATGGCGAAGGCATCTTCACCGGCAAGGGAATCTACGAAGTGCGCACGCTGCACCGCGTGCTCGACCACCGCTTCCCGCGCAACTCGCTGCTCAGCCACGACCTGATCGAAGGCGCCTACGCGCGCGCCGGCCTGGTCAGCGACGTCGAGGTCATCGACGACTATCCGTCGCACTACAGCGCCTACACCCGGCGCAAGCATCGCTGGCTGCGCGGCGACTGGCAGATCGTGGAATGGCTGTTTCGCGCGCGTGCCGGATGAGAGCGGCCGCCGCGTGCCCAACCCCATCTCGCTGATTTCGCGCTGGAAGATCCTCGACAACCTGCGCCGCAGCGCTGGTCGAGCCGGCCACCGTTCTGCTGCTGCTGCTGGGCTGGACGCTGCTGCCCGGCTCCGCGCTCTACTGGACGCTGGTGACGCTGCTGATCCTGTTCGTTCCGCCCTGGGTACAGTTTGCCTTTGCCATCGTCCGCGGCGTGCTTGCCGCGGCGGCTCGGGACTGATCGGCGATGCCTTCCGCGTCATGGGCACGGCGCTGATCAACATCCTGACGACGCTCACCTTTCTGGCTGCACAACACGCTGGTCGCCACCGACGCCATCTGGCGCGCCCTCTACCGGCGCATGATCTCACGCCAGCGGCTGCTGGAGTGGGAAACCGCGGCGGAAGCGGAGTTAGGCACGAAACGAACTCCGGTGGACCTATACCTGAGTTGGACCCCCGCCATTGCGGCCGCTCATCGGGGCACTGCTGGTGCTGGTAGCGGCCCCACGCGCTGCCGGCGGCGCTTCCCATCCTGATGCTTTGGGCCGGCAGCAAGCTCATTTCGCTTTGGCTGGACCGGCCGCCTCGCCCGCTGCGCAAGCGCGCGCCTCGAAGAAGGACGAGCTGTTCCTGCGCCGGGCCGCGCTGCGCACCTGGCGCTACTTCGCCGAGTTCAGCAACGAGCAGCACAACTGGCTGATTCCCGACAACGTGCAGGAAGAGCCCGCAGCCGTGGTTGCGCGCGTCTCGCCGACCAACCTCGGCTTCCTGCTCAACGCCCGCCAGGTCGCCTGCGAGTTCGGTTACCTGACCGCGCCGGAGTTCGTCGCAGCAGACTCGCCGAACGCTCGACACCATGGGCCGCATGCGGCGTTACCGCGGACATCTGCTGAACTGGTACGACACGCGCACGCTGCGCGACTTGGCGCCTCGCTTCGTTTCCAGCGTGGATAGCGGCAATCTGGCCGCCTCGCTCATCACCCTCAAGGGCGGATGCTGCGATGCTGCTGGAGAAGCCGCTGCTCTCGCCCGTGCAGCTTGAGGCCTTCGAAGATCACGTGCGCGAGCTGATCGATCTGCGCGCTGCTCTCCCGTGGCGAGCGCAGATCGCTGCGCCATTCGGCAAAGCTGCCATGGCTCGAACGCTTGCTGGCGACGACGCCGGAACTGGTGATGCTTCCCGGCAAGCAGGTCAAAGAACCGAAACTGTCCAGCGCTGCGCTGGTTTGCCGCGCAGCTCCAGGAAAGGAAAGAACGTGCTGCGCGAGGTGGCCGCGAGCTACATGCCGTGGTTGCTGCCTGAATTCGAATCTCTGCGCAAGGCGCTGAATCTCGGCGCCGAGGCGGAGCAGCTTCCGCTGGCGCGGTTGCCGGGCTACACGGCCAGATTAGCAAGAGAAGCTCAAGGCGCTGCCGCCCGAGTCCGCAGGCGCATCGGGCAGATCACGTAGGCGCCAGCCGCCCTCGGCGAGGCGGGCGAGCGAAGCTTCGCCAACTGCTGCTTCCGCGGCGGCGCGTGACCGACTGCTGATACTGCGTGGCGGACGCGCAGGTTCGCTCCGCCAACCTGATCCGGGATCTGCATCAAATCGCCGGCCGAGGCCGAGCGTTGGGTCAGGGAGATGGATTTCAGCTTCCTGCTCGACCAGCGTCGCAAGCTGCTTTCCATCGGCTATGACGTGGATGCCGGAAAGCTGCATGACGCCTGCTATGACCTGCTGGCCTCGGAGTCGCGCGTCGCCAGCTTTATCGCCATCGCCAAAGGCGATGTTCCCCAGGAAGCTCTGGCTCGGGCTGGGAAGAGCTTCCATGCTCGTGGATGGCCGTCCCACGCTGCTCTCCTGGACGGGAACGATGTTCGAGTACCTGATGCCGGCCCTCTGGATGCGCGCTTACCGCGGCTCGCTGCTGCAGCAGGCCATGGAAGGGGCGGTGCGGGCGCAGCAGATTTACGCGGCGGAGAAGCGCATTCCTTGGGGCATCTCCGAGTCCGGTTATGCGGAGGTGGACGAAGCGGGACTCTACCACTATCGCGCCTTTATCGTTCCCGAGCTGGCGCTGCAAGAGGAGCAATCGGAGTACCTGGTCGTGGCTCCCTATGCCACCGCCCTGGCGCTGGCGGTCGATCCGGCCGCGCTCAAGAACATGAGGCGCATGGCGAAGCAAGGTTGGTTCGGGCCATACGGATTTTACGAGGCTGCGGACTTCACCCCGCGCATGGGCCGTCCGCGCCGGCGCCGCTTCGACCTGGTGAAATCATGGATGGCGCATCACCAGGGCATGAGCCTGCTCGCGATCGCCAACTTCCTCGAGAATGACGTGGTGCAGCAATGGTTCCACCGCGACGTCTGGGTGCAGGCAACCGAGTTGCTTCTGCAGGAACGCTCCGTGCTGCCGCCGGTAAAGCGCGCGCGAAAACCCGCCTCGCGGCGACGCCCGGTGCTGGTCGAACCCCCGCCGGAGAGGAAGCTGGCGAAGGCGAGCTGATCTTCTCGGACGTAGGCCCAGCCGCCCCCGGCTGGGCGGGCGTGCGAAGCAACGCCTTTAGTAACAGACCCACCTCTATTGGCCCTCAGTGGCACGCCGCCTTAGGCCCCCGCTTCCCGGCTCCGTTTTTCTTATCCCCAATTCCTGGGGTTTCCCCTTAGTTAAGGAACAAAGCTGGCGTGGCAGAGTGGTTGAGCCACTTCCATGTCCAGCACTCGACGTGAATTCCTGCGCGGCGCCGTGGCCGCGGCCGTACTTGCGCCGCTGGCGAGCAGCAGCTTTGCCTTCTCGCCGACCTGGGCAGCAAAGGCCAAGGCGACTGCGCCGGATCATTCAGGCGCTTCCAGCGCGCCGGCAGTTCACCACGAGGGCTCACCGATTCCGCGCTGCTGGACGAGTTGGAACGCTCCGCCTTCGAGTTCTTCTGGCATGAAGCCGATCCCAACACAGGGCTGGTCCGCGATCGCGCCAAGGCCGTTGGCGGTGATGCCCGCCGCATGAGCAGCATTGCCGCTACCGGCTTCGGGCTGACGGCGCTGTGCATCGGCCATCGCCGCCGCTATCGCTCGCGCGCGGAAATCACCCAACGCGTGCGCCGGACCCTGCGCTTTCTGGCCGACAGCGCGCCTCACGTCAACGGCTTCTTTTATCACTACGCCGACATGCGCGACGGCCAGCGCTTTATGCTCTCCGAGGTCTCACCCATCGACACGGCGATCCTGCTGTGCGGCGTGCTCACCTGCCGGCAGTACTTCCGCGACCGCTCGATTCGCCGCGACGCCACCCGCATTTACGAACGGGTCGACTGGCCCTGGGCGATGAACGACGGCCAGACCTTCTCCCTCTGCTGGACTCCGGAGCTCGGCTTCAATCGGCTGCGTTGGGATTCCTATTGCGAGTCGATGATGCTCTATCTGCTGGCCATCGGCTCGCCGACGCATGCCATCGGGCCGGAGTGCTGGCGCGGCTTCAAGCGGCCGACCTTGACCTACCGCAACTACAGCTTCATCTCCGCGCCCGCGCCGCTCTTCGTACACCAGTTCTCGCACGCCTGGTTCGACTTCCGCGGCAAGCGCGACGATTACGCGGACTACTTTGCCAACTCGGTGCTTGCCTCGCAGGCTCACCGGCAATTCTGCCGCGACCTGAGCGGGAGCTTCCCCAGCTATTCGGACGACCTGTGGGGCATCACGGCATCGGATTCCGCCAAGGGCTACGTCGCCTGGGGCGGCCCGCCGCTACAAGGGCCGGTTGACGGCAGCATCGTTCCCGCCGCGGCCGCCGGCTCGTTGCCCTTCGTGTTTCCCGAATCCATGGCCGTGCTGCGCACGCTGCGCCGCCGCTACGGCCGGCAGATCTGGAAGCGCTATGGTTTCGTTGATGCTTTCAATCCGCTGACCGGATGGGTGGACGGCGACGTGGTCGGCATCGACCAGGGAATCAGCATGCTGATGGCTGAGAATGCCCGCAGCGAGTTCGTCTGGCGCACCTTCATGCGCAACCCCGAAGTACGCAGCGCCATGGAGAAGTGCGGCTTCCACTCCCTGAGCGAGCCGGCAACCGTCTATTCCATGCAGCAGGTCGCCGGCCGGCCTTCCTGACATCCCCGCTATTGCAGATTTCAGATTGGATATTGGTCTCCGGATACGTCATCTAAGAATCTGTCCAAGAACTGAGAGGACTTGTTTCTTATTGGGACTGGCATGTGGAAGCCCACGCCTTCAGGCGTGGGAAACAACGTTCCATAGCAGGAATGCCTTTAGGCGCTGTGGATTTATCAGCACCGCGGCTAAAGCCGTTTCAAACCTGATGCCTTGACCCCACGGCTGAAGCCGTGGGCTTCCACGACAACTCGTCCTATCCTGAAGTTTTTTGGATACATTCTAAAGAGAAGGCCTTTTTTTTTTGGAGGCATTGCCATTTCCTCTTTCGCACGATCCCTGCCGCAAATTCCGGCTTTATGCGCTCTCGTCCTGCTCGCCATCTGCGCCCACGCGCAGAGCGAGCTGGCGAGCCCGGCGCTTGAGCGCCGCGCCGAAAGCATTCTGCGGCAGATGACGTTGGAAGAGAAGATCGGGCAGCTGGTGCAGTATTCCGCGGGCGTCCCGACCGGCCCGGGGACGGGCCGCGCGGATTATCGCGAGCAGATTGTCAAAGGACAAATTGGCTCGCTGTCTGAACCTGACAGGCGCGGCGAAACCAACACCCTGCAGCGCTGGCCATGGAGCGCTCGCGGTTGAAGATTCCGCTGCTGTTTGGGTTGGACGTGATTCATGGCTATCGCACGATCTTTCCCGTGCCGCTGGCCATGGCGTCGACCTGGGACCCGCAACTGGTGGAGCAGGCGGCAAGAGTGGCGGCCCAGGAAGCCAGCGCCGACGGCGTGCGCTGGACCTTCTCGCCGATGGTCGACATTGCCCGCGACGCGCGCTGGGGACGAATCGTCGAGGGCGCGGGAGAAGACCCGTACCTGGGATCGGTGATGGCAGCCGCCTACGTTCGCGGATACCAGGGCGCAAAGCTGTCCGATCCCGATTCCGTCGCCGCCTGCGCCAAGCATTTCGTCGGTTACGGCGCCGCCGAGGGCGGGCGCGACTACAACGCCGCCGAAATGTCCGAGCGCACCTTGCGGCAATGTCTATCTGCCGCCCTTTCAGGCGGCGATCGAGGCGGGAGCGGCAAGCGTGATGAGCGCCTTCAACACTCTGAATGGCGTCCCGGCCAGCGCCGACCGTGCTGACCTTGACGAATTGCTGCGGCATGAATGGCATTTCCCGGCGTGGTGGTCAGCGACTGGCAGGCCATCAAGGAACTGATCGCCCATGGCATCGCCAACGACGGCGCAACCGCCGCCAGGAAAGCCTTCCTGGCGGGCGTCGACATGGACATGGAAAGCGGTCTCTACCAGCAAACGCTGGCGCAGTTGGTGCGCTCCGGCGCCGTTCCGCAAGCGGCGCTGGATGAAGCCGTGCGCCGCGTGCTGCGGCTCAAGCTCGCCTTGGGATTGTTCGATCATCCGTACACTCCTGAAACCCCGACGCCGCAACAGCTCAAACCCGAGAACCGTGGCGCTGGCGCGCATCATCGCCGAGCGGTCTTTGGTGCTTTTGAAGAACGATGCTCGTCGAGACGGCAAACCGCTGCTGCCGCTCTCTTCTGCGGTGCGCACGCATCGCCCTGGTTGGACCGCTATGGCCGATAGCGCCATCAATATGCTGGGATCGTGGCCGGGCAAAGGCGAAGCGCAGTCGGCAGTCACGCTGAAGTCCGCCCTGGAGGTGCGCCTCGGGCAATCCGGCGGGCGCTTGCTCTACGCGAAGGGGACGGAGATCAATACTACGAGCGACGCGGGTTTCGCTGAAGCACTATCCGCCGCAGCGCAGGCCGACGTGATCATAGCCGCGCTCGGCGAAGATGCCGCAGGCATGACCGGCGAGGCCGCCTCGCGCGCGCATCTCGACCTTCCCGGTAATCAGCAGCAGTTGCTGGAAAAGCTCATCGCCACGGGCAAGCCGGTGGTGCTGGTCATTTTCAGCGGACGCCCGCTGGCTATTCGCTGGGCCGCCGAACACGTTCCGGCGATTGTGCGAAGCGTGGTACCCGGGCGTCGAAGCCGGTCCGGCGCTGGTGCGCGCGCTGTTTGGCGAGACCAACTTCAGCGGCAAGCTCACGCTTTCCTTTCCCAGGGCGGTTGGGCAGGAACCGCTCTACTATGACGCGCTGCCGACGGGACGCCCCGCCGGAAGGCGTCGATCTCGCGCATCCACCGCGCAATGCCGAGGAGAAGTACGTCTCGCGCTACATCGACGAGCAGAATGCGCCGCTGTTATCCCTTCGGCTACGGCCTTTCGTACGCGCGTTTCAGCTATTCGTCGCCAAAGCTCAGCGCCACCGCCATCAGTGCCCGCGCGCTGAACTCCGGAAAAGACAGCCATTCGCGGTTTCGGCCGTTGTTACCAACAGCGGAACGCGCGCCGGGCGCGAGACGGTGGAGCTTTACATACGGCAACGCGGCACCAGCGTCTCGCGTCCGATCAAGGAGCTCAAGGGTTTCCAAGTCGTAGAACTCCAGCCCGGCGAGTCCCGCACCGTGGAGTTCACCCTCGGAAGAGATCAGCTCGCGTTCTGGGATCTCGACATGCGTTATCAGGTGGAACCCGCCGAAGTGAGTGTCTGGATAGCCCCAAACTCGGCGGACGGCGCGCCGTCGCAGTTCACCATCACAGAATAGGGATCTATCCCCGAACTTTAGCCAGGAGGCCCGACGTTGGCACAACCCAGACGTTTGCATATCGAGCACGGCGCGACGCGCCAGGGCGGTGAGGAGAGGATTCGTCTATCTCGCCGCCGGTTTCGCCGCCCTGGGCGGATTGCTCTTCGGCTATGACACCGGCGTGATCTCCGGCGCGCTGATATTCATTCGCCAGGAGTTTGCCTTGTCGGCCTTCGGCCAGGAGCTGGCGGTCAGCATCGTGCTGGCGGGAGCGACCATAGGGGCGCTGAGCGGAGGCCGCCTCTCGGACCGCTTCGGACGCCGCGCCACGCTGATCGCAACCTCCGTGATCTTCATCGCCGGAGCCATCGTCTGTGCCGCCGCTTCCTCGCTCAACATGCTGGTGATCGGACGAGTGGTGGTTGGATTAGGTATTGGCCTGGCCTGCACCACAGTTCCGGTCTATATCTCCGAAGTTGCGCCGCCGGAGGCGCGTGGCTGGCAGGTTTCGCTCTTTCAGTTAGCGATCACAGTGGGCATTCTGGGCGCTTACCTGGTTGACTACGCCTTTGCCCGTAGCCAAGCGTGGCGCTGGATGCTGGGCCTGGCCGCCATTCCCGGCCTGATTCTCGGAATAGGGATGATCGTGCTGCCCGAGAGCCCGCGTTGGCTCGCCAAGCGCCTTGGTCCGGAAGCCGCCCGTACGGTACTGCTGCGCATTCGCGGCGGCGGCATCGAGACCGAGTACCGCGAGATCTGCGAAAGCCTGGAGCACGCCGAAGAGCATGGACGCTGGGCCGACCTGTTGCGCCCGGCGGTGCGTCCGGCGCTGGTGGTGGGCCTCGGCCTGGCGATCTTCCAGCAGGTGACCGGCATTAACACCGTGATCTATTACGCACCGACCATTATTCAGGCCGCTGGCATTCCGTCGGCTGAAGGCGCAATCCTGGCCACGGCTGGCATCGGCCTGGTGAACGTCCTGATGACGGTGGTTGCCATGTGGCTGATCGATCGCGTCGGACGCCGTCCGCTACTGCTCACCGGCATCGCCGGAATGTCTGCGAGCCTGGCGGTGCTGGGCTTCGTCTTCTACGGCTCCAGCGAAGCGCCGGTGGTCGGCCTGGGTCGCCGTCGTCACCTTGATGGCTTACGTGGCGTTTTTCGCCATCAGCCTGGGACCAATCTTCTGGCTGCTGATCTCGGAAATCTATCCCTTGCAAATTCGCGGCATCGCCGAAGGCACGGCGGCGGCGACCAACTGGATTTTCAACATGCTGGTCTCGATTACCTTCCTGACCCTGCTGGAAATCCTGGGACCAAGCTGGACCTTCTGGCTCTATGGGGTGCTGGCCATCGCCTCGCTGGTCTTCTCGTACTATCTCGTGCCGGAGACCAAGGGGCGCACGCTGGAGGAAATCGAAGAGTCGTGGCGCTCGCGCCGGGCAAGTTAATGATGTTTGCGAGAGGGTTGCCTCTGCTCTGTTGAAAAACCGCTCTGGCGGCACTTCCCACCAAACGAGCGCAAGTGAACTTTCCGTCACCTTCGCCGCGCAACACAGCTCGTATTCTTCCCGGCGCATCCTAGCTGCTACGTGTGGATAGGGCCGAACACGGGAGGGCTCTTGCAGACGAAAGCCGTGGAAGCGATCGTCATGCTGGTTCTGGCATTGATCTCTGCCTATCCGTGCCTGGCTCAGGAAGCGCAATCGCACCGCGTCCAGCATCGGCAGAGGACACGCATCGCCCCCGCCAGCTCCTTCCGCCGAAGCTCAGCCCAGCCTGCCGGAGATCGTCGGCCGACTCACTGCGGTGCAATTCCAGAACCATCAGGTCGCGCATCCGTACACGCTGGTGCGCGAATACGAATTGCTGAACCGCAAGAAATCAGAGCCCAGCACCGTAACCGCGGAGGTCAGCGTCGTTCCCCCCGGTGTCAAGCAGTACGCCATCCGTTCGACCCAGGGCGGCGGCAACGGAGAGCGCCTGGTTCGGCGCATACTCGACCACGAGATTGAAATCGCTCCCGCGTGGAAACAGGCAGCACTGGTCGAGGAAAACTACAGCTTTCAACTGCTCGGCAGAGAAAACACAGACGGTCATGATTGCTTCGTGCTCGGCCTCACCCCGCGCCGCGATAGCAAGGACCTGATTCGCGGCCGCGCCTGGGTGGACGCCGCCAGCTTCAACGTTCGCCGCATCGAGGGCTCTCCTGCCAAGAATCCCTCCTGGTGGGTCAAGCATCTGGATGTCACTCTCCAGTTTTCGCAGGAGATGGGAATCTGGCTGCAAACCGCTCTCTCAGCCCGCGCTGAAATCAGATTCTTTGGCGAGCACATCTTCCGCGGGCGCGATGTCGAAATCCGCACCGCCGAAGGGAGCGGCCCCGTCGCACCCGTGCAGGCAAGCCGGCAGACCGCGTATGCGGGAACTTCGCAGAACACCATCGCACCCAAGGCGCGCTGGACCCCGCCCCCGATCGTCGGCGCAGGAGTGATCTCGGTACGCTAAAGGCAGTTCCCAGTTCCTAGTTCTCAGTTCTTGTTTTCGCGGTCGGTTCCGCCGTACGATCTGCGACTATCTGTAACTGAGAACCGAGAACTGGGAACTCGCTTTTAGAACTGGGAACTGGTTTCGAGAACTGGTATTGTGGCCGCATGCCGAGAGTTGCTGTTTTTTTCGCGGCAATGTTGCTAGCCGCAGTCGCACCCGTACCGCGCACGGCGGCGCAAGACATCCCATCGCCCAGCGTGCCCCAGCAGGCGAACGAAGAGCCAGCGCAGTCGAGCCCGGCGCAACCGCCGACCCAGGCTCGGCTTCTGCCGGAAGCCATAGCCTCCCGCCAGCCCGATTTCGCCGCCAACTTCACTCCAGCAAGTTTGAGCAAGCCGCTCCTTGGGGGCGCGGGCGAGCACTGGGCGCGGGCCACGCTGAAGCACATGTCGCTGGAGCAGAAGATCGGCCAGATGCTCATGATCTGGGTGAAGTCGGAGTTCGTGAACACCGACGGGCCGGAATACCAGCAACTGCGGAACACCGTGCGCACTTATCACATCGGCGCCATCGGCGTGACGGTGCCGACTGACGGCGGCCTGCTCAAGAAAAGCAGCCCGTACGAGACGGCGGCGCTTACCAACCGCTTGCAGCGTGACTCGGAGCTGCCGCTGATCTTCGCCGCCGATTTCGAGCGCGGTATCCCGATGCGCCTGAACGCGGGAACCGTCTTCCCGCACGCCATGGCCTTTGCCGCGGCCGGGAATAAGAATTTCGCCTTCCTCTCCGGCAAGATCACGGCCACGGAAGCCCGCGCGCTCGGCATTCACTGGAATTTCTTTCCCGTCGCCGACGTCAATTCCAATCCGTTGAATCCCATCATCAATGCGCGCAGCTACGGCGAGGATCCCGCGCAGGCCGGTGACATGGTAGCCGCCTACATTGCCGGGGCGCAGGGCATGGGAATGCTGACCACCGCCAAGCATTTTCCCGGACACGGCGACGGCGACACCGATACGCACCTGGCGGCCGCCATCATCAAGGCCGACCGGCAACGGCTGGAAAAGGTCGAGTTGGCGCCTTTCCGCGCCGCCATTGCCGCGGGCGTGGACAGCGTCATGGTCGCCCATGTGACCGTGCCCGCGCTGGATCCCGATCCCAGGAGGCTGGCGAGCCTTTCGCCGGTGATCATCGGCGACGTGCTGAAGAAGCAGATGGGCTTCCGCGGATTGGTGGTGACCGATGCGATGGAGATGGGCGCGCTCACCAGCGTCTTCTCCAACCTGTCACCGGCAGCGGCCGCGGGGCGCGCCGCGGTGGAAGCCGTGAAGGCCGGCGAAGACATGCTGGTGGGGGTGGTGAACGTGGAGCCCTCCTATCGCGCGCTGCTCGAAGCCGTGCGCCGGGGAGAGATCAGCGAGAGCCGCATCGATGAGTCGGTGCTGAAGATCCTGCGCGCCAAAGCCTCGCTCGGCCTCAACAAGTCGCGGCTGGTGGACATGGAGGCGATATCGCGCCTCGTCGGACGCCCGGAGAACCAGGCCATCGCGCAGCAGATCGCCGACGCCTCCGTGACCCTGGTGCGCGACAACGGCCGCGTGCTACCGCTCGCCGGCGGTGTCCCAAACATGGTTCTCACTTCCGCCCAGAAGACGAACGGCGCCAATGGAGCTGCCGGTTCCACCACGCTGGCGGTGATCTTCACCGACTATGCGCGAGGCGACTCTGGACGCGTCTTCGAGCGCTGGCTGCGCGCCCGCCTGCCCGCAGTCGAGGTCTACTACGTCGACGAGTGGACCGTGGCTTGGCTGGCTCCGCGGGTGATGAGAGCGGTGGAGCGAGCCAAAGTGGTCATCGCGCCGGTCTACGCGGCGCCGACGGCAGGCGCGCCGCAAGGGCTGGAGATGAGTGCGGGGACCGGCGCGCTGCTCAGAACGATGCTGGCCGCGGCATCGGGGAAGACTGTCGTGCTGGCGATGGGCACTCCGTATCTGGCCGCCAGGTATCCGGAGATTCAGAACTACCTCTGCTTGTATTCGACCGTAGAGGTCTCGGAGATCAGCGCGGTGAAGGCGCTGTTCGGCGAGATTCCGCTCTCGGGAACGCTGCCGGTCACGATTCCGAACTATGCTCCGCGCGGCGGAGGAGTGAGGAGAGCGGCAGCGGGAAGGCAGCGGCAGTAACTGCACGTTTCACGTTTCTAGTTTCATGTTTCACCAGGAGCGGAGTCGACCAGTTCGCGGCAGTGTCGTACAATTCGAGTCGATTGGGAATGGCGGCGAAAAACCTGCGTAAGGGACAACCATGAGACGCAGCATTTCGGGGCTGTTGATTGTTGTTTTGTTTGCGGTCGAGTTCGCGGCAGCGGCAAACCCGGACAAGGATGCTGTATACATCGGTGGGACGGCCAACATTCAACAGGCAAAGACAAGCATGCTCGATGTTGGGGACGAGAGCGTCCTCAGGTTCGCGGATTGGCAGACGCCATATAGCAAAATTACCGCGCTAGGATACGGCCGGCATGCACGTTATGACTGGGACCATCTAATGCTACCCGGACTTGGTTTTGCGCCGGCCCTGCTCCTCAAAACGCTGGACCACTATCTTTCCGTTGCATACACAGATGGAGATGGCAAACCGCAGCTTGCCATCTTCAAAGTTGGCCCGGACTCGATAGAAACGGTGCTGAAAACCGTGGAGAGCCGCAGCGGCAAAAAGATCGAATACGAGACCGCAGAACCGGGAAAGAACAAGGTGAGCGGGAACACGCCTCCGCTAAGTGCGGACGAGTCGTCTTCTCGGCAGCGTCGTAAATCCACCCGATCGAAGAAGACACCAGATGTCGAGACATCGCCTTAGCCCGCCGGGGCGGACAACTGCCTCCACGTGCCGTATACCCCTACCCCCCGGTATAAAGCCGCAAATTGTTTGTTTTCTGCTGATTACGCTAGGATAAGTGCCGCAAATTCTTGCATTGAAAGAGGTTGCGGGTAAATTCTTCAATCCAAAGGGGATACGGTTTTCGACAAAGAAAGGCAAACCGCTTCTGTTGTCACGACAACAAGGAGCAAGGCCAATAGTGGTGGCTATTGGTCCCTACTTCCAGTATGGCAGTTTGGACAGGGAAATGTGACATGGCTCGCAAGAAAATTGTCGGTGGATTCTCAGAGACTTACAAAGAAACAGGGGTGCTAGGGGGCTTGACAAGGATTCCGGCACCCAAGCGAAATTGCAACGTTTGAGTGAGACACCGGTGTAACGAGTGAAAAGCCCTGTGTAGGTAAATCACTACCTAGAATCGAGCCGTTTGCTGGCGCATCTTGCAGTAACATTAGTGGTTTATGGATGAACCGTTCACAGATCCCAGTGCCGCATCCGGTGATGAGGGAGAAGAATATTTCTTTTCCTATTCCGCGTCCCTTCGCATAGCTGGCGATGGCCTTGACTTGGACAGCGTTTCTGCCGCGCTAAGGCTCCAGCCAACACACTCGCATAAGAAGGGAGAACCATACAAGCACGACATGTGGTATTACTCGCCGCCGATGGACAAATCTGAACCTCTTGAAAAGCACATTGACGCTTTGTGGCGCGTAATGAAACCGCACAAGCAGTACCTGCTCCAGCTAAAGAAGTCATTCACTGTAGATGTGTTCCTCGGCTATCGCTCAAACTGCGAAACGGCTGGGTTTGAAGTCCCTCACACTTCGCTGGAGATGTTCATTGAGTTGCAAATTCCGTTGGGTGTCTCGGTTATCGTCGCGTGATTAGTGAAAAATCGCCTTATCACAAGTAAGGCTAGTGCCCGCAATGCACCCGGTTCTTTCCTCGTGAAACTTGAAACGAGAAAACGAGAAACGGTAGTTCAGATCACGTGGATCATTGGCTTGCGCGGTGACTTGACTTCGCCGATGGGGCGCCCATAGATCCCTACCGCACGTAGCTCCTTCAGCAGAACTTTGGCCTCGGCCATGGGCAGGGAGATCAGCAGGCCGCCGGCGGTTTGCGGATCGTACAGGATGGTGCGCAAGTCTTCCGGAATGCCGGGTTCGTATTCGACGACGCATTCGGCGAACTCGCGGTTGGCCTTCAGCCCGCCAGGAATGAAGCCGAGGCGGACGCACTCCAGCCCGCCGTGCAGCACGGGAATCTCTTCACTCTGAATGATCAATGACACATTACTGCCGAGGGCGAGTTCGCGGGAGTGGCCGATCAAGCCGAAGCCGGTGATGTCGGTCATGCCGTGAACATCGTGGCGCAGCGCGATTTCGGCCGCCGTGCGGTTGAGGGTCGTCATGGAGCGGGTGGCCGCATCGATCCACTCCGGCAGGGCCAGCCCGCGCTTGATCGCCGTAGAGATTACGCCGGTGCCCAGCGCCTTGGTCAGCACCAGCGCATCGCCCGCGCGGGCGCCCGTGTTGGTCATCACGCGCCGGGGATCGATGGTTCCGGTGACGGCATAGCCGAACTTGATCTCCGGGATCGCGGATGCTGTGTCCGCCGACGATGGTGCAGCCCGCCTCGACCATCTTGCTGAGGCCGCCGGCCAGAATCTGCTCCAGGATGCTGAGATCGCTCTTCTCGGGAAAGCAGACCAGGGCGAGCGCCGAGAGCGGATGGCCGCCCATGGCATAGACGTCGCTGAGCGCGTTGGTGGCGGCGATCTGCCCGAAGGTGTACGGGTCATCGACGATCGGGGTAAAGAAGTCGACCGTCTGGACGAGCGCCAGCTCAGGCGTGAGTTGATACACGCCGGCGTCGTCGGCTTTGTCGAAGCCGACCAGCACGTTGGGATCATTCTGCCGGGCTAATTTCCCAAGCACCGAGTCCAGCACCGCCGGACTTAGCTTGCTGGCTCAACCGGCAGCCTTGACCGTCTCCGTCAGCCGAACTGTCTTGGCCTCTTCCATCAGGAGCATTGTAACCGGAGGGCGGCAGGTTTCAAGGTTTCAAGCAAGGTGCCGGACTGGTGGCGCGCGGGCGCAAGCGTGGGGTACATCGCAAGCGGCGACCACGACGGCCGTTGCCGGGGATGCTGCTGCACATCGACGGCAGCCGGCATCGCTGGTTTCAGGACGAACGCTGGTACGACCTGATTGTGGTGCTCGATGACGCCACCAGCGAGATTTACTACGCCCAGCTGGTGGAAGAAGAATCGACGGTCACGGTGATGGCGGCGCTGCGGCAAGTGGTGGAACGCAAAGGACTGTTTTGCGCGCTCTACAGCGATCGCGGAAGCCATTTCTGGTTCACGCCCAAAGCCGGCGGCAAGGTGGATCGGCAACAACTGACGCAGGTGGGACGGGCGCTACGCGATCTAGGCATCCAGATGATCCCAGCCTATTCGCCGCAGGCGCGCGGGCGCTCGGAGCGCAACTTCGGAACCTGGCAGGGACGCCTGCCGCAAGAACTGCGACTGCACGGCATCAGCACGTTGGAACAGGCCAACACCTCCCGTTTCAGGGTTGCAAAGTTTCGCCTGGCCGCGTCGGGGCTCCTTTGAATCAGTTGAAACCTTGAAACTCCGAAACCTTGAAACCTGTCCCCCCTGGTTACAACTCTGAAAATTCCATGGTCAATGATGACGTCGGGGGGAGGCTCTGATTCCCTCCTGAAGCGTAATTCTGTATGATCAGGTTCGATATCCCATGAGTTTTGCAGCAACATTCGCCGACACTGCCGACGCCCGGCGTTACAACCGGCTGAGCCGCAGGCTGGGCATGGCGGAGAGCGGCCTGGGATTGGCGCTGATGGCCTTACTGCTGGCCACCGGCTGGACACGCCTGTTACGCGACCTGGTTTTCCGGGTCGACCGGCAGAACTACGTTCTGGCTTTGTTCCTGTACGTGCTTGCACTGGCGATCTTGAGCAAGCTGCTTTCCCTCGGGCTGGATCTTTACGGCTTCCGGCTGGAGCACCAGTACCATCTCTCCAATCAGCGGCTGCGCGCCTGGCTGTGGGACCAGATAAAGGAGTTCCTGGTCGGGCTGGTGATCTCCACCATTCTGGCGGAGCTGTTCTATCTGCTGGTTCGCAAATTTCCCCAGACGTGGTGGATCGTTGCCTGGGTGGTATTCATGGCGTTGTCTGTGCTCTTCGTGCAGATTGCGCCACTGGTGATCTTTCCCATCTTTTACAAGTTCCGGCCGCTCAACAACCCGGAGCTGCGAACTCGCCTGACCCGCTTGAGCGAGCGCGCCGGGACGAAGGTTCGCGGCGTTTACGAATGGGTTCTCTCGGAGAAGTCCAAGAAGGCAAACGCCGCCCTCGCCGGCTGGGGAGCCACGCGGCGCATCATTCTGGCCGATACGCTGCTCGAAAACTACAGCAACGACGAGATTGAAGCCGTGCTGGCCCACGAGCTCGGCCACCACGTTTGCCGCCACATCCTGAAATCCATGATCGTGCAGGCGCTACTTTCCTTTGCCGGCTTCTGGCTGCTGAAGTGGGTGCTGCGCTGGGCGGTGCTGCGCAAGGAGTGGTTCATCTCGCAGTACGACTTCGCCAACCTGCCGCTGATCATCCTGGTGACCACGGTGCTGTCGCTGGCGCTTATGCCCCTGCTCAAGGCCTACTCGCGCTTCACCGAACGCCAGGCCGACCGCTACGCCTTGAAATCGATTGCCGCCGTGGAGCCGTTCATCTCCGCTATGAACAAGCTGGCGGAACAGAACCTCGCCGAGCGCCAACCGTCCCGGATCGTGGAGATACTATTCCACTCGCATCCGCCAATAGCCAAGCGAATCGCCGCCGCAGAGGCGTGGGGGAAAGAGCGGACGATGATCAGGAGCTAGATCGAATCCAGAGCCGGCTCTATCCCTGTTCCCTATTCCCTATCCCCTGTCTTACCACGTGTAGTGCACCGTGTAGGTCACGGCCTTGTCGCCGTCGGGCGGCACCGTTACCCGGAACTCGATCGTCTGCGCGTCGGTCTTCAGCTCCTTGTCGGACTCCGCGAGTATCTTCCAGTTGTTCCAGCGGTACAGGTGCTCGACCACACGCACCTCGACGGCTTCCTTCTTGTGGTTGCGCACGTGGATCTCGAAGCTCTCGTTGGCCCAGCGCTGGCTGCTGTTGACCTGGTAGTCGGTGCGCTTGCGCTCGCCCACCACGTCGAAGGCGCTGCCCGTCTGCACGCGAATAGTCTCGTCGGCCGGAGTGTGGTCGATCTCGTTTTCGCCCACGAACTGCAGCGAGCCGTCCGTGTCGCGGCGGTAGAAGCGCAGCCGGCCCTTGGGCAGGGCGACCCCGAGGTGGTTCTGCTTGCTGTTCTTGAACTCCTGCATCACCCAGACCTTGGTGTTCGACTGCGTTCCGTAGCTGGCATTGTCGCCGACGAGTCCTCCGTACCAGAAGCCGCGCTGCCCGTCGTAGATGTAAATACGCTTCGCCGGAACGCCGGTGGCGGAGATGAATTCTACCTGCTTGGTCTCCTGGTCGTGCAGCGTGGTGGGCCGCGCCAGGGTGTAGAGATGAAACTCGTCGAAGGCCTTTTCGGTGACGGCGGGAGCTGGAGCGGCCACCATCGCCTTCATCATTACCCTGTCATTGCGGACGATCGGCTGAATCTTGTTCACATCGCCGGCCATGAGGCGAATGCGGGCGTTCTCGAAGACCTTGCCGGTGCGATTGTTCATCGTGACCCAGCCGATCAGGTCCAGCGTGTCACCTTTCTCGGGGGCGACCAGGTTGTAATCGGCCTTCCAGCTCATGCCGTTGGTGATGTAGCCGAGTTCGGCGGTGAAGGCGCCCGGCTTGTCGGTCTGCAACTGCCAGTTCAGCGTGGGCTTCAGAATGGTGTCGCTGGTCAAGGCGGGAAACAGCGGCGTACCCGGCAGGGCGAAGATCAGCTTTCCATTGACTTCGATTACCGGCTGCGTCGCGGCTCCACCGCCGGGAACGTATCCGGAACGGATGATCTTGCCCTGGACGGTTTCCACGCAGTCGGGATAGCGGTTGATGAACTCGATGGTCTTGCCTTCGTAGAGCGAGAGCAGAAGCCCCTGGTTTACCGGATCGCCGCGATAACTCTGCTCTAGAATCTCGAGCGAGCGCTGTCCCTCGGGATCGCGCAGCATCACCGACTCCGGCTCCAACTGCGTGGTCACGCCAGAGAACTGCACGGAATTGACTCCCGGCTTCAAATTCAGCGGCAGACGCTCGCGCACGACGGCGAATCCGCCGTTGTAGATGGTCAGCGAGGGCTCGTTCTGAGCCACCAGGGTCAACGGCACGAACAGGCACAGGATCGAGAGAATTGCTTTGCGCATGAGGAGCTCCGGCAATTTAGGATTTCAGATTTTTGATTTCAGATTGAAAAGCAGCAAGGACTCGGTTGTCTTAATCTGAAATCCAAAAATCGAAAATCTTAGATGGTAAATTTCCGTCTTCCTAAGAACGGGCGTACTCCGCTCTCTTGCAGGAAATGTTTTGTCTTCCAATCAAAATCAAAAATCTGAAATCGTAAATGGCCTTTTCGGCTACTTGGTTTCGCGCCCCAGAATAATTTGCTCCACCCGTTGCAGGTCCTCCTCGGTATCAACCCCAACGGTATCAAACGGGGTTTCGGCGACGTGGATGGCTACGCCGTTCTCCAGGAAGCGCAACTGCTCAAGCCGCTCCACGCGCTCCAACGGCGACTCCGGCCACGAGCAGAAGCGTTCCAGCGCCGCCTTGCGGTAGGCGTAGAAACCAAGGTGCTTGAAGTAAGGGACAGCGCCTGCAACCACGGCGCCTGTCGAGGGGTTCGGTTGGCCGCCGCGGTCCCGGTCGAACGGGATTGTGCTGCGGGAGAAGTAAAGCGCCCGGCCGGCGGCATCGCAGACTACTTTTACCGCGTTGGGATTGCCGATATCGGCGGCAGCGCAAACGGTCTTCAGCGTCCCCACCTCGACGCCGGGTTGCCGCATGAGGCTCACCAGCAGGTCGAGGTGTTCGGGGCGGGTCAGGGGCTCGTCGCCTTGCACGTTGATGTAAACATCGGCGGCGAGCGAGGCGGCGACTTCGTGCACGCGGTCGGTGCCACTGCGGTGCTCGGTCGAGGTCAGGCGCGCCGGAATGCCGTGCTGGCGGCAGTGCTCGATGATCTCCGCCGCATCGGTGGCCACCACGGTCTTCCGACACCGACTTGCTGGCCGCAACCGCTTCATAGACGCGGGCCACCATGCTCTTACCCGCAATCTGGCGCAGCGCCTTGCGAGCCAGCCGGGTCGAGGCCAGACGGGCTGGAATTACGGCAACGAATCTCACGTGCACGGAGCTCTCCCGGGCAAAGTTGGGTCAACTGGCCGACCCTATCAGATGGGTTTCAAAGTTTCAAGGTTTCAAGGTTTCAAGGAAATTCCCAGGTTAGCGCCGGACCAGAAGGCGAGCTTTGCTCGCCGCCCAGGACACCCCAGCAAGCCCGAATTCAGGCTTGCCGGGGGCCCCGCCGCAGGCGAGGGCGGCTGGGCCTACGTGTACTGGGCGGCGGCAACACGGGGCTCCGCTCTGGCGTCCCACTTGCGGCGGGGGGAGAATGCCATGGCGGCAGGTGATAAGGAGATCCGCAAGCAATTAGTCGAGTTCCTACGCGGCGGGCAGGCGCATGCGCGCTTCGAAGAGGTCGTGAAGCGCTTTCCGGCGAAGCTGCGCGGCGTTGTGCCGCCAGGACTGCCATACTCGGCCTGGCAGGTGCTCGAGCACATTCGCATGGCGCAGAATGACATTTTGCGCTTCAGCATGAACAAGCGATGGCCGTTACCATTCGCCCAAGTGGCCGGAGGGTTACTGGCCCAAATCGGCTGCTCCGCCGACGGGCAAAAGCTGGGAGGAATCGGTCGGACGGATTCAAGAGGACCGCGACCAGATGGTGCGGCTCGTCAAAGACCCGGCCAACGACCTGCTGGAACCGTTTCCCTGGGGCGAGGGTCAGAACCTGCTGCGCGAAGCCCTGCTGGTGGCCGACCACAACTCGCATCACCTGGGCGAGCTGATCGTGATCCGGCGCTTGTTGGACACTTGGCCGGCCATAGCCGAATTCCACGGCCAGCGCCCTCGGCTGTGGGGTGTCCTGGGCAGGCGAGCGAAGCTCGCCACGGAAACCTCGAAGCTTCGCCTATGCAGAATTACAAGGCGTCCCGCGGGACGCCTTGTTTATGATCGGAATAAAGCCGTTGGAACGGGGACTTACTTGGCGGTCGCCGCCATCTTTTTGACCATGGCGAGGACCAGCTTGCGATCGCTGTCGTTAAGGTTCGAGGAATATCGCCGGATCTGGGAGAGGAAGCGGACCTCCTCTTCATTCATCTGCATGGCGGCCCGGCTGGCGGCATCGGCCGAGTTGTCGGCAAAAAATTGGCCCAACTGAACATCCATCGCCGAGGCGATCTTGGCCAGGGTGTCCAAGGAAGGGATGGTGTGGCCGTTCTCCACCCGCGACAGGTAACAGCGCAGCAGTCCTGTGCGCTTTTCAATGTCGCCCTGCGACATTCCCTTCTGGAGCCGGAAACTGCGAATCGTTTCGCCTATATTCATTTGTATGGTTATCTTCTGGCCAAAAATATGCGAGCCAAAGGTTAGCTGCATGGTAATAATTCTTTGAAGCTGGATGCAAGGAGAATCTTCACTCGGAATGCGACTCTCAGTGCATTTCGGTACATTTTGTGGTTCAGTTCCACGACTGGCGCTTGGCCGTTTGAGATGAACCCCTTAGACAGTCGCGAGGGCATGTGTTTGCAGTTTCACAAGGTGGGACAAGACGCTCAAATCTGCATTGATTACACCAGATTACAGGACGGTCCGGGCATCCTAAAACGATCTCATCACCCTGCAGCCCCGCTGCTTCCACGGTTAAGGCAGAACCGCGCTGGAGGGATCAACACTCATCCCATCAGCATCCCGCCGTTCACATTCAAAACATCGCCGGTGATATAGCCGGCCTCTTCGGAGGCGAGAAAACGGACCGCATGCGCCACCTCGACATCCTGTCCGGGGCGCTGCATGGGGATGAGCTTGAGAATGTTCTCCCGCATCTCCGGGGTGATCGTGGCGGTCATGGCCGTCTCAATCCAGCCGGGGGCGATGCAGTTGACAGTGATATTTCTGGATGCCACCTCGCGCGCCACCGCCATGGTCAGCCCGATCAGGCCGGCCTTGGCGGAGGAGTAATTGGACTGCCCCACCTGTCCCATGCGTCCCATGACACTGCCGATGTTGATGATGCGTCCCCAGCGCTGCTTGAGCATGGAGCCGATTACCGCCTGGATCGTCAGGAATGCGGCGGTGAGATTGGTGTTCAGCACCGCGTCCCAGTCGGCGCGCTTCATGCGCATGATGAGCTGGTCGCGCGCGATGCCGGCGTTGTTCACCAGAATGTCGACCTTGCCCTGCTCGGCGAGGATGCGCTTGACGACCGCCTTGATCTCGTCCTCCGAGCTGACGTCCAGTTTGTAGGCGGCGGCCTTGCCTCCGGCCGCGGTAATGGCGACCACTGCATCCTGCAGATTCACTTCATTGCGGTGCCGCCAGCGCGACCGTGGCGCCGGCCTCGGCGAGCACCAACGCGCACGCCCTTCCGATACCCTGCGACGCGCCGGTGACCAGCGCAACCCGTCCGGTGAGTGGTTGCATAATGGCTCCTGAATATAGATGAGAACTCCGGAAGCTGCATTATACCCGGGTCGCCGGCAAGCGACTTTTCAGGCGCTGGGATGGAAGAGCCGGGCCGCCACGATTACAATCACCGCTGAAGTCTCGCCCAGGCGTAGCCTTCAGAATCCGTTATCGAAGTCGGAATCGGTCTCGTCCGCGCGCATCTCTAGAATTTAGAATAGAGACGGAGGCCGCTATGCGGGCCAGCTTTCTTCTTTTGCCGATCGCACTTCTGTTCACCATCCCGCCACAAGCTGCGGCCTGGCAGCAGAACTCGAATTCCGTGGCCACGTCCGACAAAGCGCAAACTGCCGCTCCCAAGGCGAACAACCCCAGCAATGACAAACTGCGCGAGAAGGAGAAGGCCGTTACCTCACCCGCCACTGGACAGTCCCCTACGCCGGGAGCAGTCGCAGGAAATTCGCAGTCTGGAAGCTCCGGGGGAAACCCATCCGCAATCAGGGCGGCGATCCCTAGTCCGGAAAATGAGAAACTGCGGGGACAGATCCGGAACACTCTGCGCAACGAGCCTGCGCTCGCCGGCAGCCGCCTGGATGTAGAGGTGACCGATTCGCGGATCGAATTGAGCGGAAGCGTTCCTACTGGACGCGAGAAAGAGGTGGCGCGCCGCCTCGTCCAGTCCTACGGCAACAATCGCCGCGTGATTGACAGCAAAGTCGATGTGCTGCGAGGAGGCCCGCAGTCGCCGCCAGGTACGCGGTAGCTCCACCCGCCAAAACACGTAGCCCACATGGTTGCGTTTGCTGAGATGGAAAAAGAGCCTCTCGCCGGAGGAAGAAGCGAGAGGCTCTATTGGTTCCACTGCTCGTCTGGTTTAACGCTGCCGAGACGTAGGAGCAGAGACTCCGGGGGAGGGAGCGCTGGTCTTCGGCTGGACCGCGGGGGCCGAGGTTGCGGCGCCAATTCCGCCGCCTTGGTTGTTGTTTCCGAAACCGCTGGCCGGGGCAGCCTGCGCCAGTTGATCCACGCCGTTCTTCAGAACAGTGACCTCAATCCGGTTGCCATGAACGCCGGCTGTTTTGGTCTGTGCGCTCTCGACGCGAGCGTTGCCCATGCCCAGCTCGAAGATGCGGTACACCGGAATCTCGTGGTTCAGCACCAGGTAGCGCACCACCGAGTCGGCCATCTTCTGCGAGTTGCGGACGGCAGCTTCGCCGCGTCCCGGCGAGAAGGCCTGCACCTCGACGATGTAGCCCTTGTGCGAGCGCAGGTCGCCGGCCATCTCATCGAGAGCATCCTTGTCCCGCTTGCTCAGCATGACCTGTCCCGGGCGGAAGCGCAGTTCGAGCTGATTGGCGGCCTGATACTGGTCGAGGTTGCCGACCACCTGCTCGACCGTCTGCAGCCGCGTGCTGGCCTGCTGCGCGGTGGTGTTCGCCTGCTGGGCGCGGTTGCCGGCATCGACGGCGTGCTGATCAGCCTGATTCGCCAGCGCAGTGGCCTGGCGGATGCCCGCGGTAGCGCGCGCATCCACATCCTTTAACATGCGGGTATTGCTGGCGGTCAACTCGTCCAGTTCATTGACCCGGTTGCGAATGGGGGAGAGCTGATTCTGAACATACTTCTTGCGGGCAAAGGGATTCAGGTGTCCCCAAAAGCCCTGGCGTGTTTCCGGCTGCAGCGGCTGGTGTGGGCCGAGATCGTCGTTGGCTGCGGGCGCCTGCGCGGCCGTGGCCTGGCTGGGCTGGTCGCCGGCAGGATTGGTATTCTGCTGTCCCGGTGACGTGGCCGTTTGCGCCAGAGCGGACACGGCGAGCAATGCACTCAAAGAAGACAGCAGCAGAAGACGTTTCAACATCGCAAAAACCTCCCAACATAGTGAAGGCGGAACCCATGTGTCGAGCCCGCGACTTGCGCGCGCTACCGGGGTTAGAGCCATCCCGTGCGCCGGCTTGCTTTACCGCGCTTCCCGAACGCTTGCGTCAGGCCGCTCTGGACCCTCTAACTACAGTTCGCGTGCCAAACCGCCGGTTCCCCATCCGCCCGCCAGGAGCTTGAAAACCCAGAGCTTACATCTGCTCAAGATGCCCGCCCGAAAGATGCGGTGGCTCGACCGGGTAAATTCTCCCCGCCGGCAACGCAAAGTTCTCCAGTCCGGTCGAAGGCCTTCCACCCCAGCAAACCCAAATACGTTTGCTGGGGGCCCCGGATCATTGCCGGGAGGACCTTCCCCAGAAAATGCGTATTTCGTGGATTTCCCAGTGCCAATCGCCGTTTTCTTCGTCTAATACTTTGCCCAAAGAGCCGGGTTAACTCTGCAAGGGAGGACCGCCATCTCCGTGTTGAGTTGCGCACCACCTTTGGGGGCTTGGGCGAGCGGCCTGTGCCCGGACAGACAAAATCGGGAAGCCGGGAGCTAGGTCCAGGCCGGCGCAGGTTGACTCCGGTTGGACGGACGCATATCATTCCCATTTCGCCCATGGGCTTAAACGTCGTCCGATGACGTTTGGACTGGATAGGCTATGGAAAAGAAACAAGCAGAGCAGTTCAAGAAAGTGTTGGAAGAGCGCCAGCGCATGTTGCGCGAGAGCGTCGCGCGAACTGAGCAGGACGGCCGCGCCGCCGACGCCACTGACGCCGCACAGGACATCGCCGACCGCGCCTCCAGTTCCTATCAAAAAGAGTTCCTCTTTCACCAGAGCAATACCGACCGCCAGCTGCTGCAATTGGTGGAGAACGCGCTGGAGCGCATTCGGGTGGGTGTCTTTGGCGAGTGCATCTCGTGCGGCAGCGAGATCAATTCCAAGCGCCTCAATGCGGTGCCTTGGGCGCGCTACTGCATCGCTTGCCAGGAGAAGCTGGAGAAAGGGTTGTTGCAGGAAGAGGCAGGAAGGTAGCGGCACTCTCCCGCGAGCGCGACCGCGCGTGAGTCCGCGGTTCGACAGTCGAAGCAAGAAGCCGGTCAGACTGAAGGGTCTGAGCGGCTTTTCTATTCTCCGCGGGCTTACGGCAAAACCAGGGATGCTATGGACTTTACAATGCCGTGTGCGTCGCCGCTCCCTGATGGTTGCGGCGACTGGAGTGCTGGGACTTCGGTCCACAGCTTCCCTGGTTTTGCTTTAACCGGCGGTGGCCGGCGTCGTCGAGAGGCTGGGCTGCAGATGCTTTTTCAGCTTCTCCAGAGAGCTTTCGTCCTCCACGTTCATAGCTGTTTTCGAGCGGTCGATCTGCCGCATCAAGCCCGTGAGCACCTTGCCGGGACCGACCTCAACGAACAGCTCAACTCCCGCTTCCACCAGCTTGCGAACCGAACACTCCCATTGCACCGCCCCGGTTACCTGCCGGATCAGAGCGTCAATGCTTTGCTCGGCGGTGGTCACCATGGCGGCATCGACATTGCACACTACCGGAACACGCGGCGCGTTCGCGTTCAATTGCCTCAGATCCTGCGCCAGCCGGTCCTGAGCCGGTTGCAGCATGAGACAGTGGAAGGGAGCGCTCACCGGCAGCATGATGGCGCGCTTGGCGCCCTTCTGCTTGCATAATTCCGCGGCGCGCTCCACTGCCGGCTTTGCCCCGGCAATCACAATCTGGTCGGGAGAATTAATGTTGGCCGGCTGGCAGACTAAATCCTGCGCGGCTTCCAGACAGACGGCCTCGACCTGATCCACCGGCAGCGAGAGGATGGCAGCCATGGCTCCCTCGCCCACTGGAACCGCCTCCTGCATATATTTGCCGCGGTTGCGCACGGTGCGGACGGCATCGGCGAAGGCCAGCGTTCCGGCAGCCACGTGCGCCGAGTACTCGCCCAGGCTATGCCCGGCGACGAAATTAGGAAGTGTTCCGAGCGATTCCAGCACGCGGTAGGCGGCCACGGAAACCGTCAACACGGCCGGCTGTGTAATTTCGGTGAGCCGCAGCTTGTCTTCCGGGCCTTCAAAACAGAGCTCAGACAACTTGTACCCAAGCGCTTCGTCGGCTTCCTCGAACACCTGCCGAGCCATCGGATAAGTCGCTGCCAGCTCTTTGCCCATGCCGGCCACCTGCGATCCCTGGCCGGGAAATAAGAACGCTATCAGAGGGGAGGGTTTTTCCATCAGTTGCCCTTTTGAATGGGTAGAAATAATGGGACGGCGTTATCTCGTGAAAATTGCCGCCGCGTCAACACGATAAGGGAATGGCCCCATTTTGCACAATGGCTCTCCTGCGAAAGCGACCGCTCAGCCCTATTTCTAGTATATTTACTCCAGGAACATAGCCGTTTAGTGGTCTATAGCTCTTGTTCCTGGGCTGGAGGCATCGTAATAATGAGGCTGGTAGGGCTATATTATGTCCTTTCGTAACCTACTTCGTAACGGTAGAATGTTCCTGGTTGCCGACTTTGGCGGCGAATTTGCCTTTCCAGTCCCGGAGTGAAAATGCCAACAGCGGGTTCACAGGATTCGGTTGCGTCGACAGCTCAGGCCTATGTTGTCATGCCGCTTAGCGGAGAAGAGCTGGGGCTTCCGGTCCAGAGGGTAGGCGGCATCCTGCCCATGCGCGAGCTTGCGCCCGTGCAGGGCGCACGCGCCTACCTGCGGGGAATGCTGAAGCTGCGGGACGAGACCATTCCGGTCATTGACTTGGCCGCCAGGTTCGGCTTGGGACAGACCAAGACCACCCAGCGGACCTGCATTGTCATCGCGCAGGTACAGGCCGGCGAACAAAGCTACCTGGTGGGATTCCTGGCAGCCGACGTCCCGGTCCTGCTCAACCTCGGCAAGGAACAGATCAGGCAGCCGGCGGCCGGCAGCAAGCTCGAGGGTTGTGCCATGGGAATCGCCGAGGTCGACGGCCACGCCAAGATCCTGCTGGACATCGACAAGGTCGTGAATGTTTCCGAGCTGTTCTATACCAAAAAGTTTGTTAACTGATTTTCATCTTTTAGCCCGCTCGCGATTCAGTCCCCTCTCTACCAGTCCCGCCCGGCAGCCCGCACCGGCTGAAATACCCCTCCGGGAACCCGTTTAAGAATTCCCCTGGCAATGCCGATAGAGGTTTTCATAGGTCGCATTACCGACCCGGTGGCCGTAAACGCGCTACTGGAGAGGACTCGGACCCGGAGCGGCGGAGGAAATCGTGAGCACGCACGTCCAATTCATTGCCAGGCAGGCGATCCTGAATCGCGAGCAAGCGGCGGTGGGATATGAGCTGCTGTACCGCGGGGGGCCCGAGCAGGCAGCGCTCTTCGATGACCCGGATATCGCCTCCAAGAAGACCCTCGACACGTCTTTGCTGTTTGGCCTGGATGTGCTGTGCGGAGAAACCAAGGCGTACATCAACTGCTCCCGCGACCTGTTAATAGGCGATTATCTTTACGGGCTGCCGTCGTCCCGGGTTGTGGTCGAGCTTCCCATAACTCTGGCCGAGGACACCCAGATCCGCGAGGCCTGCAAGAGGCTGAAAACCAGAGGATACTGCCTGGCCGTGGACAACTTCGTCCCCGAGCACTCGCTTGCCGGCTTGCTCCCGATGGTCGAAATCCTGAAGATCAATTTCAACACCCCCTCCCGCGGGCAACGCGAGGAGATGGTGGGCCAGTATGGCGGCCACTTCCTCCTGGTGGCGCAGAAGGTGGAAACCCGCGAGGATTTCAAGGCGGCGGTAGATGCCGGCTACGACCTGTTCCAGGGATATTTCTTCAGCCGTCCGGAGCTGTTGTCGATTCGCGACATGAACGTCAGCCAGCAGGCTTACATGAAACTGCTGGAGGCGGCGCACGACCCGGAGATGGATTTTCTCAGCTTGGAGCACATCATCAAGTCCGATGCCGCGCTCTGCTACCGGCTGCTGCGTTACATGAATTCAGCTTTGTTCTGCACCCAATCCGGCGTCAGCTCGATCCGCCATGCGCTGATTCTGCTGGGCGAGCGCGAGATACGGAGATGGATCCTGCTGGCCACCGTCGCGCTGGCGGGCGATGCCCGTCCCGACGAGTTGATCCGGGTCGCCATGTCCCGCGCCATGTTCGCCGAACTGATGGCCTGCCACGCCAGAGTGCAACCCTACCACGCATTTCTTCTCGGGCTGTTTTCTCTCATGGACGCGATCCTCAACGTGCCCTTGCCCACCATCGTTCAACGGGTCGAGATCCCGGCCGAAGTGGCTGCCGCTTTGTCCGGAAAAGCCGGCCGCCTGCGCCGCCTGCTGACCATGATCGAGGCTTACGAAAAGGCGGAATGGCCGGTCTGCGAGAAGATTGCCGAAGAACTGGGGCTGCAGGAGAGAACGCTTCCGGAGTCTTACCGTGAAGCGCTGGCCTGGGTAGATCGCGTGATGGCCTGAAGACACGCGGAAATCGCCTATCGATCTCGCGGATCAACCCAAAGGAAGAAGCGAACTCCGCAGGCGAGGCAGCGGAAGGGGAACTTGCCGGACCATGAGGCCCGCAAGTTCTCGATCAATCCCTTACGATGAGAGCGGAAACCCTTCGGCTTTCCACACGAAGGGCACGGCAATCCAATCGCTTCAGCCTTCTTAGAGGATGCATTTGAGCCCGAGACCGCATCCGCGGAAGCGCGGTCCCCGGCGTGGGAATGTTCTTGATCCGGCAAGCAGGACTCTCCTCCGGCTACTAGATGGCTGCGGGGGACAGCCTGTCAGGCGCCTAAGTGGGCGCGCAATATATTCAGCATTCTCCGCAGTGGCTCGGCGGCGCCCCAGAGCAGTTGATCGCCCACGGTGAAGGCGCCCAGAAACTGCGGGCCGAGCTGCAGCTTGTGCAACCGTCCGATGGGCACGGTCAAGGTGCCGGAGACGGCCGTCGGGGTAAGGCAGCGGATGCTGGCATCCTTATTGTTGGGCACCACGCGCACCCATTGGTTGCCGCCGGCCAGCATGGCTTCGATCTCGGCGAGCGGAACATCCTTGGTCAGCTTCATGCAGAGTCCCTGGCTGTGGCAGCGCATGGTGCCGACGCGCACGCAGATGCCGTCGACCGGCACCGGCGGCTTCAGCCCCATGATCTTGTTGGTTTCAGCCATGCCCTTCCACTCTTCGCGCGTCTGGCCGCCGGGCATCTCCTTGTCGATCCAGGGGATCAGGCTGCCGGCCAGGGGCACGCCGAACTCCGCCACGGGAAGCGCGGGAGAGCGCTGCGCCTCGATCACCATGCGATCGACTTCCAGCGCATTGTCCGAGGGCGACTTGCTGACCGGATCGGTCAGGCAGGCCATTTGCTGCACCAGCTCCAGCATCTTGGCCGCGCCCGCGCCGGAGGCGGCCTGGTATGTCATGGTGGTCATCCACTCCACCAATCCAGCCTGGAGCAACGGATGCACGGCCATGAGCATAAGGCTGACGGTGCAATTGCCGCCGGCAAAAGCGCGCAGCCCTTTGGCAAGGCCTTGGCCTTGATGATGCCGTCGTTGACTGGATCGAGGATGATGACTGCTTCGTCGCTCTGGCGCAAGGTGGTGGCGGCGTCGATCCAGTAGCCCTTCCAGCCGCTCTTGCGCAGCGGCGCGTAGACCTCGGTGGTGTAATCGCCGCCCTGGCAGCTCACCAGGGCCTGGCAGGAGGAGAGTTGCTTGAGGTCGCGAGCATCGATCAGGCGGGCGCCAGCGCCGGCTTCCTTGGGGGCGGCTCCGCCCACGTTCGAGGTGGTGAAAAAGACGGGCTCCAGCCCTTTAAGGTCGCCCTCCTCGCGCATCCTCTGCATGAGGACGCTGCCGACCATGCCTCTCCAGCCAATGAATCCGATGCGCAACATAAGTGCTCCAGAAATAAGTGCCTAGAACGAAATAATGCTCTAGTAATATTTGCCTCCATTATGCCAGTTCAGCGCGGGTTTTCACCACTTTTTGCGGTAGTCGAACAGAGACGATTTGCGCCATTCTGCAGTTCTCGTACTTAGGTGTCATGCTGAGCGGCTCCGAACCAGGAGCCGCGAAGCATCCTTTGCAATTGTCCGACTCCGCACCGATACGGGCTTTTCTAATAGAAAACTTATAGCGGCATTTTGTCGACACGCCGCACTGGGATGCTTCGTTCCACCACCCCAGCAGATGCGAAAGCGGCGTCTGCTGAGTACCCCGGCTTCGCTCATCATGACAAGTCGAAAAAGGATACCTCTGCTAGAGTTTAATAAGATCTGTTCCGGAATCGTGCCGGTTACCTGGAGGCGACCTCGAATGTCACTGTGGCACCGGCCGTAACGCGTTGTCCGGCGGCGGGTGTTCTGGCGGGTGATGGCGGCCTCGGCGAAGCGGCTGGCTGTAGCAGGACTCTGCCCGGCTTGTCCGGGTTGCACGGCTGAGGAAGGCGGTGCGGTTGGAGATCGGACCGACCACCAGTCCGGCTCCGCGCACCGTGGCAGTCGCCTCGGAGAGGCTTGAGCCAACGAAGTCCGGCATGACGAACTGCTCCGTTGCCGGTGGCGCGCTCACCAGCACGCCGACCGCGGGGCTCGAAACCTGCTGCGCGTCGGGCGTGGGGCTCTGCGCGATGATCTGCTCGGGCGGCGGAATTGGCGGTGGAAAGCTGCGCCACCGATCCCAGCTCCAGGCCGCGGCGACGAAGGTTCAACTCGGCCGAGCGGGTCGACTGCCCCAGCAGGCTGGGAATTTCGGCCTTCTGCGGGCCGAGACTTTCGGCCACGCGCAGGCGGAACCCGGCGCGAACGCGCGTGCCGGCGGCGGGAAGCTGCGAAACAATCCGGCCCTCCGCGACCTCGCGCTGTAGAATCGCTGCTCGCGAGACGAACTGCAGACCGTTTCACCCGCGAGGCTTTTGCGCCTCGGCCGGAGTGAGTCCCACTACCTTGGGCACGGTCACTTCACGCCCGTGAATGGCGAAGCGCATCGCCGTCAGCGCCGAAGCCAGTCCGACCAGAACGAGTATGAGCGCGTAAAGCAGTCCGCGGAAGATGCGCATTATGGGAACTTAATGATAATCGCTCCCAGCGAGGTCTCATCCTGTAGCGACCGAGGCCTCGCTTCCCGGCGGAGTCATGGATCT
Source organism: uncultured Acidobacteriota bacterium (assembly GCA_963791145.1). Taxonomy (GTDB): domain Bacteria; phylum Acidobacteriota; class Terriglobia; order Terriglobales; family Acidobacteriaceae; genus CAWBRT01. The sequence goes on along the minus strand of CAWBRT010000009.1, from coordinate 90,310 downwards.
GGCGTGTCGAAAGTCACGCCCTCGTCTCTACCGCGCCTCGTGCACGGCTTCTTGCGAACCTGACGTCAAAAAATCCTAAATCACCGGGTCTGTGCCAGCTTGGCGCGGGCCTGTGCTTGGCCAGGCGCGCTCGGGGGCGCGGCGGCAGCGGTTCCGCGAACTGCTCCTGCTCGTGGCCGGCGATGGCCACCCGCATGAAATCGATCCAGATCGGCAGGGCCGCCAGGCTGCCGGTTTCCTTGTTGCCCAGGGTCTTCTTCTCGTCGAAGCCAACCCACACGCCGCAGGTTATCGAAGGCGAGAACCCCATGAACCAGGCGTCGGTGAAATCGTTGGTGGTTCCCGTTTTTCCGCGCCAGCGGATGCTTCAGCTTGAGGGCCGAGCGTAGCGGTGCCGTGCTGCACCACCTCGCGCAGCATCGAGGTCATGATGCGCGCGGTGCGCTCGCTGACCACGTCGCGAATCTCCGGCAGGCTCTCTTCCAGCACGCGCCCGTCGTAATCGGCCACTTTGCGGATGGTGTGCGGCGCCACCCGCACGCCGTCATTGGGAAAAGCCGAGAAGGCGGCGGTGTGCTCCAGCAGCGTGACCTCGGCCGCGCCCAGCGCCACCGGCAGGTAAGGCTGAATCTGCGAGGTGATGCCGAAGCGGCGCGCGTACTCGATCACCGTGTGCATTCCCACCTGCTGCGCCAGCTTGAGGGCGGGAATATTGCGCGACTGCGCCAGCGCCCGGCGCAGGGTGATGTTGCCCTCGAAGCGGTTGTCGTAGTTATGCGGAGTGTAGGGGCCGGAGGCGGTCAGGAAGGTGATGGGGGCGTCCAGCACCATGTCGTCGGGCGAGGCTCCCTGGTCGATGGCGGCGGTGTAGACGTAGGGCTTGAAGGACGATCCCGTCTGCCGCAGGGCCTGGGTGGCGCGGTTGAACTTGGAGTCTTCGAAGTCGCGGCCTCCGACCATGGCGCGGATTTCGCCGCTCTGGTTGTCGATCGCCAGCAACGCTCCCTGCACGCCCGAATCCTGCTCCAGCGCCAGCTGCGCGCGATTGCCGTCCACGGAGAGAACGCGAACGTAGACGACGTCGCCGGCGCTCAATATCTCGTTCGGAGTCCTGCGCCCGGTCCACTTGATCGCCGCGGCATCGATGGTTCCCGTGATGCGGCCCAGGCGCACGATGGCGGCATGCGGCGACACCTGCGTGACCAAGCCGTGCAAAATAGCCGCCGGCTTGCACTGGCATCGCGCCAGTCGCGCATGGTCGTAGTGCTCCAGATCGCCACCGGAGGCCAGCACGTTGGGCAGTCGGCCGACCCAGCCGTGACGGCGCTCGTAGCTGGCCAGGCCCTGCAGCACCGCCCGGTTGGCCGCCTGCTGCAGATCCATGTCCAGGGTGGTATAGACGCGCAGGCCGCCCTCGTGCACCTCGGCGGTTCCGTACTTCTTCTCCAGGTAGCGGCGGATCTCCTCGACGAAATAAGGAGCGATGGAATTGGGATCGCTCTGCAGCTTGAGCGCCATCGGCGCCAGCTTTGCCCGTTGCGCCTCCTGGGCGCTGATCTTGCCGTCCTCCATCATGGCGTTGATGACCGCGTTGCGGCGGCGCAGGGCGCGCTCGGGGCTGTTGATCGGCGAATAGATAGTTCGGCGCCTTGGGCAAGCCGGCCAGCAGCGCGGCCTCCTCGGTGGTCAGCTCCTTGGCGTGTTTGCTGAAGTAGTACTGCGCCCCGGCTTCAAAACCGTATACGCCGTGCCCGAGGAAGATCTGGTTGGCGTACAAGGGTGAAGATCTGCTGCTTGGTGAAGTGCCGCTCGATCTGGATGGCCAGCATCACCTCCTGCAGCTTGCGGCTGAAAGTGCGGTCGGGGGAGAGAAACAGGTTGCGCGAAAGCTGCATGGTCAGCGTGGATGCTCCCTGCACCCGGCTGCCGGAGACGATGTCGCGATAGGCGGCGCCCAGAATCCGCCAGAGATCGATGCCCCAGTGTCTCTCGAATCCCTTGTCTTCAATGGAGATGATGGCGTCGCGCAGCAACTTGGGATAGTCATCGTAGGAGCCGACGATGCGCCGCTGCAGGGCGAAAGAACCGATCACCCGGCCCTTGATATCGTAGAGTTCGGTGACCGAGCTGGGCCGGTAGCGCTCCAGTTCGCTGACCTGGGGCAGATCGGTGGAGTAAACCAGCAGCATTCCGCTGAAGGCGCCGATGGCGGCGACCATTACGACCGTGGCGGCGAAGAGCAGACGGCCGATCAGCCTTTGTCGAGCCGAGCGTTGGGCGGAAGTCTCTGAGGTAACAGCTTTCATTACAGATGCTGATCACCCCAACAGAAGCAAAGACGGCGTCTGTCGGGGACCCCGGGAGCAGGGCAGCAACAGCATAGCACGGCTTCAGGGCGGAAATGCCCGCCCCGTAAGACGTTGACCGCCAGATACAGTATCTTTGAAGTTGCTGGGCAGGTGCTCCAGCCTCCGATCAGCATCTCTGAAAGGGTACGGGCGTAACATGGCCGATTCCAAGACATCCGAGACTCCCATGAACGTTCTTCCTACGCACATACAGGCCGGCCAAGCGCGCTTCGAGAAGAATATGCGGGAAATGGCGCGCCTGGTAGCCGAGATCCACAACCAGGAGCAGCAGATCGCCGATGGCGGAGGCGCCAGGGCCATCGAGGCCCAGCACAATAAGGAACGCCTGACCGCGCGCGAGCGCATCGCGCTGCTGATCGACCCCGGAACCAGCCTCTTCGAGCTCGGCGCCTACGCCGCCTGGGAAATGTACGAAGAGTGGGGCGGCGCGCCGGCCGCCGGCGTCGTCACCGGGCTGGGCCGCATCCACGGCCGCCTGTTCATGCTCATCGCCAACGACGCCACGGTCAAAGCCGGCGCGTTCTTTCCCATGACGGCGAAGAAGGTGATCCGGGCGCAGAACATCGCCCTGGAAAATCACATTCCGACCATCTACCTGGTCGACTCGGCCGGCATTTTTCTGCCGCTGCAGGAAGACGTCTTTCCCGACCAGGACGACTTCGGGCGCGTCTTTCGCAACAACGCGGTGATGTCCGCCAAGGGGATTCCGCAGATCACGGCCATCATGGGCATGTGCGTGGCCGGCGGAGCTTACCTGCCGGTGATGTGCGATCACATCCTGATGACCGAGGGCAGCGGGCTGTTCCTGGCCGGGCCGGCGCTGGTGCAGGCGGCCATCGGGCAGAAGAACTCGGCGGAAGAGCTGGGCGGGGCGCGCGTGCACGCCGCGATCAGCGGCACGGTCGACTTCCGCGAGCCGGACGACGAGAGCTGCATCCGGCGCATCCGCTCGCTGGTGGACAAGATGGGCTACCGCGCCCAGAGCGCGTCCGTTTCATCGCGCCCAGCCGGAGGAGCCGCTCTACAGCGCCGGAAGAGCTCTACGGAATCTACGAGAGCGATCCTTCGCGCCCCTACGACATGAAAGAGGTCATCGCGCGCATCGTCGACGGCAGCCGCTTCGACGAGTACAAGGCCGAGTACGGGCAGACGCTGCTGTGCGGCTACGCGCGCATCGGCGGCTATGCCGTCGGCATCGTCGCCAACCAGAAGATGCACGTGCGCCAGACCGATCACCACGGCAACCTGCGCATCGAGTTCGGCGGCGTCATCTACAGCGAGAGCGCCGAGAAGGCCGCGCGCTTCATCATGGACTGCAACCAGAACGTGATTCCGCTGGTCTTCCTGCACGACGTCAACGGCTTCATGGTGGGACGCGACGCCGAGTGGAGCGGCATCATCCGCGCCGGGGCCAAGATGGTGAGCGCCGTCGCCAACTCCGTGGTGCCGAAGATCACGGTGATCTTCGGCGGCTCCTTCGGCGCCGGGCACTATGCCATGTGCGGCAAGGCCTACGATCCGCGCTTCATCTTCGCCTGGCCGACCGCGCGCTACTCGGTGATGAGCGGCGAGTCGGCCGCCGGAACCCTGGTGGAGATCAAGGTCAAGCAACTGGAGCGCGAAGGGCGCAAGCTGAGCGAAGAAGAAACCAAGCAACTCTACGACAGCGTCAAGCAAACCTACGACCGGCAGATGGACCCGCGCTACGGCGCCGCCCGCCTGTGGCTGGACAAGATCATCGATCCGGCGGAGACGCGCGAGGCGCTGATCGCCGCGCTGGATGCGGCTTCCCACAATCCCGAGGTGGCGAAGTTCAACGTGGGAGTGATGCAGACGTAGCGTACACGTATATGCCCGACCTGAAACTCGTCGAATGTCCGCGGGATGCCTGGCAAGGGCTGCCGGGACGCATTCCTACCGACCTTAAAGTTCAATACCTGCGGGCGCTGATCGGCGCCGGCTTCAAGCATCTGGACGCCGTCTCCTTTGTCTCGCCCAAGGCCGTTCCGCAGATGGCCGACAGCGAAGAGGTGCTGCGGCAACTCGATCCCCCGGACGATGTCGAGATCATCGGCATCGTGGTCAACGAAAAAGGCGCGGAGCGGGCCATCGCCACCGAAGCCGTGCGCACCCTGGGATTTCCCTACTCGCTCTCCGAGACTTTCCTGAAGCAGAACCAGAACCAGACGCCGGAGGAGAACTCCGAGCTGCTGGAGAAGATTGCCGAGACGGCCTCCGCCGCCGGCCTCGATGTGGTGGCGTACGTCTCGATGGCGTTCGGCAATCCCTATGGCGATCCGTGGAGCCCCGGCGAGGTGCTGGAGGCGGTCAGCATGATGGTCGACATGGATATCCGCTCAGTATCGCTGGCCGATACGGTCGGGCTCGCTACGCCCGAGCAGGTCGGGGAACTGATCGGAACGGTGAAAGCCAGCTTCGCATGGCTGGACTTGGGAGCCCACCTGCACAGCCGCCGCGAAAATGCCCTGGAGAAGGTTCTGGCCGCCTATGACGCCGGCTGCCGGCGCTTCGAGTCCGCCATAGGAGGACTCGGGGGGTGCCCGTTCGCGCAGGATGACCTGGTCGGAAACGTTCCAACCGAGGTGGTGCTTGAAGCCCTCGCCCTGCGCGGGGCCGAGTTGCCGATCCGCAAATCGCTCGAGGAGGTGACGGCGATCAACGCCGACATCGCCGCCCGCTTCTCCGGCAGGTAACCAGCCCGGACCAGCACCAGAGTTCCCTTTTCAGCCGCCAATTCTCCGGTTACACTGGCCGCTGACTTTCATCTGGACTCATGAAAAAATCTTCGCAAATCACGCTCGGGCTGGTGGCCGCCGCGGCCATGGCGTTCACCTCGGCCTGTCACAAGAAGCCGACACAAACGCAAACCTGCGTCGATGCCGAGAACCACATCGTGGCCGACTCCTGGTGCGAGGCCGAAGAGCAGAAGCGCAGGACGAATCCCGGGGGATTCTATCCGCATGTCTGGATCTTCGGCGGCAGCAGCGGCGGGCGCATGGGCGATACGGTCTTCGGCGGCTCGGCCGTTCCCACGCCGGGTGCCAGCATCGTTCGCGGCGGCTTTGGCACATCCATGCACACCTCGGCAGGCAGCGGCGCGCACGGCTCGACTGGAGCAGGCTCGTGAAACGCAAGACGCTCTCCCCGCGTCCCGACTGGCAGAAGAAAGTCGAGTCGGTCGGACTGGTGTACCACTCCGCCACAGGTGAAACTGGCGACGGGAATCCTTACTGGGACGAATCGGCATACTACGAATTCACCTCCGCTGAGGTCGACCGCCTGGAGGCCGCCACCGCGCAGTTGCAGTCCATGTACCTGGACGCCGGGCAGTACATCATCGACCACCGCCGTTTTGCCGATCTGAAGATTCCCGAGAACGCGGTCGATGCCATCAAGAAGACCTGGAACGATGAACCGCCGGCGCTTTACGGCCGCTTCGATCTGGCTTACGACGGCCGCCAGATCAAGCTGCTCGAATACAACGCCGACACCCCGACGGCGCTGCTGGAAGCCTCCGTCGTGCAGTGGTTCTGGCTGCAGGACCTCTTCCCCGACGCCGACCAGTGGAATTCCATCCACGAAAAGCTCATTGCCAAGTGGAAAGACCTGAAGGACTACGTCACCGAGCCCGTCTACTTTGGCCACGTCGATACCTGGGAAGACAATTTCACAGTCACCTACCTGCGCGACACAGCCGAGCAGGCCGGGCTGAAAACCGCCGACATCCTGATGCCGAATATCGGCTTCAACCAGAGCACCTTCACCTTCGTCGACCTTGATGAAAAGCCGATCCAGACGCTGTTCAAGCTCTATCCCTGGGAGATGTTGCTGAAGGAAGAATTCGGTCCGGCGGGGCTCGACTTCATGCACAAAACGCAGTGGATCGAGCCCATCTGGAAGATGATGTTCTCCAACAAGGGACTGCTGGCCATCCTCTGGGAGATGCACCCGAATCACGAGTTGCTGCTGCCCGCCTATCTCGACGGCCCGCGCGAACTCCGCGATTACGTGCGCAAGCCGCTGCTCTCGCGCGAGGGCGCCAACATACAACTCGTCCAGGGCGGAGAAAAAACGCAAACCTACGGCCCCTATGGCGGCGAGGGATTTGTCTTCCAGGCGGTAGCGCCGATTGCCGACTTCGACGGCAAGCGTCCCGTACTGGGAAGCTGGATGATTGACCAGGATCCGGCCGGCATGGGCATTCGCGAGGCCGATGGTCCTATTACGAATAACCTGAGCCGCTTTGTGCCGCACCTTTTCCGGTAAAGGGCGGATTTACGTAGGCCCGGCCGTCCTCGGCCGGGCACGGTTTACGTTACGATTGTGCTATTCGTAGTTCCGGATTTTAACTTAGCAGCAATAGGTTTGCTTTGGAGCTACCCTCCCCGCCTTAGCACTTTCGATTCCAACAAAATCGTCGCTGATGGCAGTGAGCCTCTTGTGCTCCTTACCTCTCTCTCGTAGCATCTAATCCACAAGAGACCGGCCTGCAAAGTTTGTGATGGGTGGTACTCCATTGCTGAACCGTATTTCTTGTGAACGGGAGCCTAACTCGAATGATGGTCCGGTGTGATCGTCCCTTGCGGATGAACCTAATGGACCACGGAGGGCACCCACGTCGTGAGACGGGTTCACAGGTATTCCACGCACACGGCCAAGCGGGTCGGTTTTATTTTGAATGCAAGTTTCGCGGTGCGGAATTTGCGGAACTGTGAAATTTCGCTCTGGATTTTGCCTGCCTGCTCACCTGCTACTCGCCTGATGTGTGAAATGTCCGCCGCTTTAGCGCCGCATCGCTGGATCAATTAGAATAAAAGGGTAGAGGAGATTCGTCTTTGTTCCCCCGCCTTTTTCAGCTTCACGGATTCAACGTGCCCAGCTATGGCTTCCTGGTTTCTCTCGGAGTCATCGCCGGCCTGCTGGTAGTGTTCAAAGTCGCCCGCTGGCAAGGACTCAACCCCGACCAGATGTGGAACCTGGGCGCGCTGGTCCTGCTTGCCGGCCTGCTCGGCGGCAAAATCATGCTGGTCATCAATGACTGGAGCTACTATTCCAGCCATCCGCGCGAAATCTTCAGTCTCTCGGTCCTGCAATCCGGCGGAGTCTTTTCCGGCGGCCTGATGGCTGCCATCGTGGTTGCCTTCTGGTATGTCCGCAAGCATCACATTCCCTTCCTGCGCACCTGCGATACCTTTGCCCCCGGCGTGGCCATCGCGCATGCCTTCGGGCGCGTGGGTTGCTTCGCCGCGGGATGCTGTTACGGCAAGCCTACCAACGAGCCCTGGGGGATCGTCTTCACCAATCCGCTGGCGCAGCAGTGGGTGGGAACGCCGCTCGGCGTAAGACTGCATCCGACCGAGCTCTACGAGATGATCGTCGAAGTCTTCAACTTCCTGGTGTTGTTCTGGCTGGTGCGGCGGAAGAAGTTTGAAGGCCAGATAATTGGGCTGTACCTGATTCTTTACGGCGTAGCCCGCTACTTCCTGGAATTCTTCCGCGGCGATCCGGGCCGGGGCTCAGGTCTTCGGCGGCTTTATGACCGGAACCCAGTTGCTGGCCGTGCTGATGGTGGTAGCCGGCGGCATTCTCTGGGCGCTGCGAATTCCCCTCAAGAATCCTCCGGCAGCCAAGACGCCCTCCGGCAAGGGCGCCTCGCGGCGCGCCGTGGCGACGGTCAGCCGCTAGAGGCCGTTTCGCGTTTCTCGTTTCGCGTTGGTCGCGAGACATAAACGTGTTCAGGCGAATGCTTTTTCATTGCGCCCTGCTCTTCTCTTCTTTACTTTCTCTGAGATGGACGAATCGCAACAAACCGGCGCTGCGCCGGAAGCCGAGGACGAATATCCTTCCGAGCTCTCGGTGACGCCGGAGCAGAGCGGCCTGCGCCTCGACCAGTTTCTCGTGGCCCATCTTCCCGAGGTGAGTCGCGTGCGCGTGCGGCAACTGCTGGAGCAGGGACAGATTCTGCTGAACGGCAAAGCGGCCAAGCCCTCGCTCAGGCTGAAAGGTGGAGAGCAAGTGGCGATTCTGGGACCGGTGCGGGCCGAGCCGTTGCGAGCCGTTGCCGAAGATATTCCGCTGGCGGTGGTGCACGAGGATCGCGACTGGCGGTGATCGACAAGCCGGCGGGAATGCGGGTGCACGCCGGAGCCGGCAGCGAAGAAAGCGCGCGCAATCGCGGCACACTGGTCAACGCCCTGCTACATCGTTTCAGGACACTGTCGCAGACGGGCGGTGAGCTGCGTCCGGGAATCGTGCATCGGCTGGACAAGGACACCAGTGGGCTGATCGTCGTCGCCAAGAACGACGTGGCGCACCGCAAGCTGGCGGCGCAGTTCTCCGGACGCCAGGTCCGCAAGCGCTACCTCGCCCTGGTGCACGGCTGGCCGCGCGCGGAGAGCGGCACGGTGCGGGCGGCGATCGGCCGCGACCGCGTGCACCGCACCCGCATGACGACCCGTTTGAGCGGAGGCCGCGAGGCGGTCTCGCACTTCCGCGTGCTGGAGCGCATTCTTTCGCCCTACGGACGCTTTGCCCTTCTCGAGGTCAAAATCGAGACCGGGCGCACTCACCAGATACGCGTGCATCTTTCCTCGATCGGGCATCCCGTCGTTGGCGACACGCTCTACGGGGCGCCGCGCGTGCTCTCGCCGCAAACGCTGCGGCGGTCACTCGCCGGCAGCGCCATTTCCACGCGAGCGGAGGCTAAGAAGTTGCGCGCCAAGGAGCAGCAGGATACAGCGAACGCCACCATGGCGAAGTCGAGTGCAGCGGCGAAAGCTGCGCCCGGCGGACCTACGACTCCGACGGCGCTCGCCCTGCCGCGAAATTTTCTGCATGCCGCCGAGATCGAGTTCTCCCATCCGCGCACGGGCAAGCGTCTGCGCTTTGAAGCGCCGCTGCCTCAGGAACTGGATAGCTTTCTGGACAAGCTGCGCGCGAAAAGCTAACGCCGGTTCGGAGCCTGCGACTGGCGGCGGAGTGCCCAAACGATGCCGCAGGAGGCGATTATCAGGAACCACGGCAGGAGCGGGGAGACCAGTTCCGCAGCTTGCGGGCTATAATTGAACTTCCATCATGCGATTTACGTTATCCCTTCTTCTTCTTGCCGCGAATGTTTTTGCGCTCGGGCAGAGTCCTTCCTCTGCTCCAGGTGCCGCGCAATCGCCATCGGACGCGGATCAGGAAGCGGCCGCGACCATCGTCAAGACCGTAAATGAGGTGAACGTGATATTCACGGTCACCGACCGGCACGGCCGTTTCATCAAGGATCTGAAGCGGGAAGACTTCAAGGTTCTGGACGATAACAAGCCACCGGCGGCCATTTCCAGCTTCAGCAGTCAAACCGATCTGCCATTGCGTGTCGGGCTGCTGATTGACGCCAGCAGCTCCATCCGCGACCGCTTCAAGTTCGAGCAGGAGGCGGCGATCGGGTTTCTCAACCAGATGGTGCGCCCGGGTTCCGATCAGGCGTTCGTGCTGGGCTTCGACGCGGTGTCCGAGGTCACGCAGGAGTTCACTGACGACACCAACCGGCTGGCGCACGGCGTTCGTATGCTGCGGCCCGGGGGTGGCACTGCGCTGTACGACGCCATCTACAACGCCTGCCATGAACGGCTGGCGCAGGCCCGCAGCCGCGGCCCCGTGCGGCGGGCGATCATCCTGCTCAGCGACGGCGAGGACAACCAGAGCCGCTACACGCGCGAGCAGGCGGTGGAGATGGCGCAGCGCGCCGAGGTCATCGTCTACGTCATCAGCACCAACATCAGCGGCATCAAGACGCGCGGCGACAAAGTGCTGGAGCGCTTTGCCGACGCCACCGGCGGCCGCGTATTCTTTCCCCTCAAGATGGACGACGTCACCACGGCCTTCACCCAGATCGAGGCCGAGTTGCGCAGCCAGTACGCGGTTGCCTACCGGCCGGCCGGCTTGATGGCCGACGGGCGCTTTCGCAGCATCGCCATCGAGTCGCTGCGCAAAGGTTTGCGGGTACGCTGCCGCCGCGGATACTACGCGCCCAAACGCTGATCGCCAACCTGCGGTGTGTTCACAACAGAAAGCAGATCCTTCTTCTAGACAACCCTGCCCCCAGCAGCGAATGACGCAACCTGCGGTTGGCTGCAAGCGATGCTACTGCAGAGCTTGAGGTTGGCAGAAAAGCCGTGTCCAGGTGCGATTAATTTCTGTTCATACACTCGCTAATCCAGAGTCGATTTCCCTGGGCGAACATCAATATGTTAAGAACGAAAGGAGGGATTTCATAATGAAGTCCTTGTATACTCTGGCACTCGTTTCAGTGCTTGCTTTGTCGGTTGGCGCACAGGCCAAGACGAAAACTACTTCCGTGGATTCGCAGGCGCACAAGAAGGCACAGGCGACGACGAGCAGGCCAAGAGCCCGTATTCGGCCCCGCGGGACTGGAACTACATCGAGATGAACAACGGCGGTAACTAAGAGCAAATCGAGTACGAAAAAACTCAAGCGGTAACAAAGGGGGCGCTCATCGCGAGCGCCCCTTTGCATCTCTCCCCATTTCTCCCGCAGAGAGCAGCTCATACGTCTGCAGTGACGCATACAAGCTTCATGCCGGAGGCGCCAGAGTTTCCGTCATCGCAACGCCATGCCGATGATCGAATCCAACATCTTCCTGGCAGCGACTTCGATCTGCAAAATCAGGCGCGTGATCGTGACGGCTGCTATTTTTCGTCGGCCGACGGCCCGTACATGCCGGGAATCTCGACCTCCAGCACGCGCAGGTAAACGCCGAGCTGTCCGCGATGATGGATCAGGTGGCTCATGACCATGCCGCGATAAGCAGCGACCCGGGGCAGGGTGAAGATTGTCTTGCCCCCGGCCTTCAGCGTCCAGGCGACCGCCAACTGCTCGTCGCTGACGCTCGACAGCGCGGCGCGAGCCTCGCCCACGTTCTTGTCGAAACGCTCCAGCAGCTCCTTCGGCGAGGCGGGAACATAAGGCTTGTAGTTGGCGTCGAGTTCAAGCATTTCACGCTGCATGGCAGGCACCACCCAGCCCGGCAGCTCGGCGATGTGTCCGGCCAGCCGGCCCAGGGGCATGGATTTCGGATGCGGCTGGAAGTGGAAATCCTCTTCTGGAACGCGTTCCAGAATCTTGCGGGTGCTGGCCATCTCGTGGTCGAACTCGGGTAGCAGTATTTCGCGAATGGGCATCTGGGACTCCAGCCGCGGTGGCGGCGAACGCTGCCAGGATAACAAATAATCCCGTTCTGTCAGAGCCCGGAGTCGCGGCAATCGCCGTGATTGCGCTGAGGGGGCGAGAAGCGCCGCGCCGGGGTTGCGCTCTGCCCGGATACCGTTTCCCGGGTTCGTCGCCGTTCTGAAAGGTCCGTAGCCGGCCTATCTATACCTTCCGCCGGTGGTATTAACACCGGAGATTCTCCCTCTGGACAAAGCATTTGAACCATGCTGGTTAACGTTCCGCTACACTATTGCCGATGTAAATTCATGTTGGTATGGGCGAAACCATGGATGTGCAGAAGATCTCCGATAGCGCCCTGAATCCCCAGGGATCGGCTGGCGACGCCCGTACATTGCGCCGCGGCGGCAGCGGAGACTCGCTCTCGCCCCCTGCCGAGCCGCAATTGCTGCCGGAAGACTCGGTTCGCCTCACGGAGACTGCCGAGGGGCAGACTGTCGAGCAGTTCAACGCTGAGAGCCTGCTGAACGAGCTCCAGACACTGCTGCAGGCGCTGTCCTCCGGCCCGCTTCCCGAGGCCCAGCGAGCCTACGACATGCTGACCACGGCGCTCGAACCCCTTCTGGCCGATTCTCCCTTCTGGTCGTCGCAAATCTTCCAGCAGCAGATCGCGGACGGGTTGCAGAAGCTGGCCAAGGCAATCGATGCCCAAAGCGTGCCCGCCGCGCGAGAAGCCTATGCTGCTCTCACCCAGGCGCTGCAACGCGCTCTCCAGGGCGGGGCGCAATACCTGCCCGAAAACGATGTCAGTCATCTTCCCCTGGTGCTGCAGGCGTTGCGGCAGGTTCAGGCGGGCGCCCCGGAAATCGTTCCTCCGCCCAGCTCCAGCGAGCCCGCGCCGGCTGCCACCGCCACGCCTTCACCCTTTTTCGTCAACCAGGCGGCCCAGGAATACAGCGTTTATGGACTGGCGCTGACTCCCAGTTCTCCACCGCCCGTGATCGAGACAACGCCGCAGCCAGGTGGAGCGCCCGGCTGGCGCGCCAAGCAGCCGCGGATCTGGCTCTGGCTGCTGATGCTGGATGTGGTTGCCCTTGTCTTCTGCGCCGTCATGGGGATCGTTCCGCCTACCGTGGGGTCGCTGGGAACACTGTTCATCGCGCTGGTGGCGAGCAACGGCCTCATTCTCCTGCTCACCGTACTCTTTGCCCGTGAACCGTAATCGCCCACCACGAAGCCACTCAAATTCCGTTCTGGGAAGAAGAACCGCGCGCGGCAAATAGAGCGGCAAAACAGGAGTTGCGATTCGTCGGCTCTACTCCGCCGCATTCCCCCCTTATCGTGTCAACGGAAAGTTCGCTTATTTGGCGGCGGCCTGAGAGACGTTTCTTACGGCTTCCAGATTGATCTCGATGGTGATTTCCTTGCCGACCGTGGTTCCGGTGGGATCGTAGGAAACGTTGTAATCGAAGCGATTCAGGCGGGTGCCGGTCTCGACGCCGAGCCGCACTTTGCCACCGGCTTCCGCCTTCGCCAAGGTAACGGGCAGCGTGATCTGGCGGGTCACGCCCTTCATGGTCAGGTTGCCGGTCACGATCAACTCGCCGGCGCCGGCCTTCTCGACCTTGGTGCTCTCAAAGCGGATTTCCGGATACTTGTCGGCCTCGAAGAAATCAGCGCTGCGGAGGTGGGTGTCGCGCTTCTGGTTATCGGTATTGACCGTCACAGTTTTGATGATGGCGACAACGGAGGATTTCGACGGATCCTTTTCGTCGTAGGAAATGGTGCCGGAAAGCTCGCTGAAGCGGCCGTGCACCGTGCCGACCAGCAGGTGCTTGACGGCGAAATTGGCGGAAGAATGGACCGGGTCGATGATGTACTCATCGGCCGCAAAAAGCTGCGCGCCCAAGGACAGCAGAAGAATCGACAACAGGGTCAAACGGGTTCGCATTCGCGCTCCACTCCGGAGTAGTCACTCTCCTTAGAAGACGTGTGCGGGCCGCACGCGGATGCAAGAATTTGCGCTGACGTCAGGGCGGATTACCACACTAGACATTCCTGAGTCTTATCTGTTCGCCTGCCAGGAAACTGCCGACCAAGTCAGCCGGTTCAAGGTCACGGCGCTCGTATTACAGAGAACAGTTGGGACAGCGGTCAGCTAACCACCAGCGACCATCACAGCAAAATATACCTGTGCCCCTTCTTTCAATGGAGTGTCCAATCCTTGCTGGCTGCTGATATTTCTTCCATCAACCAGCAAAGCCATCACATTCCCCTGCCCGTCTGCCGGCAATACTTGTCGGGCAAAATCCAATCCGTAGCGTTGCTTGAGGACATGCAGCAGTTGTCCAGCGGTATAAGGCGGATTGCTCAACTCCACCGTCACTCCCGAGCCAAACTGTTCACGGAATACACCAATACTTTTTACCGAAATCATCATGATATCGACCTGCTTTTCAAACGGTCGCAAGGCCACTTGCCTGTCTAGAGCCTGTTATTAACTTATAGGACGGACAGCGTTGCGAGCGAAAATTGGGCCAGACGAGGCGGAGTCCGAGGGGCATGGTGATTCCATGTTCGAGGACGACAACGAAGTCTGGGCCGATTTGCGCCGCAACCCTGCGGGACGGGGCGGATTTTCCCGATCGCAGTGTCGCTCGTCGCTAAAATACTTCAGTATTTGCCGCTCCTCGCTCCTCGCGCTCGGAAAAATCCGCTCCCGTCGCTGCCGCCCTATAAGTCAATAACAGGCTCTAGGACTGGTTGCTGCATAAATGCGTGTGGCAAGAACCGGCAATGCCCTCAGGGGCTAAACGGGCTGCTGAAAAACAGATTGCGGGCAGTTGAGAATACAAGTTCTTGTGCGGCAATCCTGTAATGCCCACATCCAATAGCGCCTCGCTTGTTGCTTCGGCGCGTTTTTCAGCAGCCTGTAAAGCCCGCATCATTGGTGGCTCTGGACGGCGGGGCTGAAGAGCGTGCGTGAGAACTCTGTCGCCCCTATGGGGCTTATCCGTTTTGTGCCACTTTACCCAGGGCTCACGCCCTGGGCTATTATCTTCTGCCCGCTTCGCGGGCTGTTTTCCGGGCTTTGTACCACTCGTCACAAGGAAAGTCAGTTCTCACGCAGGCCCTGAAGTGTGTGCGTGAGAACTAGTTTCGTACGCCATATAGTGAGCTTTATTGCCGCGCTGACCCCAATATGATGGGGTCGGACCGGTAAAAAATGGGGTTCTCACGCACACACTGAAGCCCCGCCCCTTCAAAACATATTTATGCAGCCAGCTCTATACCACTCGTTTTATCTCCTTTATGGAGAGGGCCCCCTTTTGGCAAAACTCGATACACCTGGGGCTTCCATTACAGACGTCGCATTTCCGCGCCAGATGAGCCTCGGCATCAAGGAAAATCGCGTGAAACTTGCAAGCGTCCACACATTGGCCGCAGCCGTTGCACTTTGTCGAATCCAGCGCCACGATGCCGGATTCCTCCTTCAGTTCAAGGGCGTTCTCGGGACAAGCTTCAACACAGGTCGGCTTGGGGCACTGGATGCAGATAACTGGAGCACTGGGCAACGGATGGGTAAAGGGGACGCGGATGTTGGCTTTGCGGGGATTGAACTCTCCGGTATGAACCACGGCGCAAACAATTTCGCATGTTTCGCAGCCGGTACATTTCTGTTTATCTACTGACAATCGCATAATGGCGTCCCTCTCTCCCGTGACACTTGAAGCCTGGTCAGCGTTTCGGCTGACGGTATGCCCTGGTCGTCCCAGCCCCTCAGTGCATAGAACTCTGTCATGATTGCGTCCAGCGCCTCCCGCGGAATAAAACGCCCTTGGGCAGGACCGTTTAACAAACCCTCCTTGAACGCTCGCGGCGGTAAAGTATCGTCGGCCCGACTAAAACCTTCCCGGTTATTGAACAGTCGGATCATCGTCTCCACGCGGTCGGCTATCGTCATCAACTCCTCGACGGTCATCGGTTTCCCGGTTACCGCCTCATAGTAGCCGGCATAATCGGCCGGCTTCAAGGGTGTGAACTTGGACGGCATATCGCAGACCAGCAGGGAATGGAGAATTGAATTCTCATCATAAAGGCGCTTTACTATTTCGGCCTTGCCTTCCGTTTCACAGGGGTTTTCTTTACCCAGCACCTCTACCGCCGGCGGCCAAGCCCTTCGGTGGCATGCTCCGCGAGGATTTACGGCATACGCCAGGGCGGTTCCGTAGCCGATTCGCGGATCATAGGCCGCAAACTCCAAGCCCTTTACCTGCATGGCAAAATCGATCGAGTTGTTGCCGATCTTTCTGGCAGCGCCCCGAACTCCTTCCGCCAGCCAATCTCCTGCCCCATGGCGATAGGCGATATCGCGAATCAACTGCAGGGCCGGCTCTGCGCTGCCGAACTCCACGTGCAGGCCGTTAACGTCCTCCGGCCTCAAATACCCTCGTTCCATGCACTCCATGACAAAACCGAGCACATTGCCGGTAGAAATGGTGTCGATCCCTAGCCGGTCGCACAGAATGTTGGCCTGAATCACCGCCGGCAGTTGGTCAATCTCCAGATTGGAGCCAAGCAGTCCCAGAGTCTCGTACTCCGGTCCTTCGACGATGTTGCCCTTGTACTTGCCTTCCTTGGCCTCCATGATCTTGGCGCAGCCGACGCTGCAGCCATAGCAGGCGCGGCTCTTTATGGTCGAGGCCTCACAGGCTTCGGCATTGATTTTCTCGGCTCCTTCGAATTGGCCCTTGCGAAAATTGCTGGTCGGCAGCATGCCAGCGGCGTTGGTTATATTGAGGGTCAGCGGCG
Organism: uncultured Acidobacteriota bacterium; assembly: GCA_963791145.1. Lineage (GTDB taxonomy): Bacteria > Acidobacteriota > Terriglobia > Terriglobales > Acidobacteriaceae > CAWBRT01. The sequence continues at coordinate 73,937 of CAWBRT010000009.1, read as the reverse complement.
TGCCATACCGTATCCTGGCTTTGCCTACCGTGCTATCGGAAAGCTTGGCGATACTGTCATGAACCAGCGACAGCAGTTTGGTGGGGTTATGGCTCTTGACCCCCCTGCTGCCTTTGACCACGACCGCTTTGAGGTTTTTGGCGCCCATGACGGCGCCAACGCCTCCGCGCCCAGCCTGACGATAGTAGTCGGCATTGATAGTGGCGAAATTTACCATGCGTTCGCCGGCAGGACCAATACAGCAGACTCCAACCTCGTGGTCTCCCAGAGCCGCGCGGATTAGATCCTCGGTTTCAAAGGTATCTTTGCCCCATAGAAAGGTGGCGTCTCTGATTTCGACCTTGTCGTCCTCAATGTAAATGTAGGACGGCCCGGCGGCCTTCCCCCTGACAATGAGGCCGTCATAGCCGGCGAATTTCAGTTCCACCGCTATGCGGCCGCTGGCGTAAGAATCGACAAACCCTTGGCTGGCCGGAGACTTGGTGATTACGACGAATCTGTTCGCCCCGGGCACCGGCGTGCCCGTAAACGGTCCGGCTAGAATCAGCAAGATGTTCTCGCCGCTGAGCGGATCGACTCCGGCAGGCAGAAAATCATACAGCAACCGGGCGCCGAAGCCTCTGCCGCCCAAATATTTATCGTAAAGTTCCTCTTCCGGAGCACAAACCTTAACCTTGCCGGTTGTCAAATCGAACTCTAGCAGCCGGTTGGTATAACCCTCCATACCACCCCTCCTTGGATATGCGAACCGCTGGTGGCGTTCCCGTGTGTCGCACAAATCGCTTCTCTCACTCGCCGCCCGGGCATTTGCCTGTATACAGTTTAGTAACTGGAAAATCCTCCAGAATCAATCAATTTCCGAAGTTTCAACAATTGGGCTGCATAAGAACCCAGAATCCGGAGGGATTTGCCGGTGCAGAAATCTACCCTTTAGTCTCCACTTTAGCCGCGTCCAGGATGGCCTCCACGATCTTGACGTATCCCGTGCAGCTGCAGAGGTTTCCGGAGATGGCCTCGCGTACCTCCTCGGCCGTGGGGTTGGGATTGCGATCCAGCAGAGCGCGTCCTGAGAGGATCATTCCGGGCGAGCAGTAGCCGCACTGTACGGCGCCGTGGCGGAGAAAGGCTTCCTGAACCGCGTCCAGACGGCCCTCGCGCTCCAGGCCCTCGATGGTGGTAACGGTTGCGCCATCGGCCTCGACCGCCAGCATCAGGCAGGAGTTCACCGGCTCACCCTCGAGCAAAACGGTGCAGACGCCGCAGTGGCCGGTTTCACAACCAACCTTGGTACCCATCAGGCCGAAGTGATCGCGCAGCAACTCCAGCAGCGTGAGATTGGCCTGGACCTCGGCATGGCGCTCACTGCCGTTTACCATCAGGCGCACCGGGTGCAGCTTGGCGTCGACGACGTTCACCTTCAACTGGAAATCGTTTTGAACCTTGCTCTCCGAAATCATCTCTAACCTCTCACTGCCCCAACCAGCGCTTGTCAGGGGCAGACTAGCTGTGACCCTTCTCGATGGCCGCATGCATGGAATCGCGGGTAAGGATTTCGACCAGATGGCGCCGATACTCGGCGCTTGCACGAATGTCGCTGATGGGCCGCGCCACGGCGGCGGCGAATCCGGAGGCCATGGCAATCAGCTTCTCGTTCACCTTCTGCCCGCGCAACAGCGTCTCGGCCTGGCGGGCGCGCATAGGCGTCGGTGCAACCGCGCCGAGAGCGATGCGTACATCCTGCATGACGTCGCCCTGCATGGTCACCGCGCTGGCTACCCCGACCACGGCCAATGCTTCGGCCTGCCGCAAACCGAACTTGCGGTAATTACTGCCGGTGGTTGCCTGCTCGGGAATGATGACCGACGCCAGAATCTCGCCCGGTTGCAGCGCCGTCTTGCCCGGAGCGGCGAAGAACTCCTCCAGCTCCAGCATGCGCTCGCCGGCGGGACTGACAAGGCGGACCTTCGCTGCCAGGGCAATCAGGATCGGCGGCAGATCGGCCGACGGCATGGCATTCACCAGGTTGCCGCCCACTGTGCCCGTGTTGCGGATCTGGTAGCCGGCCATGGTGGCCGCCGCCGCGCAAACCGAGCGAAAGCGGGCGGCCAGAACGGGGCTGGTGACCAATTCATTGTGGGTAGTTCGCGCGCCGATCACCACGCCTACCCCAGGCTGATGGCAAATGCCCTTCAGTTCATCCACCTGTTTCAGCGAGACAAGATACGCCGGCTTCAGCAAGCCGGTCTTCATCTTGACCAGCAGATCGGTGCCGCCGGCCAGCACCTGCGCTTCCGGGCCATAGCGGCCGAGCAGGGCACAGGCCTCCTCCAGGCTCTTGGGCGCCAGGTACTGAAACTTTGGCAATATCATGCACGACCTCTTCGGAACAGATCTCGCTTCCGCGTGGCTCTACGATGCCACTGGCGACGCTCCGCGCCTTACGCTTCTCCTGCAAAGCTCTCCACACCCGTTCGGCGGTAATCGGCAAGCGGGTTATGCGCACTCCGACGGCATCGAAGACGGCGTTGGCGATTGCGCCTGCCGTCGGCACCGCGCCCGGCTCACCGACTCCTTTGGCGCCAAACGGGCCGTCGGGATAGGGATCCTCGACGATGATGGAGACGATCTCCGGCGTGTCCGCGGCGGTGGGAATCAGGTAATTGGCGAGCGAGGGATTCAGCACCCGGCCCTTATTGAGGATCAGTTCCTCGCTCAGCGCGAAGCCCAAGCCCATGGAAACTCCGCCGTGCATCTGCGCCTCGACCATCGCCGGGTTGATGGCTTTGCCCACATCCTGCGCGCAGACCACGCGCTTGACCTTAATCATGCCGGTGCGCGTGTCGACCTCGACCTCCGCGATCTGCGTTCCCCACGCGTAAACGTGATATGGATTGCTCTGGTTGGTCTCCGGGTCGACCTCCATGGTGGCGTTGGTGAATTCGGGCCAAGCGCCAAGGGCGGTCGGGAAGATAAACGAGGCGATTCCCATGCCCCGCCGGATGCGGCCCTCGGCCCGCTTCTCCTGCCGGAAGCTCTTCCAGCCGGCGCGCTCGGCGGCCCGGCGGATCGTCTCCTTCAACCCGACGCTATTCTCCAATAGCTGATTGGAGGCCGTCCGCTTGCCCGCTTCCAGGCCATTCAGCAGGCGGATTTCGACGGGATCGATGCCCAGGCGATGGGCCAGCTCGTCCATTTGCGACTCATGCGCAAATGCCATCTGCGGCACGCCCAGCCCGCGCATGGCGCCGCCGAACGGCAGATTGGTGTACACGTCGTAGACATCGACGTGCACGTTGGGAATGTCGTACGGGCCGAGCAGATGGAATCCGCTATTGGCCGTCAGCCCGCCGGCCGGAGGAGTTAGAGCACCGGCACTGGCGTAGGCGCCTTTATTCAGATAAGCCCGGGCTTCGATGGCCAGGAGCCGGCCGTCCTTGTCGGCGCCCGTCTTGTACTCGACGCGCGCTGCATGGCGCTTGGAAGAGCTGATGATGGCCTCTTCGCGGCTGTATACCAAATTCACCGGGCGTCCGGTGAGATGGGCGAGCAGGGCGGCGCGGCAGGCAGTATCGGAGCAGGCGTCTTCTTTTCCGCCAAAGCCGCCGCCGGCATTGGTGGTGATCACCCGCACCGCCTCTGACGGGCAGTTGAGCATGGCCGCTATCTGTTCGCGGATGACAAAGCCCCACTGCGTAGGCGTCCAGACGGTCATCATCTGTCCGCTTTTGTCGGCCATGCAGCCTTCTGGTTCCAGGTAGGCATGCTCGACCAGCGGCGTCTCATAGACGTTCTCGACGATGACGGCGCAGGCGTCGAAAGCCGACGCCACGTCGCCCTTGCGCAGCTTGAAGTGATGGACGATGTTGTCGCGGTCCTCATGTACGCGGGGCGCGCCGGGCAGCATGGCTTCTTTGGGATCGAGCAGGGGAGGCAGTTCCTCGTAGCGCACCTCGATCAGCTCAATGGCTTCGCTCGCGATCTCCAGGGTTTCGGCGGCCACCAAGGCGACGGCATCACCGATGAAGCGAACTTTGTCTTGGCAGAGAATGGGCTGGTCGCCCGGATGCATCCGCGTTCCGATCTTCTTGGCGCCGGGAATATCGGCGGCGACGGCGACGGCGGCCACCCCGGGCAGAGCCTTGGCGCGCGAGGTGTCGACCTCGAGAATGCGGGCATGGGGATAGCGGCTGCGCAGCACCCGCCCGTAGAGCATGCCCGGCAGATTGAAGTCGCCATAATAGACCGGCTCGCCGCGCACCTTTTCCAGCCCGTCAGCGCGTGTAACCCGCTGACCGACAGGGCCTTGCGCTATCTCGTTGGCAGGCTGTGCTTCCGTGCTCGTACTGGTCGCCATCCGCTGCCTCCTTGCCGTGCGAGCCCATCTGGGGGCAGATTAGAGGGAATTCACTTTGGGAATGCTACCGGATATGGCAGAGCTGTCAATGCTCGAGATCACAAGGGTGCCGTCTGCTTGGGCGGGGCTCTCAGCGAGTTGATAGTCGCATGGTGGCGGTATTGGGAGACGCCAGCCTAGTCGCAGGCGTAGCTAGAGTTGAGGGTCAAGAAAATAACTGGTGAAGCGAGTGGATGGGGTGGTAGTGGTGCAGTTTGGATTTCCACGCACCACTACCGATGGGGTTCTTGTTTGGTTTAATAACTAACCGTGAGATACTAATTGCAATGCAGCTCGACCAGACCCAACTCGGCCGTTTCAACCGCGCCCGCGTGCTGCTCGAGATTCACAAACAGAAAGCCTTCTCGCGCACCCAGCTCGCCAAGACGCTCGGTCTCTCGCTGATGGCCGTGACCCGCATCGTGCGTGACCTGATCGCCGCCGGGCTGGTCGAGGAAGGCGAGAAGTCGGTCCGCACGAGCTCTCCCGGCAGGCGCCGGACGTCGCTGGCCCTGGTCTCCGAAGGCGCTTACGTTCTCGGACTGAGCATCAACGCCTACGAGCCCTCGGTTTCCCTGGCCAACCTGCGCGGCGAAATTCTGCTGCGGCGTGCCTTCCCGCTCGACGTCGCCGCAGACCGCAAGTATGCTCTGGCCTTTTGCGCCGAACGCCTGAAAGAGCTGGTCGCCACCGCCGGCGTGGACCGCAGACGCGTGTTGGGGCTTGGAGTGGTCTTGAGCGGCGTGGTCGATCACCGCAAAGGGATCGCCGTCAGTCTCCCATTCCTTGGCTGGGAAGCAACCGAGATCGCTGGACCGCTGAAACGCGCCGTGGGAGTTCCCGTCGCGGTGGACAACCTGACCAATGCCTTGCTGCTGGCGGAAGTGAGCTTCGGGGTGGCCGCGGGCAAGCGCAGCGTGATGTTCTTTCGCAATGCGATCGGGCTGGCCGGGAGCCTCTTCCTCGACGGGCAACTGGTTCGCGGCGCGCGTTTCGGCGCCGGCCAGATCGGGCACATGCCGGTGGCGGGCGCCATGACGCGCTGCTCCTGTGGTCAGATTGGCTGCCTGAATACGGTTTGCTCCGGAGCGGCCGTGCTGGCGGAGTTGGGAAGTGCCGTGGGCCCGGTCCTTTCCCCTGAGGGCACCCGCAGTAACAAAGCGCAGCTCGATCGGGTGTTAGGCATGGCGACGCGCGGCGACGAGCGAACCAGGGAGGTCCTGTTCCGCGCCGGTTGCTCTTTAGGCGAGGCTCTGTTGAGCATAGCCGTGGCGGTGGATCCGGAACAGATTCTGCTCTCGGGACCACTGAGTTCTTCTCCGAGCTATCGCGATGGTCTCAATGCCGGGCTCTCACGGCTGCTTTCCGGATCGAACGACCTGGTTATGACAAGCACCATGGAAGATTCCCGTGCGGCGGCGCTTCTGGCCATGTCGGAACTTGTCTTCTCCGGCCGGATCACGCTGCGGCCTCTCCCGAAAGGGCGCTCCGGCCCGGTTGCAAGGCGGAGCGGCGGCGGCGATCGTAGAGGAAATGCCGCGGGCGCTTAGTTTCCCAGGAAAGAAATGCACGTGCCAATGACAACTCTGATTTTCACCCTGCTGGTGGCGACGGGCTCCTTCTTCGCCGGCCTGCTGGGAGCGCTCACCGGGCTGGGCGGCGGCGTGGTGCTGGTTCCGCTGCTCGCCATTGTCTTCGGGGTAGACATTCACTATGCGGCGGGCGCTTCGCTGGTGTCGGTGATCGCCACCTCGTCGGGAGCGGCCGCGGCTTACGTGCGCGAGGGCTATTCCAACATCCGCATCGGCATGTTTCTGGAGATCGCGACCACGCTGGGAGCGATTTTGGGAGCAATCCTGGCAACGAGGCTGTCAACGAGCGTGATCGCCGTAGTCTTCGGGCTCATGCTGCTATACTCCGCTTACCTCTCCGGGCGCCCGCAACCGGAGCATCCGGTCAACCTGAAGCCCGACCGCCTCGCCAAGCCATTACGGCTTGAGGGCTCCTATCCCACTGCCGCCGGACCGCAGCCATACAGCTCGACGCGCGTGCCCGCCGGCTTCGGCCTCATGTTCGGCGCCGGCACATTATCCGGGCTGCTCGGCATAGGCTCCGGCGCGGTCAAAGTACTGGCCATGGACCAGGCCATGCGCTTGCCCTTCAAGGTCTCCACCACCACCAGCAATTTCATGATCGGCGTCACCGCCGCCGCCAGCGCGGGCGTCTACCTGAGCCGCGGCTTCATCGAGCCCCGGCTCGCCATGCCGGTCATGCTCGGAGTTCTGGCCGGCTCGCTGCTCGGGACCAAGGTTCTGGTCAGGGCGAAAACCAGCGCGCTGCGCCAGATCTTCGCCGCGGTCATTGTCGTGCTTGCCATTGAAATGATCTGGAAAGGAATCTCAGGAAAGTTATGAGCACAGGAGAGCGCGCCACCAGCCGAATCCAGGATTACCAGGTCGAGGTCGCCATCGGCGTGCTGCTGCGCGTGGGTGTGATGCTGGCGGCGGCGGTCGTCTTGCTCGGAGGAGCGCTCTACCTGGCAAAACATGGCGGCGCGCCGGTGCCCGACTACAAAAGCTTCCACGGGGTCAGCGCCGAGCTTCAGAGCATACGCTCGATCGTCGCCGGATCGCTCGCCTTGCATGCTGACGCCATCATCCAGCTCGGATTGTTGCTGCTGATCGCCACGCCCGTGGCGCGGGTCATCTTCGCCGCGGTCGCCTTCGCGCTGGAGAGAGATATGCTCTACGTCGGCTTCACCTTGCTGGTGCTGGCGGTTCTGCTCTTCGGATTGTTCGATCCGGCGCTGCGATGACAGTCATGTTACTAGGGCTGGAGGCGAGCTCCGCTCGCCCGCCACAGCCGAGGGCGGCTGGGCCTACGTGCTTCCAACCTATCCGCCGGGGACTTTTGCGATTGCAATTTCAACTCACGGTAGTAGAATGCGGACGATTTCAGAGCTGAAACAATGTTGGGACCGGTACGTTTCAACCCTTTGAGAGAGAGGCTTCCGTGACCAAGCGAACCACCACTTCGATTGCTCTTTTCTGCATTATCCTCGCCTTCATCCTGTCAGGCGCGACTGCTTTCGCCGCCTCGCCCGCTATCACCGGCGTCGAGCACTGGGTCAACAATGGGCCGGTGCGGCTCTATGTCTGGGAGAAGTACGCGGGCACAGCGGCCGGCAAAGCGGTGGTCGTGCTTTGTCACGGCTCGGCCACGGCCGGCAAGGAGAGCTTCGATCTGCAGGTGCCGGGCAAGCCGTCTTACAGCCTGATGGATGTGCTGGCCGCAAGCGGCTTCGATGTGTTCGCTCTCGATGTCAGGGGATTCGGCCGCTCCACCCATCCCGACGGCCTCATGACAACCATGGAAGCCAGCCAGGACCTGAACGCCGTTGTCGATTACGTGCTGAAGCTGCGCGGCGCCAAGAAGGTCAGCGTGCTTGCCTGGTCCTGGGGAACGCAGTATGCCGGCATGTTCATCATGGCTCAGTCGGGCAAAGTGGACCGGTACATCTCCTACGCGCAGATGCACCTGAACAGCCCGGACATTGCCAGGCGGCGTCCCCGCGTTGACTTCTTCCGCAAGAACCCTTACATCACCATTCCGGAGGCCGCTTGGAAGCCGCGCTTCTATTCGATGGCTCCAGCCTCGGCCAGCGACCCCGAGGTGGTCGATGCCTTCGCCAAAGCGGCAGTCCAGGTCGAACTGAAATCGCCCACTGGTCCGCAGCTCGACATGGTGACGATCATGCCGATGATCAACCCCAGGCTGATGCCGGTCCCGACCATGATCATCCATGGAGAGTACGACGACGTGGCCGACCTGAACGGGCTACTGCCCTTCTTCGCCGAGCTGCCCAACCCGCGCAAGCAGTACGTGGTGGTGCCCGACGCCGGCCACATGATGCACCTGCAGAAGGGACATCGCATCTTCCAGCAGCAGGTGATCGCCTTCTTGAGCACGCCGTAGGAGCTGGCGGCGGGGCGGCTCGCCGTTTCCTGCATTCCACGAGTTCTTGTTTGCCGAGTGCCCCACTTTTCTCACGCCGGGGCCGGTCCGCCGGCTCCGGTTTCGCTTTAAGGTTTTTCCCCGTCTTGCGCCCCTCCCGGCAGTTCTAGCACCAACGGCTGACAAATCCGCTGAAGATTGAATGAGAGTTGCCGATACACTCAATATCCTTTGCCTGTCCGCACGTTAGCTCCCTCCGGAGGTCGCGGGAATCCGCAGGCGATATTGCATAGCTCGGGAAAGGCAACTCCATGCGTCCGGTTAAATTGCTGTTAGCGATTATTGGCCTCGGCCTGCTTAGTGCTTGTGGTAGCGGCGGTGGCGGCGGCAACACAAACTCCGATCCGCCGCCGACCGATAGCGTCTCCGGTACGGTTACCTTCAAGGGAGCGCCGTTGGCGGGCGCCACGGTTACAGCCTTCATCACCAACAGCAATGCGATCTACCAGACAGCCACAACGGATGCGAACGGCAACTACAGCTTCACTGGCATATCGACCTCCGGCAATGTCCCCGGAGATTTCCAATTCTGGGCCAACAAGACAGGGTATGGGTTCTATCCCACGGTGGGCGCAGGGGCCAGTGTAATCCGGGCCGGTTATACCGGCCAGTTTCAAGGAAACGGTGCCACTGATATCGGAATCGATTTCACGGTCATCGATTTTGTTGCCTTGCCGAACGGCTCTCTGGGCGGCGCCAACTTCAGCGCCTACGACGGCAGCAATCCGCTGGTGGGCCTGGCCAGAACGGGTCAGACCGCGAGCTATGCCGTCGGCGATGACGCCTCCAAGCTGAAAGGAGTCGCTTGGCCGGCCACCCGCTTCACCGACAATTCCAACGGCACGGTCACCGATCATCTCACCGGTCTCATCTGGCTGAAGAACGCCTCCTGTGCCACGCTCGGACCCACGACCTGGACGAATGCGTTGAACCAGGTGAACCAGTTGGTCAGCGGACAATGCGGTCTATCCGACGGGTCAACTGCCGGACAATGGCGCGTGCCCAACGTCGTTGAGCTGGAAAGCGTGGTTGATGTTTCGCAGAGCGGCCCGGCGGTCACTCCGAATGTTTTCAATGGCGTGTCCAGTGGAATCTATTGGTCCTCGACCAGCTACTACGGCGGCCAATCGGGTTCTCCGAACGCATGGGCAATACAGTTCAGCGATGGCGGCTACATTAACGACGGCTCTGCCAACGCCAAGGCTACGGCAAACAACCAGGTGTGGGCGGTACGGGGAACCGGCGCCGGCGGGACCGTCCAGTTGCAAGCAACGGGTTTGTATGCCTTCTGGAATGGGTATGTCGCAACCGCCGCGGGAGATGACGCTACACTTCAAACAGGCGTGCACTTAACCTATCCGCGCTGGGTGGATAACAACAATGGAACCGTGACAGACACCATGACCGGCTTAATCTGGCTGAAGCAGGCCAACTGCATCAGCGGAAACTGGTCTGCAGCGATTACATCCGTCAACAATCTGGCCAGCGGCCAATGCGGCCTTACCGACGGCTCGACAGCGGGCAGTTGGCGCATGCCCAACCGCAACGAGATGCAGAGCTTGGCAGACAGAATGGTGACCAACGAAGCCGATTTCTTTAATTCAACATATACCTGGAAATACAATGGCGCGCTCTATCAGGCGCCGATTTTCACCAACTTTGTCTCATCCCAATATTATTGGACCTCGACCACCGATGCTGCCGTTACCACCAGCGCGTGGACGGTCTACAGTTGCGATTACGGCGTGTACGACATTTCCAAAGGCAACACCGGATACACGCTGGCGGTGAGGTAAGAGCCTGCAGGCTGCTGGCGGATACTCACGCGTGCAGCGCGGCTGATTCGCTCGGCGGTAAATGGCACTTCACGCAAGCGGGCGCCGGTCGTGTCAAAAACCGCATGCTGATGGCGGCATTCTGAAGTTGAGGTTGAAAGTAGTATAGTAGGGCCAAACGTAAGCTGGCTTTGGACTCTCTATGACCGAACCATCAAAGCGCCCAGGCCCAAAGCTCGACAACGTTCTGATTGCGACTGACTTCTCGGCTGCTTCCAAGACCGCGCTTGCCTGCGGAACGGCGGTAGCGCGCCGCCATCACTCGAAGCTGTTTGTCGTCCATGTGTCGAGCGCTCAGGCGAAGGCCAAGGTCATGGATGCCTGGCGCGCCTTGCAGTCCGAGGTGACCGATCTGCTCGTCGCGGGCCGGCTGGCAGGCGTTGACCACAAATTGCTGGTCAAGTCCGGCGCGATTGGAGAAGCTCTCTCGCAGGTTGTTGCCGAACATAAGATCGACCTGGTGGTACTGGGATCGAGCGGCCGCACCGGTCTTTGGAAGTTCTTTCTGGGGTCAGCCTCGGAAACCATCATGCAACATGTTTCCTGCCCGGTGCTCACCGTCGGGCCGAATTCCCTGGGCACTAACTCGGAGAGCGGGCCCCGCCGCATTCTTGTTCCGACCGGATTCGCTCCGCAATCGCTTTACGCAGTCGTTTACGGCTCATGGCTGGCCGAACAACTGCAATCATCGTTGGCGCTCGTGCACGTGGCCGTGGGCGCCGCCTCGCCGCAGGATGCGGAACGGGTAAAACGCGAAAGGTTGGAGAGCCTGCGCGAAATAGCATCCAAAGAGCAACATGGCCGGGGCAAAGCGGAATTGATGGTGGAGTTCGGTTCGGTAACCGAGCGCATTCTGGACGCCGCCGCGCGCTGGAAGGCCGAGCTCATAGTCCTGGGCGTGCACAGTGCCGAAAGCGACTTGCACGGTGAGACTACCTGGTCCAAAGCCATGGATATTATGCGCAGCGCCCCATGTCCGGTACTCACCGTTCCCATGCCTAAATGAGAACTCGGCGGGAGTGGGACCATCCTTCCTCTCATTGCATCGATTCAGCGCCTGGACCGGATTCGCGGAAGGTATACCACGTGCAGTAGCCGGGCTCCCGCAGCGCGGGACCGGCGGTGATAGCGAAGGGTACACCCACTTTGAACACGCTTTAGCTCTTGTTTTGTGCCTTTACGTCTTTGGCAGGCAGGGTCGCGTCTCCGCGTGGATCGGCGGGGCGGGGGGGCAGGGCGCCATAACGGGTACTCTCCAGCTGGTGGAACTCGCTCAGAATCTCTTCGCGCTGTTCACCGCCGCACTCATGAGCAAACCTCTCCAGCGCTTCGGAGATGATGTCGGAATGGTGCAGCTTCTCTAAACCGGGCTGCTGCGTGATATCGAGCCAGAGCCGGTGTACCAGCTGGACGTCCTGCGCGGTCATGGTCGGCGTGTGCGGCCCGATGCGGAAGGTTTCCACCCGCATGTCCGGAAGCACCACGTGAAAGACGAACTGGCGCTTCGGCTCCTGAATCTGCTCCCAGGCGGTGCCGAGGCGGAACGCCTGATCCTGAGACGACATTTTGCTGGACAGCCCGGCGACCACCGCGGCCGACTCCAGCGCGCTCGCCGTCTGCACGATCGCCAGCCAAACGTCATTGGCCGGCACCACCAGCAGGGAAATGTGTTTTCCGTACTTTTCCGCGACCGAGACGCTGCGCGTGAAGAGCGTCTGTTCGTAGTCCGTAAAATGCTGTTCCGGAGCCAGTTCCGGGCCACCCGCCATCAGCCCGGAGATGCGCGCCGACATGCACACCACGTCCTGCTCGCGGGTATTCACCGACTGCATAGTCCAGCGCAGGTGATTGAGAGCGTTGTAATCCCGCAGCGTGACCAGGATATTGCCGGGGCGCACACCGACAGAATCAGTTGCCACCGTGTCCCGCTGCACCAACTGAAAGTGCTCCTGCATCTGTTGGTCTTGGGAAGACTTCTTCCGCTTGTTGATCTTCTCGGAGACGGCAAATACCGTGAGCAACACCCCCGAGAAGATGAAGCCGGAGACGGTCGCCACCGACTTGGTGAACAGATTGGTGACGGCGGTCGCCAGCAGCACCATCGAAACGGCAGCGATGCCTATGGGGATTTCGACCCCGGCGATGGTGATATTGGGCGGCACCTTCCAGCCGCGCTCACCCTTGTATTTGAAGCGCAGCACCAGCATCGACATGCTGTTAAACACGAAGCTCCACATCACTCCGAATGCGTAAGCTTCGCCCAGCACGTACACGTCGCCGCGGCTGACAAGGATGATGAATAACTGCAAACCGACAACCAGGTTAATGATGCGAGAAGTGGTGCCGAAACGGCGATGCGGCTTGCGGAACCAGTCGGTCAGGACGCCGTCTTCCGACACCCGGTTCAGCACGCCGTTGGAGCCGACGATGGCGGTGTTGATGGCGCCCGACAGCATCAGGAAACCGACCACCACAACAAAGGCCCGGAAGACGAGCCGGAGAAGAAGCGGCCCGGCCATGTACATCGTAAGGCCGGCGATCAGGTTGTCCTTGTAAGCAAGCCGTTCGGCGTCGGGAATGAGCATGCCCGCCAGCATGGTCGCCGCGCCGGTAAAGACCAAGCTGTAGACGGCGATGATCAGGGCGGTCCGTTTCAGGTTCTTCAGCTTCGGGTGGGCGATTTCGCGGTAAACCTGCGCCAGCGACTCCTCGCCGCTCATGGCCAGCACCGAGTGCCCGAAGGCCATCAGAATCCCGAACAAGCCAAAAAACTTGGCCATTTGACTATCTTTGAGAAATCCCAGCGCTTCCCGCGTGAAGTGCAGGTTTTCCGGCAATGGCAGAGGCGGGATCTGAAAGGGCCGGGTAAACAACGTGACCACTGACCAGGCGAGCAGGATGACCACCATCACGGTGGTGATTTGCATTACGCGAAGGGCCTTGCCGCTGGATTCTTCGATCCCCTTGATGTTCTCCCACCAGTAATAGATGGTCACCGCCAGCGCCAGCACCATCGAGGTGACGTTGACGTTCAGCTGCGGTGTGCCGTGAAAAAAAGTACTGACGGCCGCCGGCATCCAGCCATGGACGGCCATGGCTACCAGAGCTTCGTTTACCAGTCCGGCTATGTATTGCCCGGCCGAGACGCCCGAGATCGGACCGGTCAGTACGTAGTCGAACATCAGGGTTGATACCGCGACCTTAGCTAACTTACCGCCGAGCGCCTCCTTGACGATGCGGTACACGCCGCCGCGCACGAACATCGAGCAGCTCTCGACGTAGACGGCCCGCACGGCAAACGAGAAGAGCATCACCGCCAGGATCAGCCACGGCGCCGACCGTCCCACCGCCTCTTCGGCGATGCCTCCGGCATAAAACGCGGACGAGCCAAGATCATTGAGAATGATGGCGGCGGCGCGCCAGTAAGAGATGAAGCTCAGCATCACCGTAGTCGCCACGACAATCCGGATAGGGGCGCCCTGCTGGCGGGCCGGCGTACCGGGGTTGGGTGTGCCTGAGCTCATCGTGTAAGTGGAATAGATGCGCGGTGCTGCTGTCCTTTAGGGGAACCTGGCAGAATACGTTACCAGAATGCATCCCGGCTGCGCCGGGTCTAAAGCCTTGAAATTGCACGCCTTTCAGTGAGCCATTATAGATTACACAGCGGCTGCGATTACGCCTAGCCTGGATTCGCGGAAAGTATACCCCGTGCAGTAGCCGGGCTCCCGCAGCGCGGGACCGGCGGTGATAGCGAAGGGTACAACCACTTTGAATCCGCTTTAGCGGAGTTCTCTGGTTTTTCTACCGCCAGAGCGAACGGCGGATCTTGGCAGGCGAGGTGCTTGTGGCCTCCCAAAGTACTGAAGCGACAGGCAGCACGGAAGGTGAATGGACTGGTTTGTGGCGATGTTGATTTACATCCGAGGACTTAAAACGTCAGCCGGCGCAGGCGGAAGGGGACCTTCGCCACCGCTTCCAGTTCGACCGCTTGGCCGTTCTTGAGCGCGGGCTGAAAGCGCCACTTGGCGAAGGCGGCGGCGGCGCTGGCATCGAGCCGCTGATCCACCCCGCTCATAACTTTGATGTTGCTCACGGAACCATCGGCATGGATTACCGCATAAAGCATAACCACGCCTTCTATCCCTTCACGCCTCAGATCCGCCGGGTACGCTGGATCCACCGTGCGAATGGCGGAGAAGCCGTGCAGTTGCACGCTGTTTTCGGACGGTGGAGAAATACCCTGCGCGCTTGCCGGCGGCGCCGTGCCGGGAGTATCTTCCGCGGGCCCCAGCTCGGAGAAGTGAATCTCCCAACTGCCGGCCACCGAGGTCATATTGGGAAGGTTCACGGTCAGCACATGGTAGCCCCTCCGGCCGAAGACGGCGGCATCGACCGATCCCGGTTCCGGGCGGATGCTCTGCGGTAGCAGGACGTTGGGTGCAGCCTGTGGACGCGTAAGCTCCGTCCCCGCCGTAGCCATCAGGCTGCGCAGGCTTGGAGCCGGCGGCTTTGCCATGCCCGCCACAACGATCGTCGCCGAAGGCGCCGAAGGTACCAGAGGAGAACTCACCCTGGCCACCAGCGTCTCTTCCGGCTTTTGCGTTTCCGCATTTTTGCCGGCGGACGCGGCAGATGGAGCCGCATCCGGCGTGGGCTGTGCTGGGGCCGGTTTGACCGCTTCGCCGGCGTCTTCTCTGCCCTTGGGAGAAGCTTCCAAATGAGCCTTGTGCACGGCCAGCGGAACGTCAATCGGTCCCTGAACCTCGATCGGCTTGGTAGTTAACGCGAGCAGCGGGATTTCTTCCGCCTTGGCGGGCGGTGAAGGCGGCGCCTTCGTTTCCTCGGGCGGCGGAGGCGACGGAGGCTGTGGCGCTTGCACCGTCGCTATCTGAGGCAACGACAGTTTGGGCGGACGAGCCGGCGGCGTGGCCGGCGAAATATCGATCGCCCCGATGTTCGTGGATTGCGGTGCAGCGACGGTGTGCGCGCGTTCCGGCAGGTGTAAAGCCGCCGCTACGGGCAGATTCGCCACGGGTGGAGCGACCTCCATCGGCAACTTGGGACGTTGTCTCGGCGCCACAACCTCCAGCGGCACCTCCAGCAGCGGCTTGGGCGCTGTCGCCACCAGGCTGGGAAGAGGCGGTAAAACCGCGATGTGGTCCCGAATCGGAGTGATTAACACCTGCCGGCCCGGCGCTGCGTCCGTTGCCACCAAGAGAATCTCTTGCTTGGCCAATACTGTTTGTGACGTCCTGTCACTGGTGACCTCACTTCGCCGATCTGGTGCTGCCTTCCGGGTCTCCGGCGCGGGCGCTGAAAGCGTTTCGGCCCGCTGCAGCGCGGGGAGAAATTCACTGATTGAGTAGTAGCTGATCCTGGCGCTGCGGAGGGGGCTGGCCACCGTCACAGCCGTGAAGGTCAAAACGTGAATCGCGAACAGCACGTAGGCCAGGACCGTGTGCAGCGCGAGCGACCAAACGATGCCGCGGAGGAAATTATGCTCTCTGATGAAAACGGACGCGAACGGCGCATCTGAAGTCGGCCTGGGAAGAAGTGGGTTACGCAACACCAGCAATTCGGCCAGGTTACTGAGAAATTCCCGCCGGGAATTTCCCCAGCGCACCAGCAGTTGCGGGCAGGCAGGCTCCGCGGCTGAGCCGGGGGAATCGTATGGCGGGTTAGGCTTCGCATTCATCGTCGGCCTTGTCTAGTTTCGCCGAATCCCGCGATAGCAATCTTCCCTGTTTGCCGCCGTTGGGACCGTCTCGAACAATCTCGCTGCGCGGATACATGACTTCGCGCAGCTTCTATTATGTAGCCCCAGTCAATCCCGAGTCCGTCAGCCAAAAGTGACGATCCCCCCGGACGTAGTATGCGGGACACGCCCCGGGGCCAGGCAAACAGAACAAGCAGCAGGGCATCAAAATCGACACCTGGGACAAGCGTTCAACTACCATGCCTACGTGTCGGCTGCTACCTATTGCTGCGGCGTGCTTGTTGTCACTTGCGGCGCTAACGCGGTCCACTATTCTCGCCGCCGATGTGCGTCCAGCTAAAGCTGCGCCGCAGGCGGGTTTCGCCGTTTCCGGCGAGCAGGCACTGCGAATCGGAGTCAGGATGCTCCTGCGACGCACAAGACTCGATTGTTCCCACCTGGTGCACTACCTCTACGGACAGGTCGGGCTGCACTACAGATATATGGATTCAGGAAAGCTGTACACCGGAGGTCCAGGGTTTAAGCGCGTCGCCGTGCCCCGTTCAGGGGACCTGGTGGTCTGGCGTGGGCACGTGGGAATCGTCGCTGATCCGGAACGGCAAACCTTCCTGAGCGCCTTACGCACGGGCGTGGAGATTACATCCTACGATTCGCATTACTGGAAGAGCAGAGGCGAAGCGCGATTCCTGCGCTATGAGCCTGCTCCCGACTAGCACTGCTCGCTCTCAAAGCGCACGAGGTATCCATGACAAGCAAAGGAATCGTCGACCAGCCAAGTAATCACTCAGTCGAGCAAACGGTGGAAAGGCTGAAGGCTATCTTGCAGTCCAAGGGGGTCACGCTGTTTGCCGTGATCGATCACAGCGGAGAAGCGGAGAAGGTCGGGATGAAGATGCCTCCCACGAAACTGCTGATCTTCGGCAATCCCAAAGCAGGAACGCCTCTCATGCTCGCCGCTCCCAGCATTGCCATCGATCTCCCTCTGAAGATTCTCGTCTGGGAAGATCAGGAAGGCAAAGTCTGGACCTCTTACAACAGCCCGGAGTACTTGATGAAGCGGCATGGGTTGCCGCAGGAGCTGCTGGCTAACATCACCGTGGTAGATACACTGGCGGTCAAGTCCGCGGCGTAGTAGCCAAGGGATGAGCCGCGGCCTCTTGCCCGCCGCGGCACTCTCACGGACAAACGGCCGCTCGAACCGCCTTGCGTTCTTCCGCCAGTTTGAGTCCCTTGGCCAGCTCGGCCAGCGGAAGCTTGTGACTTACGATCTCCCCAAAGGGATATCTGTCCCTGGTTCTTTCGATAAAGCGGATCGCCTCGGCCAGTTGCAAAGCGTCGTAGTTATGGAAGCCGCGGATGGTAATCCAGCGGGTGATGATCTCGCAGGCATCGATCTTCCACCTTGGCTCCGGGAAAGACATTTCCCTGCCAGCAGTATTGGCCTCCCTTGCGGAGCATTTTCAATCCCGCAGGAATAACCTTGGGTGTTCCCGCCAGCTCCAGGACCAGATCGGCGCCCCAGCCGCTCGTCTGCTCCATGACAAACGAAACTATGTCTTTGTCGGAAAGTTCCCTGGTATTCAAGGCGATATCCGCGCCGAATTTCTTCGCCATCTCCAGGCGCTCCGGCACGACATCCAGGATGATCACCTTTCCCGCACCACGGTCTTTGGCCACGGCGCAGGCGTAGATGCCCAACAGGCCGGCGCCTTGAATGACGACATGATCTTCGGGCTGAAGCTTGGCTCCGTCATAGCCCTGCATGACGGTAGCCAGGCCGCAATTAGCGGGCGCAGCCTCTTCGTCGGTCACGCTGTCGGGAACCTTGAATACGAACGTGCCGGGAATGATATAGCAATACTCCGCGTAGCCGCCGTTCAGGTGCGGGGCCGCCGTACAGGTTTCGTGGCCGTACTTGAACAGCTTCACGCACTTCATGGGAAGCGACTTGATCTTGCAGAAGTAGCAGTTTCCGCAGTTGGCGAAGATCGTCCAAGTGACGCGGTCGCCTTCCTTCAGCGGCTGTCCCATGGTGTCGGCGGTCACGCCCTTGCCCAGGGCACTGACTCTGCCGGTAATTTCGTGCCCGAGAATGATGGGCACCGGCGCGGGGCGTGCTCCCAGTGTCGTATGCAGGTCGGAGCCGCATATGGTCGACATGGTCACGCGAACCCACATGCCTCCGGGTTCGGGAGCATTGACGGGATACTCCCGCATCTCCAGCGGGCTGCCGACGGCGGTAAAGACCATCGCTTTGCTCAACATGCCTGGTTCCTCTCCCGCCTACGGACGTTCGCCGCAACCGATGCGCGACGATATCTCTTCGATCACCGGCATCAGGCCGGCCACGGTGTCAATGATGTAGTGCGGATGCACGGCTTCCAGGCGTTGCCGGGCGGCGCTCAGCAGGCGATCCCGTTCCATTGCCGGCAAAGCCTCCAGTTGCTTTTGTGAAAGCCCAACCTCGTTGCCGGAGCGGACGATGGAAACCGTCCACATGCCCGCGTTGTGCCCTTCTTCGATATCGACGATGGTGTCGCCCACTTTGACAAAGGAACTCATGGGGTACAAGCCAAGCTGGCGGGCGGCATAAAAAGCCATCCACGGAGAAGGTCTCCCCTCGCCTACCAGGTCCGGAGTGACCCAGAGATCGGGCGAGTAGCCGGCGGCGACGGCGTTTTTCTTGAGGTCGTCCATCATGCCGGCGTCGAAGCCGGTAGTGTTGGCGAAGCGGATTCCACGGCTGCGCAATTGCTGCGTGACCTCGACCACTCCGGGAATGAGATCGCAATGCGGGGGCTTCTCGACCGCCTGCTTCATCATGGCCGGAAACTCGTTGTAAAGCTGGTCCAGGATTCCGCGGGTCGGCTGCTGTCCAGTAGCTTTGGTCCAGCGGCCGCAGATCGCCGGTTCGGTGAGCATCGCCCAGAGGTGATCTTTCTTATGGGCGCCCATCGGCCGGCGCGCTTCTTCCTCGGAAACAGTCACGCCGTGGCGCGCGAAAAGCTCGACAAAGGCGGCCACCGGGCCGCGGCTTCCGTAATCGAGCACCGTGCCCGATACGTCGAAGATCACGGCACGGACCCCGTTCTTTGCAGTTGGTGAAGAGTTCGTCATCGGCCCTCCTGGGTCGGTTCTTGCCTGAATGGGTATGAACTCCGCCGCACTGTTGGCAGCGTTTCCCTATGGCGCTAGAGCGAAACCAGAGATGCTGTATCCTCAAAAAGATAAACGTCATTCCGAGCGAGCGCCGACCCGGGGTCCCCAGCAAACGCCGCAGTTGCGTTTGATGGGGTGGTAGCCGGGGTCCCCAGCAAACGCCGCAGTTGCGTTTGATGGGGTGGTCTGGCGCGAGTCGAGGAATCTTGTGTTTTGCCAACAAGCACAAGATCCCTCCACTCCGCTTCGCTCCGGTCGGGATGACGATCCTCCCATGGGGATACATCTACTCTATTTCCGCGCTAGACCATGGCTTTCCTTACCTGCGACGATCCCATGTCGATCAAGCTGCAGGTGGCGATCACAATCAGGATCACGGCGCATGTCTGGCGGAATTGGAATCCCTGGATAATCTCCCACAGCACCATTCCCACGCCTCCGGCGCCCACCATTCCCACCACGCTCGCCGAGCGCACGTTCGACTCGAAGCGGTAAAGCGAATAGGAGACCCAAAGCGGCAGCACCTGCGGGATGACGCCGAACACGATCTCTTCGATTACGCTCGCCCCGGTGACGCGAATGCCCTCAACCGGCCGCGGATCGATCGCTTCGACGGCTTCGGAGAAGAGCTTGGCGAGTATCCCGGTGGTGTGAACGAAAAGCGCCAGAACGCCGGCAAAGGGCCCCATCCCTACGACCACCACGAAGAGCATGGCGAACATCATTTCGTTGATGGCGCGGGCCGCATCCAGGGCCCGCCGCATCGGCTGATAGATCCACCAGGGCGCGATATTCTTGGAGGCCAGCAGTCCGAAGGGAATGGCAAAGACCATCGCCAGAAGCGTTCCCCAGATAGCGATCTGAATGGTGACCGCCATCTCCTCGATGTAATACTTCCACTCGCGAAAATCAGGCGGGAAGAAGTCCAGGCCAAACTTGACCATGTTGCCTGAGTCTTTGACCAGGAGCATGGGACGCATCTGCGCGCCCCGCCAGGCCCAGGCCAGCACGGCAATCACAGCGATCCATGCCAGA
The DNA here is from genome assembly GCA_963791145.1 of uncultured Acidobacteriota bacterium. GTDB lineage: Bacteria > Acidobacteriota > Terriglobia > Terriglobales > Acidobacteriaceae > CAWBRT01. The sequence goes on along the minus strand of CAWBRT010000009.1, from coordinate 53,785 downwards.
ATTTGCAGGATCGTTCTTTTGGGTGCGCCCTGCATCCGGCGGTCAAGCGCTCCCATTTGCATCAAGTCGGCCATATCCCACCCGCGAAGGACGAGAGCGCCAGGTCTGCACCGGACGCTCTCGCCGCTGTTACTTCCTGGCGCTGCGCGCCTGCGTTTCCAGCTCAGCCAGCTTGGCGTCAATAGCAGCGAGTTGCGCCTGCTTCTCCTGCGCCATCATGGTCTTGCTGCCCTCGATGGTCATCTTCTGTTTAGCCAGCTCAAGTTGACGAATCGGGATGAGCTGCGCGTCGCTGGACTCTTCAAACGGTAACCATCCGTTTACCAGATGGGCCAGCACCTGGCGCTGCCGCTCGGCGTCGGGCCCCTGGCGACCGTATCCCAGAATGAAGGTCCTGATCTTGGCCTTCATATCGGCTGGAAGATCCTTGCGCCAAACCAGAGGATCATTCGGAATCATCGGCGATTTCCAGATGATCCTGAGCTGTGCCGCCTTATCCGGCTGCAGTTTCTGCAACCGGTCCCAATGCAGAGTGCTGTACGTTGCTACGTCGACCTGTCTGGACAGGACCGCCAGCGCATTGGTCTCGTGACTGGCGTTGCGAACGATCTTGAAGTGCGTTTTAGGATCTATCTTGTTTGCGGCGAACACGTAGTACCCCGGCACGAGAAATCCCGAAGTGGAGTTTGGATCGCCATTGCCGAAGGAGTATTTCTTGCCGTTCTTTAGAAAATCATCGAGAGTCTGGATCCCACTGTCTTTGTGCGTAATCAGCAGCGACCAGTAGCCGGCAGTGCCGTCCAGGTTGACGATATGGACGAAAACTTCTCCGCCGGCGCGATCCACGGCTTCCATCGCCGCCTTGTTGCCGAACCAGGCAATCTGGACCTTATTGAAACGCATGCCTTCGATGACCGTGGCATAGTCAGTGGCGAAGAATGCGTTAACCTTTATGCCCAGCGCCTTGGACATGTCGTCGAACAAGGGCATCCAGTCGTTCTTGGAGCTCTGCGAAAGTTCCGCGGGGATGACGCCGAAGTTCAACTCTCTGATTTGTTGGGCATCTGCCCGGCCCACGGCCAGAACGACGACCAACAAGAGGCATGTCAGACACAAGGCGGTCCGTAACTTTCGTAATTGCATTCTGACCCCTAAGAACTTCCGCTTTGCCACCACTACGGTTCGCATTGCCGGAGTGTTAATTTCCCGCGCTGTGCGCCTGCTTTTCCAGCTCAGCCAGCTTGGCGTTGATAGTGGCGAGTTGCGCCTGCTTCTCCTGCGGAGCGATGGTCTGGCTGCTTTCGATGGTCATCTTCTGCTTGGCCAGCTCCAGTTGGCGGATGGGGATGAGCTGCGCATCGGTCGACTCGCGGAACGGCAACCATCCCTGGGCGAGATGAGCCAGTACCTGCCGCTGCCGCTCGGCGTCCGGACCCTGCTTGCCGTAGGCCAGAATGAAGGCCTTGATCTTCGCCTTCAGGTCGGCCGGGAGATCCTTGCGCCAGACCAGCGGATCGTTGGGAATGAGCGGCGATTTCCAGATGACCCGGATCAGCGCGGCTTTGGCCGGCTGTTCCTTCTGGAACCTCGCCAGGTCCATGGTATTGTTGGTGGCGAAGTCCACCTGCTTGCTGGCGACGGCCAGCAGATTCGCCTCGTGGCTGGCGTTGCGGACGATCTTGAAATGCGTTTTGGGATCGATCTTGTTGACGGCGAAGATGTAATAGCCCGGAACCAGAAATCCCGAGGTCGAGTTCGGATCACCGTTGCCGAAGATGTACTTCTTGCCGTTCTTGAGGACATCATCGACGCTATGGATGTCGCTGTCCTTGTGGGTGATCAAAAGCGACCAGTAGCCGGGATTGCCGTCCAGGGTCATGGTGCGGGCAAAAACTTCTCCGTTGGCGCGGTCCACGGCTTCCAACGCCGCCTTGTTACCGAACCAGGCAAGCTGGACTTTGTTGAAGCGCATTCCTTCGATCACCGCCGCATAGTCGCTGGCGAAAAATGCGTTTACCTTCATGCCCAGCGCCTTGGACATGTCGTCGATAAATGGCTGCCAGTCTCTCCTCACGTTGGGGGCCAGCTCGGCGGGAATCACGCCGAAGTTCAATTCCGTGACCTGCTGGGCCCGGGCGGGGGCCGCGCCGATCAGCGTTGCCGCCAGCAACAATGCCGTGAATGCACTACCAGCCAGTTTTTCAAACCGCATGATGAATTCTCCTCTACAGTAAGTGATGTCTTACTTGCCGGCGGACCGCCGATCGATTACATACGTCTGCTTTCCCGGTGCGCCTGGCCGGATCGTGAGAGCTCCCGTGCTCGGAGGCTTACCCAACGCCATTCAACGCAATGCCGGCGCCTGCTGAACTCCCCGCGGCGGAGCTGAGCCCGCCTTGATTCAGCCAGTCCGGCTTCAAGGGCGCACTTTCCGGCTGCGAATCGCGGCAGCAATAGATTTCCGAAAGCAAATCCGGCGTCAGGTCGGTATTGCAGCCGTCATAGACGACTCTGCCATCCCGCAGACCAACCACCCGGGGACAATACTTCAACGCAAATTCCACCTGGTGCAGTGAAACGACTACGCTGATACCTTTCTCGCGATTGATTCGGGAGAGGATTTCCATCACCCGCAGCGACGCCTCGGGGTCCAGCGATGCAATGGGCTCGTCGGCCAGGATGATCTCCGCCTGCTGAACCAGGGCCCTGGCGATGGCGGCTCGCTGCTGCTGCCCGCCGGAAAGCGTGCTGGCGCGCTGGCCGGCATACTCGGCCATGCCCACCAGTTCCAGCGCATCCATGGCCAACTTTTTTTCCGCCTGCGTAAACCAGCACAGGGTGCCGCGCCAGACGGGCACGCGTCCCAGGGTTCCAACCAGGACGTTGGTCAGCAGGGAGAGGCGGTCAACCAGATTAAATTGCTGAAATACAAAGCCGATACGGCTGCGAACATGGCGGATATCTCGTGCCAGAACGCCGTTACGCTGCACGGCGCGGCCCAGCACTCTGACTTCGCCGGCGCCGCGATCCGCCGCGGTGAGTCCCGCCAGATGACGCAGCAGCGTGGATTTACCTGACCCGGAAGCGCCGATCAGAGCGACCATCTGCGCCGGCTCGATCTTGAGCGTTATGTCGCTGAGCGCTTTGCGTCCCGAGCGGAAGGTCTTGCTCAGCCGCGAAACTTGAACCACAGGTAAAGGACCCGGCTCGTTCCAATCCCTATCGCTCGCTCCAGGTTTGTCCGGAGTCTCTGGTAAATGGGGGACGACAGTTGAGATCTTGGCGGGCCTAACCTTCAGGACAGATCGACTGCAAATGTCGCTCACATGCATCCTCTTCGTTCAGGCCGATGATCGCGCTGGACGCGAAAGCCTGAATGATCTCGTGACGCCATGACGTAAACGTTCCTGTCCGGCGGAGTAATCTGGCGGCTACACAATGGCAGATGAAAGTAAATGCTTGGTTACAATCCTGCGACAGTAGTGTGAATACTGCCGTTGTCAGTCGATGGCGATGCGGGTAGCGGCGGGCAAGCTCTTCGTAGCGGTGGCCCTAAGCGTTAGCGGCGAGCACGCGGCGGATGCGGATGCGGCAGCGTTCGTCGCAGGACTATTCACTATGTGGGAACGACATCCCGCCATGTGGAAATAACCCCTTGAGATCTCACACGCGTCTGGCACGTACAGCCGGGGGCGGCTATACCTACGCTCGAACCTGCGAAATCGCTGTTCAGTCCCGGTGGGGAACTCCGCGCTTCTCCCCGCTCCCCTCAAGCATCTTCTCCAAGCGTGCCGGCACATCCCGGAAGTCATCGGGCTTATGCGCGAACTCTTCCCCCAGGCGCAACTCCGCCGATCGCTTGAAGAAGTTGGTCGTTCCCTGGGTCATCACCGGTTCGATATCAAGGTCGCTGAGTGTCTCAAGTACCTGCTCCATCTCGTGGTACCTGCGCTCGCACGCCAGCGGATGTGTCTTGATCCAGTTCTGCGCCACTGAGTCGAAAGAATGCTTCGTCATGAATTCGACGATGTCATTCCACAGGTACTCGGCCAGCCCTGCTTTCCGCGCGGCCAGCAGCATTTCCAGCAGCAGACATTCCACGCCTTTGGAAAAGATGCTGCGCAGCATCTTCAGCCGCGAAGCCTCTCCGATGGTGGGCGAGAAGTATTTCAGATTGACCAGGCCGAGCTCCCTCATGCGGGAGGCGAAGCCGTCGGCCTGCGCGCCACTCACCAGAATCACCGACTTCGCTCCGGCCTCGCCGACGGCGCTCAGGATGCTGCCTTCTATGAAAATCGCCTTGTTACCGATGATTTCGGCGATCCGCATCTTCACCGAAGGCGAGGTCGAATTCATATCGGCATAGACGGTTTCGGGGCGAAGGAACGGGAGGGCCTGTTGCGCCGCCGCTACCGCGACATCCGTAGTTACGGTCGAGAGCAGGATGTCGCACTGGGCAACGAGTTCACCGAGTGGGAGAGGCGTTATGTATTCCGGATGCTCTTTCACCATGACATCGTAGTAGTGGAGCGAGGCTCCGTGGGCGTGCAGCGCCTGCGAAAATGCCCGTGCCACCTCTCCGAAGCCGATGAATCCGATCCGGTTGGAAGTCATAGCGCCTCTGGCTTCAGGCTTGATCTCTCGCGCCTTTGAAGAACTCGGCGCTTCCCATACGCAGGATTCGCGTCACGTGCGTGTAGCAATAGGAGACGCCGAGTTTGCGGTAGGCGCGAAGCTGGGCGGCCTCGCCGGTTGTGCCCGCCCACTTGCCGGCGGCGATGATCTTGGCAAACGCCTTGCGCATGGTTTCCTGAAGTATGGGAGCGTCGTGCTGCCCTGGGACTCCCAGCGCCTGCGACAGGTCTGAAGGTCCTACAAACACCACGTCCACTCCAGGCACCGCGCAGATAGCCTCAATGTTATCCAGCGCCGGCAGTTCCTCGATCTGAACGCAGACCAGGGTGGCGCGATTGGCCTGCGCCACGAACTCCGCCTGGCTGAGTCCGATGCCGTAATGAGCGGCGCGCGTGCCGACGGCCAGTCCGCGCTGTCCCTGGGGATGAAACTTTACGGCGGCGACCACCGCCGCGGCCTCCTCGGCGGTGTTTACGTGCGGTACCTGGACGCCGAGAATTCCGGCATCGAGCAGTCTCGATATCTCCTGCTCGCTCTGCCCGGCGGGACGCGCGATAGGAGTGATGCCGCTCGATTCCGCCGCCATGACCATCGACTGCAATGTTTCCTGGGTGATGGCGCCGTGCTCAAAGTCAATGAGGACCCAGTCGAAGCCGAGCCGCCCGGCCATTTCCACGATCTGCGGCGACGGAATCATGATGGAGAGCCCAAACACGGGCTGTCCGGCGGCTAACTTCTCTTTCATCTTGTTGTTCAGCATATGCGCCACAGCCTAACATGGCAGACTTGTTTGGGGCATCACCGATCTGCCCCGCGCTCCCCGGCATGTGCGGCCGCATCCATTTGCAATCCTCAAGCACTGGAGCACTAACGGGGAAAGTAAGACAATACTCCCGGCTGTGACCCACATCACAGCTTCGCCCATGGATTCAACCTAAACTCCTTCCGCTTCTGTTCCAGGGAAACGTCGGCGACCGCCGACCGGCCAGGGGCCCTGGGCTCTCTCATCCTGCAGAATTCTGGTGAAGTATGCCAGCTATCGAACACACTCAAGACGCGTCATTCAGCCATGGAGGTCCCGCTGTCTGCGGGCCTTGCGATTCGTCTTAATATCGGCGAGGAGGTAACCGGACTCCGCGGGGCCAAACGAACCAGGCAAGACATTGAGGTGCGTATGGACGCTCGGCTGATCGATGGGTTTCGTGGCATCGTCGGGGACGCGGGCTTAGTCACGGAGGCGGAGCAACTCCGCACCTATGAATGCGACGGTCTCACTCTGCTGCGGGTAGTTCCCGAGCTGGTTCTGCTGCCATCCTCAACCCAGCAAGTACAGCAAATAATCAGAATATGCCACCGCGAGCGGATTCCGTTCGTGGCGCGCGGCTCCGGCACGGGGCTCAGCGGCGGAGCGTTGCCCGTGAAGGACGGGGTACTCATCAGCCTCGTCCGTATGAATCGCATCCTCGAAGTTGATATCCCCAACGCGCGCGTGGTGGTCGAGCCGGGCGTGACCAATGCGGCCATCAGCGCCGCCGTTTCGCCGATGGGATACTTCTACGCGCCCGACCCTTCCTCGCAATCGGTCTGTACGGTGGCGGGCAATGTAGCCGAAAACTCCGGTGGCGCCCACTGCTTCAAGTATGGAGTTACCGTGACTTATGTTCTGGGCCTGGAAGTCGTGCTCTCCGATGGCTCGCTGGTACGGCTGGGAGGAAGGCTCCTGGAGGAGCCCGGCTATGACCTGGTGGGCGCCTTCGTAGGATCGGAGGGAACGTTCGGCATCGTCACCCAGGTCACGCTGCGGGTGATCAAGAAACCTGAAACCACGCAGACGCTGCTGGCGGCATTCAACTCCAGCCGGGAGGCGGGAGCCGCGGTGAGCGGCATCATCGCTTCGGGAATGCTCCCCGCCGCCATTGAAATCATGGACGGGCTGGCGATCGAAGCGACCGAGGCCGCGGTGCACGCCAATTATCCCAAGTGTGAAGCGCTGCTGCTGGTGGAGTTCGACGGCTCCGCTCGCGAAGTCGAGCTGTTGATGGCGAAGCTGGAGCCTATCTGCCAGGAATGCGGAGCCTGGGAAATCCGCTTGGCCAGGTCTGAGCCCGAGCGTTTCGCCATCTGGAAGGGGCGCAAGGCGGCCTTCGCCTCCGTGGGCCGCATCTCGCCGAACTATCTGGTGCAAGACGGGGTGATCCCGCGCACCGCCCTGCCGCGAGTCTTGGAAGAAATCGATGCTCTCAAAACCAAGGCCGGCCTGCGCGTGGCCAACGTATTTCATGCCGGAGACGGCAATCTTCACCCGCTTGTGCTGTATGACCATCGCATTGCCGGCCAGGAGCAGCGGGCGATGGCCCTGGCCGAAGATATCCTGCGGCTGTGCGTGGAGGCGGGAGGATCGATTACGGGCGAACACGGCATCGGCGAAGAAAAGAAGCATTTCATGCCGGTCATGTTTTCCGCTGCCGATCTTGACGCCATGCAGCGCCTGCGCTCGGCCTTCGATCCCTTCGACCTCTGTAATCCGACCAAGATATTCCCTGGCACAAATCTCTCGCTAGTGACGCCGGACGCCGGCCTGGACATTGAGCTGAGGACTGCTGGGCCGAACCTCCATTCGGGCAATGACGAAGGTGCAACCAGGGGGAACGGTTATGGGCGAAGCCGGAACAGCAATTGAGCGCGACTGGACGGAACTGGCCGCGATGGTTGGCCGCGAGAACCTGCGCAAGGCCGGCAGCGAAGAAGCGGTGGACGGCATACAACCGCGCGGGGTGATCGCTCCACAAGATAGCCGGCAGCTCGCCCGGGTCATGAATTACTGCAGCTTGGCCGGCTTGGCGCTGATCGTGCGCGGCGGGGGCACTAAGCTCGCTTTGGGCAATCGCCCGCAAAGGGCGGATTTCATCCTTTCCACCGCCCGCCTCAACCGCATTATCGAGCATGCCTGGGACGATATGACGGCCACGGTCGAGGCCGGATGCACGATCGAGAATTTGCAGAGCGTCCTCCGGCAGCATGGCCAGATGCTCGCCGCCGACCCTTTGCAACCGGAAAGGGCGACCGTCGGCGGAGTGCTGGCTACGGCTGACGCTGGAACCCTGCGCATCCGCTATGGCGGAATCCGCGATCTGGTTCTCGGCCTGGAGATGGTGCTGGCGGACGGCAGCCTGGTCAAGGCGGGCGGCAAAGTCGTGAAGAACGTTGCCGGCTACGATCTGACGAAGCTCGCTATCGGTTCTCTCGGCACGCTCGGCGTGATTACCCAGGCCGTCTTCCGCTTGCATCCCGTCCCGTTTGCCATGGCCAGTTACAGCGCGTTGCTGACTTCGGCGGCGGAGGCGGCAAAGCTGGTGCTTGCCATCCTGGACTCGCACCTTATCTATACCGGGTTGCAGCTCCGGGCGGAACGAGCCGGCGAGATCACGATCGATGTGCGTTTCGAAGGTATCGCCGAGGTACTGCAGGATCAGCTTCTCAAGCTGGGCCGCGTTGCCGGCGTCGATCGCTTCAGCGAGTCCGCCGGTGATGTGTGGTCGGCGCGGTCGAAGTTGTTCGCCGGCGCGGCGGAGTCCGTGATCTGCAAGTGCACTGTGCTGCCTGCTCAGATCGGACCGCTATGCGATGCGGTGCTCCGCCAGGCGGAGTTGGCAGGGAGCCCAAGCGGCGCTGGTGGCGCAAGCGACCGGAGTGACAGAGGTCCGGCTGGATGCCGCCAGCTTATCCGCCGGCATCGCCATGGTGAAGGCATTACGCCGCGAAGTGGAGCGCTTGGATGGAACGTTGATCGTGCAGCGGTGCCCGGCAGCGATAAAGCAGGAGCTGGACGTCTGGGGCGGCGTGAAGGATGCGCTGCCGCTGATGCGCCGGATCAAGCAGAAATTCGACCCGGCGCGAGTTCTGAATCCGGGACGTTTCTTGGGGGGCATATGAGCGCAGAGCCCGTCATCGTACCCGTGAGCGGCAACGCAGCCGCGAGCGGCAAGAGCAGATTCGACGCTTATCACCCGCCCTCCCCCGATCTGTTGAGCGTCTGCGTCCATTGCGGATTCTGTCTGCAAACCTGCCCAACCTACCTGCTGTTCGGCAAGGAGATGGATTCTCCGCGCGGTCGTATTTACCTGATGAATCTGGCGCACGAAGGCCAGGTGGAGATAACAAAAACCTATATCTCCCACTTCGATCATTGCCTGGGGTGCCAGGCTTGCGTCAGTGCATGCCCCTCGGGAGTGAAGTACGGCGACCTGATCGAGGCCATGCGCGGCCAGGTGCGGCGGCAATATCGGCGTCCGCTTGGCGAACGGGTATTGCGTCGGCTGATCGCGGCGCTGTTCAGCCGTCCGCGGCGGCTGCGCAAGGCGGCGGTTCTGCTGCGTACCTATCAGCGGCTGGGACTACAAGGCCTGGTTCGCCGGTTGCGCCTGACGGCTCTGCTGCCCGGCTACCTGCGCGCCATGGAGCAGTTGCTGCCGGACTTGTCTCATGGCGGCGCGCTGGACATACTGCCGGAGCGCATCCCTGCCGTGGGCACGAAGCGCCGCACGGTAGTCTTGCTGACCGGGTGCGTGCAGAGCGTCTTCATGGCCGACGTGAATGCGGCGACGGCGCGCGTGCTGGCAGCCGAAGGGTGCGAGGTTCTGGTGCCACCGGGTCAGGGTTGTTGCGGCGCTTTACTGATGGACCTGGGCGAGCAAAAGCCGGCCCTGGAGATGGCGCGCAAGTTGATCGACATATTCGAGCCGTTGCCGGCCGACAATATCGTGGTGAACGCCGCCGGTTGTGGCGCCACAGTGAAGCACTACGGCGACCTGCTGCGCGACGATCCTGAATACGCAGTGCGCGCCCGCCATTTTTCCGCCAAGTGCAGGGACGTTTCCGAGCTGCTGGCCGAGTTAGCGCCGGTTGCGCCGCGGCATCCGCTGGCACTGCAAGTGGCGTTCCACGATCCTTGCCATCTGCAGCACGCGCAGGGCTTGCGCGAACCTCCCCGCGCCTTGCTGCGGACAATCCCCGGGCTGGAACTGCTGGAACTCCCCGAGTCCGCGCTGTGCTGCGGCTCGGCCGGCATCTACAACCTGATGCAGCCGGAAACCGGCCGCCAACTGGGCACGCGCAAGGCGGAGAAGATCATCTCTACTCCTGCCCAGGTGGTGGCGACCGGAAATCCCGGATGCCAGTTACAACTCAATTCTCTCTTGCAGGAAGAGCGGCACCCCTTGCCCGTAGTGCATTACGTGCAGTTGTTGGAAGCATCCATCTACGGCGACGTAAGTAAATGGAAACCTCCCGTTTCTCAGCAGCGGCTTCCTGGCACGTATTAATACTTTAAAGACCGCGAAGACTAGTCCAACATCTTGGCTGCCGTCGTGCAGAGACGGGCTGGCAAGCATGCGGCTTGGGGGAGAACCGCGTGGCCGAAGCTCGCAGCCGAGCCAAATTCCGGAACTTTCTCTCTGCAGCCGCATCTTACAAATAAGAGCTTCTGTTTGAACGCCTCCCGGCGGGAACCGGAGAAACCAGATCCGTGAACAAGGTGCTTTTCTTACTAGGCCTCCTTGCGGCCGCGAGCGGGCTTGTTCCGCCGCCGGTTGCGCTCGCCGCGGGACTGCTGTATGGGCTCTGCTTTGTCCATCCTTACGCCGGGAAGGTGAAGAATCTCACCACGTTTCTCCTGCAGGCTTCGGTGGTGGCGCTCGGGTTCGGCATGAATCTCTCCGAGGTGCTGCGGGCCGGACGTTCGGGCTTTCTATACACCGCAGCCAGCATCGCCTTCGCCATGGTGCTCGGCGTGACCTTGGGAAAGCTCATGAAGGTTGATTCCGGCGCCTCCTTCCTGATCACCTCCGGCACGGCCATTTGCGGCGGCAGCGCCATAGCCGCGGTTGCTCCCATCACCCAGGCGAGCGAGGAAGAGATGGCGGTTTCGCTTGGCACCGTGTTCACGCTGAATTCGATCGCGCTGTTTCTGTTCCCCGCGCTCGGGTGGACATTCCATCTTACCCAGACGCAATTCGGGTTGTGGTCTGCCCTGGCTATTCACGACACCAGCTCCGTGGTCGGCGCCACCGCGAGATATGGCTCGGTGGCGCTTGCCGTCGGAACCACCGTGAAACTCGCGCGTGCCTTATGGATCGTGCCGGTCTCGCTGGGAACTTCGATCGTAAAAAAGAGCAAGGCGCGTCTCCAGATACCCTGGTTCATTCTGTTCTTCTGTCTGGCGGCGGTGGCGAACAGCTACTTGCCGGTCTTCAACCCCGCCTATCCGGTCCTGAGCAAGCTTGGCAAGATAGGGTTAACCCTCACGCTGTACCTCATCGGAACGGGTCTCTCACGGGAGACACTCCGCCGCGTAGGCGTCCGGCCGTTGCTGCAGGGTACGCTGCTCTGGGCCGTGGTCGCCATCGGCTCACTCGCCTTGATCCTGACGGGATGGATTCACCTCTAAATCGGGTCGCTGCGCATGGCGTCGATCAAAATGCCTGGACTGCGGCGTGCCAGCGCCATTACGCCAAGCGTTCTATGTTGCCAGCCAACTCCGGCCTGACATCCTTTTCTACAAATATTCACAATAGGCGTGCCGCGGCAAGTTGATCCCCGCTGAGCGCCCGATAATCCGCATTTTTACGGTGGTATACTGAGCCGGATGGAACTGCTGCTCAATCTCGTTTGGCTGGCGGCCGCCCTGCTTGTGGTTGCGGTGGGCTTCACACATGCCAGTGCGGGAGCGAGTTCGGCGGAACGTTGGCAGATTGCCATCGCAGTAGTGTGCTTGTGTGTCATTTTGTTTCCGGTCATTTCCGTCAGCGATGATCTGCAGCAGGTCGAGTTCGCCAGTGAGAGCCGAACCGTTGTACTCTCCGAAGTACACTCTCACCTGCATACGAATTTGCTGTTTATTTCACTGCTCTTGCTGCTCCTGCTCCAGGCGATCCTCGCGGTATCTTATTTCAGCCGGAAGATGTTTATTCCGGCGTTTCCCCTCGATGCTTTCCTTTGTTTGGTAGTATCCCGGCCGCCCCCGGCTGTACTACCCTAAATCTCTGATGGCCGCTTTGCGCGGCAATATTCCTGAAACAGATCGCCCGTACATGGGCTCAAGTGAAAGTCATGAAGCGCTCCGCTGCGCTGCTCATCTTCCTGTTGTTAGCCGGCGGGACCTGGGCAGCCGATATACCGTCGCACCCCTTGACCTTGAGCGAGGCCGTCGCCTGGGCCCGGCAGAACAATCCTGTTCTGCGGTCGGCGCGAAGCCATGCTTCGGCCGTGCAGGCTGGAGAAGTTACCGCCGCCCTCAGGCCGAACCCGGTGTTTACCTCGGCGAATCAGGATTTCAACGTCTTCCAGCCATCCAAGCTCGACCCGGTCAACAACCAGGAGTTCACCAACAGCCTGGCCTGGACACTCGAACGCGGCGGCAAGCGCGGTGCCCGCGTGGAAGATGCGAAGCTTGCTTCCCAGGTAGCCCAGGCAGGGGTCGGCGACAATCAGCGCCAGCTCGACTTGCAGGTCAAGCTCGCCTTCGTGAACCTGCTCTTGAACGTCCAGGTGGTGAAGCTGGCGCAGGACAACCTGCGCGAATACGGCCAGGTGATCGAGGCCAACCGCCTTCGCTTGCAGGCCGGAGATATCAGCGAAACCGAGTACGACCGGAGCAGGATCGAGGAGGCGCGCTTCCAGACTGATCTGCTCACGGCGCGAGTCGCCCTGGCCCAGGCGCGCTCGCAACTGGCGGCGCTGCTGGGAATTGATGACACCGCGAAACTCGAGATCCGCGGAGAGCTTACGCCCGTTCCATCCGAGGTCACCCTGGCCCAGCTTCAGCAGACTGCGCTGGAGCATCGTCCCGACTACATCGGAGCTGCCCGAAGCACGGCGAAAGCCGAAGCCGACGTGCGCCTGGCGCGCGCCAACGCCGCGACGGATGTAACCGTCGCTCCTGAATACAAGCGCAATGGTCCCGACAACACCCTGGGCGTGACGTTTTCCATCCCGGTCCGCATCTTCGACCGCAATCAGGGCGAAAAGCTGCGGGCGGCGCGCGATCTGGAAGCCAGCCGCTCCGCGCAGGAGGGTGCACGCCTGCAGGTGCTCGCGGATGTCCAGCAGGCGTGGGATGCCTATCAGGCCGCCATGGCGCGGCAAAAGCTTTATGGTGAGGACTACCTCAAGCGTTCGCAGACTGTGCTGGAGCGCATCACCTTCAGTTACCAGCATGGAGCCGCCAACCTGCTCGACTTTCTCGACGCGGTCCGCAGCCACCGGGACGTGAGCCTCAGCGCGCTGGCGGCCAATGCTCAAGCCCTGTCGGCTCTGCATCAGCTCAGCTTTGCCTCCGCCACGGAGTTACTGCCATGAATCGTTTCATCCTTGCCCTTCTCACCGCGTTCTCTCTGCTGGCGGTTTCCGGCTGCGGGCGCAGCGTCGGCAAGGAGCCGGCCGCCGTTCGCCCGCTGGAGTTGAAGACCGCCGAGGCGCAGCTCCGCTCGGTGAGCCAGGTTCTCGAGGTGCCTGCGCGCGTGCAGCCCGATCCGACTCGCGTGGTCCGCGTCTATCCTCCCGCGGGCGGGCGCCTGGTGCGGGTGGCGGTTCGTCCGGGAGATGTGGTGGAACGCGGGCATCTTGTGGCCGTGCTGGAGAGCAGTGACGTTTCTCAGGCGCGCTCGGATGCAGTCAAGGCGCAGGCGGAGTTTGACCGCTCCGGCCGAGCGTTGAGCCGCACCAAGCTGCTGTTTGAGCACAAGGTTCTGAGCGAGCGCGAGTACGAGGACGCCAAAGCGCAGGAGATCCAGGCCCGGAGCGAGCTGGAGCGCGCCAAAGCGCGTCTGCGCATTCTGGGCGTTTCGGAAAAGAGCGCCAGCAACGAAGTGGCGGTCACTTCGCCGATCGCCGGAGTCGTTCTCGATATCGGAGCCAGCTCCGGTGAGTTGTCCAAGTCAACCGACAATTCCACCCCGATCTGTACCGTCGCCGACCTGGGATCGGTGTGGCTTACCGGCGACGTATATGAAAAGGATCTGAGCGTGGTTCGCGCCGGCGTTCCCGTGCAGGCCACCGTGACCGCCTATCCCGGGCGCTCCTGGCAGGGGAAGATCACTTACGTATCGGATGCGATCGATCCGCAAACGCGGACCGCCAAGGTTCGCGTCGTGCTCGCCAACCCGAGGCGCGAGCTGAAGCCGGAGATGTTCGCCTCCCTCCGCCTTACCCGGCCTGCTGCCGAGGCACTGGTCATTCCGAACTCCGCCGTGTTGCGCGAGGGCGGCGACAGCACGGTAATGGTCAAGACGCCGGCCAACAAATACGAACGGAGGCTGATTGCCGCCCGCCCGCTGAATGCCAATGAAGTGATCATCACGTCCGGCCTGAAAGCGGGCGAAGTTGTGGTGACCGAGGGTGCGGCGCTGTTGCGCGGAACCGGAGAGGAATGATGCGCGCCTTCGTCAACCTTCTGCTCCGATACCGCACTCTCGTCCTGATCGGGCTGGGCGTATGGCTCATCATCGGTATTTACACGTTTCTGAGCCTCGACGTTGAAGCCTATCCCGATCCGTCGCCGCCTCTGGTCGAGGTCATCACGCAGAATCCCGCCTGGTCGGCGGAAGAGATGGAGCAGCAGGTAACTGTCCCCATAGAGACCACGCTGAACGGCGTCCCGCATATTCAGTACATCCGCTCCATCAGCATCTTCGGTCTCAGCGACGTGAAGCTGTACTTCGATTTCGGCAGCAACTACCTGCAGGACAAGCAGGAGGTGCTCAACCGGCTGCAGTTGCTCACGCTTCCCGCCAACCTGCAGCCGCAGATCTCGCCCTGGTCGCCCACGGGAGAGATCTACCGCTTCGAGCTGGCCGGCCAGGGCTACAGCTTGAACGAGCTGAAGGCGACCGCCGATTGGCTGGTGCGGCGCGAGGTGAAGCAAGTTCCGGGCATCATCGATCTCACGGTTTTCGGCGGCACCACGCGCCAGTACCAGGCCGAGATCGATCCCCGCAAGCTGTTGCAGTACAACGTTTCGCTTTCCCAGGTGGCGAACGCGGTACAGAGCAGCAATGCCAACGCGGGCGGCAGTTATCTCTCGCTGGGCAGCCAGGATGTGAACGTTCGCGGCATCGGCCTGCTGAAGGACGTCGAAGAAATGCGCCACATCGTGGTGGCCGCGCGCAATGGCGCGCCGGTGTATCTGAGCGACATCGCCAATATCCACGAGGGCTACCAGCAGCGGCTGGGCAAAGTCGGGGTCGACGGCAGTCCGGATGTCGTCGAAGGCATCGTCCTGCTGCAGAAGAATGAGCAATCGCTGCCGGCGCTGGCGGCGCTGCACGACAAGATCAAGGAGTTAAACACCAAGCTCCTGCCCACGGGCATGAAGCTGAAGGCGCTCTACGACCGCACCCATCTCATCCGCATAACGACGGAAACGGTACGGGACCTGGTGCTGGTGGGCATCGGCCTGGTTCTGCTGCTGTTGATCTTCTTCCTCGGCGACTGGCACATGTCGTTCATCGCGGCGCTCAGCATTCCGGTGGCGTTGCTGTTCGCCTTCGGAATGATGGAGATTACCGGCCGCTCCGCCAACCTGATCTCGCTCGGGTCGATCGATTTCGGAATCCTGGTGGATGCGGTCATCATCGGTCTCGACCAGATACACCGGCGGTTGCAGGATCGCCCGGAGGAGCAGAGCGCCTATGACGCCATCGCCGAAGCGGCGGCGGAGACGGCGCGTCCGGTGTTGTTCTCCGTCATGATCATCGTGATCGCCCTGATACCGTTGTTCACCATGAGCGGTGTCCCGGGACAGATCTTCGGCCCGATGTCGATCACGTACGGCTTCGCCCTGGCCGGCGCCCAGTGTTTTGCCTTCATCTTCACCCCGGTTCTGGCCTCCTATGGCAGACACAAACCGCAGCATAGGCGTACCCGCGTAGTGCACTGGCTGTCCCGCCGCTACACGGTCCTGCTGGAATTCGTGCACCGCCGGCCCTCCTGGGTGATTGGATTCTGCCTGCTGCCTCTGGTCCTCGCGCTGGGGTTATCGCCGTTCCTCGGCGGGGAGTTCATGCCGAAACTCGAGGAAGGCAATCTCTGGGTGCGGGCTACGCTTCCTCAGGACGTCTCCTTCGAGACGGCCGTCAATCTCGCTGATCAGATTCGCCATGACCTGCGGCAGTATCCGGTGGTCACGCAGGTCGTCTCTCACGTCGGGCGTCCGGATGACGGCACCGATCCGGCCAGCTTCAACAACCTGGAGTTCTCCGTGCAGCTCAAGTCGTTTTCCGTGTGGCCCTCGGGCTTAAACAAGGAACGGCTGATCGAGAAAATGAATCGCGCCCTGGGCAAGTATCCGGGCGCAATCTTCAACTTCTCGCAGAACATCCAGGACAACGTGGAAGAGGCCATGTCGGGGGTCAAGGGCGAGAACTCGCTCAAGCTCTTCGGCGACAACTTCGACGTTCTCACCGAGCGGGCTCACCAGATTGCCGGCGTGATGCAGAAGGTGCGCGGTATCGCCGATCTCGGCGTATTTAATGTGAACGGCCAGCCCAACCTGATCGTCTCCATCGACCGTACGGCCGCCGGCCGCTACGGGCTGATGGCCAACGACGTCAACGCCGCCGTGCAAGCCGCGGTCGGCGGACTCACGGCCACGCAGATTCTCCAGGGCGACCGCCGTTTCGACTTCGTGCTGCGGTACAAACCGGAGCACCGGAGCGATGTCGAGGCAATCAAGAACATCCTGGTCAGCACGCCCGATGGATCGCGCATTCCCTTGGCCCAGATCGCGAACATCTCCATCCGCAACGGGGCGTTCATGATCTACCGCGAGAACGACCGCCGGTATATTCCCATCAAGTTCAGCATCCGCGGGCGCGATCTGTCTTCGACGATGGACGAGCTGCAAGAGCGGCTCGAACACGATGTCCAGCTTCCGCGGGGTTATCACTACGAATGGGCCGGCGAATACGACAGCTTAAAGAAAGAACAACAAAGGCTGCTCATCGTCGGGCCGCTTACGCTGGCCGTCATCCTTTTGACCTTGTATCTGGCTTTCAACCGCCTCGGCGATGCGCTGCTGGTTCTCGGGACACTTCCCCTGAGCCTCTCCGGCGGGCTGTTGAGCCTGATAGTCTCCCATACACCCTTCAGCATTTCCGCGGCGGTTGGATTCGCCTCGGCTATCGGCGTAGCAACTCTAGGAGCGCTGGTTTTGCTGAGCGCCATACGCCGCGAGCAGAACGCCGGACTCTCGCCTTTGCATGCTATTCGCGATGGCGCCATGGAAGAGATGCGGCCTATCCTGATGGCCTGCCTGGCGGCTGCCCTGGGGCTATTGCCGGCAGCGGTCTCCCACGGCATTGGCGCACAGGCGCAACAGCCGCTGGCCCGTGTGGTCGTCGGGTCGATGGTTACGACGATTCCGATCGTGCTGCTGGGCTTGCCCGCATTCGAAATCTGGCGTGTGGCCCGCGCTAAGGTGACGCCTCAGCCGGAAACGCCGGTTCTCGTAAAGAAGTAAGGAACCCCGCCAAACGGTCGTACCAGCCAGTCTGGTCAGAGAGAGTGAAGTGCGCGTTGGCCGGGCTCGGATTAGGCACAACATAAATCCGCGTCGCACCCAAGACTTCCGGTTGCTCGCCGAGCCTCGGCTTAAGGTTGGCGCTCGGGAAGCAATGCGCGAGGAAAGGACGATACGCCGTCAGCCCGTGAAAGCATGCCACCCGCGGGGCATAGCGTTGCAGCTTTTCCAGCAGAATCGGTATCCATTGTTCAAAATCCACTGCCGTCAGCTCGGCGGCGTTGGCGGAGGGACGTTTAACAACGTCTGTAAGTCCTATCCCGAAGCGCGGCAGTGTGGCATCGTGCTCGGGATATAGCCGATCGATGGTGAGTTCGCGACGAATGATCGCACTCAGCTTTGAAGCGGACAACGCAGGCCAGAACCGGCTGGTCGAGCGGGCAAAGTAATGTCCCTGGCGAACGGAGTAGAGGCCGGGATTGATTCCGATAAAGACCAGGTCAAGCCCCGGCCTGAGATAGTCAGGGAGAGTCTCGAATTTATATTGTTTACCCTTGCGGCCGCCAGGAGCCGCGTGAGTGGAAAGATTTTTCTTTGCCATCGCGCTCAATATCGGCGCCGCTGAGACCGGCTATCACAGCGTATCACTGATGAGTGCAACCTGAGTTCATGCGGAAAAGCGGCACGGCCGCAAGACAGTCGACTCAACGAACTATGGATCGTGCGGTAGTTCAACCGACTCGTTTACTTTCGGAAACCGATTCCGAACCTCTCGCGTGGTAACTGTATTCCCTTGAATTCTTGTCAAAGCGTAGATACTGTGATATGAGCCTATGTTTCAGCACATATAACAAGGGAAGCGGCTTGAAATATGCCTGAAGCCGCTGGCAGTGCAAAGGAGAATGCTCTGTGCCGGAATTAAGACTTAAGCTTCGGGGCGCTATTCCCGCCAATCTCATGCCGTTCAAGACCGATCTTTCCATCGACGAAGTGCAATACCGGCGCCACATGCGCTGGCTCGCGGATGTGCCCGGGGTGAGCGCGATCGTCTGTAACGGCCATGCCGCCGAGGTTGCCGCCCTTACCGAAGATGAGCAGATACGCGCCATCGCGGTAGCGCGGGACGAGGTGGGCGGGAAAGTGAAGCTGGTCGCTGGGGTCTTTACCGACGGCACGGCGCATGCCGTAAGACTGGCCCGCAATGCCAAGAAGGCCGGAGCCGATGGCGTGCTGGTATTTCCTCCCAGCCTCTTCCTATGGGGAGGCAATCTCCGACCTGAAATGGCGTATCGTCACTTCGCCGCCATCTCCGACCAGGCGGATATTCCCATCGTGGTGTTCCAGTATCCCATCGGCGACGGATGGGGCTACAGCACGGAGCTGCTGCTGAAGCTGGCGGAAATCGAAAACGTCGTGGCCGTGAAGGAGTGGAGTCAGGACATCGTCACTTTCGAGCGCAATCTGCGCGCGTTGCAGTCCGGCTCCAAGCCGGTCGCCGTGCTGAGCAGCTTCAGCGCCTCTCTTTACGCCACCTTTGCTCTTGGCGCCGATGGCTGCATCTCCGGCATGGGAAGCGTGGTGGCCGACTGGCAGGCGCAGATGTTCGACGCCGTGCAACGCGGCGACGTGAAGACGGCCGGCGCCCTGAACCAGAAACACTTCGTGCTGGGCCAGGCATTTTACGCGCCGCCTTTCCTTGACATGCACAATCGCATGAAGGAAGCTCTGGTGATGCTGGGGCGGCTGGATCGTGCGGTCGTCCGCCAACCGCTGGAGAAGATTCCGCCCGCTGATATGGAGCGGGTGCGGACGGCTTTGATCAAGACTGGATTGCTGCAAGCCGACAAAGCCATCGCGGTCTAGAACTGGTTGCACAAATACTGCCTTGAAAGGGCGGGGCTTCAGCCCCGCTGTTCGGACCAGCAAAAATGCGGGCTTTAGCCCCTGAGGGTATTATCGGTTTTACCGAAGTGCATTTATGCAACCAGCTCTAGACCGGATTCGCGGAAGGTATACCCCGTGCCGTAGCCGGGCAATCAGCCCGGCGGTGATAGCGAAGGGTACGCCCACTTTGAATCCAGTCTAGAAGTCCTGTTTTTGCCTTTTAGATCACTTGGCGCGACGGCCGCGCTGAAGCCGGCACGGCCCTTGAAGTCCTCCGGTGCGGCGCGATACCGGAGAGTTGTACCTGAAATCCTGAATAACAAATCCAGGGGATGGTAATGAACAAGAATATGAAAGCGTGGGCTTTGCGAGTGGCCCTGCTGAGTGTGTTTGCCTGGTGTTCCGCCATCGCCCCGGCGCAAACCGGAAACCCGATCAAGATTGGTTTCGTGACCGAAATGACCGGGCCGTGGACGTTCTTTGGCACCAACTGCGTGGCCGGCCTGAACATGGCGACCGACGAAATCAACAAGTCCGGCGGAGTGTTGAACCGGCCGCTGCAATTCATTGTCCGGGACAACCAGACCAATCCGTCTCAGGCTCTGGCGGCCGCGCGCAGCCTGGATGTCAACGACAAGGTCGTGGCCTTGAGCGGACCCACCAATTCCGACGTTGCGCTTGGCGTCTACGGCTATGCCGAGCAGCAGAAGCTGCCGTTTCTGGTGCCGGTTGCCGCCTTCCCGCAGTTGACCAAGCCGGGCACGCATTACACCTTCCGTATCGAGCCGGACGCGGCGGGGTGGGGATACGCGATCGCCAAATTCATCGAACAGCAGAAGCCGGGTGCAAGAGTGGCGCTGATGTATTCCGATACCGCACTGATGCGCGCGATCGTGGCCGGATTCCAGTATCAGGCGCCGAGGTCCAAGCTGTCGATCGTTTCCAGCATTATGTTCCCGCAGGGCTCGAGCGATGCGACGGTGCAGGCGGCGCAAGTCAAGGCCACCAATCCCGACTATGTGGTCGTCACCGGCGCCGGAGCGTTCGATAATGTGCTGACCAATCAATTGCTCGACCTCGGCATCAAGCCGCCGCAGATCGTCCATCCATTCGGCATGACCACGCAGGTATTCGGCTGGGGCCAGAGAAGCGCCGGCTCGATTTACGGCACCTTCTTCGACCAGGGCATGGACTCGCTGAGTCCGGAAGGGAAGAGCTTCATTCAGCGCTTCGATGCCGCGAACCAGCGTCCGCCTTCCTACACCGAGAACTTCTGCTACAACACCGCCTATATGTTCAGGGAAGCGCTCCGCATGGCGGGCAGCGGCGACGACCGCGAGAAGTTGCGTAACGCCCTGTCCAGACTGAACACCAAGGAAGTTACCAACAGCAATCCTGTCAGGTTCGACAAGAACGGGGCGCGCAAGGAATACATGTATTTCATGGAAATCCAGTCGGTGAATGGCAAGAGAAACTACCAATCGAAGCAGCGTTTCTACATCGAGTGGAATCCGGAAGTCGTTCCCGTTTATACGCTGATCAAGTGAATTGGCGCAAGGCTCCACGTCCCTGCGGACCGCGCGTGTCCGCGGGGGCCTTTACAGGCTGCTGAAAAACGCGCCGAAGCAACAAGCGAGGCGCTATGGAATGTGGGCATCACAGGGCTGTTACGGAAGTGCTTGTATGCTCAACTACCCACAATTTGTTTTTCAGCAACCCGTTTAGCCCGGAAGTTCTAATATGTCCGATTCCGCTCTGCTGATTCTTCTATCCACGCTCTCGACCGGTTTGCTGATGGGAGCGATTTTTTCCCTGGTTGCAGCCGGCGTGACCATCGTCTATGGCTGCGTCTGGCTGCCCAACGCCAGCAACGGCCAGTTTTTCCTGCTGGCCGCCCTGGTGGCGTGGACGTTTACCCTCTCCTTGGGCTGGAGCAGCCTGGCCGCGGCGGCGGCCGTAATCGTGCTCGGCATCCTGTTGTCGATCGTGCTCGAGTTGGTTTTAATCCGCCACCTGTACAACGCCCCCAACCGCAACGTCGCCTATTTCGTGGTTACCCTCGGCCTGACGCAGATCATGTCGGGCATATTCTCCTTGACCTACGCCAAGTGGAGCGATCAGTTCACGGTTCCGCCGGTAATCGAGGGGATTACCATGCTCGGGCCGTTCCCCATCCAGAACAACCGCCTGCTGGCGATGGCGATCAGCCTGGGCGTGCTGGCCTTGTTGTTGGCGCTGCTCCGCTATCATCCCTACGGCCGCGCGCTCAGGGCGGTCTTCCAGAACCGTGAAGCAGCCGCGTTGCGCGGGGTCAACGTAAGGGCTATCTATAAGTTGTCGTTCGTTCTCGGCTCGACGACCATTTTCCTGGGTGGAATTCTGTTTGCCTTTGCCTACAGCTTCGACCTGAGCGTGGCCTGGACCATGTCGATCACGGCGTTTGCCATCATGATCGTCGGCGGGCCGGGATCGGTGCTGGGCGCCCTGGTAGTCGGCATGACCTTCGGCTTTACGCAGGCGATCGTGAGCATCTTCGCCAGCCCGACGGTCGCCATGTTCTCCTACCTGGGGGCGATGCTGGTCATGCTTCTGGTGCAACCGAACGGATTATTCAAACGATGAATTATTTGTCCAAAATCGGCATCGCGGCGGCAACGCTGGTGGCGCTCGCTCTGCCTTTCTTGCTCGCGGGCAACCGCTTTTTGGGTTTCGTGCTGGGGATGACCCTGATCAGCCTGCTGTGGGCGACCGGCATGAACCTGCTCTCCGGATTCGTGGGGCTGATGCCGCTGATGTTCGCCGGAATCGCGGGCATCGCCGGCTATGCGATGGTCTATTTCACGCGCACCTACGGATGGTCGTTCTGGCTGGCCATGCCGGTGGCATCCCTGCTGGCGGCGCTGATTGGAGTAGCGCTGGGACTGCCGGCGCTGCGGCTCAAGGGATTTTATTTCACCCTTTGCTCGCTGGTCATCCAGTCGGTGGTAACCCTGGCTTTCATCTTCTTCCCGACATTCACCAATGGCGACACGGGTATCAACGAGATCGCGCCGCCGGACTGGTTCGGCGGCGCCGCGCTCACCGGCACGCGTCTCGATTTCGCGCTCGCGGTCGTGGCCGTGGCCGGAATCTTTTTCGGGGCCTGGCTGATGCGTACCCATCTCGGCCGGAAGTTCGTTGCCGTCCGCGAAGACGATGTGCTGGCGGAGTCGATCGGAATCGATGTGGTGCGCACCAGGATCACGGCGTTTTTCATCGTATCGCTCTATGCGGGCATCGGCGGCTGCTTCTATGCCGTCTACGTAGGATTCATATCGCCGCGCGCCTTCGATGTCCTGGTATCGCTGAATATCTGGCTGTTTGTCACCTTTGGCGGCCGGGGAACGATCCTGGGGCCGATCATCGGCACCGCCATTCTTGCCCCGATCCCGTTCCTGCTGCAGGATCTGCAAGCGTTCAAGGACATACTGTCGGGCACGCTGATCATTCTGGTCACGCTGCTGATGCCCGGCGGAATCTACGGCGCCTGGCTGACACTGCTGGCCCGCAGGCGAGGCCGGGAAGTCAAGACAATACAGGCACGCGAGCAGGGCGTATGAAACTGCTGGAAGTGAACGGGGTTTGCAAAAGTTTCGGCGGCGTGAACGCCCTCTCCAACGTCACGGGCCATTCACTGGAGGGAGAGACGCTGGGAATGATCGGTCCCAACGGCTCGGGAAAAACCACCTTCGTCAATGTCGTGAGCGGTCATCTCAGGAGCAACAGCGGCACTTTGACCTTTGCCGGGGTGAATATCGCGGGCATGCGCCCCCACCGGCTGGCCGCGGTCGGACTATGCCGCACCTATCAGGCAGTGCGGGTCTTCTCCTCGCTCTCCGTTCGCAAGAATATCGACGACGCGCGCCTGCTGCTGGAGAACAAGGGCTTGGAGGCAGCCGAAATCCGGGAGCTGACGGAATGGCTGCGCCTCGACCGCAAGCTCGACGAGCAGGCCGGCAGCCTCACGCTCTTCGAGCAGCGCCGGCTGGAGTTGCTGATGCGGCTGGTGCTCAAGCCGCGGCTGATCATGCTCGACGAGCCGGTCGGCGGCCTGGCGGTAGCCGAAGTCAATGAAATGATCACGCTGCTGCAGCAATTGAAAGCGCGATGTTCGCTGTTCGTAATCGAGCATACGATGCGCGTCATTCGCGAGCTGGCGGACCGTGTCATGGTGCTGATCGCTGGCGAAAAAGTGGCCGACGGTCCGCCCGCTGAAATCCTGCAGAATCAGCGGGTGATCGACGAATACCTCGGAACTGCCGCCCATGCTTGAGATCAGCAATCTCGTCATCCGCTACGGGCCTTTTCTGGCCTGCAACGACATCAGCATGTCCGTGCAGCCGGGCGAAATCGTCGGCGTGATCGGTCCCAACGGCGCCGGCAAGAGTTCGATTGCGCGGGCCGTCGCCGGCCTGGTGAAACCGGCTTCCGGCGGCATTCGTTTCCTGGGCGAGTCGATCGTCGGAGTCCCGCCGCACCTGCTGATTCGCCGGGGTCTGTCGCTGGTTCCGGAAGGACGAGGGCTGTTCCCGCATATGTCGGTGGAGGAGAATCTGCTGATGGGCGGGTACTCGCTCACCAGCCACGAGCGGCGCAAGCAGCTGATGGAGCGAGGCTGCGACCTGTTCCCGATCCTGAAGCAGCGCCGCCGCCAGTTCGCCGGCACTCTCTCCGGCGGACAGCAGCAAATGCTTGCTGTAGCTATGGGCCTGATGGGCGATCCCAAGCTTTGCATCTTCGACGAGCCGTCGCTCGGGCTGGCGCCGATCGTGATCCAGTTGATCGGCGAGGCGCTGCAGGCGATGCGCAAAATGGGCTTGACCGTTTTACTGATCGAGCAGAACGCGAAGCTGGCAGGCACGGTGGCGGATCGTCTTTATATCATTTCCGCGGGACTGGTCCAATATCACAATACGCCGCAAGAGCTGCTGCAGAACCCGGAAGTGCTGGAGAAGTTTGTGAGCGCGTAAGCCAACGCTCCCCGGTTTGCAGTACAACCACGCGAAAAGACCGGAACAGAGATTCCTGCGACGTTGTTGATTGTTGGCGGACCGGCCCATTCGACCGCCGCAGACTGAAGCCCGCAGCAGAGTTGCCTGGCGCATACGGTTGTAAATGTGCGCCTCGCCGGGAGGGATCAATGGAACCGGATGAAACCGGCGCCCAAACTCAGAACATGGTCACGGACGGCATGCGTATCGATTGCGACGTGCCGGTTCCCATGGAAGATGGCATCGTCCTGCGCGCCGATCTATTCCGCCCCCTCAAAGAAGGACGGTATCCCGTAATCCTGAGCTATGGGCCCTACGGCAAGGGCCTCTCTTTCCAGGAGGGTTTTAAGGGCAACTGGAACCGCATGGTTGACGCCTATCCCGGCATAGCCGAAGGCTCAACCAACAAGTATCAGGTCTTCGAGCTGATCGATCCCGAGAAATGGGTTCCCGACGGCTATGCGATCATGCGCGTAGACAGCCGGGGCGCCGGCCGTTCACCGGGGCTGCTCGAAATCTGGTCGCCGCGTGAAACCAAAGATCTTTATAACTGTATTGAGTGGGCCGCAGCGCAGCCCTGGAGCAACGGCAAGATCGGCCTGAACGGCATCTCCTACTACGCCATGAACCAGTGGTATGTCGCCTCGCTTCAGCCTCCGCATCTGGCAGCTATATGCGCTTGGGAGGCCGCTGCCGATTATTACCGCGACATCGCGCGCCATGGCGGCATCCTCTGCGACGTTTTTGCATTCCTGGTTCAACCGGCAAGTGGTATCGGTACAGCACGGCGTTGGGGAGCGTGGCCGGCGGAGCGTGGTGACCGGTGAGTTGGTATCGGGGCCGGAGACGCTGGCGGAAGAGATGCTGGCGGGGAATCGCATCGACCCGGCGAAGAGGCTTTGCAAGCGTCCCTTGGACGGCCCCGTATTACCGTGAGCGCTCACCCAAGTTCGACAAGATCACGGCGCCGCTGCTGTCTTCGGCGAACTGGGGCGGCATGGGGCTGCACCCGCGGGGCAACTTCGAAGGCTATGTGGCCGCCGCCTCCAAGCAGAAGTGGCTGGAGGTGCACGGCAATTCGCATTTCGCGCCCTTTTACCGCAAAGACGGAGAGAAGCTGCAGAAGCGCTTCTTCGGGCATTTTCTCAAGGGCGAGAACACCGGGTGGGAGAAACAGCCGCCGGTCCAGCTACAGGTCCGTTACCCCGGCGAGAAATTCGTGGTCCGCGGCGAGCAGGAATGGCCGCTGGCGCGGACGCAGTGGACCAGGTTCTACCTCGATCCCTGCGAACCGTGCGCTGGTGCGCGAGCCGAAATCCGGCGCGGCCATCGAGTATGAGACCACCGGCGACGGCGTTAGCTTCCTGATGCCGCCGCAGGCGCAGGAGGTCGAGATCACCGGGCCGGTGGCGGCCAAGCTCTTTGTTTCTTCGGACACTACCGACGCCGACCTCTTCCTCGCGCTTCGCCTCTTCGACCCGGACGACAAGGAAGTGCTGTTCATCGGCTCGAACGATCCCTGTGTGCCGATTGGTCTCGGCTGGCTGCGCGCCTCGCAGCGCAAGCTCGATGCCAAGCGCAGCCTGCCGTATCGGCCCTATCATTCGCACGATGAGATCTGGCCGCTGAAGCCGGGCGAGCCGGTGGAGCTCGATATCGAGATCTTGCCGACCTCGATCGTGGTGCCGCCGGGCTATCGGTTCGTGCTCAACGTGCGCGGCAAGGACTTCAACCACGGCCTCGGCGACCGCGGCTTTGCCAACGCCCCGTACCCGATGCCCGGCATCGGCCCCTTCCTGCACAACGACCCGCAGGATCGCCCGCCGCGATCTTCGGCGGCCGGAACCGGCTGCATTTTGAGCCGGGAAAGGAGCCTTACCTGCTGCTGCCGATCATTCCGGCAGCGCTTGGCAAGTGAGCAGCTCTACTCTTGAATTTATGTGCAGGCAGCGAAATTCGCTTCAGGCGATCTTACCGATGGTATCCTGCCGGCGGCGCAGGTTCGGCAGCTCATCGACGCTTGCTGGAACGTGGAGAAGATGCCGGCCGCGGCCACCATCGCGCAATTGGCAGTTCCCAAATCGTGAAGTACGTCGGTAGGCCACGGTAGCAATTCGGAATCCGGCAGATCGATACAGGGCAATCTGATACGTCAAAATAATTTGTGTTGGAGGGCTACCTATGTCCGAGCAGAAGACAAGCAACCAGCCGGCAGCCGGCCCGGCGGCCGCGGGAATCAAGGCGGGGAAGGGGAAGTACTACTTCGATCTGGCGACGGTAAACCGCGTCCTGGCGGGAGGTTCCTACAGCACGGCCGCCGGCTCACTGGTGGAAGGCGAACGCATTCAGTGTGGCCTGATGCGCATGCCCAAGGGGACCGGCGCCCGTCCTCATACGCATCCGAACGAGCAGTGGATCTATGTCGTCCAGGGCGTGCTCGATTGTGAGATTGAGAGTGTCAAGTCGCTGGCTCCCGCCGGAACTCTCGTCTATGTTCCGGCCAATGCCGTCCACACGGTGGTTGCCGTCCCCGACCAGGGCGATGTGATTTTCTTTACCTGCAAGGACATGACATACGGAATCGTAGGCAACGCCGTCGACACCTCGGTCTCAGGGCCGCGCTACGCCCCCGGCTTCGAGAAAAAGTGATCGGCCAAAACTGTTACCTATGTAGCCGGTACATTCTGTTACCTATGTCTCCGGGTTGGACCCTGATTTGCTTGGTGGCGGCGGTTGGACTCGAACCAACGACCTACGGATTATGAGACCGTCGCTCTAACCAACTGAGCTACGCCGCCAAGTGGACATACACGGGAGGCAAAGGCGCGAGGACCGAGCCAGGGCTGCTCGACGTTTCGATTCTACGGGTTACGCCTTGACAGTGTCAAACCTCCAGGCCCCGCGCTCGGTGCGGCATCCGTGCCGGCAACATGCTCAAGAATGGCCTTTAGGGTAATGGCCTTTAGGGTCTCCAAAAGCCGCTGCGGGAGTAAAGACAAACCGTTCGAAATAACGAACGAAAGCCTCCACAATCGTGCAGCCGTGTGGCTGCCGGAGCATCCAACCCAGGTATAATCTGGATAATGCCCCGGCGAACGGGTCGAGGCCGGGGTTTCCATCAAACCTGTTACCAGGTTCGATGCGTTGAAGGGGCCGTGTTCGGGTAATGGGCCGGCCGGAAGTGGACATGTCGAAAAGTTCTAAGTTGTTTCTGCTCAGCGTCTCTGGCCTGCTGGTGGTGTTCGTAATCGTTGGCAGCCTCGGGGTAAGGGCCTCCAGTAAAGGTGATGGCGCCTACCGTCAGCTCAATGTCTACACCGAAGTTCTGCAGCGCATTCGCACCGACTACGTCGAGGACCCGGCCATTCAGACGGTCACCGATGGCGCCCTGCACGGCTTGCTGGAATCGCTCGACGCCAACTCCAGCTATCTCAGTGCGGCCGAGTACAAGCGGTATAAGAAATTGAGCGAGCACCGGGGCAGCATTGGCGCGGATGTCTCCAAGCGCTTCGGTTATGCGGCGGTGATTTCCGTCATTCCGGGCGGCCCGGCAGACAAGGCCGGCGTGGCTAGCGGAGACATTATCGAAGCCCTGGAATCGCGCAGCACGCGCGACATGTCGCTGGCCGAAATTCACGGCCTGCTCAGTGGCGACCCGGGCTCCACGGTCACAATCTCCGTCGTCCGCCCGCGCCGCGCCGCGCCGCAGAAGCTGACCATTACCCGCGAGGTGGTCAAGGAACCCGCAGTCTCCGCCAGGATGCTCGAAGGCGGTATCGGCTACCTGCAGATCGGCGACTTCCCCAAGGGGCGCGCCCAGGAAGTGGCCGGTAAGCTCAAGGAGCTGCAGCGCCAGGGCGCCAAGAAGCTGCTGGTCGATCTGCGTAACTCCGGAGGCGGAGAGGAAGCGGAAGGAATCACCACGGCCAACCTGTTCCTCAACCATGGCCTGATCGCCTACGTGCAGGGGCAGCGGTATCCGCGCCAGAATTTCAACGCCGAGCCCAACAAAACGGTCACCGACCTGCCGCTGGTGCTGATGGTCAACCGCAGCACCGCCGGTCCCTCCGAACTCGTGGCCTCGGCCGTTCTCGGCAACGCCCGCGGAGACGTGCTCGGCGACAAGACCTTCGGCTCCGGCTCCATCCAGAAGCTCATGGAGATGAAGGACGGCTCGGCCCTGCTGCTGACCACCGCCAAGTACTTTGCTCCCAACGGCAAGGCCATTCAGGATGCGGCCGTCACGCCGAATATCCTGGTCCCCGATGCCAGCGACGAGTTTGTCTCTCCGGAAGATGAGCCGGGCGAGGAAGCGCCGGCGGAGACCCCCAAGAAACCGCAGAAGGACGAGCAGATGCGGCGGGCGATCGAAGTCCTCAAGAACCTGGACCGCAAGCCGAGTTAGCGGCGACGGGCGACAACTTTCTAGTGAACAGGCCGCCGGCGAGTCTGGCGGCCTTTGCTATTCTCCCCGGACTCTTTTGACTGGGTCTTCCCCGGCAAAGAATTTATCCCGGAGGCCACTTGAGATCGCGGCCGCCCAGCAGGTGCAGGTGCAGGTGGAAGACCGACTGGCCCGCTCCCGGCCCGACGTTGTAAACCGTCCGATAGCCGTTCTCGATGCCGCGTTCGCGGCCGAGCTTGGCCGCCACCAGCTGGCAGTAGCCGATAATGGCCGCATCCTCCGGCTGGGCGTGCTTGAGATCGACGATGTGCTTCTTGGGAATGATCAGCACATGCGTCGGAGCCGCCGGCTTGATGTCCTCGAAGACGTAAACCTGATCGTCTTCATAGACCTTCTTGGAAGGTATCTTCCCGGCGATGATGTCGCAAAACAGGCAATCGGACATGATGGTCTTCCCTGCTCCCGGCCCGAGGCATCCCCAGTAGCACACATCGCATTCGCATCTGCTGGCCTGAGAAACGCCACCTCTCGCCGGGCGAAGTTGCGGACTCTGCCGCATTTACCTCAAGACCAGAGATAGTAACATTCCGGGCCGAGCGCCGGCGTCCTCACTCGTCTTGACGGAACAAAGCAATCCGGCCAGTCAGCCGGCCGTTGCTTCGATTGCCGTTATGCACCGAGGTGGAGTGCAACCGTCGTAGCGTACGCAATGGCGGTTTCGCCAGAGTGAACGGTAGCGCAAAGAAAAAAGTGTCTATCAGTCACTTTTTGTGTTGCAAGTATCCAGCATCTCTGGAATAATTTGATTGGGCAGGCGAAACCGCCTGCGTATTCAAGGTTCTTTGACAATCCTCCGTGTGATGAACAAGCCAGGCGCTCGAAAGGGCATTATGAGGCAGTGACACTAATTACCAGTTACTCCTAGGCGGGGTTTAAAACCCGCCGTGTAAGCGGCCGAAGCGATGAGCGGCAGCACCTATCTCATTGCTAGCTGTGCACACCTTACGCGCTAACGCGCGGCGAGAATCGCCCCTCGGACTCCACTCGTTGCCTACCTCTGGCTTGCCGACGCACACCCGGCAATTGCCGGCAAGGGGGCGATATGAATTCGAAGTACCTTGACTCCTGCATCCAAATCCTCAAAGAGATGCTTGGAGATAAGTCCAACGAGTTGGAGTCGGGACAGCAGAGGGCACTTGCGAACGGAATCCGCAAGCTCAAGAAACTGAAAAAGCAGCCAGCAACGAACCGCGAGGAAATATATCGCATCGTAAGCGAAGTTGCCGAAGAGATTTCTCGTATCTTGAAGTGATTTCCGGCCGAGGTGAAGTAGTTGTTCTAAACGAGGGGCGAATTCCCAATCTTTCAGGGTGAACATGAATTACGGAAAAGCAATCCGCATAGCCCGTTCTATTGCGGACATGTCTCAGGAAGACCTTGCACGCAGAAGTGGCCTAGACAGGAGCTATCTCTCACTGATCGAAGCTGAAAAAAGAAAGCCAACGGTTGAAAAGCTCGAAAAGATATCAATTGCTCTGAGAATCCCTTTTCACCTTCTTACGCTTCTTGCTACTGGGAAGCAGGATTCAGAACGCATCAGCGAAGAGAGGGTAGCGGAGCTTGCAAAGCAATTAACGAATCTGTTGATGGAGAGCCCACAAGAAATTGATCGAACATCCCCCGGCAAAACCATTAATAGGAAGTCTACGGGATCTAGAGTATCGTCTCG
Organism: uncultured Acidobacteriota bacterium; assembly: GCA_963791145.1. Classification (GTDB taxonomy): domain Bacteria; phylum Acidobacteriota; class Terriglobia; order Terriglobales; family Acidobacteriaceae; genus CAWBRT01. Next base: position 23,588 of record CAWBRT010000009.1, on the reverse strand, counting down.
GGGTAAGAAGAGGCGAGTTGCGTGAGCTTCTCAAAGCCCGCCCTCAGCTTTATCAACCTTTCAAAACACCCAAGAAACAGCATCCATACCCAGGAAAACTGCGACGAATCAAAGCGGCAACGGTTCCGATTAAGTACAGGAATATTGACAATCCTATTAAGCAACTCAAGGACCTTCAATCGCGAATTCTTAAACGCATTCTGTCTCACGTTAATCTTCCCGACTACATGTTCGGTGCTGTGGCCGGTAAGACGCTGGTAGCGCACGGAGAACAGCACGTCAAGAACCAGAGCGCAACTGTCGTGCGCATGGACATTAGTTCTTATTACCCAAACGTGACGTGTTCCCATGTGTATTTTGTTTGGAATGTGATACTGAATTGCCCCCCGCCGATCGCCCGTTTGCTTACGGAGCTCACGACGGTCGATTGGCACCTTCCCCAGGGCGCGCCCACAAGCCCAGCGATCGCCAATATCCTGTTGGCCGCTATTTACGCACCCGTCTGCTTTGCAAGCGAAAAGCACGGATTAGAGATCACGACTTTTGTCGACGACCTGATATTCTCTGGCACTGCAGCTCGGGAGGTTATGAACACCGTCAGGGAAACTTTAGCTTCCAATGGCTTCAGGATTGCTCCAGAAAAGCGGGACATTTTCGGAACGCACGACGAGAAGTTAATTACCGGCATGCGTTTAGGACGATCTCATGTGCGTATGCCCCACCGGAAAATGAGTGAGTTACGTGCAGCTATTCACCGGCTCGCAATCGGAGATGTCCAGCCTCACGAGCTTCCTCGTTACCGTCAGAACCTGGCAGCTCGAATTGCACACGCAGCCTCGCTAGATGAGCGAGACGCGAGGAAACTCAGGCGACAAGCCGAAAGCTCAGGAATATCTCTTCGATGACTAGTGTTGGCGCATACCTGGGTACCCGCCAACTGAGGTGAAAACGAGAAACCCGCCGTCAGCCCGCGTAGCGGGCATAAGACGGTAGCCCCATGGCGTAAGCCTGGGGTAAGCGTGCAGGGTGTAGTTCTAGCCCGCGTAGCGGGCGTAAGAATTATCGCCAAAGGTATCGCTCGTCGAACTCCACGCCGTGTTTTTGCAGCAAGGCGAGGAACTCGTCTTGGAATGAAATCCTCCGATGATGCCGCGCCTGCTCCTGTATGTAGCGAATCACCTTGGACCGGCTGGACTCACTCACGCTGAATGCGCCATAGCCGCCTTGCCAGCTGAAGGATCGCCGCTCCGGACATTTCTCTTTCACCCAGCGCGATGAGTTCGTCTTAAGAATCCGGAGGCAATCCGCGACGGCAAGGTCGGCGGGCAACCGCGCCAACACGTGAACGTGATCCGTCGTGCCGCCAATAGCAATGGGCACCGCGCGCAGCTCACGCAGAATCCCGCCCAGGTAGGCGTGCAGATCGTCCCGGATGATATCGGCAATCAATGGTGCGCGGCCGTGAGTTGAGAAGACTGTGTGCGTCAGCAGGTTGGTGACAGTATGCGCCATTCTTACGCCCCTTCGGGGCTGATCTTCAAAATCCTAACTTACCCCAGGCTTGCGCCGTGGGGCTACCGTCTTATGCCCGCTACGCGGGCTAGGCCGAGAACTAACTGCCGGCGGATCACTGGCGAAATCAGGCCTTCTCCATAACGACACCAAACCGAACGGGCCTTGGCAAACCCGCGTCTGTCATCGCCCTTCCTGGGAATGGCGATCTCCCCAATGCCGGCGAATTCTTGTCAAGCCCTCCAGAGAGTCAACTCGTTCATTCTGCTCTGTAAAAGGCATGTCACATTTCCCGGCGGAATCTGTCACACTGGTATTAGAGGGCAAAAAACGCGACTGCCCGTGTATCCAGCGGAAGCCTCCGCTGCGCCAGTAAACCCTTTGGAATGTCATTTTTAGCCGCAAGTCCTTGCGTTTGTTATTTTTACGAAAACACAAACGCGTAAACCCTTCGCTTTGTCATATTTGCGAAAAACCAGGGGGAGGGGAGGGTCCCTTCGGCGCAGAGCGGCTCCACAGCTAATGTGTCCAGACGGCGTCATTCCGCAACCGGAGCCAGAATGGCGACAGCTACGACACAGCTAATCCAGCCGCACCAGGAAGACGCCGCCTTCGTTCACCTTGATATTGCTGGCGACCTGCTGGGCCAGGCGGCGGTCGTCGTCTTGCACGCGCACCCGCACCCAGTAGCCGGTCGAGCCGGGGAACTCCAGCACGCGGGCCTGGCGATAGCGCGCGACGAGGCTCTGCTTCAGGTCGAGGGCGCTGGTGTGCTGGCGGAAGGCGCCGATCTGCACGCACCAGCGTCCGCCAATGTCGATGGCTGCCGGAGCGTGCACTACTTCCAGCTTCACCGTAGCCGTGCCCGCACGCCACACGTCCAGCGCCTTGGCCGCCGCCAGCGAAAGGTCTATGATGCGCGCGCCGATGAACGGCCCTCGATCATTGATGCGAACGATGGCCTGGCTGTTGGTCTTCAGGTTGGTCACCCGCACCAGCGATTGCAACGGCAAGGTGCGATGCGCCGCCGTCAACGCCGTGAAGCTGTAGGCTTCGCCGCTGGCCGTCTTTCTGCCCGCGGGCTCGGGAACGTACCAACTGGCGGTTCCGGTTTGCCTCCACGAGGATTCCGGCTTGGTGGGAAGCTGCTGCTGAGGAGGCGGAACGGGTTCGGTGGGTTTGGCGGCCGGCGAAACGAGTGTTGGCGGTGGAGCAGGTACTTTGGCCTGCTTCTTTTTCTTGTCGCCGCAGCCCGTCCCGGCCAGCAAAAGGGCCAGCAGCAAAACCATCCAGACAGTCCAGATCCGGGGCCCCCAGCAAACGCATTTGCGTTTGCTGGGGTGGAAGTTTCCCGGCTTGCGGCCGGACCACGCTGGGCGAAATTCCCACCCCAGCAACGCAAATCTGGCGTTGCTGGGGACCCCGCTTCGCGTTTGATCCTGAAAGGTCACGGTTAACCGGCGCTTCCCGGGTCTTCCTGCATCGACCTGCATCGACTTGTCGCCCCCCGAGGCCGATGATCAAACCCCAGTGAAGCTGGTTAATTATGCAAAGCCGGTTGAAGCTGGTCAATATCGTGGTATCTTCCTGTTAACTGAATTGGCAACATTCGGCGGTAAAAACCGGGGGAGGAATAGGTTAGCCTGCCTGCGGGCCGGCTGGCCGTTACAACTTTGAGAAAAAATCAAAGCTCCACAACCATTCACCGCCATCGCGATTCGAATTGAGAGAGCCGGAATACCGGCATCGCGATGCGCTCTTGCACCTGTTCGCCTGGAGTACTGCTGCCTGAGGGCCGAAGGAACCAGTCCTTCGGGAACTTGCGGCAGGCGGCATATTGCGCATAAAAGACGTCAGAGGTTTTGTGAAGCATACTGCGGCCAATTGCACCCTCGCACTTCTGCTTCTGGCAATTACCGGTTCTGGAGCATGGGCGCAGAATGCGGCCGCGGTTTCGCAGGCGGACGGCCTGCAATACCATGCCGTGCACGCCCTCCCCCAGCCTGCCGCGCAGGACCCGCTTCCGGACGCGCCCAGTGTGCAGCCGCCGACGCCAATCGAGAAATTCCAGGTGTTCATAGAGGATGCGACTTCGCCTTTGACCTTCGGCGCGGCCGGGGTCAGCGCGGCGCTGCTGCGCGAGTCGCAGGAACACCTGCCCCCCGGATCGCAGTCGAGTTACTTGGCGCTTTACAGTTCAGCAATTGCCCAAAAGGAATCCAGCGCCTTCTTCGGAAAGTATCTGTATCCGTCGTTGCTGAAGCAGGACCCGCGCTATCACCCGTCCACCAGCACCGGCTTCTGGGGCCGGGCGAGCTATGCGGCGTCGCGGCTGCTGATCACGCGGAACGATGCCGGCCACTCGACGGTAAATACCTCGTACCTGCTGGGCGTGCTGACTTCCGCTGCCGTGGCCTCGGCCTACCGCCCGTACTGGAGACAATCCGGTTCGGAGACCTTTGCCAACTTCGGCTCCACCATCGGCAGCGATGCGGGGATGAATATCTTCCGCGAATTCTGGCCCGGCATTCACCGGAAGCTGGAAGGACGGACGCCCAGGTTCGTGCAAAAAATCCAAAAAGCCGTCCACCCGGACAACGGCCCCGTGTTTACCCCGCCATCACAACAATAACCGGCCTCCGAGAGCGTCCCGCACCTTCCCGTGACTACAGCGCATAGCTGCGCCACTCACCGAGAATCCCAGGATTCCACTCCTACAGGGCCGCCAATGGCGCTGGACAGCCGGCAACTCGGGTGCTATGACTCTGCCGCGGTGATTGTCAGCGGACCGCGAACATGCTACTTTCGCCTCAGCTTTTGATAACCCACCCCAGCGCGTGCGGTTTTGGCGCTCCAGGAGTGGAATGTCTATTTCCCGCGGCAGGATGCGATGACCATCGACGAAATGCTCGCCATAGCCATGGAGCGCAAGGCCTCCGATCTGCACCTGAAGGTCGGCAACCATCCGCACCTGCGGATCGACAATGACCTGGTGCCGCTGACCGAGCTCGCCCGCATCAGTCCCGAAGAGATGCTCAATCTGGCCTTCAGCATGATGACCAACCGGCAGAAACAGAAGCTGAAGGAAAACTCCGAGTTGGACATGGCCTATGGCGTTCCCGGAATCGGGCGCTTCCGCGTCAACATCTTCCAGCAGCGCGGCAACGTCGGCATCGTGATGCGCGTGATTCCCACCAAGATCGCCACCCTGGCCGAGTTGAACCTGCCGCCGGTGGTGGACAAGATCTGCGAAGAATCGCGCGGCCTGGTGCTGGTCACCGGCATCACCGGCTCGGGCAAATCGACCACGCTGGCCGCCATGATCGACCGCATCAACGGCAGCCGCGCCGAGCACATCATCACCATCGAGGACCCGATCGAGTTCCTGCACCGCGACAAGAAGGGCATCATCAACCAGCGCGAGGTGGAAATCGACACCTCCTCCTTCGCCTCGGCGCTGCGCTCCAGCCTGCGCCAGGACCCCGACGTCATCCTGGTGGGCGAGATGCGCGACCTGGAGACCATCTCCATCGCCCTGCACGCGGCCGAGACCGGGCACCTGGTCTTCTCCACCCTGCACACGCTGGACGCGGTCGAGACCATCAACCGCATCGTCGGCATCTTCCCGCCGCCGGAGCAGAAGCAGATCCGGCTGCAGCTGGCGGCCACCTGCGGGCCATCATCAGCCAGCGGCTGGTCAAGCGCGCCGGCGGCCCGGGACGCGTGCCCGCCATCGAAGTGATGGTCACCACCAGCTACGTGCGCGAATGCATCACCGTGCCGGAGAAAACCTCGCAGATCCGCGAGCTCATCGCCGCCGGCGGCTCGCAGTATGGCATGCAGACCTTCGACCAGTCGCTGTTCGGACTGCTGAAAGGCGGGCTCATCTCGATGGAGACGGCACTGCAGAACGCCTCCAATCCCGATGACTTCAGCCTCAAGCTGGCCGGCGTCAGCAGCAGCGCCGACCCTGCCCGCGATCAGATGGCGGGAATCGGGTGAGCAGGGATGATAAGGGGGCTAGGGTTCACAGGCAAGATTGTCTACAAGCAGAGGCAAGCACTAGCAGGCTGCTGAAAAACTACTCCTAATCCACAGGCTAGTTATGTTAACGAGAAGTATGCGAGGAACGGATCATCAGCAGAGTGACATGTTCAGTTATTTGTCGCCGGAGACGCGGGTGCGGAAAGACCATCCGCTGCGGGTGGTCCGGACGATGGTAGACGAGGTTCTCCACGAGCTGTCGCCGCGGTTCAACCGGATGTATGCCAGCGAAGGACGGCCGTCGATTGCGCCGGAGAAGCTGTTGCGGGCGCAATTGCTACAGATGCTGTACTCAATCCGCAGCGAGCGGCTGCTGATCGAAGAGATCGACTACAGCATTCTGTTCCGCTGGTTCGTGGGGCTGAACCTGGACGAAGAAGTTTGGGATGCGACAACGTTCACCAAGAACCGGGACCGACTGCTGGAGGCGGATGTGGCCAAGCAGTTTCTGGCGCAGGTGGTGGAGCAGGCGCGGGCGAAGGGCTTGACCTCGGATGAGCACTTTACCGTTGACGGCACGTTGCTGGAAGCTTGGGCGGGGGTGAAGAGCTTTCAGCGGAAAGAGGGAAAGAATCCTCCCTCTTACGATGATGATCCCGGCAATCCGACGGTGAACTTCCATGGCGAGAAGCGGTCCAACCAGACGCACGAGTCGAAGACCGATCCGGATGCGAAGCTGGCACGGAAAGGTGATGGCAAGGAGTCCAAGTTGAGCTACAGCGGCAATCTGTTGGTGGAAAACCGGAACGGACTGATTGTGAATGCGATGGCCTGGGAGGCCAACGGCACGGCCGAGCGCGATACCGCGCTGCTGATGCTGGAGCAGATTCCTGGTTGCCAGCCAGTGACGGTGGGTGGCGACAAGGGCTTTGACACGCGAAACTTCGTGGCCGAATGCCGCCATATGCAGGTTACGCCGCACGTGGCGCGGAATGAGAACCGGCCTGGCGGAAGTGCCATCGACCAGCGAACGACGCGCCATGCAGGCTACGGTGTCAGCCAGCGGAAGCGAAAACGGATCGAAGAATGTTTTGGCTGGCTGAAAACGATTGCTCTGCTGCGCAAAGTTCGGCATCGTGGAATCTTCAAGGTGGACTGGGTGTTCACCTTTGCTTGTGCGGCCTACAACCTGGTGCGCCTGAGGAATCTGTCGGTTCAGGCGGCGTAATTGTAGGAAGAAGTGTATCTGCTGGGGAAAAGAAGTTCACCAGCCAGCAGGCTGAGCCCAAAACGAACTCTCCCCCGATACATTCGAAAGCAAACTGGGACAGAGTTCATTGCGGATCACAGCTTTTTCAGCAGCCTGCTAGACCACAAGCAAGCGATAAAACCGGTTCTTTTTCCCGATCACGTCTAAGAGTTCGAAAACCGAGTCTCCAAAATTGTAAGCGGACTGGAAATACCGCCGAGTTGTGTCCTTGTCGAGGAACCGGTCTATTAGCTCTCTTTCCGGAATCGCAGTCTGAGTAAGAAACTGCTCATACTGGGCGATAATCTGTCGTGTTTTCTCATGGGCGTCGGCGAGTTCGGACTGTAACAAAATCCATTCGAGTCGTTGGGTGGGCGTTAAGGATACCATTTGTATAGCGTCAGTCGGACTGACGGTGTGGGCCTTCGAGAATACCGAAAGCAAGTACAGTAAAGCTGAGTAACACGTCAGCAGCCGGCTATGCTTCAGCTTGTAATTCTTGAGCTTTCGTTTCGCCTTCTTTTCAGGTGGCTCACTCGCAGTTTGTGCCTCATAATTTACGCAGAAGGTCCTCCACATCCGTAAGATGTCGTTGGCAAGAAATGCGGGAATGAAGTCACTCTTATGGTCTTGATAGTCTCGCCAGTAGGCGCTGATCACGTCATCCGTAACTTCTCTGTAAGCAGCCTGACCAAGAAGGGCAGAGCTTTCAAGCAGCAGCAGTAGGCGAGCAGTAAAAGTATTCTTGGCGTCGTCGTCCCGTGTTCCGAGGGTTCCGACCAATTCCTGAACGGTATGGTGAGTCAGATACTCACCGTCGCCAGAAAAATCAGGAATTGCAAGCTTCCTTGTCGCTTCAATCAAATCTGCCTTGATGAGAATCTCATCCAAACTCGTTTAACCTTTTCCCCACAATGAACACATCTAAGTCGCTGTACCTACTGGCCTCTCTGCGGGCAAACGAGCCAGTCATGTATACACACGCTACATCTCGGCAGATTCTTGCCGCGTCTTGCAGTTCTTTACGAAGCAGGTCTACGCGTTCAGCAGTTTCAGCGCGACGCCGATCGAGGATTTCGCCCACTGGCGCCCTCCCACTCGAACACATTTGCAAAAATTTGGGCCTGTTCGATCGCGTCCTCTAAAGCATGATGCGTGTGTCTACTGGTTGGATAAAGCGATCGAAGGAGCTTAGATCGGCCTGCATTGGCAATTGGAACGCGAGCTTTAATTGCAAAAGCGGTCTTTATGTCAAAGCACCGAGAGTGATTGAATGGTGATCCCTCGGCAGAGAAACGAACGAAATACCAATAGAGCCAAGCCCAATCAAAGCTAAGCGGATACGCGACCAATACTGGAGTGTCCTGGCCGGCTATTTGCCTCACCCAGCGCGCAGCTTCCGTCATCGCTGATTCGGGAGAAGCTCCCTCGATGCACAGACGGCCTCTGTCTAGGCCGTTTACTCTGAGAGCATCCGGCTCAAAATTATCAGAGATTGGCTTCAACTCTCTGTAAAAAGCTGATTTCAGATCGGAACGAGTAAAACGTTTGCCGTCAAAACTTCCAGCGTACACAAGCGCAAAAGAAAGCGCCGAGTAAGGCCCTGGAATTGGGCCATCGGTTTCAACATCTGCCGAAAAATAGACGTCCAATGTACGCTCGCTCTGGAGATTTGAGCCTCTTACCGCCATAGCGGACTCTGTCGTTTGTTGTAGGCGGAAGTGCTCGCTGCAACATCATAGCAAGTCACCGTTCGGATGGCTCTGTTGAAAACTCAGTCTGGCTCTTTATCAAGCCGTGGGAATTCAAAATTCTCCAAGTGGCCCATTGCTCAAAAGCTGCTGCCGTTTAGAAACAGCGAGTTACGAGACGTTTTGTTGAAGTTGGCTACCACGCATGCGACTACAAAGCTGGTGAGAAAGACGGGGAACCAATGTATTAAATCGGTCAACATCGCTGTAGCTCCGCAGAGCACATTAGGCCGATAATACGCCGACCCGATCTCTAGCTCTTTTCAGTTCTTCACGAAGAATTCGGCAACCGGAAAATGACCGGCGGATGTTCTGTTCAACGCTCCTTCTCTGTTCATGCATCAGAAATACGTAACCAGGATGACCCAATACACCGGGTTCGTATAAGTCTTGCTGGTGGAGAAGCAGACGCCCACGGAGTATCCGCTGGCGGCAGAGATCGCCGCCTGCTGTATGTATTGCGGCATTTGCACAATGTTGGCCACGGTGAAGGTCACCGCCCGCGCGACCCGCGGCAGGGCGCCGGCTTCTCTGGGGCTGAGGTCGTTGCGCTTGGCCATATTGCAGGCCATTCCCCGCAGCTTCGAGTTGGCGATGAGCGGCAAGGGCTGGCCGCCGGAGTTCTGGCGCAGCTCGTTGAACTGCCGCGCGATCTGCGCCTCGGCTTCTACTGACGAAGTCTCCGGAAGCAGGTCGGCGAAGTCCTGCGTCACCCATATCTGCTGTCCCACGCGCAGCACACCGATGCCGACCGCGTTGTAATTGGGGCTGAGGATATTGGCGCGGTGCGGCGGAGAATTCATCAGGCCGTGGTGCGCCCCGGCCGCGTTCTGATTGAGGGCGACGTTCTCGCCGCTGTAATCGAAGAACAAGCCGGCGGAGCGCAGCCGGATGGAGACTTCGGGCTCATCCGGAAATTGGTGCGAGAGCTCATTCGCGCGCGCCATCTTCTCCGAGTGCAGCCGGGCCCGCTGCGTCAGCGCCTGGTCTCCCCGCAGCGGCCCGAGCTCCCGACTGGTGCGCTCCTGGTTCAGCAGGCGCAGAATTTCCTGCTCGGCCCCCGGGTCCCAACTGCCCAGGCTCTGCGCCGAAGCGGCCGACGATGCCAGCAGTATGGCAGCCAGCAGCAGCCCCGCGCGCCACCCGCGCGGAGACGAAGCCGGTATCCGCCGGGAACCCTGGGAGCTCCACCCCGGCCAACGCACAAACCGTATTTGCCGGGGACTCTGCGAACTGGGCCGCGCGCTTGTCATAGGTTGTTCAAGATCTCGACACCAGCTATTGAACCAACGGAAGTTCATTCCGTTAATCTGCTGCCCTTCGGCGGTGCTCTTCAGTTCCACACGCCGGCAACGGGCGCGCCGGGCTCCCATCGGAAACGTTCTCTAAAATGTCCTGGCAGAACCAAATCTGATTCCCGCCATTAGATATAACACCTCCGGCCCAAAACTGACTTGCACTCCGCACATCTGAGTAGCAGAATTGCGGCATGGTTGTCACCTTTTTCCTCATTTTTGCCGCCGCGCTCGCGACTGCCCTGATCACCTATTTCCTGGCCCGATCACCGTTCGCCGCCAGGGTCGCCGCCTCCGAGGCCGTTTCCAATCAGCTTGCGGAACAAGTAAGGCAGAAGGACGCGGAGGTGAAAGGGCTGCGTGAGTCGCTGGAAGGCGAGCAAAAGCAGCGTATCGCCGCCCAAACCTCGCTTGAGGATGAGCGCAGGCTGCTGGCCGAGCAGAAGAAAACGCTCGACGACGCACAGGCCAAGCTGACCGAGGTATTTCAAGGCCTGGCGGCACAGGCGCTGGTGCAGAACAACAAGGCGTTCATGGATCTCGCCGGCGAGAATTTCTCGGGATTGCGCAAGAACGCGGTGAACGAGATCGGCAATCTCGTCCAGCCGCTCAACGAGTTGCTGAATACCTACCAGACGAACCTGCAGGCCATCGAGAACGCCCGCCAGCAGGCGTACGGCGACCTCAAGAGCACGCTCACCAGCGTCAGCCAGACGCAGGACCTGCTCAAGGAAGAGACTTCGAATCTGGTTACCGCCCTGCGCCGCCCGAACGTGCGCGGCCGCTGGGGAGAGCTGACGCTGAAGCGGGTCGCCGAGCTTACCGGCATGGCGGAGCACTGCGACTTCGAGGAGCAGGTCACGGTCGGCGGCGAGAACGGTTCAATCCGGCCCGACATGATCATCCACCTGCCCAAAGAGGTGATCGTGCCGGTCGACGCCAAGGTCCCACTGGATGCCTATCTCGATGCCATCGGCGCCACCACGGAGGCCGACCGCAAGGCGCATCTCAAGCGCCACGCCAGCGCCCTGCGGGAGCGCATGCGGGCCCTCTCGGCCAAGGAATACGCCAGCCAGTTTCCCAACACGCCGGGAGTCACGGTTCTGTTTCTGCCCAGCGAGGCCTTTCTCAGCGCGGCCCTGGAGCACGATCCCACGCTACTCGAAGATGCCATGCTGAGGAACATCGTGATCGCCACCCCGGTCAGCCTCTTTTCCCTGCTGAAAGCGGTCGCCTATGGCTGGCAGCAGGACGCGATTGCCAAAAACGCGCAGGCCATCAGCGACGTCGGCAAGGACCTGTATGCCCGCATCCAGACCCTTTGGGGACATCTGGACGAGCTGCGCACGGGGCTGATCCGCTCGCTCGATGCCTTCGACAAGACCGTCGGCTCGCTTGAGTCGCGTATCCTTCCCAGCGTGCGCAAGTTCAAAGATCTGCGGGCTACCGCCGACGCCGATATCGAAACCCTGGAGCCGATTGCGCGTGCGCCGCGCGCTCTCAGCGCAGCAGCGCAGACCGTCTGGTGGTTCCTGGAACCGGTGGGAACGGGCGCGAGTCGTAACAAGAGATGTCGAAATCGTCAACTATCACTGAGGCGTCGGGCCAACGGAGTTTGGGAGATCGTGATGGCTGGGAAGACAAGAAAGCGCAAGCCGGCGAACGCCGTGCACCCTGGGGAGATTCTACGGGAGGAATTCCTGATCCCTATGGGGTTGACTTCGACGGAACTCGCCAGAAATCTTCACATCTCAGTGCCGCGGGTGAATGATATCGTGCGCGAACGGCGCGCCATTACCGCCGATACCGCCATGCGATTGGCTAGGTACTTCGGAACTTCCGCAAACCTGTGGATGGGGTTGCAGCTCGAATACGAACTCGACCTGGCCGCCGGTAATGCCGGAAAAATCCGAAAAATAAAACCGAGACCGGCCGTCTAGCAGGCTGCGGAAAAACGCGCCGAAGCAACAAGCGAGGCGCTACGCAATGTGGGTACCATAAGATCAGTCGACAATATCTTGTAGCTGTGCGCGACCTGAAATCTGTTTTTCCGCAGCCCGCTAGAGCGCGGCCACTCCCCTTTGTTCGTTGCGAATGCGGATAGCGTCGTCGACGCGCGAGAGGAAGACCTTGCCGTCGCCGATCTGCCCCGTACGCGCGCTCTTCAGGATGGCCTCAACGGCGGGTTCTACCAGGTCATCGGGCAGCACGATCTCAATCTTCATCTTGGGCAGCAGGTCGATGGTGTATTCGCGGCCGCGATAGGAGGCGGGGTGGCCTTTCTGCCGTCCATGGCCGCGCACGTCGAAGACCGTCATGCCGTCCACGCCGGCGGCCAGCAGTGCTTCCTTGACCGCCTCGAATTTCCACGGCTGAATGATGGCCTCGACCTTTGTCATGGGTTACCCGCGCCCGGAATTCTAACCCAACCGCTGGCGATTTCGAAACCCGCGGGACGCGAGTAGTTGGCCTGGATTTAAAGATTCGGAAAAGAGGAATGCCCACGTTACCCCATTGTCAGGTTAACGTGGGCACCGTTCGACTTCGATCTGCTTCCGGACACGAATCAGCCTACGACGCGGAGACTTCCCAGTAGTAGCCCTCTTCGCCGTGCTGGGTCATGTCGAGGCCTTGCACTTCCTGCTCGGTCGAGACGCGCAGGCCGATGACGACGTCGACCAGCTTGAGAATTACCAGCGTGCCCACCGCGCCCAGCAGCCAGCCCATGCCGACTCCGGCGAGCTGATGCAGCGGCTGGCGCCAGTTGCCGTCGATCAATCCCACGGCGAGGCTGCGGCCGCTGGCGTCCTTGAAGATGGGGTTGATAGCCGCGCTGGCGAAGACTCCCGTCAGCAACGCGCCGATGGTTCCACCTACACCGTGTACGCCGAAGGCGTCGAGGGAATCGTCGTATCCGAGCTTCGCCTTGACCACGGCCACCATGAAGTAGCAGCAGATGCCGGCCAGCGCCCCGATCAGCAGAGCCGGCATGGGACCGACAAAGCCGGCTGCCTGGGTGATCGTGGCCAGTCCGGCGACGGCTCCGGAAACCGCGCCCAGAGCGCTGGTTCTGCCGTTGCGGATCAACTCCACCATGCTCCAGCTCAGGGCGCCGGCGGCGGCCGCCAGGTGCGTGGCTACGAAGGCGCTGGTGGCGAGACTGCCGGCCGAGAGCGCGCTGCCGGCGTTAAAGCCAAACCAGCCCACCCACAGCATGGTGCCGCCGACAAACGTCAGTACCATGCTGTGTGGCGGCATGCTCTCTTTCGGATAGCCCACCCGCTTGCCTATGTACCATGCGGCAACCAGCGCGGAGACTCCGGAGCTGATATGGACCACCGTTCCTCCGGCGAAGTCCAGCACGGGAATCACACCGCCGAGGCTGGCGTTCAGCAGTCCTCCCTTGCCCCAGACCATGTGCGCCATGGGGCAGTACACCACCAGCGACCACAGCAGCATGAACACGGCCATGGCGCTGAACTTCATGCGCTCGGCGAAGGCTCCGCTGATCAGAGCGGGTGTAATGATGGCGAACATGAGCTGGTAGATCATGAACGTCTGTTGCGGAATGGTGGCGGCGTAGTCCGCATCCGGCGCGGCGCCCACTCCGCGCAGGAAGACGTGCTCCAGGCCTCCGATGAAGGCATTCCCCGAACCGAAGCACAAACTGTAGCCGATGATCGCCCAGAAGACCGTCACCATGGCCATCATGGCGAAGCTGTGCATCATGGTGCCCAGCACGTTTTTCTTGCGCACCAGCCCGCCGTAGAACAGGGCCAGTCCGGGCGCGGTCATGAACAGCACCAGCGCGGAGCTAGTCAGCAGCCAAGCGTTATCGCCCGACATTCTGGCATCGACCGTCTGCTGCCGGGATTCGGCTACCTGCTGCTCGAGCTTGGCAATGCGCTCCGCCTGCTGCGCCGCGACGTAGGATGGGTTCGTCGTCATCCCCGGAGCAACGGCCAGGGCGGATCCCGCCAAGCCGGCCACGAGAACGGCAACCATCAGGCATTTCACGAACATCGACCGCATAAAAAACCCCCAACTCACTCCCGAAAAAATAAAGACGACACCCGCCAGGGCAGGAATCCGCGCCAGGTCATTTACGAAGAAACGCCGTCAGGGCCGGGAAAACGTGAGTACCGTCTTGATATCCGGAAAAGGGAGTCCAGGGGAAATAGATACTTGTTATGGGCGCCATAAGTTGTCTTTATTCAGTTCGGGAGCCGATACGCCAGATACAACACCGGAAGGAGTTGAATTCGCTTGTCAATTCCTGGCCGGAGCAACAAGAATGAAACCAGGGGTTAGGGATTAGGGATTAGGAAATGCAGAAGAGGGCGAAATGCTATTCCCTATTCCCTAACCCCTAATCCCTAACAAGCGGCGCATAGTAACGAATCTCACAAACACTTTGATTCGAATGGATTGGGGGTAATGATGGCAAGCAAAGCGGGATTTGACGGCAACGGACGGCTCAACGTAGCGCTGGCCGGTCTGGGCTGGTGGGGAAAGGTCATCGGCGGCGAACTGAAGGACAGTCAGAAAGTTCGCATCGCCATGACGGTCGACGCCGTTCCCGGCGCCGGGGAATGGGCAAAGGAGCAGGGCCTGGAGTTCACCACTGACCTCAACGCCGTCCTCGCCGACCCCAACATCGGAGGGGTGATTCTCTGCACTCCGCACACGCTGCACGCCAGCCAGATCATTGCCGCCGCCAATGCCGGCAAGCACGTTTTCTGCGAGAAGCCGCTGTCGATGACGCGCTGCGAAATTTTGAACGCCGTAGCGGCCTGCGAGACGAACCACGTGGTTCTCGCCCAGGGCCACGAGCACCGCTTCAAGCCGGCCATGCAGGAGTTGTTGCGCGCCGTGAGGGCGGGCGAGCTGGGCAAGATCCAGATGGCCGAAGCGACGCTCTCCAACCCCTCGCGCCCGCAGCCGCCCGGCCACTGGCGCATAAAGAAGGAGGAGCGGCCCGCCGGCTCGATGACCGCCCTCGGCATCCATGGGCTGGATATGATCGTCTCCGTCTGCGGCCCGGCCAAGAGCGTTCTGGCCAAATCGACTTCGCTCATCAGCCCGCTGGAAGACACGCTGGGGGTTCTGATCGACTTCCAGAACGGCACCCGCGCGGTGCTCACTTCGCTGAACGGGCCGCCGTTTTCGGTTCGCTTCGCCGTCTTCGGCGACAAGGGATGGATGGAGCTGCACGACAAAACCGCTCCCTGGGTTCCGCAGGGCTGGACGCTGACCCGAGGCACGCACGGAGGAAAGCCGTTCGAGGTAACCGAGTATCCCGCGATGTCGATGGTCCGCGCCAATGTCGAAGCCTTTGCCGATGCCGCCGCCGGACGCGCGCCTTATCCGGTGACGCACCAGGAGATGGTGGCCAACATCTCCTGCTTCGAGGCCATCAGCAAGTCAGCTGTCAGCGGAGAGATCGTCGCGGTGGAAGGATAACGACGTTCTCGCGATCATGGTTGCGGATCGAAACTGCTGGGAGAACAGCGGAACAGATGCCGATGGATGTTCTCATTTGTTTTGATGAGCTGCCGTGGGAGTCGCCCGCACCTGGTGTCCGATTCAAGACTTTCGTCCGCGGATCGCAGCAGCTTCGCTTGCTGGAGTTCTCCGCGGGGTTCGAGGAAAAGGATTGGTGCACCAGAGGCCACGCCTTTCACGTGTTGGCAGGCGCCTTCACGCTTCGTATGCGGGACCGCCAGGTGCGATTGCAAGCCGGCGACGTCGGTTTTCTCGCGGCGGGAGAGGCTGACGCGCACAAGGCAATCCTGGGCGCCGGCGAACACGTGCGGCTCCTCCTCTTTGAGAATTTGTAAGCGTCTCGCGACTGGGGCTGCCGCCAGGCAGCCCATTTTGTTTGGCCCGCTCCGGGTCCGCATTTGAGCGAAGTCCCCAACCTTCCGCGCGCGTGCGCAAAGAAAAGGCCGCTATATCTGTCTCTATATCTGATGAGTGCCCCCAAAAGTGCCGATATGGCCGAATAGGACTGGATGCTAATTGAGTAGTAAAGCTCAGGACCATTTGCATGACAGACACATGCAAAACGGTGCAAGCACGGGTATCCGCGGTTACCCGCCGGCCGGCGTCCGTTCAATTCCGCCTGGCGTCTCTTGTGCTTGCTTGTGTACTGCCGGTGTGGATCGTCGCTGGGGGGCTTCTCTACTACGCCTATCACAGCAGGCGAGCCTGGACCGAGCAGCGCATGCTGGAAACAGCTCGCACGCTGACCATGGTGGTGGACCATGAACTTGCCAGTATCGAAGCGAGTTTGAACGCTCTTGCCAGTTCTCCCTTGCTGGACTCCAGCAACCTATCCGCTTTTTACCGCCAGGCGCAGATGGTTCTGAGAGCTTATCCTGGTGCGAACATTCTCCTGGCCGACGCCAGTGGGCAGGAGCTCGTCAATACATTCCGTCTGTTTGGTACGCCCCTGCCCAAGCACAGCGCCCCCAATGCGGTTCGCGAAGTTTTTGCCTCGGGCAAGCCGGTTGTCAGTAACGCCTTTGCCGGCGCTATTACCCGGCGTCTGATGATCAGCGTCCACGTTCCGGTATTCCGCAAGGGTCAAATCGTTTATGACCTCGGAATGAATGTCGCGGCCGATCGTTTTTCTTCCGTCCTTTTGCTGCAGCACCTTCCGCAGGAGTGGCTGGGGGTAATTGTCGACAGCAATCAGGTCATCGTTGGCCGGAACCGTTTAGCGGCTCAGTTCGTGGGAAAGCAAATGAGCAACCATCTGAGGCCGCAAGTGAGGGATATTGCGGAAGGTATAGCAGAGGGTGTCAACCTCGAGGGCACCCCGCAGTTTAACGGCTTCAGCCGGTCGGCGATGTCGTCCTGGTCGGTGGTCATTGGCGTGCCCAAGGCCGTTGTCATGAAGGAGATCTGGCGCTGGTTGTGGTGGACCCTGGCCGGTGCGGCCCTGCTGTCCCTCACCGGTCTCCTGCTGGCTCTGCAGATGACCCGGCGCATCGCCGGTCCGATCCAGGATCTGGTTACCCCAGCCCTCGCGCTGGGTCGCGGCGAACCGATAGCCGTGGAGTATTCCGATCTCAAGGAAGCCAACGAAGTAGGCGCATCGCTGGTCAAAGCATCGCAGATCATTCAGCAGCGCGTGGAGGAGCGCGCATTCGCGGAAGCGGCTCGCCATGAAACCGAAGAGTTGAAGCAACTCAATGCCGAGCTGAAGCGGAACGCCACCGAGGCGCGGGCCCGCGCCACGGAATTGGCCGCCATCATGGATGCCGTGCCGGCAGTCACCTTAATTGCCCACGACCCCGAATGTCAGCAGATGACGTGCAACCGCGCCGGTTATGACCTTCTGCGGTTGCCGCCCGGCGCCAACGTCTCAACCTCACTTCGCGAAGGAGAATGGCCGTTGGCTTATCGTCTGATGAAAGGCGGAAAAGAGCTTTCCCCCGACGAGCTGCCGACGAAATCGGCCGCCGCATCCGGGCGCGCGGTTCGCGACTACGAGTACACAGTAGCTTTTCCCGACGGAACCTCTCGCGACATCTTCGGCAACGCCGTACCGCTATTTGACGACGCGGGCAAGGTTCGGGGCGCTGTCGGCGCGTTTGTCGACGTTACCACGCAGAAGCAGGCGCAAACCCAGCTGCAGTCCACCGCCGAGCGGTTGCAGGCGATTCTGGCCACCGCTCAGATAGGGCTCAATATCAGCGACCGGCAGGGACGAGTGGTGGACACGAACCCGGCGTATTGCCGTATCGTCGGCTACTCGAGAGAAGAGCTGATCGGCAGGAATTTTACGGATTATACCCACCCGGATGATATTGGAAAGAACCTGGAGCTGCGCCGTGGCCTCGACAGCGGAGTAAACCAGGGATATGAACTGGAAAAGCGTTACATTCGCAAAGACGGCAAGGTGATCTGGGTGCGAACCCGGACGTCGGCGCTGGGTTCCGAATTGCGGGTGGCGGCCATCGAAGACATCACTGCGCGCATGCACGCGGAAGCGGAGCGCGAGAAGCTTCAGGCGCAGCTCTCGCAGGCGCAGAAGATGGAGTCGATTGGCCGCCTGGCAGGCGGTGTTGCCCATGACTTCAACAATCTCCTTATGGTCATACAGAGCTACGCGGAGATTCTGCGGGATGGGCTCTCCGCCAATGACCGCCTGCAGAAAAATGTGCAGCAGATCGTGAAGGCTGCCGATCGCGCCGCCACCCTTACGCGGCAGATGTTGGCATTCAGTCGCAAACAAGTTCTTTCCCCGGTCGTGCTCGACCTGAATGCGGTGATCCAGGAGGCGGCAAAGATGTTGGATCGGCTGATCGGGGAGGACATAGAGCTTCAAGTAAGGTCCGCGGAGTCGCTCTGGGCGAGCAAGGCCGATCCGGATCAGCTCGTGCAGGTTCTGATGAACCTGTGCGTGAATGCCCGGGACGCGATGCCTGAAGGCGGGAGGCTCACCATCGAGACGGCAAATGTTACGGTCGCGGCGGGAGCTAACGGCAGCGGGCCGCCGGTCCCGCCGGGAGACTACGTGAAGCTTGCGGTCATGGATACCGGCGCGGGCATGAGCAGGGAGATACAGGAGAAGATTTTCGAGCCGTTCTTTACCACCAAGGAGACCGGCAAAGGAACGGGGCTGGGTCTCGCCATGGTCTACGGCATTGTGAAACAGAGCGGCGGCTACATCTGGGTGGATAGCGAACCTGGGAAGGGCGCCTGTTTTACCGTCTATCTGCCCAGGGCAGCGGGAGCGATCGCCCCTGAAGCGCCGACGATGATATCCGGGCCGCTCCTGGGAACGGAGACGCTGCTGGTGGCCGAAGATGAAGAATTCGTGCGCGAGGCGGTCGGTGATTATCTGCGCAGCCTGGGATACACCGTCCTGATGGCCAACTCAGGTCAGCAGGCGCTTTCGGTGGCGGCGGAACACGAGGGGCATATCGACCTCTTGATCACGGACGTTGTCATGCCGGAGATAAACGGGCGCGAATTGTCGGAAATGCTGGGAAGCCTGCGTCCCGACCTGAAGACAATCTACATGTCCGGCTACACGGATGACGCCATGCTGCGGCACGGCGTTCAGGAGCCGGGCGTTTCCTTTCTGCAGAAACCATTCAGCCTGAGCACGCTGGCCCGCAAGGTTCGCGAGTCGGTCGGACCAACCGAAACTGTGCAATGACTTGTTGACGCCTGAAGAAGCGGGCAGCTAAAGAACGAAGGTAAGCACGCGACATGAATCGTGTGTGCTAGATGCTGAGCTGGCTCGGGCGTGGCGTATTCAGACAGAGACCGCGTCCCACGAATCCAGTGTAGAATCTCTTCATCTTTTCGGCGGCAAGGAAGGGGCTCAAGTCGTGCATTCGCATCATCGATCGAGAGTCCCAGGGGGTGAAGCATGTCCGGCTCGAAGAAGGTGACGTGTCGCATAGTTTGGGTGCTTCAGCTGGTTCTCATGCTGGTATCAGGAATCAGTGCCCAAACGGATCATGTTTCCCTGAATCCCCGAAAACTCCAGTCGAGGTCTGGCGAAGAGGTGCGCCAGCGGGAGATGACTCTGCGCGCGGTAGTAGCCGAGGGTCGGCTTGAAGACCTTCGCTGGCCCAATTTCTCTGAATACCGTGCTCGGGTAGAGGATCTGTACCGGCACTTGAATTTCAAGCCGGTCTGGCTCCGCGCAGGGCAACCCACGCCACAGGCCGGCCAAATGATTGCCATATTACAGCAGGCCGATAGCGCCGGACTCCACGCCGAGGATTATGACGCTTCCCAATGGCAGAAACGAATAGCGCTCCTGGAGGCCAAGCATACGCAGTCGGACGAAATCGTTTTCGATGTGGGGCTGACCGTGTGTTCGATGCGGTATATCTCAGATCTTCGAGAAGGAGTAGTAAACCCCCGGCATTTCAAGTTCGCGTTTGATGTAGCCCCCAAGGAGCTGAACCTGGCGGCTTTTGTCCAGACGCGTCTCGCCAACGGGAAAAACTTGAAAGACGAGATCGCGCAGATTGAACCGCCGTTGGAGGGATACGCGAGGTTGCGAGCTGCGCTGTCCAAATACATCCAGTTGGCCAACGAGGACAACGGAGAAAAGCTGCCGATGCCCCATGGCATCGTGTTTTCCGGAACACCTTATGAAGGCGTTTCGAGGCTCGCCAGGTTGCTTCGGTTGCTCGGCGACCTGCCGGAGGACACGGCGATTCCCGCTGACTCGCAAATCTACGTAGAACCTCTCGTGGAAGCCGTCAAGCACTTCCAGCGACGTCATGGCCTCCGCCCCGACGGATACCTGGATGTGGACACAATCACTGAGTTGAACGTTCCTTTGAGCAACCGCGTCGAACAGATGCGGTTTGCGCTCGAACGTTACCGCTGGCTGCGCTATGACTTTCCTCAGCCGCCAGTCATCATCAACATTCCCGGATTCCGCCTGTACGCACTGGACGAAACGGGCAAGGTTGCTCTGACTATGACCATAGACGTGGGAGACGATTATACAATCCCGTACCCCGGTTCTGCAGAGCAATATCGAGTACCTGGTCTTCCGTCCCTATTGGGATGTGCCGCTGGACATTCAGAGAAATGAAATTGTTCCCAATGTAAGAGACGATCCCCAATACCTCTCGGAAGTGCACTTCGAAGTCGTAGCCAGGGACGGTAAAATTATCAGCGACGGGCCGGTTACCAGGGAGCTCTTGCAGCAAATGAACAGCGGGCAGGTCAGGGTCCGCCAGAAACCCGGCTCCGACAACTCCTTGGGACTGGTCAAGTTCATCTTTCCGAACCGGTACAGCGTGTATCTTCATGACACGCCATCCTGGGGCAACTACTTCTCCAGTCCTGATCGTGACATCAGTCATGGCTGCATTCATCTAAGAGAACCGGCGCAATTCGCGGCTTGGGTACTACGAGACAAACCGGAATGGACGCTTGACAAGATCCAGCAGGCAATGACAGATGGGCCCGACGACGTTAGGGTAAACCTTACAAAGCCGCTGCCCGTTCTGATTGTTTACATGACGGCCAGGGTGGACGAAGACGGAACTCTCTATTTCTTTCGCGACATCTACGGCTATGATGCCGAGCTGCAAGCTGCTTTAGCAAAAGGCTACCACGCCTACGATTAGCATCGGTCAGAACGTGCCTTTCGCTCTCGTGGGATATACTGCGGCCGTTTGCCGATCTCATCCCATCCCGCTTTGCGGGACCAACACCGGCAAATGCGGGCCAGCAGCCTGTTGCAGTGTCAGGAATGTGCCCGGTTCAGTCTGTCAGGGATGTCCCCGGTCTGTACCCTACTAACCGATATACCCTACCCCCCGGTATGAAGCCGCAAGTCCTTTGCCTACTGTCGATTACGCGTAGTTAAGTGCGGCAAATTCTTCAATATAAAGGGCTTGCGGGTAAATTCTTGCATTGAAAGAAGATACGCAATTCCGAGGGGCTTTGCCCCATAACGCCGATTAGTTAACAACTTGTGGGGCAGGAGCCGATTCTGCCCAAAAAGTCGGGTCGATACCGAGTTCGTACATTTCGTGAATCAGGACGACAAGGTTGTGACAGAGAATCTTACAAAGCGCCTCGTTCACCATAGATACATCGGTCTTGCTGCGCAGGGAGTCGCCAAACTTGCGCTTCATCATCGAAAAGGTGGACTCCACATTCGACCGCTTGTGGTAGTGCGCCAGAAACTCGTCACGCCGGAACATGAAGTAGTGGTACATGTGCGCCCACATTCCCCCGCCCTGCCCCTTGTGATGGTCGGAAAACGCAATGTAGGGTGTCGCCCCCAAGATCGCCACGGCGTTCAGGTTGGTGCGGCTGGCATAGCCCTTGTCGGCAGAAACCTCCGCAATGCGAAAATTCTTCGCTGTCGCGTTCAGAAGTGGAGGCAGGAGCTTGGAATCTGCCGCGTGTTGACCGTGAATCTCAACTGCCGTCACGATGTTGGTTTTAACCCCGCACATCAAGTGGCACTTGACCCAATCGTGCTGCTCCCTGACATCCCCGTACTTGATGTCAAACCAACGGGTGAAACGGGACGTGGAGAAGCCGCTGGAATCCACGGCGAAATCAACCTCGACAGACTTCAACGGCAAGCTGCTCTCGGTTATCAGGCCACGGAGAATTGGAGTCAGGTCGGGATTCTCCAGATAGCGAAAGATCGAATTGTAGTGCGGCATCTTGGAGATGTAACCGCGCACTTGGGCCTCGCGCAGATCGGACATGAATCGCCGTCCGCTGACAGTCGAATAGACCTTGAAGGCCGCGCTGAAAATGGCATCGGACAATGGGAGCTTGGGTCGGCCCATCTTCTGCTCTTGTGGCTCCGCGATGCCGCCGCAAAGGTCACGCAACAGGACTTGGAACCTGTCTTTCTCGTTGGTCTGCGCTGCATTGTAGGCCCCCCATCCCTGTGGATAGGTTTTGCGCTCCGTGACGGAGAATGTCGCAGTTTCCGTAACAGTGACAGCGCCGTTCGCGTGTCGCTCTCGCTTCATCACCAATGTAGCCGCGAAGATGTGCTTGCATTTGACTCCACGACTACCGAAGTCGGGGCACTCACAGGTTGCAAACTTCGGGTTGAGTTGGACGCGGTACATTCCTTGCCCAGTTTGCGACGGAACAAACCACCATCCATCACGCTTGCGAATCGTTCTTGTAGCAGCAAGTTCAAGGCCCCGTTGTTCCCGTGCGTCCATAATCCGCATCTCCTATCACTTCTTACTGCTCTGTATATTACCCCAAGGTATATATCCTGTCAAGATAATAATTGCGATAATTTACTTGACAGTAGACCCCTTGAGTATATTCTTTATAGGTATATGGCGACGATCACATTACAGGGCTACAGGTGCGAACGCTGCGACCACGAATGGGCTCCTCGGCAGGATAGTCGAGAAAAGCCGAAGGTCTGCCCCAAATGCAAGAGTCCCTATTGGGATTCCCCTCGGCGTGAACCAAAGAAGCAACGTGCTCCCCGTAAGCGCGGAAAGAGTGTTGCCTAATGAGTGCGCCCAAGCACAAGAAGGCGGCGGTATCCAAACATCCCCTTTTGCCTCTGGTAAAGGACACGGAAGTCGAAGCCTACGAATTTATACGGCGCGGCCTCCGCGACTTGGGATGGATTGTAAAAAATCCAAGCCTGAATACTGGCGGACAGGTATGGACACAGAACCAGTGCTTATCCCATCTCGAAATTAAGCTCGCACTCGATAAAAAGAGACCAGAGAACATCGTCAAAATTTCCGAGTCTAGCGTCTGGGTCATTGAGGCCAAAGCGTCCAGAAATCAACTGGCTTTGGCGGTTGATGAGGCGGTCAATTACTACTCAGATCGCATTAACGCTTGTGCACCGAAACTGCGCGCTGTTCTTGCGTCTGGCGTAGCAGGTACGGAAGATTCCGGATATTTAATCAGGACAAAGATACTTATTGATGGAACGTGGAAACCAGTCACGATCAATCAGCAGGAGGCAACGGGCCTACTCTCACCCCAAGACGTACAGATCCTTTTACAGCAAAAAACCTCCGATATTCACGAATTCTCCCCCCCAATGGCTGTTCCTTCAGGCTGCCGAGCGGATTAACGAAATCCTCCACGTGGGCGGCATTAATAAGAATGACCGCGCCAAGACAATAGCGGCTTTGTTGCTGTCGGTCGTGGAACAACCACCTAATCTGGAAACGAAGCTCCCCGTGTTCCTCGGGGTTACCCAATCCGGCCATGCGTGGACGTCTCAAAACCGGCCATGTTAGAGGCCCAAGACACTAGCTCCGACTGGGGTGCAGCTAGCCTCGGTTG
>CAWBRT010000008.1:0-175205 GCA_963791145.1 uncultured Acidobacteriota bacterium | reverse complement strand
TGGCAACTGGTTTTGGCCCACTTGCGGAAGTTAACTTTGGCCCACCTACGGAAGCTTACTGGACCAGGTTCAGTGGTTCCGGAGAGGCGATCATCCTGGGCTGAAGCGTAGCGGAAGCCCAGGATGATCGAGGTGGCCCTTCAGCCTGTTGTCCTGCTCCTGCCTTTCTCTACCGTCCGGCGAAAGCGATAGCTGTCGGCGCCGGATTCGATGATGTGCGCCCGATCGGTGACGCGATCCAGTATCGCTTTGCATAGCCGGGGGTTGGGGATCACCTGCGTCCACTCCGAAAAGGGTAAGTTCGTTGTCAGGATCACGGCGGTCTTTTCCGCCCGCTCGGCGATCACCTGGAAGAGGAACTCGGCGCCCATGTCGGCCATCGGCACATAGCCGACCTCGTCGATGGCGATCAGATCGTAGCGTTCCCAGCGTGCCAGCACCCGGCGCAACTGCAACTGCTGTTTGGCTTCGACCAACTCGTTGATCAGCGCCGCAGCGGTAGCGAACCGCACGCGTCGTTTCTGCCGGCAGGCAGCTACGCATAGGCCGGTCAGCAGATGCGTCTTGCCGGTGCCGCAGTCGCCGATCAGGATCACCGGTTCAGCGCGTTCGATGTAGCCGCCCTGCGCGAGTTCCTGGATCTGCGCGGCCGAGATCTGCGGCGCTTTGCTGAAGTCGAACTCCTCAAGCGTCTTCATCCGCGGCAGACGTGCGTCCTTGAGCCGTCGGGCGATGGTGTTGCGCTCGCGTTCTTCCAGCTCAGCGGCCAGCAGCGCCTCCAGATACCGCAGGTAGGTCTGGCGCTGCTTGACGGCCACCTCCGCCAGCGGAGCGCATTGCTCGGCCACTGCTGGCAGACGCAGGGTGCGGCATTGTTGTTCGACGGCGGCTTTTTCCAGGTTCTCGACCGCGGCCTTCATGCCTGCACCTTCCCGAGCAACTGGTCGTAGCCACTCAACACCGGCTGCGGCCGCTCGTAACGTGCCAGCACACCGACCTCAAGGGCTGCGACCGATGGTTTAGCCAGCCGTTCGGCAACCAACAGATGCCGAACCGCCGCCACGTCCTGACAGCCGAGTGACAGGACCTGTTCCACGGCTGTGTGGAGACGGGTCCAGCCTTCGTGGGGAGCGAGCGAAAGCAGCGCTATCATCTGCCGAGTGCCTTCTTGGCGACCATGGCGCGTGTTCAGCGCCTGCCACAATCGATCGAAGCACTCCGGCCAACGTCCTGCCCGGCGCCGCTGTGCCAACGGAGTCGAGCCAGCCAGGGCGCCTGGCTTCTTCCGCAACACGTCAAGGTAGTGTTCAAGATCCAAGATCTGTTGCTGACGGCTGTAGCAGCGTTCATGCCGCGCCACGCACGCGCCTTCATGCCACAGTTCAACGTAATCAGCCCGCACTTTCGCTTCAACGACAGTGCCCGGCGGCAGCGGTGTGGAGTAGCGGTTCGTTCGGACGCGCACGCAACGCAGCCCGTCCACTGTGGGAAAGCTGGTCTCGGTCAGATCAGCCGGCTCGGCCGCCAGCGCCAGCAGATGCGGTTGTTCGTTAAGCATTGCCGTGCCTATCGTCTCCGTGCGACCGCCCAGGATGCGCCGCTGATCCTGCCGACAGCACTGCTCCAGGTAGGCGTTCAGCTCGTCCAGATCGCGGGCTTCCGGCAGCGGCACCCAATGGTTGCGGCGAAAGTATCCGCCTTCGCCTTCCACGCCGCCCTTCTCGTTGCCGCGTGCCGGGTTGCAGAACTCGCTTTGAAATCGCCAGTGCGAACGGAACGCGATGAAGCGGCTGGTCTCCTCCCGCCGGTATCCGCGCAGAATCTTCTTCACCGCACTCTTCAGGTTGTCGTAGCGCAGCAACTTGAAGACGCCATCGAAATAGCCGAAGGCTCGCTCGTGCGCTTCCAGAAAGGCCTGCTGCGTGGCATGGGTATATGCCCGATGGTAGGCGCCACCGCTGGCCATCGACCGCATCTCGAACACCTGGAGCTTAATCCGCTCGCCAGCCAGCACTGCCCAGGCTTCATACCAGTCGCACTGCGCTTCCACGCCCCACTCGTAGCTCTGCGGTACGAACACCTCGCGCTGCAATAGGCCCAACTGCTGGCGGCGCCGCCGTACGTAGCCGCGAACCGAACGCTCGCTCACGCTGAACCCTGGCAGCTCCGCGCAGAGCCGCTGCCAGATGCGATGTGCCGTGTGCCTCTGCTTTGCCGGTGCCTGCCGGTCCTCGCTCAGTATCCGGTCGATGAATGCCGACGCTGCCTCCAACTTCCGCAGACGCCTCGTTTGCGGCCTGCTCTCCGCGGGCACGGCACTGCTCAGTGCTTCGCGGACCAAACGCCGGTGAACTCCCAACTTCCGCGAGACCCCGGAAATCGTCCCGACGCCAAACTCATACTCACGACGTATCTGCTCGAACAGCTCCACCTTCAGCCTCCTGGGTAGCCAGCTACGCTTCCGTCGCTCCATCCACGAAGCCTATCCGGCTACTCCCAAGTGGGCCAAACTTAACTTCCGAAGGTGGGCCAGACCAAACTACCGAAATCATTCTGTCCAGCGCGAGCGCTAGTGTGTTAGCAAATCAAATGCAGCCGCTCCGAATAGCTTGGCCACTCATCTGCTTCACTCCGAATTCAGGTACTGAACAAGTTCGATTACCTCGCTCTGCATATCGTTGAGGCATCCCGCGGTTCGTCCAAGTCGGATTGAATAGAAGAGGCCTGCGAACCCAGACTCTCGGCATACTCAGGAGATATTTGACACGGCTAAATATATCGCTAATGCCAATATTGAGCCCACCAAAATGTTTCGAACTACTACTCTGCTCATTCGAGACCTCCCGAGGAGTTCTGCGAGATTGAGTGCCGCCGCTGCCAATTGGTGCTACCGCTGAGGCTCACCGGCGTGCAGGGCTGGCGGCTGTGAAGGCGAGCATTATGAGGGCGTCACTGGCTGGGGAGCTTCGCGGTTTTATCTGTATCCCGACGCGGTTGCTTTTATGGCGAGTAGCCGTCGTCATCGTCTTCGCCATCGTCGTCCCCTTCGTCGTCGTCCTCCTCATCGCCTTCGTCGTCTGGCTCTTCTCGAAGAAGGGCATGGGCAGCAGAAAGGTCAGGATCGAGGTATTCTGGTCGCATTTTTCTCATGCCTAATGGTACGCACGGTCCGGACTCCTCCCGGCCTTGAGCGCTAGCCCTTGGCAGTACCTCAGTAACAGCCTTTCTTTCTTGCATTTACCTCGTCTCGAAATGACTCCGACCACCTATAATCGAGGGCTTGGGTGCCAAGAATAGATGTTATGTCCAAATGGATGTTTTCGGTATGATTGCGGAGCAAGTTTGGATAACCAGGAATTATCTGTGTGGCTACAAAAGGCTATCGCCTAAACACCGCGTCGGAGCCCCGTCATGACTGGTTGCACTCCACGCCAAACTCCGAGTCAGCGTCACAAACGCACTGCCTGAGGCGGCTGCCAAACCCACGCCAAATCCAGCCTTCTGCTTGCGGCCAATGCTGGCCACAGATCTCTGGGTCTATACCCATCGCTCGTACCCAGTTCCAACTCGACCTACGCTACCGAAAGCATCACGAGTTTACGGGCGATTGCTCTGCCTGTTGCTTCGTTCGTCGCTTTGACAACGTGTTGGATAAACTCCGCCAGCGTCGGCTGCCCTTATCAGTCAGCTGAAGGAGAAGCTCAGGTCAGGGGAGGCGGTCGTAATCGAAATCATTTAGACCGGAGGGGGCGAGTAGTGGTGGCTACGGAAAAGTAAGCTGCCGATTTACATCGTTAAAAGCCCCACCACGCTACTCGGGTGGGGCTTTCTTGCGACTCGATTCTAGGCACCATTTGGGTTACTGACCTATGCTCATCGCGCGGCCGCGAGACGTACGCCTAACGGGATGGTAAACTCGCCGTTTTTCATGATCAGCTTTCCGTCCACCTCGATGCTCGGGGTCGTGATAATCGCATCGAAGTGTGCTGCCGCTTTTCTGTTTCCGCCTTGTGACAGGTTCGTTCCAAAGCCAAAATGCACAGTTCCCAGAGCGCTTTCATCCTCCAGATAGGACTCTCCCGTCAGTTGGGCGCAAGGATTCATTCCAATCCCAAACTCGGCGAGCATGTACATCTGCGGATCTTTATAGGCTTTAAGAATGTCGGCGAACTTCTGCGCCTGCGGGCCACCTTTAACGTCGACGATCCTCCCTCGCTCGATCCGGCAGGTTATCTTCTCTTTCAGAATGCCGACCGGCGGAAGACTGCCGTCGATGACGAGAACGCCTTCCCCAATGTCGTCAACTGGACCGACGTTGGCCTCGACGCTCATCGATCGGAACAAGCCGGGCTTGTCCGCGATTGCGTCGAAGGCGTTCCCGCCGTTATTTTCGCCGCTAAAGGTGAGGTCTGTACCCCCAGCAGCGGTCACTCTAAAGTGGGAACCTTTGTCCAAGTACGAGGCTACGGCTTTGACCGCCGGCGATATGGCCGCGAAATCCGCTTCAATCAGGCCTTCGGTCAGATCTTTCACGCTCATGTCAGGCAGGTTAACGATTCGCGACATGCTCTTAAGAGCTTTAACCCTGGCCATGGTTTGCGAGATTGATTTAGAGGTTATCGCCAGCACCACATCGGTTTCACACATTGCCTTGGCCACGTCAGCCGGAGGCTCCTGCCCGCCGTGCTGTTCGACGCGCATGACGGCAACGCTCGTGTTTGTGATACCGAGGCCCAAGGCTGTTTGCCGGAAGGCATCCGCGATATCCTTCTTGAGGTCGTCGGTCACAATCAAAAGCCTTTCGTTCTTCTGGCAGGCGGCGCACACCTGAATAACCTTTTTGGCGCCATCGCTTAAAGTAATCATTATCACTCTCCTGATTCCGGTAACCATTGCCCGCCAGCCGTACAATATCCTGATGATCGGGCAATCTACTGTGTTCGACCTCGCTGGAGGTGGCGCTCGCTACTTGACGAGCACTATTCCGTCTTCAATCAAGGTTTTGCCGTCGACCGTCAGCGTCGGATAGCTCATGACCGCATCGAAGTGCGTAGTAGCCTTTACGGTTCCCCCAAGGTTCGTGCTGGTGCCAATCCCAATGTGCATGGTTCCAAATGCACCTTCATCGTAATTGCACCCCAGGCTGCCAATTGCTTCCGGAACTTCAGGGTTTAGGCCAACGGATACCTGGGCAATGTTGTACACGTTGGGGTCATTCTGTTCCTTCCAGATTTGTTCAATCCTCCTGGCTTCGGATCCTCCCTTTATTTCAACCACCGCGCCGTCTTTGATTACGAATGTCACCGGCGTACTCAGCGCTCCGATTCCGAGATAGGGGATGGAGG
Source organism: uncultured Acidobacteriota bacterium (assembly GCA_963791145.1). Classification (GTDB taxonomy): domain Bacteria; phylum Acidobacteriota; class Terriglobia; order Terriglobales; family Acidobacteriaceae; genus CAWBRT01. The sequence continues at coordinate 169,860 of CAWBRT010000008.1, read as the reverse complement.
CGTCGGCCACGAAGATTCCGCTGCTCGTGCCCTCGACGGGAGAGAAATTGGCTTCGATATTGGGCGCAGCCGAGAACTGCCCGCGATTCTCCACCAGGCACTTGTGCGCGTTTCCCTTCCGGCCCTTGAGGCTGGTCGTAAAGTTCGTACCTGCCTTGGAAGTGATGGTCAGCGTGTCGCCTTTGGTGAAGATTTCGCCGAACTTCTCGCACAGAGGAGCCGCCTTCTTAAAGTCGGCCTTGAAGGCCGGCGAGGCCATCAGTTCCATGGAAATGGCGGTCAGCGAAAGAACTCGCGCTCCGGCCTCACGGGCGATTCTGGAGGCATTAGTATGAGCCAGCGACTTTCTGACTGCCATCAGCACCACATCGGCGTGCTTCATGGCGGCGGCGATCGTCTCTTCTGGTTCCTGCCCGTCAAGGTCGCGCTGCGACATGACGCCGATGGTCGCATTTGCCCCGGCGGCAATGGCGTGCTGCGCAATCAACTCGGCTTCCGCGAAGGTGTCGAAATCGGTGACGACAAAAACTCTTTCCCCCGTTTTGATAAAGGCGCATTTCTCCACGATGGTTCTGGCGCCTCGTGCCGCAAACATATTCATCATTGCAAACTCTCCTTGAGAAAACTTCTGCTTCTGTATTGGGCGCTGCTGCTGCCCGGTGTTTAAGCTAGTTGCCTCTCCGTGCGGATCGCGAACACCGCAAGCATGCCTATGATGGCGATTACAACCAACGCTATCAACGTACTATTCCATCCGTAACGGGTTCCGATGTAAGCGGTCGCGGTACCCATGATGGCATTGCCTATCTGTCCCCAGCAGTTCATCCAGGAGGAGATCACGCCGGTGTACTCGCCGCCGATGTCGGATGCGATCGCCCACGGCAGGGCCATACAGCAGCCCACAAATCCCAAGGCAACGCTTAGCAGCGCAACTACTCCCCAAGGATTTGTCAAGAAAGTGCTGGCATACATGGCAACTGCCGCCACAGCAAAGCCTCCGGCGACCAGGCAATTACGTGCCACGAACAGCGGGCGCTTGGCGCGCACCAGCGCGTCGCTGACGCGTCCAACTATCACGGTGCAGGCAAAAATGCAGATCCAGGGAATCGATGCCGCTATTCCCATCTGCTTCAGGCTCATGTGCAGTTGGCGCTGCAGATAGAACGGCAGCCAGTAGACAAAATATTGCTGCATGTAAATGGCGCAGAAGTATCCGACCCCGATGAACCAGAACGACCGAAACTTGAAGAACTTACGCCAGGGGATCTTGCTTCCGGAGCCTGCCTGGGGCGTGGTGGCCACCTGATCGCCTTCAATGAGGGCCAATTCGCCTTTATCGACATTGGGGTGCTCCCTGGGAGTGTTACGGGTAAGACTGTACCAGAGGGCCCCGCCGAGGAATCCCAGCGCGGCGGATAGATAAAAGACCCAGCGCCAGCCGAACATCTGCAGGGTCCAGACGATCAGAGGCGGTCCCAGCACCAGCGAGAAGACTGAGCCCGTGTGCGGAATCACGTTGGCGAAGGCCCTCTCTTTGAGAGGAAACCAGTGATAGATGTACTTGTTCATGGCCGGAAACACCGGCGCTTCGCCAAAACCGAAAAAGATGCGGGCCAGAATCAGTGTCAGGAACCCGGTGCCCAACCCGGTGCACAGGGTGAAGAATGACCACAGCGACACCGCCAGGGCGACTGAAATGCGCGTGCCATAGCGCTTGACCCACAACGCACTTGGGATTTGCAGTGTGGCGTAGGCCAGGGCAAAGGCGCTGATCATCATTCCCATCTGGACCGGCGTCAAGTGCAGATCAGCCATCATCGTCGTGGTGCAGACGGAAAAGTTGGCGCGGTCGACGCTGCATAAGAAGGTCATAAAGAAGACTAGGCCCAAGCCCTGCCACCTGACCTTGCTTGCCCGCCCGGCCGGGAACCCGCCTAGCCCGACCGCCTGTGGGGTACCTTGCGCAGAATCTGTTTTCATCTTTGATCGCCTTGCCTTCTCGAGCTGTCTACGTTTTCGCACAGCGCCCCGCCTGCGCCCGACGTGCTGGCCGCTGCCCAGAGTTTGCACCGGCTCAGGTCTGGTTCGGGCGGGTGTGACCTGCACCACTCTGTACGATATTCGGCAAAGTGTAGCTTTGACGGATTGAAAATAAAATATAGGTGTTTGTATCTTCAAACAATACAATTTGTTGTCGATGGTTCGGGCCGTCACGTGCCGGACGGCGACTTATTCGACGCAGATAGCAGACGCCAAAGGTTAATCCCGCATACGTATTGTCACCGATGCTTCTTTGACGAAGTGGCGTATGAAGCGGATTCGCAACGACGATGCTGCCCAGACGATTCCCACCCGACGGTCAAACGATCGATCCTTGAGGTCCCACTTGGAAAGGGACAAGCCTTCGGGCCAAGGTGGCGCCCAGTCCGGGACCAGCGCTACCCCCAATCCACGGTCGACCAAAACCGCTATGGCATCAAGCGAGTTTAGTTCAAAACGTTCATAGGGCCGCAGGCGCGCCCTGCGCAGGTAGCTGTCAACCAGCCGCCCTCCCCACGTACCCCGGCCATAGCGAATGAAGGGGTGGGCCCGCAAAGTGGCCTGAGGCGATTTTACCGATAGCGAAGACGTGGTCAGGAGAATCAGTGGCTCTTCACGTAAGGTAACCCACTCCAAACTCTTCGGTATGAGAAATGAAGGTTTGATGATGATAGCCGCGTCGAGTTCTCCGGAGTGGACCTTGCCATAAAGGTCCGCTGAGGTTCCAGGCAGTATCGAGACCTTGATTCCAGGATACTTGCGAGCAAAGCTAGAAAGCACCGTTGGCAAGATTCCGGTCAGTGCTGTAGAAAACGCACCGAAGTGAAGGTCGCCGCTAAGCTTCTCGCCGGCGGCGACGGCCTTGAGATCAGCGATTCTGTGGAGGAAATCGCCGGCGCGATCGAGAACGGCCATGCCAGCTTCGGTAATCTTGACGCTATGCCCGGCGCGAGAGACGAGTGGAGCCCCAATCTCCTTTTCCAGCGCGTGAATGCGTTGCGCAATTGCTGCCGGAGTAAGGTTGAGCCTGCGTCCTGCTTCGGCCATTGATCCGTAATCGCACACGGCGATAAAGGTCTCAAGAAATCGCGTGTCCATGGACAAAGTCTATCGTGTTCGCCAGTGAACTCGTGATGCTTTCGACAGCGCAGGTCGCGTTGGAACTGCGTGCGAACGATAGCTATAAACCCTGAGATTTGTGGCTAGCATTGGCCGCGAGCAAGAGGCCTGATTTGGCGTGGGTTTGGCAGTCGCCTTAGGCAGTGCCTTTGTGGCGCCGCGTTTGGCGTGGGGTGCAACCAGCCATGAAGGGTACCGTCGTGATCGGTAAAAAGCTGTCTTGGTGGGAGTTCGTTTTCTCCGTCATCTCCCCGAGATTACCCCTAACAAATTTATTTTCTTGTACTTGGATTCGCTTCAGTACCGCGCCGAACCGGAAGCTTCCAACGGCGGTTTGCGGCTAAAGAAATGCGTTACGCGGAAACGGCATTTCGGTATTATTGCGGAGCAAGTTTGGATAATCAGAGATTATCTGTGGTTGCTAGCGCCTAAACACCCCGTCGAACCCCTTCATGGTCAGCCGCGCCCCACGCCAAAACGTCGGATCACCGCTATAAAGGCTTAAATAGACGATCCTCCGAAACCGCCGCCAAATGCAGCATTCCTCTCGCTCCCACCGCTAGCCACCAGACTCTGCCTTTGTGAACAGCAGATGAGCGATATGCGATCTGGAGGAGTAGCTTCAGGATCGGTTCTGCCTGGGGCAATCGTCGTGGAAGCTGCTGAACAGGTACGCAGTTGCTCAAATGGCATGACCCGAACTGACATCTTTATTGGAGAGGCCGTGCGGCTACACCGTTTTTGTTTTTACTAGAATTCGCTTTGCCGCTGTCATACCGAAAGCAATGGGGGCCTGCCCCCCTACGTCGATCTGTATCGCCTGAGCCGCCGGGTGACGCTGTCGGACCATGACTGTGGCACCGGGAATGAGGCCGTTGCGGTCGAGGAAGTGAAGAAAGTCCCTGTCCTGGTCGGCGCCCATGATACGAACGATATGCATGGGCCGGCCCAGGGGACAGTCGGCCAACGTGATGGCCGGAGGCTTGGGCAATGTGCCGCTGGCAGTAGGAATCGGATCGCCATGGGGGTCTACTTGCGGCCGGCCAAGAAGCGCATCTATCTTCTCGACGACCTTCTCGGACACGGCATGCTCCAGTATCTCGGCTTCCGCGTGCACCTCTGACCAGTCCAGCCCCAGCACCTTGGACAAGAACAGTTCCAGCAGCCGATGGCGGCGTACTACCGACAGGGCCAAGCGTTCGCCCCGGCGCGTCAGGCGCACGCCAATGCGAGGCTCGTAGACAGCCCAGCCGGAACGGGTGAGAGACTTGACAAACACTCTTCCCGCAAACGATCATGCGAACTCGCCACATGTGCGTTCTGGCACAGGCGAAGCCGACGCAAGTGTGGTCGGAAATAAAACAGAATCGTTAGAGGTTTAGCGAGGCGCGAAAGCCTGTGCGGTCTGGAATGCCGGCCAACAACGTTGTGGCTACTGCTTAGTCACAGGGCGAAAAAGCCTGACCGGTGAGGCGGTCACCCTGCTGCCTAGGTCAGTTCGCTGGAGTTTCTTTTGCTTCTGCGCGTGAGTTGTTGGACCACATGCTTCGTGAGTGCGCCACGGCAACCCTGGGCGGTGGTGTAAGTCAGAAACACAAGGACCTGTGCATCTATACGTCGCCGCATCATCCCATAGTCGTTTATGACAATCTAGATCACGCTAATCTGACGTTTGTAGAAAGGACCCTAAAGCTCGCAGGTAAAACCCTGAACGACTTCATCATCCCTGCAAAACCCCAGCCTTAAGGCTAGCCTGCGGGCGCAGCGTTTCGCCGACCGTTTTCGCCGGAGCAACGCCTGCCGCGACTGCTACTCGACCGCTCACGCTGAAATCCTGATGTCAGACAACGATTTGAGATTTTCGCCTTCGATTGTACAGGCAACCCCATCGCTCCTGGCTGCCCGAGCTGACCAGACCATTCTGACGCTCCTGGCTGCCCGAGCTGACCAGACCATTCTGAAATGCTAGGCCGAGGCATGACCCGCCCGCTGCAGCAGGCGAGGCGACATGTTCTTGGCAACGTCAAATTCGAGCGCGGTGGGCTGCGCCGCGAGCTCAAGGTTGTCGCGTTGCTTCAGTTCGGAAAGCAGCGCCTCGGAGGCATAGAGCTTCTCCAGGTGCAGCGTATTGGGAATGATCATCAGGCGAAGCTTGCGGACGTCCGCCATTCCCAGGGTCTTGATGGCCATCTCGATCGCATCCTTTTCTGTCGGGAAGTGCAGCGGCAGAAACCCTCTTTGTGCAAAGCCCGTCGTCAGGATGTTGAGATAGGTGTTGTGCAGATCGATTTTGCCAACCAGCTTGTCGGTGACCACATCGGCTAGGCCGATGCCGTTGGCGTTGCCGTGAGAGGCTTCCGAAAGATCCAGTACAACGATGCGGCGGACGGCGGGGCTCTCAGGCTCCGGCTCGCCTTGAATCCGGAAGCGTCCGACGACGTTGGTATCCATCCCGCTTCCGCTGTAGTTCTTGCCCATCTCCTCGATGATGAGCACATCGAGCTTGTCAGTCGGAAGCGATGGCATCAGCTCACGAGCTACCTGGAGCAGTTTCACATCTTGCTCTATGAAGCGGCTGGCCTCCACGGCCACAAGCTGCGCAGTCTCCTCGTAGCCGTTCTCAATGATCGCCAGCCCGCCGACGATCGGCATCTTGGCGATCAGGATGGAGCCTATATCGCGCAGGGACGCCGGCAGTTCCTTAATCCCCAGGCTGTGAAACTGTTCGGCGCCGCTGGGCCCGCCCAGGCCGACAACGCACGATTTCGTGAGACCACTGTGAATGTCACCCAGCAACGCGGTGTGGAGCTTGACGCGGTTGATCACCACAATGCCGTCGAGATCCGCCACATGCTTGTTGATATAGGCGGTCAACCCGCTCGCGGTCTTTCCCACTTCCACGGTTTCAGCCCCGGTCAGCACCGGAGCCTGAATCGACTCCGGAGTAAATCCCAAGCTTGTGAGAACTTCTCGTTGGCCCTCGGCCGTCCCGCCCCCGTGGCTGCCCATGGCGGCCACCAACACCGGCTGAAACCCCTGAGCCTTCAGGTATTCGATCGCGGTGCGCACGATGAGAACAATATTGTTGATCCCGCGGCTGCCCCCCGTGATCGCTACCCGCGCCCCTTTGCGGAATTTCTTTTGCAGCTGGAGCTTCCCCAGCTCCTCGTGTACCGTGGCCTTAATGTCCTCGACCCGCGGACGAGGAAATGTCTGTTTTGCCAGATAGAGTTCGGGAAACATCTCTCAACCTCCAGCTCATTGGAAATCCAGCGTATCTGAGCGCGCCGGCCATGCAAGCGAAACCCTTCTACGCCAGGCGCGGTTCAACCCTGGCGAAAACCATTTTACCGCTAACCCGCAGCCACGGGCGCCGCACTTGTGCCCACAGCAGTCGGCCTAGCAAAGAATGCGATTGCTAGTGCGCCAGCAAGGCCGAGCCCTGCAACCAACAGGAAAGCACTTCTGAACGACCCGGAAGCCTGAACCAGGAAGCCGGTAGCGCTGGGGCCAACAATGCCGGCGATATTGGAAAGAAAATGGACAAAACCGCCTACTCCCCCAACATTCTCACTGCGTACCGTGTCCTGAATGATCGCCCAATAGCTTGATATGGTGGCGTACATAAAAAATACACCCAAAGAGATTAGGATCACTGCCATATAAGCTGACCTTGTCATGCCGCACAATGCGACGCTCGCGGCCGACGCAATCAAACAGGGAACGATAACCAGTTTGCGGGCGAGCAGCATATTCCCGATTTTCAGATAGAGGTAGTCGGAAAGGAATCCGCCCCCAACTTGGCCGATGAACCCGATCAACCACGGAATCATGGTAATGATGCTCATGCCCTTAAGGCTGATGTTGTGCACCATCACCAGGTAACTCGGAAACCAGGTCAGGAAAAAATAAATCATGTAGTTACAGGCGAAAAAGGCCAGTGCGGTTGATAGTATGGCGGGCTGCTTCAGAAAAAATCCTAGTCGCAACCCCGATTTCTGTCCAGGAGATGCCTTCTTCTGGTCACTTTCTATTTCGAACAATTCGGCCGCCGATACCCGCGAGTTCTGGCGCGGGAGGTCCGTAGTTATGCGCAACCAACAGGCCACCCAGACAAGCCCCAAGACCGTAAGAATAATAAAAGCGCTACGCCAACCCCATTTCATGGCCATCAAGCCAACAATGGGACCGCTTAAAGCGGCCCCGAACGGCGATCCGGCTATCGACATTCCCACCGTGCGTGCCCTTTCCTTGGACGGGAACCAGTTGTTAATCATCTTGTTCACGCTGGAGCTAGTCGGTCCTTCGCCCATCCCAAACAGCACTCGGCACACGAACAAAGACATGAATCCCACCGTAAAAACCGTGCACCCGCCAAGGATCGACCAGATCGTCATAGCTACGGCGAATGTCTTCCTGGGGCCATAAATGTCGGATAAATATCCGCCAATGAAGTTGAATACGGCATAGCCGATAAAGAAACTGCTGAAAATCATTCCCAACATTGCGGGGGTAAGATGAAATTCTTTCGAAATAAAAGGCGCGGCGACGGACAAGGCAGCACGGTCAACATAGTTGACGAAAGAGGCCAGGAACAACATGGCTAAGATCGACCAGCGATATTTTACGTTCATAATATCCACCTGCTGAATTACGAAAGCGAAGGTTAACTAATCACCGGATAACATGGATGTTTCACAGTCGCGAAATCGTGAGAAGGTAGAATGACGTCGGCAACGTCCCTGACCTTCAGAAACGATCGATAGTAATCGTCCAGGTCGATATGAATGCTTCCTGGGATATATCTCAGCTTCTGATCTCCTTCCCAGTTCGCGAACAAGGGAATATGGTCGCCAGGTATCAGATGAGTCCCCTTTTGGGTTTCCACTAATACGCCCATTGAGCCAGGCGTATGTCCAGGCAAGGTTATGAGGTGCACTCCCTTCGCGAGGTCATGCAGCTCGCCCTCGATCGCCTGCATTTGCGAGAATGCTTTCATCCAGGGAGGCTGATGCCCGCGAATTCCAGTCTCATATTGGCCGCTCTGCACAGGATTGGGCGCCACGGCGAACTGCAATTCGCTTTTCTGGACCAAGAAAGTGGCATTGCGGAAGAGCTCGCAGTTGCTGGCATGGTCCCAGTGCAAATGGGTCAAGATAACAATTTCGACCTCTTCCAGCTTGACTCCAACTTTTTCCAGGGCGTTGCGCGGTTCCATCTCCGGAGGGCGCTTAACCGGCATGTGATACTTGGATGAGGGATCTCCGGGACCGCAGGGGCCGGTGTCGACGACAATCTTCTTTCCGTCTTCTCTTTCAATGACGTAGATCAAGATGGGGAATTCCCCTTTTTCCCCTTGCCGGCGATGATAGAGGAAAAGGGAGGTTTCAAAATCAGGAAACACCCCCACCACGATGGGTCTGATCACGGGATACTTGGACATTTCTACCCTCCTGAGGCCCAGCACTTCTAGAATGCTGCCGGCAAAATACCAATCACGTCACCGACCGCTACTGGCCTTGGGATCTTGCGTACATCGGCGATACCATCGCACTTCTGGTTGTCGAATCATTAGTCACCTGCATGCCCGGTTATGCGCCTTTTGCCATCGTCGGCCATCCGGCCAGCCGCAGCACAATGCATTAGTGCCGTCACCGTTATTTCTATTTACACCGATTGTCAACCAGCGTTTTGTGCGGGCTACGCGGCAATAACCTCGCTCATTGGTTCTTCAATAGAAGCAATAATTAGCACACTAACGATTGAGCACGCAGCAAGGAATATAAAGACTGCATTCCAGTTATAGGCATCTAGGATAACTCCTACAATAAAGGGAAACAGTGAACTACCCACTTGTCCCCACACGTTTGTCAGGCCATAGGAAACTGGGTACATCTTTTTGGTCGTGAGTCCCATAGGGTAGACTTGGAAGCCCCAGAAACCAAAACTAAAGGCGACACCAGAGAGGAACAGCAATATTGACAGCAACATAGCATTATCGGAGGCATTGATGAGGGCGTACATCATGATAGTTGTACTCAACCCACCAATTATCATGGGAGGCTTGCGCCGCTTATTTAGGATGTAATCTGAAAACCAACCACCTAAGATGTTACCAACAAGAGCGCCAACAAATGGCGCAGCGGCGAGAAGTCCCATTTTCAGTGAGACCAAGTGTTTTACTGTCATTAGATACGTAGGAATCCACGCTATTATCACATAGATGAGGCCGTTGAGGCACGCGTACCCTAATGCATTGCCGATGATATTCCATGAACGAAGTAGCTTTGTAGTGGTATCAAGCAGCTCAACCTTTTTCGCCCGCATTAGTTTGTCCAACCACCTCATGTCGTATTGGGGCTTGACTTTACCAGCAGCATTCGTCGCAGCTACTGTTTCTGTCCTAATGTAGCCAAGTTCAGCGGCAGATACATGCTTGCTCTCAGCTGGTGAATCTGCTACCAGGAAATACCAAAGTATTGATAACAAGACACCGGGAATCGCGAAGAAAATAAATATATAACGCCAATTGCCGTAATAGTGCATGATAAGAACACCTACTGCCGGAGTAAATACTGGCCCACATTTGGTAGCAGCCGTATAAATGCCCCCGGCTGTGCCCTTTTCCTTGGAAGGGAACCAATTGTTGATAGTGGTAAGGCAGCCAATGGGCAGCGGTCCTTCCGACAGTCCTAGAGCAAAGCGAGTTAATTTCAATGAGAGGACTGATGAAGTTAACCCTTGCATTGCAGTAAATAAGGAAGTCAGAAGCATCCCTAAAGGAAGCACTCTCCTGACACCCGTTTTGGCATAGAGGAAGCCTGCAGGAATCTGCATGAGCGCATACGCCATGAACAACATGCTGACGATGCTCCCTGCCTCCGTGTTACTGAGTCCAAACTCCTTCTTGATAAATGGCAGAGCGACACCAATATTCGAGCGGTCGGCAGTGGCAACCGTATATAATAGGAATATTAGTAACATTACGTACCAGCGATAACCGGTCATTTTCTCTGTCGCTGGTTTGTTTTCTTTGTTAGTCTGGGTAGGTTGTGACATGTTGAACTTCCCCGCGGTATCGGATGATAGAGTTTGCGTCATATCGTCACCCTTCCTTTGGAAATTCATCGTTTCGCCGATGCTTTCATCCTTAGCGATCAACGCGGTACTTCGTTCGAGCCCGGGTAAAGCTAACTGATGACTCCCTTGACAAGCATTAGGATTATCACGTTCCATTTCGAATCAGTGTTGCGCTGAGGCGTAGGCTTTGATCTGCCTCCCGCTTCCCGACGCAGTCCGGTCGCCTCCTGAATACGCCGCAATGCCCAACCCACTCGCCCGAACGCTATAACTTGTTGTTTTTATCCCCGCGTCATTACTAACGGAAACTATCAACCGCCCCATCAGATTCAACATCCAAAATGGGTGCAACATGGCGGGGTTTTCAGGTGACTCCACATGCCCAAATTTAGACGACTCCCGAGGGTACTGTGGCACCAGCACGGCTAATTTCGTGTACATCGTCCTGACATTCAATGTTACGGCAGAGCTTGAGTAATGCTCTTGCACGCGGGACGTCCATCACACGCGAGGCCAGCGACAGAAACTTCTCATCTATACCGGCATCGGTCATTGGGCGTGCAATGCTCCCAATTACATGGTCAATCTGGGCGCTATACACGCTGCCGTTTTTCATCTTGACTGCCACGACAGCCGCATCAGCTCCTAGCGTCGCCCGTGATTCCACAAAAATGCGCGTTTGGAGTTCTCGTACTTGCCGGTTTTGTACGGCTTGGTCCTCACCTTGCTCCAGACCGGCCTTTCCAAAAATTAGAGCAGCTGAAATCCAGTGATACAGACTCACCTGCGCCTCCAGTGAAGTGCTCGGTAACTTACGCCACGTAAGATCCAACGCTGACTGACTGACCTGCACATCAACCCGCTCTATCTCAACCGTCCGAGGCGCAGCCCGTGCTACGATCTGGAGGCAGGCTTCGATTGCAGGATGGATAACGATTCCACATGGGTAGGGCTTGTAACTAATGCCCTGAAATTCAGATAAAGACGAAAGATCGTGAGCTATAGCCTCAACATTCGCCTTAGACGCAACGACATCAAGTAGTCCGTAACGGCCATCGATTGCAATGTCAGTGCACGTAAAGCCGGACCGTGCCAGGAATGCAGCAGACAAACCATTCCGCGCAGCAAGAGCCGGTACATAGGCAATGGCCATGCTGCCGTGAGTCGCTCGAAATCCGCAAGCTTGAGTTGCAGCCAAGCCCACAGCAGAAACCAACTGGTCATGGCTCAGCTTCAGCACGCGGCCGACTGCTGCCGCAGTGCCGATACCTCCTGACATACCAGTCATGTACCAACCGGTGTGCGCCGAGCCCTTGATTGCTGTACTTATCCGGCACGTGATTTCCATACCGATGGTCAGCGAAAGCAATAAGTCGTTCCCACTGATCTGCTGTGTCCCGGAGAGCGCGAGCAATGCAGATGCGACCGGGCCAGTGGGATGCGTAATCGTTTTCAGATGCGTATCGTCGAAGGTTTGCAAACACGAACTCAGGCAATTTATCAACGCCGAATCGGGTACATCTAGCCGTTCCGATCTCCCTAGCAGCAGCGCCGAACCTGTCCCGTTGTTGTAACTCATACTCCCACGGACCGCAGCATCGGCAATAGGCGAATTCGAACCGCCCACTGCGCATCCCACCCAATTGGTGAATGCACGTACTGCCTCTTTACGAGCACCCGCAGGTAACTGGTCGAAAGTTACACCAAGCGAAAAATCAGCTAATTCATGTGTAATAGGTTTCATAATATCCAGTCGTAAGCACCTCAGCAGAGTCAGAGGCAACCCTGATAGTAACGAACCACCACCAACGATTTACTTGTTTCCCTGTTTCTCGCGCCAGGCGAGCAGGCGTGCGATGCCTTCCTTCATGCTGACCTGCGGCTGCCAGCCGATGGTCTTGCATGCCAAGTCGTGCGGAATATGCCACGCGCCGCCTGAGGTCAGGCGCACCGTTCCCGGCGGGTCCGGGCGAACCTCCGGATGCAGGTCGCTCTTGCAGTACTCGAGCACGAGCCGCACCAGTTCGCCGGTGGTGACCGGCTCCGGTCCGGAGACGTTCACCACCACATCCGTCGCGGCGCTCTGGAAGGCCGCCAGATTCGCGCGCGCCACGTCAGAGACATGCACGAAGTGCTTGGTTTCGCTACCATCGCCGGGAAGCGCCGGACGCTCGCCGCGCGAGACGCGGTCGTAGGTGTCCATGATGTACAGCGCGTTGGCGGCGCGATAGTGCTGCCGCTCGCCGTAGACGGTCGAGTACCGCAACACAACGTAGTTCAAGCCGAACTTCTGGAAGAAGTACCGGCACAGCTGCTCGCCCATGATCTTCGAGGCGCCGTAGAGAATCGCCGCCGGCGGCGCTCCCGCGAAATGGAACGGAACGCTTTCCTCCAACGCTCCTTTCACTCCCGGACCGTATCCATACACCGCGTTGGAAGAGGCGAAGACGACCTTCTTCACCTGGTTGACCCGGCAGGCCTCCAGCATGTTCTGCACGCCGCGCAGGTTGACGTCGACCGCATGCCACGGCGTCTGGTTGAAGCCGAGGCTCATATAAGCCGCCAGGTGCAGCACGCCGTCCACGCCTTCGGTGGCCTGCAGCAGCTCGGGCAGGCGCATGACGTCGGCCTTCACCAGTTTGACCCGCGGGTTGTTCTGCAGGTGGCCGATGGCCTCTATGCTTCCGAAGGCGAAGTTGTCGAGCAACAAGACCTCGCGCACGCCGGCTTCCAGCAACTGGTCGGCTGTATGTGAGCCCACCAGGCTGGCGGCGCCGCCGATCAGAATGCGGGCATCGCGCAATTCGAGAGAAGCGTTTTTTTTCGTCATCGTTATAACCCCAAAGGTTTGGTGTGCAGGCCCCAATACACGCTCTTGACCTGACTGTAGAGACGGAGTCCCATCAGTCCCTTCTCGCGGCTTATGCCGCTGGCCTTGAAACCGCCGAAGGGTGTAGGGATGTGCGACTGCTTGTAGGTGTTGATCCAGATCGAGCCGGCTTCCAGCGCGCGGGCGACGCGCCAGGCGCGGGCGTAGTCGGCGGTCCACATGCCGGCGCCCAAGCCGTAGACGGTGTCGTTGGCCTGTTCGATGACGTCCTCTTCGTTGTCGAAGGGCAGTGCCACCAGCACCGGGCCGAAGATTTCTTCCTGGCAGACGCGGGCGCGGTTGGTGAGTCCATCGATCACTGTCGGCAGATAGAACCAGCCGTGGGAGAGCGCCGCATCGGACGGCGGCTCGCCCCCGACCAGCACGTTGCCGCCTTCGCGGCGGGCGAGATCGACGTATCCCGTCACCTTCTTACGGTGCGCGCTGGAAACGAGCGGCCCCACCTGCGTCTTCGGATCGTCGGGCATGCCGACGCGGATGGCGCGTGTTCTCGCCACCAGTTCGTCGACGAATCGCTTGTATATCGATTTCTGCACGAACAGGCGCGAGCCCGCGATGCAGCTTTGTCCGGCCGAACCGAAGATGCCGGAGATGACCCCGGCGACGGCGCGGTCGAAGTCGGCATCTTCGAAGACGATGTGCGGCGACTTGCCGCCCAGCTCAAGACCGACCGGCATCAGTTTCTGGCCGGCAACGGCGCCGATCGCGCGTCCCGTTTCCGTACCGCCGGTGAACGACACCATACGCACACCGGGGTGCTTGACCAGCGCAACGCCGACGTCCTCGCCGTAGCCGGGCAGGGCCGTCAGCAATCCTTCGGGCAGGCCGGCCTCGCCGCAGATACGCGCCAGCTCGATCGCCAGTTGCGGCGTCTCCTCCGAGGGCTTCATCAGGACGGCGTTACCGGCGGCCAGTGCCGGCGCCACCTTCTGCGCCTCGTTCATGATCGGCGAGTTCCACGGCGTGATGGTGGCGATCACGCCGAAGGGTTCGATCAGCGCCATGGAGAAATACTCGCCGCGCGGCGAAGTCATCTCGTTCTGCCAGGTCTCGCACATAGCCGCGTAGTAGCGGAAATGCCCGGAGGCCATGTCGACCATGTTCAGGCATTCCTTCATCGGCTTGCCGCTGTCGAGCATTTGCAGGTGCGCCAGCGGCTCTCTTTCCGCCTTCAGGCGGCGCGAGATCTCGTACAGCGTGGCGGCGCGCTGGTCCATTCTGAGGTTGCGCCAGGGCTGGTGGCGAAAGGCGTCCCAGGCGACGGCGACCGCGTCGTCCACGTCTGTTGAAGTGGCCCGGGTGACTACGCCAGCGACGCTGCCGTCGGCGGGGTTGATCGAGGTGATCGTCTCCTCGGTGCCGGCGCGCGAACGCCATTCGCTACCCAGGCGGAAAGCTTTGATGTTGGCTGTAGCTGTGCTCATGCCGGTTCCTTGCCGCCAAGTTGGCTTTACGGAGCCCCCGGTAAACTGTCCTCCGTTTGCCGGGGTGGACCGCACTTATGATCCTCCAGGCAATCAATAGAGACAAATCGATAATTTCGGGGTATTGTTAGCCGCTGGCTATGAATTTGAACGTCAAATACCGGCCCATTAAAGCCTTCCTGCTGGCGGTCGAAACCGGCTCGTTCACCCAGGCGGCGCAACGGCTGGGCGTCACCCAGCCTTCCTTCACCTCGCTGATCCGGGACCTGGAAGCGGTGCTCGACGTGCGCCTCTTTGAGCGGACCACGCGCCGCATCGCGCTGACCGCCGCCGGGCAGGAGTTTCTGCTGCGCATCCGTCGCCCGCTGGCCGACGTCGAGGAAGCCTATCGCAGCATTCAGGACCTTACCGCTGCCCGGCGGGGGCTGATCGTGCTGGGCGCGCTGCCCTCGACTGCTCTGACGCTGATTCCACCGGCGCTAGGGCTGCTGCGCCAAGCTTACCCGGCGCTCCAGGTGCGCGTAGTGGAAGCCCACAACGACGAGCTGCTGAGCATGCTGCGCACCAACCAGATCGAGTTCGCGCTGGCCACCTTGCTGGAGGACGCCGAAGACCTGAGCTTCGAGCCGCTGTTGCAGGACGTCTTCTGCGCGGTGTTTCCACGCGGACACGAGCTGGCGAAGCGCCGCACTGTCTCGTGGCGCGACCTGCTGGCCTATGACCTGATTCTGCTTTCGCACGGGTCCAGCGCGCGGGCGCAGTTCGAACGGGCGGTGCAGGGAGAAGGGCCGGCGTCGGCCCGCGCCTCGCACTACGAGGTTACCAACATGACCACCGCCGTTCGCCTGGTGCGCCGAAAGATGGGAATCACCGTGCTGCCCCGGCTGGCAGTGCCTGAGCTGAATCTTCAGGGGCTGCTGGTGGTTGCGCTCGGCGACGTCTCCGCGCGCCGCGTCATCGGGCTTGTCCGGCGGAAGAACCGGGAATTGTCGCCGGCATCGCTGGCCTTTATCCCGCAACTGAAAACAGTGGTAGGAAGTCTTGAGAAGAAGCTGCCGCCGATGCGGCGCTCGTGAGAGGCAGGAACATCCAGGAATCACATCTGGGAGGTAGGTTGCGCCCCATGGCGAAGCTGGTGCCGGTATATAGCGAATTTGTTCTTGTATCGCGTGCGCTCGATATTTCTTTTGGAGACGTCGATTGAGTACGATTCGGAGTGCGTTTTAGCTGACGTTATGCATTTTGTCAACAAGTCATGAACGCCAACGAGCTACAAATCGCGGTTACGCAAAGCGAGAATGCCACGGTTCTACCGTAGCCGTCCGTACGCTCCGAGCGATTCCGGCTAGCCGTTTATGCTAAGAAGACGAAGTCGGCACCTGCAGATACCCAGCCGCGACACAAAGCCTGGATCGAGTGGGCGACTCGGGAGGCAGATCGGCTCGACCCATTTATCTCTGAAAAACCGCCTTCTGTCTTGGATCGAAAGCACGAACTCCGCGGGTGGCGACTTGGCGCTAACCCGAGACAAACCCCCTAGTCTCGTTCGGACGCTGACGTATACATTTTGGGAGATGGAGCGGCTCAGGAATTAAGCACGACGAGGCCTGTCGAATCAACTCGTGGATAATCAGTCCATTTCTGGACGTCCTTTTGTCTTTGCATTTTGAAAATCGCGGCCAGTCGGAGCAGATTTAGAGCGCGTCCTGATCACAAGCAAGCCGCTCTCGATTTTGTAACGCTCTTCCGGTGCATGAGTCTGTGCGGTGAAACGCTTCGTGGGATCGCTTTGGACATTCATGTTTTGAGCACAATCGAGAATGAGTCCACCACGCAGGTGCCCAGGAATATGCTGGCGAACGTCTTCAGAAGAAACAGGGCAGTTCTGGGGACAATTGCTGCAGCAGTAACAACACGATAACTTCCGGATTAATTATTCATATAATCGGCGATGCAATTGTCAGTTCCTGTGGAATCACTACGATCTGGTTCGCGTGTGTGTCTTCGTCAAGCTGCGCTCCCAAGATTGCTCCAAATGTCATTGCACGGGTTCGGTCCGCCCGAGCAAATCGCGTACTTTGCGCCCGAGCGTACTCAAGCTGAACGGCTTCTGCAAGAAAGAAACACGCGGCTCTTGTACGTCATGCCGCAACACCGCATCGTCCGTATAGCCAGACATGTAGATTGTCTTCAGGTCAGGGCGCACGCTTCCCAGCATCTCCGACAGCTCGCGCCCGCTGATTTGCGGCATCACAACGTCCGTAATTAACAGGTCGATATGTCCCGCATGCTCGGCTGCAAGCGAAAGTGCCTGCTTACCCGAGCTGGCCACAAGGACGGTGTATCCCAGGCTACGCAAGTAGTCACCGACCGCCTCCCTTACCGCTTCTTCGTCTTCGGCAACCAGCAGTGTTTCCGTGCCCCGCAGGCGCACTTCCGCCATTGCTGACACCGCAGGTACTACCGCCCCCATCACCCGCGGCAAATAGATCGTGAAACAGGTACTCTTCCCAGGTTCACTATCAACCCAGACGTAACCGCCACTCTGCTTCACAATGCCGTAGACCATGGCGAGCCCCAGCCCCGTCCCTTTGCCGGTCTCCTTGGTAGTAAAGAAAGGCTCGAAAATCTTCTCCTGGATCTCCTTGCTTATGCCCGCACCGGTGTCCGTGACTGTCAGTTTCACATAATCCCCAGATTGGACCGGTGGTCCCCCGCCGTTCTTTCCCCCCGCGACCGTAACATTTGCCGTCGTGATTGTGAGCGTACCACCTTTCGGCATGGCGTCACGGGCATTCACGCACAGATTCATCAAAACCTGAACGAACTGATCGGAATCAGCTTTAATCGCCCACAAGGACTCCGCCAAGGAGACTCGAAACTCAATATCTTCCCCGATAAGCCGCCGGATCATCTTCGTCGTCTCATTTAGCAGCGCATTCAGGTCGAGCACCATCGGGGCAGACACATGCTTGCGGCTGAAGGCCAGCATTTGCCGCGTAAGGCCAGCAGCGCGCTCGGCAGCCTTCGCGATCTCGCGGGTGTTATTCCTCAACGGACTGTGAGTAGGAAGGTCATTTTGCAGCATCTCCGTGTAGCTTTCTATTACCATCAGGAGATTATTGAAGTCATGGGCAATGCCGCCAGCAAGTCTACCCACGGCTTCCATCTTTTGTGCTTGCCGGAGCTGTTGCTCGAGTGCTTCCCGCTGTTCTTCGGCTCGCTTCCGATCGCTGATATCACGAGCTATTCCAATAAAGGCTGGCTGCCCGCGGAACATGACCTGCGCAACGCCCACTTCTACAGGAATCTCAAGCCCGTCTGCACGGACGTGGGCGCTTTCGTAAGACCCATCTGGTATCTGCCCTTTCAATCGAGTGGTCACCCTGTTTGCAAACCGCGACCCGATGAAGTCAGCGATTGTCAGCCGCAGCAATTGGTCACGCGTATATCCGAGTTGTTTGCACGCCGCCTGGTTGACCTCGATGATCTGGCCTTGCTTTCCAACCACAAAAATCCCATCCGGAGCAAGTTCTACGATTGTGCGCAGCCTTTCTTCGCTCTCCTCAAGAGCCTGCTGTACCCGCTTTTCTTCGCTGATGTCCATGATGACGCCAATCTTACGATACGGATTTCCGGCAGCATCGCGGACCAGACAACTCCGGTCGCGGACATAGGCCCAAGCACCATCGGCACGTCGCAGGCGATATTCGTGCGACGCATACCCCGATCCATCGAATGGGATCACCCAGTTATCTTCCGGATGAACTAACTGTGCCCACCCGTTAACGCCTTTTGGGAAGGTAGCAGGATCGTAGCCGAAAACTTCAAAGAAGCGTTCGCTGAACCAAACGCGGTCATGGACGATGTCCCAGTCCCAAATGATGTCGCGGTTGGCTCGCGCTGCTAACTGGAATCGCTCCTCGCTGTCGATTAGTGCCTGCTCAGCTTGTTTGCGCTCGGTGATGTCGCGAACAGTCATAACAACTGCTCGTACGTTCGTATTGGCTAATAAGTTTTGGGCCGCCGTATCGATCCATCTCCAACTGCCATCCTTGTGCCGGATCCGATACTGCATCGCGCAGACCGTTTCTGGTTGACTTAGCATTTCTGCCCAGCTTTGACGAAATGCGACCACATCATCCGGATGCACTATCTCGACCAGATCGTGTCCCAAACGCTCTTCATCTGTATATCCATTGATTCGCGGATAAGATGGGTTCCGGTACGTAATAATGTTGTTCTCATCCACAAAAAGAATTCCATCGTGACTATTTTCGACAATAGCCCGAAACTTGGCTTCACTCTCCTGCAGCGCCTGCTCTGTGCGATCATGCTCGGTGAGGTCCGCCTGGAGTTCCGCGTTGGCATCCGCCAGTCTTCCGTGCTCGCGGTTGTATAGTTCGGCGACCACCGAAACGAACACTCCAGTAGTGCAGAAAATTACCAAGGCAATAGCATCGGCGGGTCGACTTATCGCCAACTGACCTATTGGCGGAAGAATCCAATATGTTGCCACGAGTACAGCAACCCCTGTGGCAAAGAGGCCAGCCCAGATATCACCTAGTATCGCCACTATAAGTACGGCTGGATAAAAGGTGACGAAGGGCGGTAACACTCCGTAATGCTGCAATATCGCTCCGCGTAGGAGAAACGCAAGCCCGACCGCAATCACCGCCGCGAGGTAGCGAACAAACCACGACTTAAAGGAACGGCGGCTCGTTCCTGCTTTGCGAATGCGTTCTGCCAGACGATTGCGCCGCTGCTCTGTGCTGGAGCTGGATTCGGATACGCGAGCTTCCGACTGGGCGGGAGTCAGCTCATCACTGGCCTGCTTGAAGTGACTACGGTCGATACTCGGCATAAAGACGAAAATTCGAAGTATACGGAAAGCAAGTCGCCTATTATGGACGACCGTTGCCGGTTTGGAAATCCGAACGCTCTTGATGCGGGCCCAATCTACCACTTTGCTTGGATCTTGCCCAGTCATTTGAATTAGCTCTGAACTGACCTAGTGTAGTGTCCCATAAATGACTGGCAATGATGAACTGACCGTCGACGAACACACACAACTGAAAAGCTTAGCAACCCTCTCGCACCCTGCCGCACTCACTGGTGTCACGTGCTCAGGTAGTGCTCTGGTCGGCTGAGGGCCGGACCAACTCTGAGATTGCCGACTGTCTGGGCTGTACCAAGGCGACGGTCGGCAAGTGGCGACGGCGTTTCATCAACCACCGCTTGGCGGGGTTGTATGACGAGTTGCGCCCCGGTCGGCCACGCAGCATACCTGGTTGGTAGGCAACTGAGCCGGCTAACGCTGGTGCCGCTTAGCGGGACCAGCAGTTATGCGGTAGAGACGTCGTCAGAATACCGGCGGCTTGACGCCCACAGTGGCTGCGGCATCCGCCAGGCTCTTCCAGGTGTTGTCGTCGAGGGATATTCCGTCCTTCATCCGCTGCTGCCGCCGGCGGCGTTCAGGTTCGCCCGGCGAAAGAACTTCACCACCTTCCCGCGATTTGGAACTCTTCATCCATTGGACAAAGCAAGCGACTTCCCTGTTGAGGTGAGTGGTGTTGCCAAATGCGGAAAGCCGCATGATGATCGACAGCATGTTGTTTTGCACCCGTCCCGTGCTCTGACCAAGGTTGCAACCGCCGCCGGTTAGCGCTCCCGCGAACATTTCTGAGAACCACTGCAGGCCACCGCCTTTGTGTTCGCCAAACGGGACCAAGGCGGCGGGAGGGTTCGCCTCATAGGTCTTAGGATCAGTAGTGTAATTGCCATCGGGGGCAATCAGCCAGCCGACTGGAACCGGAACGCCTTTATTGCGGGCCACCCAAACTTTTCCTTCGGCGACGATGCTGGTCGCCATATCCAGGATGATCGGTTCCCCGCCGGCGACCGGCAGGCCGCAACAAAACGGGTTCGTTCCCACTCGGCGTTCAACTCCTCCAAAGGGAGCGACGCCACGGCCGGAATCGACGATGTTGACGAAATGAATCGAAGCGAAGCCCTGGGCAGCACACATGTCTGCCCAATCACTGATGCGTCCCAGGTGATGCGAATTCCGTAACCCGACCACGGCCGCTCCTAAGGTGGCGGCTTTCGCCATACCCACCCGCATAGCCTCCTCACCGATCACCTGGCCGAACCCGCCGTTGCCATCCAAAATCACAACTGCACCGGCGTCCACAATGGTGGAAACATGCTGATTGCAGCGAACTCCTCCCGTGGGCACCCGCCCAAGATAAATTGGAATGCGAATAACTCCGTGCGAGTCGTGCCCGGTCAAATTCGCGTCGACGAGGTGCCGCGCAATGGCCTGGGCTTCCTCCGCTTGGCATCCTGCGGCGGAGAAAATTGATACGACAAAATTACGCAGGGATACGGCTGGCACAATTGGCATAAGATCCTCTTTCCCTCCCTGAAATGAGACCCCATTTAGAAGTATTTCTTCTCCACACCGAAACAGATTTGAACAGATTTGTATTGTTACCAAGATTTAGCAGCCGTGCCGGATTCACGTCGGCTCAAGAGGATGAGGCAGGCAGCTAGATCATGCACAGAAAATTCTCTTCGAATGGTGCCAGTCACCGACTGAATCACCTGAGTTTCGATTCTGTAGAACAATCCGGGATAACACAGGATCAAAATGAGGAGCGGTCAAGCTGACCTCTGGTGATGCTTGACCGCCGTAGCGGCTATCCTCTATCTGCCTCCTTTTCCCGTAACAATGCGACCATGCGCTCGCCATCTGCGGTATTCATGTCGCGCGCCAGCATCTCCGCACGCTCTGCATCGCCCGCCACTACAGCCTCCACAAGATCCCGATGTCTGGCGACTACTGTCATCAGATCGTACTCGACCGAGGCGGTATAGCGCAGGAACACGCGTACTTGTGACTCGAGCATTGAATATTGTGCCTGCAACCGTGAATGGCCGGAGACAGCTACAATGCAATGGTGGATCTCGAAGTCGGCATCCACGACGCTCCCGGTGTCCCCTGCCTCAGCCGCCTTCTGCATGGTCGTAATCGCGTTGGCTAATCGCAAGCGGCCCTCTGCGTCGATCCTCACGGCAGCCAGCCTGGCCGCAAGGGCCTCTAAACTGTTCCGGAGAGTGTAGATCTCAAAGGCGTCCCGGGACTTCAACTCAGCGACAAAGGTACTTTTGAAGCGCCTCTGCACCAGCAGCCCCTCGAAGCTTAACTGCTGCAGGGCAGCACGCAGAGTGCCGCGACTGATGGAAAGTTTATCGGCCAAGTCGGCTTCCAAAATACGATCGCCTGGTGCCAGTTCTCCCCGGATAATACGCTCCCTAAGTACCACGGCCACTTGGTCGTTTAGTGCCCCGAAACCTTCCAATTTCAGCCTCCAATTCTGTCGATCGTTCTGTTGTTAAACAGCTCATTATATGGCGACATTTCCAAGGTTGACAATAAGAAAATATTTTGTTGACAAGTGAACATGCCCATCCTATATTCGTGCCGCTCTTTATTCATCAGAGTTTACACAACTGAGGGATTTCAAATGCGGGCGCATTCATGGCTCGGCCGACAGCGCAGTATCTGAATGCCGGCAGCTAAGGAGCGCTGCAATCGGGAAAGGCGTACGCCTGTCTAGCTGACAAGTTTTCACGGGCAATGGGAGTCCGTGGGTCGTAGTTGCCGACCTTACCAGTCGACTCGAGGTGGACGCGGGAGCCTCGGAATGTGTCTAGGTAGCGTCGTATCCAGTGGGGAGCACGCGCAAATACTTCTATAGGAGAGAGGCATGAAAAGGCAAGCTGTAGGTTTTGCGTTAAGGGTGACCCTGGTAGCGATGGTAATGGCCGTGATGGCCGTTTCTACATTGGCGTCGGCCGCTGATGCCGCCGGGGAGGTCAGGGTCGGGCTCCTTGCACCGATGTCCGGTCCGGCTGCGAAGTTCGGTCAAATTGAGAGGAGTACTCTCACCTTGGCTATGGAGGAGGTTAATAACGCGGGCGGCATCAAGTCGCTTGGAGGCGCGAAACTCCGCCTGATTATCGGCGACAGCCGCGGCGAGGCCGACATTGGGGTCACGGAGACCGAGCGGCTCATTACGAGGGAGAAGGTTCACGTCATCATCGGCGCGTTTCAGAGCGCTGTGGCTTTTCCGGCCTCCGCGGTTGCCGAGCGGTATCAAATCCCATGGCTAAATGACGCGACGGTCGACAAGATTACTGAGCGTGGGTTCAAGTACGTCTTTCGGGCCGAGGGCAATGATAGCCAGAAGGCCAAGACCCTGATCGACGGGATCGTGGCATTGAGTCGTAAATCCACTCCCATCAAGACCGCCGTGATTTTCAGCGAGAACACGGAGTGGGGGAATTCCGTTGGCGAGAAGCAGAAGAATTTTCTGGAAGCGCAGGGGATCAAAGTGCTCTCCGCTCAGACCTATCCCTACGCCGCCGCTGACTTCACGTCCATGATCGTCAAGGCAAAGGCGCTGAATCCCGATGTTCTGATCGCCAACGCCTACCTCGGGGACGCCATCCAGATCACCCGGCAAATGAGCGAGCAGGAGTTCCGGCCGCGTGTGTTCGCGTCGGGTGGGGGAGGCTTCTTTCAGCCGGATTACTTGAAAGCAGCGGGAAAACTGACCGAGGGGATCATAGTCGCCACGCATTGGGTGCCAGAGGTCGGCAAGAGAGTACCGTGGATAAAGGCGGTGAACGACCGTCATCTTGCGCGATTTGGGGTACCTATCACGGAGGACGCTGCTCGTGAGTACCAGTTGTTCTTTGTCTTAGTGGATGCCTTGGAACGAGCAAAGACGACCTCCCCTAAGCAATTGCGGGACGCTATTGCCGCCACCAACATCACTGACCCAAACAACCGGGCCATGATGGTGCCTTGTAAGCAGTTGAAGTTCGACGAGACCGGCCAAAACCCATCAGCCAGCGCGATGCTAGTGCAAATCCAGGGTGGCGGATTCCGCCTAATCTACCCTGAGTCCATCGCCGAACCAGGCGTCAAGCTGATATGGCCGTATCCCCAGTCCAAGTAGTCGTGCCCAGTGCGACTCTGAAGGAGGAAAGCCATGGAGATGCATAACGCCGGAGGTATCTTCCGGAGCGGAGATAATACGGTAACCCTGGCGGCTGGCGGGTCATCGCGAAGGGTGGCATCCCCGAAGGGTGGTTTCCTATGCTGACACTCGTGCAAGCCACAGTAGGTGGCCTCCTCATCGGAGGTGCCTACGCGCTTATTGCCCTTGGGCTGAACATCATTTTCGGCACCATGCGCGTGGTCAATTTCGCGCAAGGAACCTTGCTGATGGTTGCGATGTTCATCACCTATTGGCTGTGGGACTTGGGCGGTCTCCATCCCTACCTGTCTATACTCGTCAGTGTCCCACTCCTATTCGGATTTGGCTACCTTATCCAGAAGTGGCTAGTTGGGCGGCTGTTAGTCCGGGAGCGAGAACGCGAGCCCATGAGCGTGCTCCTCCTGACGCTCGGACTATCGCTAATCTTGGAGAATGTGGCCCTCCTGCTGTTCGGGGCTGACTACAGGACCGTCGAGATCGATCTGGGAATGCAGACGTTCAAGGTGGCCGGGATCATCATTAGCATTTCCCGCCTGATCGGACTGGTGGCTGCAGGCGCCACGTGCGCAGGCCTGTTCGTCTTCTTCAGGCGAACAGATTTGGGCCGCGCCGTCCGCGCGACCGGCCAGGACCGGGAGGTCGCCCGCCTAATGGGGATCGATAGCTCCAGGATCTACAACGTCGCCTTTGGACTAAGCGCCGGCATAATGGCCATCGCCGGCGCCGCCCTCTTGCCGTTTTACTACGTGCACCCCGCCGTGGGAACGGCGTTTCTCCTCAAGGCCTTCATTGTTGTCGTCCTTGGAGGCTTGGGCAGCATGCCGGGAGCGGCGTTGGGGGGATTGATCGTCGGCGTGATAGAAGGCATCGTGGGAGTGTACGTGCAGCCGGCTGTAGCGCAGATCGTGCTGTTCGCCCTGTTTATAGGGATCCTGTTCGTCCACCCCGCAGGGCTTTTCGGAGTTGAGCGTAAATGACTAATATTCCTCCAGCAATAGAAAAAAGCATGAATCGCTCGACAAAACTGATTGGCTGGAGCTTGGGTATCGCAGTCATCGTTGCATTGGTGTTGGTGCCCCTGGCCAGCCGCTGGCTTTTGGGCGACGACAACTACTGGCTCCAGATCTTCATCTGGGTTTTGTTCTACGCCTATCTTGGGGCGGCATGGAACCTGATTGGCGGCTTTGCCCGGCAGACCTCGTTCGGGCACGCCGGGTTCGTCGGCATCGGTGCCTACACCTCCTCCCTACTCTTCATCAATACCGGGTTGTCTCCGTGGCTGGGAATGCTCGTGGGCGGCGTGGTCGCGGCCGCCATCGGAGGGGTCATCAGCTTTCCCTGTTTCCGGCTTCGTGGCACCTTCTTCTCCCTGGTGACAATCGCCTTTGCCGAGATGCTCCGCGTGTGGATCGAGCTGTCTGATTCCATCTTCGGAGTCAAAGTCAACGGGGTCCGGGGGCTTCTACTGCCAGCACTCGGCCACCGACCATGGCAGTTCCAGTTTGTTGATAAGCGCTGGTACTACTACACCATTCTGGCATTTCTTATGGTGATCCTGATCGTGGGATGGTACGTAAAACGCTCCCGGCTCGGGTACTACTTAGCCGCCATCGGCGATGACGAAGAGGCGGTTGCCAGCTTGGGGACCAATCCGGCGCGCGTCAAGCTTCTGGCTATGATCCTGAGTGCATTCTTCACGGCCATCGGCGGGACCTTTTACGCGCAGTGCATCCTATTCATCACGCCGACCCGGACCATGGGTCTCGATTTTTCGATTCAGATGATAATCGTGAATTTCCTGGGCGGGATAGGGACAGTTTTGGGCCCGGTCTACGGCGCATTCATCCTGGTTCCTTTCGGGGAGTTCACTCGCGCCATCTGGGGCGGGAGTCTCCAGGGCGTCCACCTCATTATCTACGGCGTCCTCCTCATAGCGGCTATCCTCTACTGGCCACAAGGGATTAGCGGATGGCTGGAACCGCGGCTGGCAAGGCTCATCGAAAAGATCGCGCGCTACGTGTCGCCGCTTCCGACGGGTACAGAGACCGCCGCTACAGTAAATGCTCCGATCACAGTTCTCCACGAGGGATCCTTACTCCCCAGGCACCCCGCGTCGGATAACGGGGAACCACTACTCGTTCTACGAAACGTGAGTCGTCAATTCGGAGGAGCCATCGGGGTCCGGAACTTGAGCTTGGAGGTGCAACCGGGAGAGATTGTGGGCCTGATCGGACCTAACGGTGCGGGGAAAACGACGGTCTTTAACTTGATCACAGGATCTTTGGTGCCGGACGCAGGTGAGATCCGGCTTGCCGGGATTTCCCTTACCGGGCGGAAACCCGATGCTATCAACCGCTTAGGCGTTGCTCGCACGTTCCAGATCGTGCGGCCGTTTCCTAAACTGACAACCCTGGAGAACGTGGTGGTCGCCCTCTTGCCTCGGGTTGGAAGTGTGGGCGAGGCCCGGAGGGAGGCTGAACAATACCTCGCTTTTGTGGGCTTGACTCATCGAGCGCAGGTCCTGGCCGACGGCTTGGGTACCGGGGAGCGAAAGCGTCTCGAGCTGGCGCGAGCGCTGGCCACACGTCCCCGTCTTCTTCTCCTCGACGAGGTGACGGCTGGCGTGGATCCGCAAAGCCTCCCAGGCCTGATGGCGCTCATCGAGAAGGTTCGAAAGGAAGGCGTGACCTTGGTTCTCATAGAGCACAACTTGGGGGTCGTCACACGAGTCGCCGACCGTCTGGTCATGCTGCACCTAGGCGAGAAGTTCCGGGAAGGTGTCCCTGAGGCGGTTGTGCATGACCCGCAGGTCGTGGACATCTATATCGGAGCAGCGAATGCTAAGGTCGAAGCAGCGAGTGCTAAGGTCGGAGGAGAAAGTGCTAAGCATTAGAAACCTCGAGGTGCGTTACGGCGCCTACCTCGTGCTCAGGGATCTCTCGCTCGAGGTCCGCGCGGGAGAAGTAGCGTGTCTGATGGGGGCGGATGGCTCCGGGAAGAGCTCGCTGCTCAACGCGATTTCCGGATTCGTTCGCCCGACTGCGGGCACCGTCACCTTTGACGGCGCGGCCATCAATGATGTCCCCACCTATCAGCTCTTGGGCCGGGGCCTCGCCCATGTGCTCGAACGCAGGCGGCTCTTTCCGTACATGACGGTCTTGGAGAACCTGCTGTTGGGTGCGTACCTCCCGAGCCTGCGAGGTCATCGCACGGAAGCATTGGAGCGTGTCTACGCGCTCTTCCCGGAGCTCAAAGACCGCACCAAGCAGCTCGCTTCAACACTTTCCGGCGGGGAGCAGCAGATGGTGGCCATTGCCCGGGCCCTCATGGGCCAACCCCGCTTCATGATGCTGGATGAGCCCTTCCTGGGCTTGTCGCCCCGCCTCGTTCTCCGCATTTCGGAAATCATCCAGCGTATCAACGCCGACGGCGTGACCGTGCTCTTCACCGAGCAGAATATTAAGCAATCGCTGTCCATTTCTCACCGGGGCTACATCCTCGAGAACGGGCGGATGGCCCTGAGCGGGAAGTCGGCGGAGTTACTGGAAGACGAGCACCTTCACCGGGCGTACATGGGGCTTGAGCACTGAAGCGGGTGAACACAGAATAGTCTTTCTCGAAACACAGAATAGTCTTTCTCGAAAGGAGTCGTTATGAAAGCTGCCGTTGAGCTGAACAACGTTGCGAAAGCTGCAGTTGAGCTGAATGACAAGGACTTGTTGGCGAATGCTGCTCAGTATCTTCCCGGGAACTCTGTCTGGCAGTGGGGCCTGCCTCAGGAGGTCGCTTTCGTCGCAGATCGGGGCGAGGGCAGCCGCATCTACGACCTACAGGGCAAGGCGTACATCGATTATGTGATGGGCTCGGGTCCGCTCCTGCTGGGTCATGCGCACCCGGCGATTGTGCGAGCGGTCCAGGCCCAAATGGCGAAAGGCTCCCTATACCATTGGCTGAGTGCGCCGACGATCCGCCTTGCTGTCCTTACCTGCCAGGCCGTGCCCTGCGGGGAAAAAGTGCGATTTGTGAGCACCGGGACCGAGGCGACCATGCTCGCCATTCGCATGGCACGTGCCTTTACCGGTCGGGACAAGATCCTGAAGTTCGAGGGCGGTTGGCACGGCCTGCACGACTACGGCATGATCGGGAACTGGAATGTGGCGAAGGCGCCCTACCCCACACCGCTCCCGGACACCGGGGGGATCCCGAGAGGTGTCCTCGACACGGTTCTGATCACTCCATTCAATGACCTCACGATGGCCGAGGATGTCCTGGCCCGATACGGAAAAGAGATTGCCGCGGTCATCGTAGAGCCGCTCCAGCGCGCCATTTCGCCGAAGCCGGGCTTCCTTCAAGGCTTGCGGGACCTGACGCGGAAACACGGGATCGTGCTTCTGTTCGACGAAGTGGTGACGGGATTCCGGCTCGCCTACGGAGGCGCGCAGGAGTTCTATGGCGTGACCGCGGACTTGGCGACGTACGGCAAGGCGCTCACCTGCGGCTTTGCTCTAGGCGCGATCTGCGGCAAGGCTGAGATCATGGAGACCGCGAACCAGGCCCGAAAAGGCAGAATGGATTATGCCTGCCTCAGCGGAACGTTGAGCGGGAACCCGCTCGCCTGCGCTGCCGGGGTGGCCGCCTTGGAGGAGCTGCAACGCCCAGGTGTGTATGCCCGGTTGGCAGCCTTGGGCCGGCGCCTCCGCGAAGGTATGGTATCTATCGCGACGAAGCAGGGGGTGCCTCTGCAGGCGCTCGGCGAAGGGCCCATCGCCCAACCGATCTTCATCGATCCGAGCCAGTCGATCGCCTCCGAACACGACCTCAGGGCCGCAGATGGCAATCGGGCGAAGCGCCTGGGACTCGAATTGATCAAGCGCGGGATATTCGTCGTCCCCGGCGCCAAGATGTACATCTCGCTCGCGCACTCGGATGCAGACATCGACAGTACGCTCGCGGCCTTTGCCGGTGCAATCCGGGCTACGGGTCCGGGAGCGCGCTGACCACGGGTGACAAAAACTAGTGGAGTCTCGCCCAGGCGACCGCGATCATAGTCGCGATACTTCCCTTGTGGTCGGTAACCTGGGGCGCATGAACTTGCAAAATATCATAGGAGGAACAGCAATGAGCAAGCCAAAACTCATGGATCTTGACCGGTGCCAATCACTCATGCAGAAGCAGGGAATCGATGTGCTGGCGCCGAGTACAGAAGAGCATATCTATTACACGTCGGAGTTTCCGTGCTATGAGTTCACGTTTGAGCCGGAGACAGTTGCCTTTTCGCTGATCCCTGCTAACCCGAAAATTGATCCGTACTTACTCCTTCCACATGCCAGCCGACTCAGCCTCCTTCAGTTCCCGACCTGGATTCCGCGAGTAGGCTTTTTTGGGAACTTTACCATCACAAACGGCCCAGAGATCCCAGGGTTCCGCGTAGACAGCGTCTACGAGGCATTCGGGCGTGCGTTGGCCGAGATGGGGTTGACCAAGGCTCGGGTGGGCATCGAGTACCATCGGCTGCCGGCGGCCGCCTATGAACGCTTGAAGAAGGACCTGCCGGATGTAGAGTTTGTAGATGGCACGGACGTTCTTCTGGGGGTGCGCGAGGTTAAGACCCGGGAAGAGATGAAGCGTCTGACAAAAGCGGGTGATGCCATCGAGAATGCGATTGCCGCCGCGTTCGCCAAGACCAAACCTGGAATGACAGAACGCGATTTGGAGTGGATCATACGTCGTCGGGTGCTGGACGAGGGCTGCACGACGAACTACGTCCAGGTGGGTGCGGCCTCCCGGGGCGCCTACGGCGCCGTTTATGCAAGCGACACCAAAATCAAGAAGGGCGACGTCATACGAATTGACGCTTCCGCCTGCTACAAGTATTACGTTTCCGATATCTGTCGGATTGGGGTTGTCGGAAAGCCAACCAAGGTTATGGAGCACGCGTACGCGGCCATGTTCGATGCGGAGATGGCCGCTGTGAAGATGGTGAAGCCAGGCGTTAAGGTCTCCGATGTATTCCATGCGGCGATGAAGATCCCGCCAGAGCGAGGGATCGCCGATTATCGCCGGCACCATATCGGCCACGGTCTCGGTTTGTCGTCCCACGAGCGGCCCTTCCTCGCGCCCTGGAACGATGAGCAGCTCGAAGAGGGGATGGTTGTGTGTGTGGAGACGCCCTACTACTTGTACGGCGTGGGAGGCTTTGCGCCCGAAGACCAGGTCGTAGTCACCAAGCGCGGGCACAAACTTATGACCACCCCTCAGGAGAAGTTGATCGTTATCTAGTGCTTTGGTAAGTAGCAAATCAAGGTCGGCCGCCGCTAATATTCTTCGAACCAACAATTGCAGTTGCCGGCTGAGTCCCAATCGTTCCGGGCATCCAAGACCCTAGCTGCGAGGGGCTGCGATCTATGTTGCCGCAGCTATCAGCGGCTCCCCGGTTCAAGACGATCAGTTGCGTCGTCCTGTTGGGGATTGGGGCCAAATGTTGAAGGGGGCGAAGATGGACAGATTACTGGTTACCGGGGGCAGCGGGATGTTGGGGAGCAACGTTGCGTATTTGTCGCGAGATAGATTTGCGACACGATTTACATTCCGCTCTCATCCCGTGAGTATTCCGAAATGCTCAGGCATCAAAGTCGATCTGCAAGATTGCATCGCGGTGAAGCGAGCGATCGAGACGTATCGGCCGAATCTCATCATTCATACTGCCGCCTTACTCCCAGCCAAACTGTGTGAGGACGATCCGGTATTGGCTCGGGGCATCAACACCGATGGCGTTCGACACGTGTGCGGAGCCGCAAAGGAAATTGGGGCAAAACTGATCCATATTTCGACGGACTGGGTCTTTGATGGCGCGGCAGAACGGTACAGCGAGGAAGATCGGACTGATCCCATTAACGAGTACGGGCGAAGCAAACTAGAGGGCGAGCAGATCATTCAGGAGTCGGGAGTAAACTACTGCATCGTCCGGACATCGATTTATGGATGGAATCTGCGACCCGGGAAGCTCTGTTACCTGGAGACGGCTCTAGAAACCGTGCGCAAGGACGAAGAGTTTCCTGCCCCCATGGACCAATACTTTGCGCCAATCCTGGTCAATTCCCTGGCGGAGGCATTGTTCGAGATCTATGAGAAGGATATTTCCGGCGTGCTGCATGTGACGGGATCCGAAGCGTGCAGCCGCTATGAGTTTTGCCGCACAGCCGCGGAGGTCTTTGGGCTGAGGCCAGATCTCGTGAGACCAGTCGTCCTCTCAGACAAATACTTCGGGGTGCAAGTGCCCAGGCATCAAACGCTAGACATCACTAAGGCCAAAAGCCTGCTCGCGACACGGCTGCCAGGGAATTGGGAAGGGCTCGTGGCGATGAGAGAATTGTGGGACAACGGCTACGTCTCTCGTTTACGAGGTGTCGAGCAATAGGGACGTCAGGTCCGCGCGCCGCGGCTGGGAGCGTGGCAGGGATGTTCGTACTTAGCAAATTGAAGCCGATGACTATTACACGCCAGGGCAGCCATCCAGCGAAGCCGTATAGCTCAACCGGCTTGCCTTCGTTGTAGTGCGGTTGGCTGTGCACTGTGCTTGCCAACATCGGCCCACCGTTGATTGTTAGCGAACCATTGTTGCTGGTACATACCCTATTAGCGGAGCAGGAGCATCTACAATGAGAGTACAAAAGAGGTTCTTGGGAGTAATCGACAAGGTTTATGCGACAGCGATCATGGAGCTACGCGGTGAAATTAATTACCTTGTCGCATCAGAAGGAACGGGGCCGTGCGTTGCAATAAATGGCAAGAACTGGACACAGGATAATATCTGGACAGCTCCGGGTGGCACACAAAACATAGTGCCGCTTCCAGGCACGCACGATCAATTTATCGCGACACAGGAGTTTTTTAGTCCAGGATTTCAGGCGAAAGAGTGCAAGCTCGTACACGCAGTTCTTCGGGACGGTTGCAAATGGAGTGTTCGCGCGTTGATGACTATCCCGTATCTACACCGTTTCGACATCTTTGTTCTCAGCGGTAAACGATATTTGATCGGCGCGACTCTGTGTGAGGCTAAATCATTTACAGACGACTGGTCTAAGCCAGGAACTGTATACGTTGGGGAAATTCCGCCCGATGTGGATGGATCATTCAGACTGACACCCATATTGGAAGGGGTGACGAAGAATCATGGTTTTTCCCGTGGTAGCTGGAAAGGTCGCGAAGCTTATCTAATATCAGGGGTGGAGGGAGTCTTCGTTCTGTATCTGCCAAGCAAGGTCGACGATAAGTGGGAAATTGAGCAGATACTGCACCATGAGGTAAGCGACATAGCGACCTACGACATCAACGGGGATGGATGCGAGGAATTGGCCACTATTGAGCCGTTTCACGGCAATCGAAGCGTCATTTATCAAAGGGCAGGGAATAAATTAGTCAGCATTCATGAATATGGATATGAGTTTGGGCATGTCGTGTGGGGTGGAGAAATATTGGGTCGCCCTGGCTTTATCACCGGCGGCAGAAGAGGCAGCCGGGAACTCAACTGGTTCCAACCCGGCGATAACGGCAAGCTGGTTCAATTCACGATCGATAATACAGGTGGGCCAAGTACCATTAAGGTTATCAATCACGCATCATCAAGTAAGATCTTAGCCGCAAATCGTGAGTTAGGCGAAGCCGCCCTATACGAAATTACGCCTTGAGAAGTTGCAGTAGTTGAGAAAGGTTAAAGAATTAGGTATGTCGCATGGGAAAGCTTCTGAGAATTAGCCTGCGGCATAAGAGTGGTCCCCTGGAGGGCCTAATTTGGTACAAGGCGCTGGCTGACAAGAGCGTGCTTCGGCTGGGTGTTAGTGCCACATGCTGCAGGAATCCGCAAGGTCCAGTGCAGATTATCGTTACTTGTAGATCGTTCTCGAATAGCCGCTGGATGACGTCTTGAGCAGTTACAATTACTCCCGCTCACCCACAGTTCGCTATGTGACCTGAATAGTCAGTTTACGGGGGCACTCTACTGGAAACCAATTGTTTAGTACGGTTCCGTGCTCGCGATTGCGGGTCGGTTGAGCGGCTCATCCTCCAT
This sequence comes from uncultured Acidobacteriota bacterium, assembly GCA_963791145.1. GTDB lineage: Bacteria > Acidobacteriota > Terriglobia > Terriglobales > Acidobacteriaceae > CAWBRT01. Next base: position 137,169 of record CAWBRT010000008.1, on the reverse strand, counting down.
CCAGTGATACTAGAGCTTATTCTACAAATGGTTGTGAAGGGTTTTGGCTTTTGGACGAGGGATTATCGTGGAAGCCCGCGGCTGCAGCCGTGGGGATCAGTGTATCAGTATTAAAGCGGCTTTAGCCGCGGTGGCGGCCTATTCATCTCCACCGGGCCCTAAGGCGTCCTTTGTTGAGCATTGTTTTCCCACACCTGAAGGTGTGGGCTTCCATCGCCAATTCCGTTGAAATTACGCTCTACCTATCTCCAATAGACGCCCGTGCTCGCGCCCAGGTGCCCACGTGAGGTGAATTGATGAAGATCGCGGTCGCAGTCGCTTCCGAAAATGCCTTGCCAACTGCTTTTGTGGTTTTTCGAGGAATTGAAGAGAGCATTCGCAAAGCAGCCGAAATGGGCTACGACGGAATAGAACTGGCTCTCTTGGACAGCCATCAGATAGATATCAACCAGCTGACAAAGCTTATCAACCAACACAAACTTGAGGTTCCGGTGATTTCCACCGGCCAGGTATTTGCCGGTGCCAATCTGTGGTTTACGGCGATAGATCCGGCGGTGCGCGCCAGGGCCATTGAGGTTTTCAAAAGTTTGACGGAAGTCGCCGCCGAGTTTGGGGCCATGGTCAACATCGGACGCGTGCGCGGGCCGGTCAACCCCGGCGAGACGCTGGCAACTGCGGAGAAGCGGTTTGCCGAAGTTGCAGGTGAAATTGCCGACTACGCACAGGGCTTGGGCGTCGAGTTGATATTGGAGCCCGTCAATCGTTACGAGATAAATTTCATCAATAGCGTGGATGAAGGCGCGGCTTTAGTTGATAGGCTTGGAATACCCAACCTGAAACTCATGCCCGATGTATTTCACATGAACATCGAAGATGTCTCCATTGAAGGCAATCTAAAGAAATACATCAAGCAGATCGCATACATTCATTTTGCCGATAGCAATCGGCTGGCGCCGGGCTGGGGCCATCTGGATTTTCGTTCCATAGTCTGTGCTTTGCGCGAAGCCTCTTACGAGGGATGGATATCGGTCGAGATACTGCCCGTGCCCGATCCGGATTCGGCGGCACAACAAGCTGTTTCGCATCTACGAAAGTTCATAACCGCTGGCCCATGTGATAGTAGAGCAAAATCCAGAGATGCTGTATCGCGAAGTGTGTCATCGTGAGGAGGCTCGCCGCTACCGGGAGAACAGCACGGCTGAAAGTCGTACCCTGAAACGCAGCCAATAGTTAAGGGCAGGGTTAAAGGAAACAACTATGAAGGTACTTATCACAGACACCGAGTTTCCGGATATAGAACTCGAGCGCAATCTCTACCAGGAAGCGGGGATTGAATGTGTCGCGGCGCAATGCCGTACCGAAGAGGACGTCATCGCCGCTTCCGCAGGTTGCTTCGGGCTCTTGGTGCAATATGCCACCGTTGGCGCCAAAGTTTTCGCTGCCCGGCCGGAGATCCGTATTGTCAGCCGCTATGGCGCGGGTCTCGACACGCTCGACATAGTAGCGGCTAAACGTCGCGGCGTGTGGATCGCCAACTCGCCGGATTGTAGCGTTGGCGAAGTGGCCACCCACGCCCTGAGCATGACGCTCGCCTTGTTACGCCATCTAGTATGGTTAGACCGTGATATACGCCAGGGGAGATGGAATTATTTCTCTTCCGGAGAGATTCGACGCGTTGGCAACATGACTCTAGGTCTTCTCGGCCTGGGCCGCATCGGAAAGAGGATGGCTTACCTTGCCCGCAATTGTTTTAAGCGCGTCATTGCCTGGGATCCATACATTCTCGATAGCGATTTCCCTCCATATGTCGAGCGGCAATCAACGGTCGAGCAACTGTTTGGGGAAAGCAACGCCATCTCAGTTCATGTGCCGCTTACGGATGAGACCCGCGGCATGGTGAGTGCCAAGTTGCTCAAACGAGTGACTCCCTCGAGTGTGCTGGTCAACACCTCTCGCAGCGGGGTAATTAATATCGACGATTTGCTAGCTGCCTTGGATGCGAGACAACTTGATGGCGCGGCATTGGACGTACTTCCGGTCGAACCGCCGCCCATGGATTCTCCCCTGCTTGCCCATCCCCGCGTGCTGTTGACCCCGCATGCGGCTTACTATTCGGCTGAGGCCCAGCCGGAAGTGCGGCGCAAAGCGGCGCGAAACATTATTGAGTGGGTGCGTACGGGTCGGCCCACGTATGTCGTAGTAACCGGACGCAATGTCGCTGACGCAGCAGAGGGCTAAAGTAATTCAGTAGAAGATAAAGTATTTATTCAGCAGGCGGTTGGTCTTTTGGTAATGTCTTAAATCCGTGTTTCTCACAAAAATCAGCCCTCCTGACTGGAGGGCGCGTGAGTGGCGGCGACTCGGCCCTGGCGGCCTAAAACAGGGGCGCGAGGCGCAGCTTGGATTCGTGCTCCCACGCTCCTCTTCAACATCTTGACGGCAGGCGTGATGTACGGGTACGACAATGATGTGTCCCCGTTTTTAGTCCACGCATAGGCGCTACGGATGGTGCACGCTGCACGTTTGCTAACGAATGGTCCGCACTCCAGAAGTCGTCCAGAAACACGCTTGTAGAAGTTGGGCCCCCGCCAATTTCTTAGTGGTTTTGGGATTGACCCCGATAACAGGGAAATGGATTCCCTGATATCGCTCTGATATTTCCCTGTTCTATTTATGCTAGAAGGCGAGTGGTTGCAGCAGAAGTCACGTACCATCAAGGCATTACGGCGGTCGCAGGCAGAAATTTAGTCACCGAAAGGCGCGAAATCCCTGTATTTTTCCCTGTTAGCAGGGAATTCTAGCGCGGAGACGGGTTCGCACGAGACTGCCTCCTCCGCCATTCAGTCGTTGTTCTCCAGCTCAGATCTGGTGTTCGCCCGAGATTGCACGTTATCGGGCCACATTCCGTGACATTTCATATCTGAACTGAACCGGAGACAGCGCTCTCTGCGCCTTTGCGCGAGGTCTTGCGAGGAAATCTCTGTTCCCCAGTAAGGGGGTTCGTTTCGGGCAGAGTGAAAGCCGGGCAGCTTAATCAATAATGACTCTGGATCAGCATATCGGGGTTCGAATCCCTCACCGTTCGCAGGTCCGTTCAAGAACTCATCTTGACGGGCTCGCCCCGAGCGCGAGCGCGCAGACGCAGAGGCGCGCCATGCTCCACCGTAAGCGGCTGCCCGTTGAGGTGGGTTGCAAGCAGCGTCTGCGGGTGGCGCGCGGTGGGCAACCTTGTCCATCGCAACTCTCCCCGGAAGAATGTGACGCTGTTGTTCCCTGAGTGGTGCGTGAGCACTCACGGAATCCTCGGCACATCCATAAACTGTGGCTCGTGGCACGGGATGATGATGTCGGCGATCTTCTTTACCCGCACGGCGCTGTCATACACTTCGCGGCAATCGGTGTGCAACCCGCATGCCGCCACTTCCAGCCCTTTGGCTTTCATGGCGGGCGTCTGGTGGAACGTGCTCAACTGGGCACAAAAGCCGGTGATGATCGCCTTCCCCTGCTCTGTCTCGACCTGAACGGATTGCCCACCGGGACTGTGCCCCGGGGTAAGCAGAGCGGTAACTCCAGGCAGAATCTCTGTATCGCCATCTATTACGCGAAACTTCAGGTCGGCAAGCATCTCTTTGCGGTAATCCAGGGCGCTGAAGACATGCGGATTAAGGGCAAACTCGAGCTCCTTCTTCTGCACGATGAATTCCGCATTGCGATATTGCTTTGCCAGCGCGATGTGGTCGAAGTGCAGGTGGGTCACGATGATCAGGCGTACATCGTCGGGGGTCAATCCCACGCCCTGGAGACCATCTTCAAGCGTGACGCGCGTACTCATGGGGAACTCCGCCGGAAAGTTCTCGCCTTGCGCACCCGCATCAACCAGTGTCACTGGATTTGAGCCCTCGATGTACCAGATGTAGCAGGCGCTCTTAACTTTGGTGCCTATGTTCCAGCGATACGTCCACTGAGACATGTCGCGAATTCCTTCGCACAGCGCAATCGGCTTTATGCTGTACTTCATAGATCCTCCTTGGTCGCAGCCGCCTGTGTTAGTTCCGAGAAGAACAGTGTAGATTTCACTTATATGTGAAACATAGCCTCCCGTGTTGCCGTCAAATCATAGGCGAGATTCTTCGTGGTGGGAAACCAGAAAATTGTGTGCGGCTGCAGCGGCAGCCACTCATACCTGCACCCAAAGCCGCATAATGTGCCTCGGTCGTCAGAACTCCACCTGCAATCAGGAGACTGGTGTCTTCTGGCCAATGAGGCTATTAATCTTCGCCAGTAGCTGATCCTGGTCCGGCGGCTTGTCGAAGTATCCGTCGGGCGGAGGAACCTGCCGGCGAGTTTCGATGAATGCCTTGAAGTCGTGCGACACACCGGTCAGCATAATTACCGGGATCGTTGCCGTTTGCGGGTCGTCGCGCAAGTTGCGATACATGCGTACGCCGCTTTCTTCCGGCATGCTGATGTCCAGGAGAACCAGGTCCGGATGACGCTCCTTGGCTTTCGTGAATCCCTCTTTGCCGTTATCGGCGCAGATGACGGCAAACCCGTTATCCGTCAGCAAGGTTCCGAGGAAGACGCGGACATCGGCCTCGTCGTCGACAATCAGTATGGTCTTGCTGCTTGAGTCAGTCATAATCATCTCCTCTTCGTCTTGAGAGCGTCCAGTGCCCGCTGTAAGCTTTCACGATCGGCGCCCGAGAGAGCCGTAGCAAGTTCCTGACGGATCTGGTCCGTACCGGCTGCTTCAATCGTTTCTGTCTCTATTCCCAGCAGCCGTCGCACGGCCGAGACATAAGAATCGGGTCGGACAGGCTTCTCCAGATAAACCCCCGGGCCGGACATTGTCATCTCGTTGAAATCTGCCTGTCCGAGCTCGTCGCGCGCATGTCCGGTGACAATCAGTACGGGGATCTTCGCCAGCCGCTTGTCTTTTTGCAGTTCGCGATAGAACTTCGCTCCGGAATGGGCAGGCATGACCAGATCCAGGGAGATCATGTCAGGTGCTTCTCGTTTGACCAGTTCCAGTGCCTGCAAACCGTCGCAGGCGGTCGAGACCAGAAATCCGGAATCTTCCAGCGCGGCTTTCAGGTAGGCGCGGACATCCTCCTCATCATCCACAACCAGAATTCGTTTTCTTGGCGAGTCGCTCATCGTTCCTGATCTCCTTTGCCGCCCGACTCAAGACCGGACTTTCTCGATTCCGGCTTACATCCCTCAAACGCGGTAGCAGTCTTCGATAACGGTTCCAGCGGGTCGGCGGAAGCCTTGGCGATCGACTGCAGGCGCTGGCGCGATAATCGTATGCGGAAGGTCGATCCGACTCCCGGCGTGGATTCAACGTCGATCGTTCCACCGTGCTCCAGCACCACTTTCTGCGTGGTGAGCAGCCCGAGCCCGGTACCCTTGGATCCCTTGGTGGTAAAGAACGTGGTGAAGACCTTGCCTTTCACCCCCCAGTCCATTCCACCGCCATTGTCGACTACCTCGAAGATAAGCTCGTCCCCCTGGTCGCGGGTACGCAGCACAACTTTGCCATCGCGCTCCGGGCACATGGCCGCTGCATCTATGGCGTTCGAGATCAGGTTGGTAACGCAGGTTTCGATCCCCTGCGGGTCAAGCGGCGCGGGCCTCACCCCTGCCTGTGGCTCGAACGTCAACTCCACGCCCTCCATGCGTGCGGCGTCGACGTACAGGCTGACAATGTCCTGTGCCAGGCCGTTCGGATCGGTGTGACGCAGCTCCGGAGTACGCCCCTTGGCGAAAGCCAGAAAGTCCTTCACCAACGATGTCATCTTCTCGAAGTTGCGCTGCAGCATCTGCCAACCGGTAGTAAGCCGCTCGGCATCGGACCGGCGCAGACCGCTGTCGACCATGTACATGCCGCCCTCAAGCCCCGTCAGCAGGTTTTTGATTGTGTGCGCAAGTCCAGCCACCGTTTGTCCGACGGTTGCCAGCCGCTCAGCATCAAGTTTCTGCTGCTCCAGGCGCTTGATCTCGCGGAGGTCCTGCATGAAGGCCGCCCGCCCCAGCCGCCGCCGTCCGCTCTTCAGCTCAACCGCAGAGAAGCGCACCGGAATACTCTGCTGTTGCGCCGAACGCAGCGAGACCTCCGGCATCTCCAGCGACTCCGCTTGGCCTGTCCCGAGCGAAAAGAATTGCTCCGGCAGCATCTGCTTGAGCCGTGCTGCGTTGGGCGGCTGCCCCGCCAGCCATTCCAGCAGTGCGCGAGCCGCAGGATTGATAACCTCTGGAGCTCCAAAAGTGTCGACCGCGATGATTCCAGCCGGGGAGTTTTCGATCAGCGCCTCGAAAAAGTCGTGAGTTTTCCTCAATTGGCGCTCGAGCCCGTAAACGTGAGTGATGTCCGTGCCCATCTGCATGACGTGCTGCACGCCCTCCGGGCCTTGTGACAGCGGCGTGCTCGTCACCAGATAGCGCGCCGGGGAGCCGTCCTTGTGAACACCGACCTCGCTGGACGAGTGTTCGGTGCCGTCGGCGAAGGCCAAACGGGCAGTACAGCTCCGGCAGGGATTGTGGCGGCGTTTGCAGGTTTCGTAACAGTGCCCGCCCCGGGGTTCACCGAACATCTCCCGGAACTTCTGGTTTTCGCGTACGATGCGGAATTCACGATCGATCACGAAAATAGGGCAAGACACTCTTTCGAAGAACAGGTCGTACTCACGCTGCCACGAGCGCGGCTCGGTCAGGTCGGTCGACATCTGCATCAGGTAGCGGATTGCGCCGCTGTCGTCCCGCAACGGCGACAGGTGCATCGCATACTGACAGGCCCGCCCGTGCCGGTCGACCCCCGACTGCTCGCTGACGCGCACCCGCCCGTCTTGAAATGCTGCTTCCGCCTGGCACCCCGGACAGGGTTCCGAGCGCCGCTTGTAAACTTCGTAGCAGCGTCGGTTCCTCCACTCGCCGAAGTATTCCTCGAAATGCTCATTCGCGGCTGTAATGTTGAGCAGGCGGTCGATCAGGGCGACGCTGAACGGAACCTGGTTGAACATACCCCGGGTCAGCTCAAGCAATTCGGGTTGTGACAGCTGAGGCATATTCGTTACTTATTCGGAATCAACTCACCCGTGGGCAACACAACATGTCCGAGCAATCCCCGTCTGCGCAGGGTGACCTCGCGGGAGTCAATCAACTCCCGCCGCTCCTGATGGCACCAGGCGCAGCGCGTCATGTCGGGCTTGTTCTTCTCTTTCGCCTTTTGCACGTGACATCCGAGACAAAGGCGGTGCATAGCCTCGGTGTAGGCAACAGCACGGTACTTCTTCACCGCGATGGGCGCTCCCGCCGGAACCAGGTCCTTGTGGCACTTATCGCAGGCAACGGCAGTTTTGGCGCTGCGCGCCTCGCCCCGCCGGTGGCACTGGTAGCAGGCCACTCGGCCCCCGGTCGCCGATGCGTGCCAGTCATGCCGGAAGGCATCGGCGGGCAGGTACATGTCCGTGTGGCAACGGGCACAGGCAGTGTTCTTATCGCGCGGGAACGTCATGTGGTGACACTTCACGCAAGACTGCTTTTCGCCTTCGCGCTTGATCGTGCTCCGCATGCTTGAAAGCGACGCCGAATCCGTCCAGATTGCCGTCGATGAACAGGATGTCGCCACCACGCGCCCGCTGAACGGGCGTGGGATCGACCCCACGGTTCTGCGCGGGATGGACGTTCAGCAGCCCGAAGCCCAGCGCCGCCGGCACTATGAATGCCAGTGAAAACGTGGTGCGAGCCGCCACGGCGGGTACCCCAAGCCAGGTGCTGCCGACCGGGTCGAATTCGGGCAGTTTCAATGGATCAGCGCTGGGATCGGCAGGCCGCTGCTCCCAGATTTTGAAGCGCTCGACGATGAACAGAAACACCAACCCCGCAGCTTGAAACCATCCCCAGGGTAATGGCAAGCTCCGTCCAAGACGGCAGATAGAAAGCGCCCTCCGGCCTGAGATGGGCAACGCCGCCAACGTCGATTCGGTTGAGAACGATTCCGAAGACCGCCAGCGCCGCCGCCGCGAACTGGCCCGCGGTAGTCCGCCGCACGCGCTCCGTAGAGAAGAGGACGATCGGAACCAAGGCCATAACTAACACTTCGAACCAGAACAGCCCGCTGCGCCATTCGGGCAAGGCGAGCTGGGCAGCCTGCCCGCGCACCATCAGGTCCAGGAAGCGAACCGCTATGTAGGCCACCAGTACCCACCGGCATGCCTTGGCGAACGCCGACAGCAGCTCGGTCTCCGGCTGCCGGCGATAGAGAAAGGCCGTGACATGGCTTTCCACGATCACCATCGCCAGCCCCAGCGCAATAGCCGAGATCAGGAACAGCACCGGAAGAATGGGCGAATACCACAACGGATGCAGCCGGTAAGGCATGATCAGGAACAGCGAACCAAGTGACGACTGGTGCAGCGTGGAGAGGCCGATACCCGCTATCACCAGCGGCAGGCGAAACCTGACCAGGGTAGCGCGAATCCCGGCGAGCCGCGGAAACTCCTCCGCTGGCACCGGCAGGAACTCCAGGCACAGTACGGTCAGGTAGAGCATCACGCACCAGCCAACCTCAAACAACGCCGAGTGCGGATTCCAGTAGACCATCATGTGCCAGATGTTCCAGGGCAGGCCGAGATCGAACAGCAGCGAAACCGCCACCGCGGCATAGCCCAGAAATGCCGTCAGCACCGCCGGGCGCACCACCGCATGGAAACGTTCCAGCTTGAAGATGTAAACCGTGGCGGTGACGATAAATCCGCCGGCCGCCAGCGCCACGCCGCCCATTACGTCAAAGCCGACCCATACTCCCCAAGGGTTCGCGTCAGACAGGTTTGTGCTTGCACCCAAGCCGAAGAGGAAGCGTACGGCGGCAACCGAAGCCGCAAGACCAATCAGCATCCACAGCGCGAGTTTCAGCCTCCGTACCCTATTCATCGGAGCCTTCCTTTTTGAGTTTCATGCGCCGCTCGATCATCCAGCTGACTCCGGCGGCCAGCGCCACCACGAACGTAAAAGCAAAGGGCACGGCACCCATCGCCACTTTCGTCGTCGACGGCAGCGGCCGTGCGCCAATCGCCCGGCCTTCACTCAGGAACGCGAGACTGACGTTTGAGATGTAGAGCACGGAGGTTCCGCCGCCATCACGCTCACCCACGATCTCATGCAGATAAACATCCGGCTTTTCGGCGATGCGGTTGCGGCTTCGGCCAGGAGCTGGTCACGGTCGCCGAAAATTGTGGCCTTGGTCGGGCAGGCTTCCGTGCAGGCCGGCTGGCGCCCGGCAGTGATGCGGTCGTAGCAGAGGATGCACTTGCGCACATACGGAACCGCAGCCTGCCATTCGTAGCGGGGGATGCCGTAGGGACAGGCCATCATGCAATAGCGGCAGCCCATGCATTTGGCGCTGTCATAAACCACGGCGCCGATCCTGGTCTGGTGAAGTGCACCCACCGGGCAGGCGGAGGCGCAGGCGGGCTCCAGGCAATGCCGGCACTGCTTGCGCACCGGTGTCCGTTGCGGTCCTTCGACGATGGAGGTCCAGTTGCGAGCGGAGAGTCCGTCCTTCGCATCCCAGCGGCGCGGCAGATCGCCGGCGAGCTTGTTCTCCTTCTTGCAGGCCGCCACACATTCGTGGCAACCAATGCATTTCGTCGTGTCGGTCAGGATGGCCTTCATTTCTTCACATCCTCCTCGACCGAAGCGACGGCGGCGTCAAGCCTTGCCCCCTTCAACCAATTGGGCCGCTCGGCATAGCCCAGCGTGGCGGCGACGCGGTCCCCCGCGCCGACCGGGAACTTCCAGGCAACGGCCGTCACCAGTTGCGAAAGCGGCGCCAGTACGCAATGCGCGATCTTGGTGAATGGAATGAGAAGCATGATCACATTGGCTGAGTAAACGTGGATCAACATCATCGCCTCGTATGTCTTTGACGCGATGGCAAGATTTGAGCACGTGAAGCCGGTCAGGAAAGGCACAATCAGCAGCAGCGGCCAGGCGTAGTCCTGGACCCGGCTCAACTGACGCGACCCGCGATCGAACATCCGGCTGAAGAACAACCCCAATCCAGCAAGGATGGCAAGGCCTGTGAGATAGTCCGCCAGCAGTTGCGGAATCGCCGGCCAGGCGAAACCGGCAGCGCGTCTCCACAACAGCGTATGCGCCGCTAGAAACGGCGGAACAATCAGCAGTCCGGCGTGGAAGAGAATGGAGACCACGCTGTAAGCAGGTCGCTCGTGCCAGAACCGGTTCACGGGCACGAGCCACGCCATGGTCTGCCGGCCCACTTCGCGCCAATTGATGATCTTGTCAGGATTGCCGCCGGTAAGCCTCGATAACTCCAATTAGCGTCAGGACTACGCTGCGCAGCAGCCCCAGTAGCATCAGCGAAAACGCCAGGCGGAAGAGAGGCCCGCGCCCGAAGTCGATCCAGGCTTCCACGTTATTCCGCCTCCGCCTTGCCGAAATCGATCGCCTTGTAGAGCAGGTCATGCAGCCCGACGATCTGGCAGTCGATGCCGTGCTCTTCCATCAACTCGCTTGCAGCTGCTTCTTACAATTGGCGCACGGCGCCACGCAATACTTAGCTCCGGTGGCCTTGATCTGCTCGGCCTTTGCCCTGCCTCCAACCAGTGTGCGGTACGGTTTGATCTCATCAATCGAGACCGTGCCGCCGCCGCCGCCGCAACAGATGTTGTCGCGCCGGTTGCGGAGTCATCTCCACGTAGTCGCTGCAAATTGCCCGGAGCAACTCGCGCGGTTGCTCCACGATCCAGCCACTGCGGGAGAAATTACACGGGTCGTGGTAGGTCACCCGTTCGGAGATGGTGTTGGCCTTAAGCTTGAGCCGGCCTTCCTGCCATGCCTTATGGGTGTACTCGATGCAATTTGACCACCGGCTCGCTCTGGCGCCCGCCGCAGAACGTCGGATAGAAGAATTTAGCCGTCCGGGAGGCGTGGCCGCACTCCCCGATCAGGATCTTCTTGCTGCGGAGGCGCTGCACCTCCGCCCGCACCTTGTGCACAACGTGTTCCGAGAATCTGGTCGTTATAGAACAGACCGTAGTTGATGCCGTCGAAGTATCCAGTGCCGATCGTCCAACTATCGCCGGTGGCGCGGATGACGGCGGCATTGCCCATAAGGGTTTCGGCTTCCATGATGTAGTCAGACACGGCGGGGAAGAAGAGGTACTCGGCCTCCTCCTGATCGACGGGGAACGGAACGTCGATACCGATGCCTTCCTTGATTTCCTCGCTGAGAAACTCCAGGGTGTCCACCAGCGCGGCCACAGGCACGGCGGAGGTGTTGCCGCTGGCGCCGGTCAACTGCTCGCGGATACTGACCACCGAAGCGCGCGGGGCGATTCCGATCTCCGAGAGGATGTATCGTCCCAGGTGGGCAATCAGGCCATGATCGATTCCCATCGGACACTCGAAGTGACAGCGCCGGCAAGCAGTGCAGTTGTAGAAAGAATCGGCCATCTCCTGCACCGCCTCGGCCGTCAGTCCGGGGTCTCCCAATATCCTGGCCCGCAGCGATCCGGAAGGCGTGAAGTGGCGGCGATATACGGACAACAACAACTCCGAGCGGTAGCACGGGATGTCGCGGGTGTCGCCCGTGGCCAGGTAGATCTGGCACTTGGTGGTGCAGCGCGCGCACTTGGCGCTGACCCGGACGTAGTGGTCCAAGGCGAGCCGGTAGTTCGTGTGCTTCAGAATGGAGGCGAACGCCTGCAAGAAGCGGCGCGGCCGGTTGTTTATGTCGCAGTCCTCTACATGGTAGCGGACCGGCAGTTGCTGCCTTAGGACTACGTCCGGCTTCTTGGCCGAATGGAATGCTCTTTCATGGTCGTCTCTGCTCAGTGGTTCCATGATGGGTATTAAACCAGATAGATGTATTTCGCCCCTAGTGTTTTGAGCGGAGAATAGCCAGTTCCTTTTCGTTCTGCAAGAACAATCTGAAATAAGTTCAAGTTATTGGTGATAAATAGGATTGTTGCCGCGCCTGCGACGGCCAAGGTAGCCAAAAGGTCGCCGGAATAATGCACTCGATAATCTGCGTGTACTTCCTGGATACCGCATGCTTGTCAATGATGAGTCGCGCGTAAGTGGCACTAGGGTGCTTACGGCGCGGGGAAACAGGTCGAACATCACCTTAGTGATGCTTCCGGCATCCCGCGACACACTTATTTTCGCTTTCGCCGATAGTCCCAAAGGAGACGTCTCTCAAAAACGGGGCCAGAATCCGCCGGAGCCGACCCTGGCGGAACAGCGGTTTACCGTTCGCAGCTTCCCGCTCACAAAATCGTCCGTTTTTGTGACCCGGTAACATCCGCTAGCCGGTAGTCGGTTGCCGCGGACATCGCGATCTACTGCCGCAGCTCGACCGACACTTAGGGCAACCAGAATCAGCTTGACCAGCTCCGCGCATCGCCGCCACTCAGGGTTGGCGGATCAGGCGGGAGTACGGTGACATTGCGACCGGCCAGAACGGGGACCGGGAGCAGTTCAAGGAGCACTGAACGAGCACCGCGAACTCGCCAACTCCTGCGCAAGGCAGGAGTCGGTCACGACGCTGATTCGCCCCGTAGCGCTTGTTCAAGTGGCGCTGCCACCTCACCAGGGGGCAGGCCCATAGGTATAGCGGTCAACCATAGGTGCAGTGACCGCGATGCGGAAGAAACTTCGGCCTTGTGAAGCAACCGATTTGTCCGGTGTAGATCTTTCCACAAGGTAGTGCCACATGGGTATGCCAAGCACACAATTACTCGCTCGGTGCGCGCCAGGTTTCCGTAGGCCAGGACCTGGAACAGGTCGTTTCGGTGCTGCTCGCGCACCTGATCCGCGATCGATCCCCATGGATTCTGTTGCAGTTCCTCCCAGTGCCGTTTGTATTTGGCATCCACAATTAACGTTGTGTCCTGCCACTCTAGCCACAGATCGGGAACTAAGGATCGCTGCGAACCAATGTATGGCGGTGACCAACTGATAGGCTGCGTGGTCTCTCGCTTCCTTCCAGTCTTCAACTGCCCGCCCAGTCTTCTGCCAACCAGCTGAAGCACCGTCTCAACGTACGCCTCAAAAAAGTCGTTCATGGGCATCGTCCAGGGTATGCCCTCCAAATCGCTTAAGCCGGCGAGACCGCGTTCGTCCACCGTCCACTCGATTGCCTGTAGGCCCTCCAGAAATTGGCTGGTCCGCATAGGTCGCTGCAGCCATTGTTGAAACGTGGTCGGAGACGGTAGCACCGGAAGAATTCCCCGGACCTTCATCATCAAATGCTCACAAAGCTCAACCAGGCGGTGCACAAACGCTCCATGCTCCACTTGCGTCTGTAGCACTCGAAGTTGTCGCTCCAGAGCAAACCGCACGGCCCCTTTCAGGATGCGATCATCGCGCAAATCCGGATATGTACACGGTACGGCCAGGAATTGGCCCCTTGGAATCTCTTTGACGGCGTAATCGGACCAGTGAACCCGTCCCCGTGGCGCATTCCGAATGACCGTTGTACTCTCAAAACGGCGCGTCAGGCTGTCCAGCAGGGCCTGGAGCCGGACCAGAATCATTGACGACAAGACCCATGGCGGCACCCGGCGCTCTGAGCGGCGAAGCAGCGGCAACTTCAGAGGAGTCGGCGCAACCCGCCATCCCATGTCGGCGAGCATTGGGCCAATCCCTCTCCAGGGAAACCGCGGCTGAACTACCATACCGTAATCTGGCGTTCCCCTCGTTGGCGAGAACAGCGGGATGGCGCCTATGTTGGCACCGCTGCTCAAACGCAGCAAAACATCACTACCGTCGAAGTGTGTCTCCAAACGGACATCCAGCAGCGAGAGAAGCGGCCGGTTCTGAACAGCAAACTGTTCGGCGAGGCGAGCAGCCTGGGGATAAGGATCGCGGCCATCAAGACCGAAGAACCGGACGGCAGAATACTGGATGACCGAGTGGTCGGCCAGCTCCAGACAGACTTCTCTTTCCGGCGCACTGTCCTTTAGCGGCAGCGACCGACGACGAAAATGGAACTTCCTCTGGCGCTGCGGGGGCACTACAGGCTCCGTATCCACTGCAGATAGTTACGGATCGGCTCGGCAAATCCACCAACATAGCCCTGCGCTAAGTACTCTTCCAGCAGGGGCGCAAGATTGATCTTCAAGTTCGCTCGCGCCTTTGCGTCGTCTGATTCGAGGAAATAGGAATGACCGGGTACCAGGTTGAACGCGTCTTCCGATGCGTGCTCAATAAACGTGGAGACCAGATCTCGAAAGGCCGTCTGCATCAATTCGCAACTATGGCTCTCCACCACACTCATCTGGGGCCACAGAGACAAAAAGCCGAAGCGACGCCGCACCGCGACGTCCACGATTGCGATGCTGCGGTCAGCGCTGTTCATTGTGCCCAGGATGTGCAGATTTTCTCGGCAAGGGCAGGGTTCGATGAAAAGGCTCGCCGAAATCTTTTCCGCTCCGGAAACGATGGGCTACGCTCCCGAATTCCCTCAACCAAGCAACGCAGGTATGGAGGTCATTCTTGAGACAAGAAGACGGCCCCTATCAACTTGAAGTCGGCTTCGGGACTTTACTGACCCCGCGTAGCCATCCAACCGGGTCATCGGCCGGGATACTGAGTTGAATCCCGCTGAAACTGCCGTCTCCCATTCGCAGAAAAGCCAGGATCGGTACTCCCGGCAATACCTCATTGAAATAGCTAATGAGCTGGTTGCGCTCGTGCCAGGAAGCCCTATGCCCAATCACGACCAAATCAATAGAGTTTCCTTCCGGACTAAACGACCGTGCCTGTTCTAACCCGACCAGAGATTCGACTGTGTACCCGTGCTGGACGAGAATCTCCTTACGGATTTGTGCCAGACTCTCCGAGAACTCTAGTTGTAAGATCATGCGCAGCCATTACCCGTTCGCCCGCTCGATGCGAATTTCCGCCACGGGCGCCTATACGTCCTGGTTCAGCGCAGCGTGTCCGAGGTGCACGCCAGCGGCTCTGCCCTCTAGCGCAAGCCGAGCCGGCGCAATATGACCATCGCCGGGCACCAATTCGTAAAGGCTGACTGCAGCAGGTTTAGCCCAACGAAGGCCGTCAAGAATAGCCAGTAAGGGTTGACCTTCACGGCCAGCACTACCGACAGCAGAACAGCAACTCCCGCCATCAATCGCAATCCACGTTCAACCGTCATCTCGCCACCTCTGCCAAATAAATGCATTCTGCACCCCGGGCGTTACACCGGTACGACTGTTGTTACTGGACTCTGTGACAGATTCTCTATCGCGGGTGGCGGCTCGTTTCGCTTGCTCAGGTAATAGAGCACCGGAACGGCCATTCGCGAGAGGATCGTGGATGCGACCTCGCCCGCCATCAGCGAGATGGCCAGCCCTTGGAAGATCGGATCGAACAGGATGACGCTGGCGCCGACGACGACGGCGGCTGCCGTCAGCAGCATGGGACGGAAGCGCACCGCCCCGGCATCAACAACGGCTTCCTCCAGGGTCATCCCCTGGGAGCGGCGCAACTCAATGAAGTCGACCAGGATGATCGAGTTGCGTACGATGATCCCCGCCCCGGCAATAAAGCCGATCATCGAGGTCGCGGTGAAGAATGCCCCCATCAGCGCGTGGGCGGGAAGAATGCCAACCAGGGTAAGCGGAATCGGCGCCATGATGGCTAGCGGCGTCTTGAATGACCCGAACCAGCCGACGACGAGCACGTAGATGAGAACGAGAACGGCGGCGAAGGCCAGCCCCAGGTCGCGAAACACCTCGATGGTGATGTGCCACTCGCCATCCCACTTCATGGCATAGCGCGAGGTGCTCTCCGGCTGCGAGGCATTGTAGCGCTTAATGCCGTAACCCTCGGGCGTTTTCAGCTTGTCGATCGCCTCGTTCATCTTCATGATGGCGTACACCGGGCTTTCCTCTTCGCCTCGCGACATCGCCAGTAACGTACACCGCCCGCTGCATGTTCTTGCGGTAGATGCTCTGGTCGATCGTTCCCCGGTTGAGCGAGGTCAGTTCGCCGCAGGGAGACGAGCCCACCGGAGGCGGTCGGCAGCTTGAGTTGCGATAACTCATCGATCCCGGAGCGCTGGGCGCGCCCGAGTCTGACCTGGATGGGCATGTCTTCGCGAGCTTGCGGCGTATGCAGCAGTCCGGCCTCAGCGCCGCCAAGTGCGATCTGTATGGTGCTGGTCACATCGCCGGCCGAGACGCCGTGAAGCGCAGCCTTGTCGAGGTCGACGTGAAAAGTTGTACTTGCGCTTGCGGGTCTTCGACGTACCAGTCAACGTCAACCACTCCAGGCGTCGTCTGGAAGATCTGCTTGATCTGGCGCGCGACCTCAATCTGGCCCTTGTAATTCGGGACCGTAGATTTCGGCGACTAGGGTTTGCAGTACGGGCGGACCGGGCGGAACCTCGCTCACCTTGATACGCGCGCCGTACTGTTGAGCGATCCGCTGCAACCCCGGACGCAGCCTGCGGGCAATCTCGTGGCTCTGCGCCTTGCGCCGATCATGAGGCAGCAGGTTAACCTGGATGTCGGCCTGATTTGGCTGCCGCCGCATGTAGTAGTGGCGCACCAAACCGTTGAAGTTATACGGGCCCGAAGTGCCGGCGTAGACCTGGTAGTTGACTACCTCGGGCTGTGCGGCTAGGTAATGGCCCAGCGACTGCGCAACCGCGGTAGTCTGTTCCAGCGTGGTTCCGTTGGGCATGTCGATGATGACCTGGAACTCGCTCTTGTTGTCAAAGGGCAGCATTTTGACGCGCACCAGCTTTAACGGCACCAGTGCACAGGCGAGCAGCAGCAGGCCTACCATTCCCCCGAGGAAGATCGTCCGGCGCCTGGCTGCTGGCGATCAACGGGGCCATGATCCGCCGGTACAGACGGGTGGTTGCTCCCTCCTTCTCATGCGCGTGAGATGAGCGGCTGCCGGCGTAGTGGCGGAGCAGCCGCAGCGCCGCCCAGGGGGAGACGACAAAGGCCACCATCAGCGAGAAGACCATGGCCGCCGAGGCCCCCACGGGAATCGGCCGCATGTACGGCCCCATCAGCCCGCGGACGAACGCCATTGGCAAAATAGCAGCGATCACGGCGAAGGTGGCGAGAATGGTCGGATTGCCCACCTCGTCCACTGCTTCCACTGCAACCTCGGCGAGCGAACGGCCCCGGCTCGCCGGCAGGCGGAAGTGGCGGACGATGTTTTCGATTACCACGATGGCGTCGTCCACCAGGATGCCGATCGAGAAGATGAGCGCAAACAGCGTTACGCGATTGAGCGTGTATCCGTACAGATAAAAAATCGCCAGCGTGAGGGCGAGCGTGACGGGAACGGCCAGGAGAACGACCCCGGACTCCCGCCATCCAAGAGCCACTGCAATCAGCAGGGTCACAGAAAGGGTTGCGATCAGCAAGTGCTTGAGCAGTTCGTTGGACTTATCTCTGGCGGTCTCGCCGTAGTTGCGGGTAACGCTGAGATTGAGATCCGGAGGAACCAGGTTCCCGCGCAGCTCATTGAGCCGGGTAAGCACGTTCTCCGCCACCAGGGTGGCGTTCGTGCCCTTGCGCTTGGAAACCGTGATCGTTACCGCCGGAGTCTCGCCACCTGTGCCCGCGGCGGCGTTGTGCTCCGCGCCTGAACCCGTTCCGAACAGAACGTAGTTCTCCGGTTCGGCTGGACCGTCCACCAGGTCAGCGACCACGTCGCGCAGATAAACCGGCCGGGAGTTGTGAACTCCTACGACGATCTGCTGCAGGTCGTCGAGGCGCGAGAAGAAGCGGCCCGCCTCAACCTGAAATTCACTATTCCCTTTAGCGAAGCTGCCGGCATTCTGCCGCACATTGGAGGCCTGCAATTGCCGCATCACGCCTGCCGGCGTTATCCCATAGCTTGCCAGCCTGGCTGTATCCAGCACCACGCGCACGGTTCGGGGCAACCCCCCGATAATCCGTGTCTCGGAGACGTTGTCCACTTGCTTGATCGTGTTCTCAAGCTCTCCGGCAATGAGGCGCAGCCGGTAGGGATCGTAGTTTTTGCCCCAGAGCGTGAGCGCCAGGATGGGCACGTCATCAATCGAGCGGGCTTTGATGATCGGCTGCGAGACACCGGGCGGAATTTTGTCGAAGTTCGAGTAGAGCTTGTTGTAGGTCTTGACGATCGCGTCTTCCTCTTTCGTCCCGACGTAGAAGCGGACGATTACCAGGCTCATCCCCGGGCTGGAGGTCGAATACAGATACTCGACCCCGGGAACCTCGCGCAGCAGCTTTTCCATAGGGATGCTGACGCGCTGCTCGACCTCCTCGGCGGACGCGCCGGGCATCCTCACCATGACGTCGAGCATGGGGACCACGATCTGCGGCTCTTCTTCACGCGGCGTTTGCCAGATGGCGAAGCCGCCAAGCAACATGGCCGTCGTAATTACCAGCGGCGTCAGCTTCGACTGAATGAACGTGTGCGCGATACGGCCGGCCAGGCCGAGTCTGCCGCTCATCACTGCACCTCGATGCGCTTGCCCGCCAGCTCACGGCCGGCAACGGAGGTCACGACCATGTCGCCGGCGTTGAGTCCCGAGAGCACCTCTACTCGCTCGCCCGAGCTCTCTCCCAGGGTTATGTAACGCAGCGTGGCGATATGGTCTTGCCCAACAACAAGAACTCCCTGAAGCTGGCCGCGGTCGACCAGCGCCGTCCGGGGGATCATGACCGACTCGCGCTCACCTACTGCAAAGCGGGCGCGCCCGAATAGCCCGGACCTGAGTCGGTCGTTCGCCGGCAGCTCTATCTTGACGGTGAAGCTGCGGCTGGCGGCCTCGGCTGCGGGCACGATCTGCACGACCTTACCGGCGAGGGAATCGGCGCCGAGTGCATCGACGGCCACGGACACGCTCTGGCCGAGCCGGATCGCTGCAAGGTTCTTCTCATCTACGCTGGCTTCCAGTCGGTATCGCCCGCGCGACTCCACGGTGAGCAGCGGAGCACCGGGCGCGGCCAGCGTGCCCGGGTCGACCCGGCGTTCGGCAACGATCCCGTCGAAGGGAGCGCGGATGCGCGTGAACCCCTCGGTGGCGCGGGCCTGAACCAGCGCCGCCTTTGCCTGGTCGACACCCGACAGCGCCAGATCCCGGTGCGCGGAAGCCGCCCGCAAGCGCGTGCTCACCTCGTCAAACTCGTGAGGACTGACCGACTTCTTCTCGTAAAGTGACTGGTAGCGCTTCATCGTGCTGGCGGCCAATTCATAATCGGCGGTGGCGGCTGCGACCTCGTGCTCGGCCGAGGCCAGCGCCGCCTGCGCACGTTCGACTCCAGCCTGCGGTTGAGCGTCATCGATGGTCGCGAGCACCTGTCCGCGGCGAACGCTGTCGCCCTCCCTGACGGCCACTGACGTGATGCTGCCCATCACCTGCGCCGAGAGCTGCGCAACCTCCAATGCCCGTACGGTTCCGACAGCCTCCAGAACCCGTGGTACTCGTGACTGCTGTACCGTTTCCAGGTGCGCCTTGACGGTTTCCGGAGCCGCAGCGTTGGCGCCGCTCTTGGAAGACGAGCACGCGGTCAAAATCGATCCCGTTAGGAGCGAGACAGCAACGGCAGAGAGCAAACGAAGACGATTTGTCATTGCGTCACCAAAGGAGAAGTGGGAGTAAGTGAACCGGAAGCCAATTCCAGCGCGGCATAGGTCGTCTGGTAGCGATAGACGCTCTGCCAGTAGTTCGTGCGGCTGGAGCGCGCCGCATCTTCAGCCCGGAGTAATTCAGTGATGGTGGTCAGGCCGGCATCGTAACGATTCTGCGCGATACGCAGGCTATCTTCCGCCTGCGCCACGGTCGTGCGGGCCACGTCCAGCACCTGCCGGGCGGCGTTATGCTCGTAGAAAGCCCGCCGGACGTCCAGTCGCGCGTTATCTTCGGCAGCCTGCGTCATGGCCGTTGCGCGCTCCAGTAATGCACGCTCCCGGGCCAGTGTGGCACGCTTCTGCCCACCGTTGAAGAGATCGATTTGTACTTCTGCTCCGGCAACCCAGTTGTTGCCGCCGCTGCCGGCGAAGCTGTGATTATCGAGTTCCCAGCCGCCGAAGACGTTCACTCGCGGCCCAAAGGCACTTTTCGCAAGTTGGACGCCCGTCTGCTGGGTCTCGCGTTGCAGCGTCACTTGCCGCAAGTCGGGCCGATGCTTCAGCGCCGTTGCTTCGGCTTCTTCAAGTGCCAGTTCGGCGAGCGGACGTTCCGCCAGGAGTTCGGCGGGCTGGTAGGCGTTGCCAGCCGGCATTCCCAGGGTGATGCTGAGGCGGGCGCGAGCCAGCGCCAGCGCGTTTTGCGCCACAATCAGCTCCTGGTTCCGTGTTGCCAGGTTGACGCGCGCAGCCAGGGAATCGGACTCGACGATGAGTCCAGCCCTAAAGCGGCTGTCGCTGCTGTCCAGCGCGGCCTGAGCGGTCTTCACGGTTTGCTCCCCCAGTTCGACCTGTTTTCCGGCAAGCAGCACGCCGTAGTAGGCGTCCACGATTCGATAGACAAGTTCCTGATCGCTGCGTGTGAGCTCCGAGGAAGCAATCTGAGCCGTCTGCTTGGCGCGGCGCAGGTTCAGGGCGGAGGCGAAGGAATCGAAGACCGTCCAGTTACCGGTGAATCGTGTGGCGATATTGGTGAACGGCGCGGGAGTGTTTAAGCGATTCAGATCGAAATCGGACGCCGCGAACACATTTTGTCGCAGCTTGGCGCCAAACACGTAAACAGGATCGTTTCCGCGGGTCACACCCTCGGAGAAGGAAATCTTTGGCAGAAAAGCGGCGCGTACCTCGCGTTCACCGGCCCGTGCCGCGCGCTCTCCCGCCAGGGCAGCCTTGCGGACCGGGTTCTTCTCGAGTCCGATAGCGACGGCCTGCTGAAGCGTGACCGGCACCGGCGCCTCAGCCGCAACGGCCATAACCGTGAGGATCAGGAACGCGGCGAGATGTGAAAATCGACGTTTGGCTTTGGCCATGTAGAGCTCCCAAGGATCCCCGGAGGAAGGCTGCCTTTGCGGTTGCCGGGGGTGGAACAGCGCTTCTACTGAATCAATGCAGAATCGGGGTAAGGTGTTACAAGCCCGGAAAGCTCGGCGGAACCCTTCCAGAGGGTAGGGCGCCTGTTGTCTCTCAGAAAACTAAGCCTTTATAGCCTTGCCGTGGCTCAGCACGCGCGAGTACTCCTCGGCCAACAGCTTGTGCAATTTCTCCGAGGCGGCTGGCTGGCAGGGAGCCTCGAAGTTCTGGCAGCGCTCGATTGCCCGCTTCAGGTCATTGATAAAGGCGACGCAGGGCGGACAGTCTTCCAAGTGGACTTGCATACGCTGGCAGGTTGCGTCGTCGATGCGGCCATCGATGTACTCCGAGAGATTGGCAAACATCTCGCGGCAGTCAGCTTTCGCACCTGCCGGCCTCTTGCGCTTCGGCGCCACCGGCGCAGGGCCGGGGTTCGCAAGCTCGCGGCGAATGAACAACCGGGCGCGGTGCAGTCGGACGCGAACTGTTCCTTCTTGCAGGCCGGTGATGCTCGCTACCTCGGCCGAGGTGAGCCCTTCCATGTCGTGCAGCACCAGAACCAGCCGATAACTCGGCGGTATGCGAAGGATGGCCTGGTGCAGGCGTTCACTCTCCTGGCCCGATATGGCCTGCGCCTCCGGAGTCTGTTGCGGCCCGGAACTGAGCGATTGCAGCTCGGCGCTGTCCGGCATCAGGTCTTCCAACGCCAACATCTCTTTGGGGGCGAATTTGCTGCGCCGGCGGCTCATCCAGCACTGATTTCGCGCTACCTTGTAGAGCCAGACCGCAAGGCCCTGCGGGTTCTCAATTTTCGGCAGATAAGGCAACGACTTCAGCAATACCTCCTGGGCGGTATCCTCAGCGTCTTCCGGGTGCCCGCACAACTTCATGCTGAAGGAAAAGACGGTCTTCTGCAGAAGCCCGATCGCTTCTTCTAGATTCGCCGAGCCTGCCGATCGCAGCAGAGTAGTTGCCTTTATCAACTCGGGACGCATACGCCACCTGCCTCATTGTAGGCTACGGTCCAGTACTGGATCGAATCCAGGGAGGGATTATCATGTCGGCTTGACGCTTGATAGGGTGGTTGCTTCGGTTCTTGAAGGCGAGCAGATGGCCGTTTCAGCTACAAAAAACAATTGCAAATGCTTAAGCGTAGTAGGAGCTTTCCCAGCCTGCGATTTCGTTCAACGTAGGACGGACGTCGCTCCTGCCAGGGCTCCGAGTGCAAACACAAATACAGGCTACCATGCCAGCGGATTAGCAACAGCAGGCTGACCGCGCTTAAGGCGTACCCTTGCCATACCTCTGGACAGCACGACTGCTGCGCTGATGTAGCCCGATCACCGCCGGAACAACGCCTGCAAGCGAGAAACAGCGCGAGAGTCTACTCAATCGTGCTCGCCGCAACTCGGGGTCCATTTTGAGACACAGGCTTGCCCAGACGCGATTCTTGAGTTGACGCTCGCTGATGGAGCGATAGGGCATGACCGATCCGTTCCTCTCCCTAGTCCTGAGATTCAACGTCGGCAGCGTCTTTTTCTCCTCGTGACAAGCGTTGGGGCGGCACCAAGAAAGTTGCCCAAGCGTGTGCACGTTCCTCGCCCGTGTTGCTCGTCAAAGTAGCTTCAGTGAGGATTTTGCGGCCCTGCTTCTCTACCACCCAACCCCTGACCTGAAGCGCCTGCCCCGGCGAAACACGTCCACGAAGACGAACTCTCAGCTCAACGGTCAGAGCCTGCCAGTTCCGGGCTATGACGGCCTTTGACATAGCCTCGTCCAGCACCGTAGTAATAATTCCCCCGTGAATGACCCCCTTAAAACCCTCCCATTCACTGGTCGGAATCCAATCGGCACAAACCCCATTTGCATTCTGTTGAAAACTGATCCGTAGCCCCTTGGGATTACTTGAACCGCAGACGACGCACCGAGGATTGAGCGGCGCCTGTGCGCGGTCCATATCCTTGGTCAACAATTCTCCTTGCATTTTCACCCTGTGATCGTTTCCTGTATTTGCCTCTATCAAGAAAGCCGCCCGTCAACGGTGTTACCGATCAGCGTCGACACAAACATCGGACACAAACCGCCATCCGATGGCGACAGCGAGTCTCATCAAAATTGGTCCCTGTTACGGTCTAATTGTCTGCTCTTGACCCTGGCGCCGACAGGACGCCGTAGAGTTCCGTTTCCAGTTCGCGGGTCCGCCTGACAACGGATTGCTGCGCACTGCCATCTGCATTGGCCTCCATGCGGCGCAACGAGAGATTTCCACCCGTATGGCAGCCCGATCTCGCAGGAATCAGTGTTCCTCGCCGCCCCTCCTGTCAGGCGCGAACGCCGGGGTATTCCAACCCTTCGGCCATTCCTCGTATTAGCATCACGGACTTGTGTTCCGCCGCATCGCTGGCTCACCATGTGCCGTTCATCCAGGGTCTCCAAAATGAACAAGCCTTTTTCCGTGATTGCGATCATGGCACCCGCGCGGCAGTGGACGGCCACGCCCGCGCTCTGCAAGGCGACAATCCAGTCGCACAGATCCGAGCCGTCAGTAAGCTCCGGATAGGCACGAGCGAAATCGCGGTAGAACTGCGCCATTCGCGCAACCGGAACCCCGGCGAGGCCCGCCGACCTGAGGAACTTGAGCGCCGGCAATTGCGTCTGCCAAAGCAGGTGATCGTCACAGTCGTCTTTATCGTCAGGGAGCACATACCTGAGGCTCACGCCCACAGGCGGCGTCTTATAAGACTTTTCCCATGCATGGCCGAACGCAATACGGAACAGTCGCGCAACATAGAACAGATAAGCCGTAATCAGCACGAACGCTGCAGCGGATAGTGTCCAGTCCATTGCGCACCCCTTTCTCCGGCCGCCGGCACCGGAACCCGTGCGCCCCGATGCCGTGCCAGTCAGGTGGCGATCCCGGACCCTGATCTACTCCTGTTTCAACTTCGTTTCGAGTTCTTCGATCCTGTGGCGCACTTGGCTAAGCGCCGCCTCTAACGAGTCGGCCTTGCCTTTCAGAACGGCGATGTCCCGGTCGGGAGGCCCCGCAGCGAAGGGCGCCGCGCTTGCTCCGGCAGTTGTGTCTCCCATGCCCTGCCATCTACACAGCCCGGTGGCGCGGAAGTAATGCCGCCAACCACGTCCACCAAGACCACGGCTGCGTCCGGCCATTGCCGAATCCCAATCCGGATTCAGGGTTACGGGTGACATCCCGCCGCAAAAGCCGGCACCTTGTCTTGTCATGGGACCTCGCCCCAACGGACCTGTTCTGTTTCTGAACGGCATGTGAATTTCTCCTTTTTCTGTGGCCCAACCGCAACTAAGATCGCGCCATTGGCGTGCCACACTTTGGGCACGACGTTCGCATACAGGGCTGTCCCGCAATGTGTGGCGTCTTCTCTCCGCAGTTCGGGCAAGCACAAAAGCCGCCCGATCCGGCCGCGAATACTCCTCCCATTCCTCTTCCGCCCAAAGCCTGACCTCTACTTTGGCCTCTTCCTCGTCCACGACCGCTGCCTCCGCGGTCGCGACCCATTCCAAATCCCATGCCCGATCCTTCTGCCATGACCTCTCCTTTTGCTCGTTCACTCCATCTCTGGCATCCCGGCATCACGAACGCCGGGCTTGCGAGTTGGCCATTAAAATAAGCGGCCAGAACCTCGTCCACCCTGCCGCAAGTAAAGCCGATCACCTCCACACCGGAGGCGGCCAATCCAGCCTCCGCCGGTGCGGAGATCGCGCCGCAGATGAGAGTCCCAGCTCCAAAGCTCAAGAACTCGGATACCCGGCTCGGCGAATCCGTCGCAGTCAGGCGGCGCTCCTCGCGGCGTATCTCGCGGCCGTCCTCCACGTGGATCAACAAGAAATTGACCGTGACATCGAATACGGGAGAGACACGGCCCTGCCAGTGTGGAATCGCAACTCTCATCACAAAGGCATAGGGCACCTCGTTCGCCAAAGTTCCAAGTTGTTGTGGAAACGGATGGTTGCCGCCGGGAGTGCGCCTCGCAGTCGTGCAATGTTGCCAGACTGTAGACAATATCTGTCTTGCAATACTGCAACAGTGTACTTTACACTTAGTCTGTGAGTGCACCATGTGCCGATCCGATTCTCGACTCGATTAATGAAGGCGTCTTTACTGTCGATAACGACTGGCGAATTACTGCCTTCAATCGCGCCGCCGAACAGATTACCGGCGTTCGCCGGCAGCATGCGGTAGGCCGACTGTGCTCCGACGTCTTCCGGGCCAGCATCTGCGAAGGGGCCTGCGCTCTGCGGCGCACCTTTGCCAGCGGAAAACCGGTGGTCAGTGCGACCGCAGACATCATCAGCGCCAGCGGAAGACGAGTCCCAATCCGGATTTCTACGGCATTGCTGCGCAGCCCGGATGGTGCCGTGATCGGCGGTGTCGAAACCTTCCAAGATCTCAGTCACGTGGAGCAACTGCGCAAGGAACTGGAGGCGAAATACACGTTTGAAGACATCGTGGGGCGCAGTGCGGCTATGCGGCGCCTGTTTGACATCGTGCCGCAGATCGCTGCCAGCCATAGCACGGTCTTGATTGAGGGAGAAAGCGGCACTGGAAAGGAACTGTTTGCGCGTGCGATTCACAATCTGTCTCCGCGCAGCAAGAAGCGGTTCGTCGCAGTGAACTGCGCCGCTTTGCCCGACACGTTGCTGGAATCGGAGCTCTTCGGCTACAAAGCAGGAGCGTTCACCGACGCCCGGCGTGACAAGCCGGGCCGTTTTGTCCTGGCTGCGGGCGGCACCATTCTCCTCGACGAAATCGGGGACATTTCACCGGCCATGCAAGTCCGGTTACTGCGAGTCTTGCAGGAGCGATTCGTAGAGCCGCTCGGTGCGACCGAGCCGCTGAAGGTGGATGTCCGGGTGCTGGCTGCTACCAACAAGAACTTGGCTCAGTTGGTCCGCGAAGGCAAATTCCGGGAAGATCTCTTCTACCGTATCCGCGTGATTCACTTGAAAATTCCAGCCTTGCGCGAACGGCGCGAGGACATTCCTATGCTGCTGGATCACTTGATCGCGAAGTTCAACCATCTCGAAGGTAAGGACATCGCCGGCGTTTCCCAAGAAGTGCTGGTTCGGCTGATGGATCATGATTATCCCGGAAACGTTCGCGAGCTGGAGAACATCATCGAGCAAGCATTCGTATTGTGCGATGGAGGGCTGATTGAGTCACAGCACCTGCCGATCGAGCTGCGTCCGCCGGCCTCAGTGGCTGCTTCCGCCGAAGGATTCATGAGCATCCGGGTGGCAGAACAGCGCTTGATCGAGGCGGCGCTCCAGCGTAACAGGGGGAATCGGCAGCGTACTGCCCGGGAACTGGGAATCGATCCGAGCACACTCTATCGCAAGGTCAAGGCGCTGGGGGTATCCATGCCACATCAGGATGGACGCAGCAAGCGGTAGCATTCTTGCATTCTGCATGACTGCGCCGCTCCCACATCTTGAGCACACATTCGGAGAGCAGTGTATCCCATTTGCCCTGCGTGCCATAGCGCGGTTGTGCCGTCAGCGGATACGTTGGAATGTGGCGTGCACTCGGTAAGTCACGAAAGTTGGATTCAAGAAACAGAACCTCATAGCTGCACGGAGACCAAAGGATGAGAATTGCTATTCCACTCGCCGAAGGAAAACTTGCCATGCATTTTGGCCACTGCGAACGTTTCGCTCTGATAGATGTAGATCCCGCGCAGAAGAAGATCCTCAAGCGTGAAGACATCGAGGCTCCGCCGCACCAGCCGGGCCTGTTGCCGCCATGGCTTGCCGAGCGCGGCGCCGAGATGATCATCGCCGGCAACATGGGGCAGCGCGCACAAAGTATGTTCGCGCAGTATGGGATGGAGGTGGTGCTGGGCGCGCCCGCCGAAACCCCGGAGAAACTGGTGTCGGATTATCTCGTGGGAGCTCTAGCGACGAATGGCAACGCCTGTGGAGCGCACGTGTGTGAGCACTGAGTGGAAGCAGAAAGCCCGGGAGTTCGTTTATGGAATGACCGGATACGAATTCGAACAGCATGCGCTGGAGTTGCGCGCTGCGCTCGAAACCGTGTTCATGACCATCACCTTTGGCGACATGCTTGGGTTGCCGGTGATCCCGCCCATCTATTCCTTGCGTCTGCTGCCGTACGTCGTTCCCGGCATCCAGAGCTGGAAACGGCGGGCGGCGCGGGAGCGTGAGCTCTGCCAGGGGCCCGACTTTGATCTGCACGGCATTTGAATGGATCCAGCTAGTGCCGCTCTGGGCTCGCTGGCACGGGGCGGAACTGGGCGAGTGAACTCATGAGGCATACGCGCCAGGTCTACTACGATATCTTTTCGCGGTTCTACGATCGCTTCGTCGCGCTGCATTCTCGCGACAAGCAGGGCCTGGCCAGGAAGTTCTTGGTTGAGCAGATCCCCGTACAGCGCGGCGGCAGACTTCTCGATCTCTGCACCGGCACGGGGACGCTTCTGACTTACTTGCGGGCAAAGGTCGGGCCTGATGGCGAGGTCGTTGGGGCGGATTTTTCCCGTGGCATGTTGAACGTAGCCCAGAAGAAGATCAAAGCGTTTACCAACGTCTCTCTGGTTCAAGCGGACGCAGGCTGTCTTCCGTTCGCGGCCGCCACCTTCGACGCGGTGACCTGCTCTCACGCGTTTTACGAGCTCAAGGGAGAAACGCAGGACCGTGCATTGCGGGAGATCGTGCGCGTACTGCGGCCGGGAGGGGTGTTTCTCATGATGGAGCACGACGTGCCCGCGAATCCTCTCGTAAGAGCCCTGTTTTATCTCCGCATGATTTCGATGGGCGCCGGGCGGGCGATCACATTTCTTCACCATGAACAGGAACTCTTGCAGCGATATTTTCATAGCATCACGAAAGTCCTTGCGTCGGCCGGGCGCTCCAAGGTGATGATCTGCCACAAAGACGCACAACCCGGCATTAATGAAGAGAAAAGCATGGTCGAACAGCAGCCCGTTCCCCAGCTTATGCGATAATCCGGCCAGCTCACGGCATTGCAGGTAGTAGATAGTCCTTAGCGGGAAGGAGACTCGTGCATGCAGATACAGATCCCAGAGGCCCAGCAAATCATCATCACCATTGTTACCGACAATCTAGCTGATGCAACCCGGCTCGATGAAAAGATTGCAAAGAGGCACACCTACGTTACGCACCCCCTCGAGTGCGTGTTGCACGCCGAACATGGGCTCGCGTACCACATCGAAACGGTGGTTGATGGGAAAACGCATTCCTGCCTCTTTGATTTCGGCTCAGACGCAAGAGGCGTCGTGCGGAACCTGGAGCTTCTGAAGATTAACCTCCGGGAAATAGAAGCTCTGGCCATCAGTCATGACCATTGGGACCATGAAGCTGCTTGCATTGAGGTCCTTAAGGCAAAGAAAGACGAGTTTTCCCGAGGCATCCCACTTTATGTCGGGGAAGACTTCTTCGCAGGCACCTACGGCAAGCGGCCTGCCGGCAACATCGCCCAGGTGAATCTTCTCAAGAAAGAAGACATTGAGGCATTAGGCTTTGTAAACATCGTCCAGGTCAAAGGTCCCACTGCGATCATTCCGGGGGCTTATTTGCCGGGGCGGATCGATCAGGTAACTGCGTATGAGAAGATTCCGGACAGGTTTCTAGCCAAGAGAGGCGAGGAGTTCGTGCCAGAGACCTTCGCCGGAGAGCAAGCTGTGATTCTAAATGCCGGAGGAAAGGGACTGGTTGTGCTTTCCGGCTGCGCCCATCGAGGAATCGTGAACACAGTGCGACACGCGCAGAAAATGACCGGGATAGACAAGGTCTATGCCATCATCGGCGGCTGCCACTTGACCGGCGCCAAGCCGGAGTTGATTCAGAAGACGATCGCCGATATTAAAGCAATCAATCCCAAATACATCGTTCCCACTCACTGCACCGGCTTTGAGGCGATATCGGCCTTTGCGCACGAAATGCCCGAGCAGTTCATCCTCAATACGGCCGGCACAAGATACACCATAGCCGCTTGAACTTTTGGAACGGGAGGCCCCAATGGCTCGAGTCACGGCCTAGGTACTGGGACGTATTGATGAGTGTGACCGTCTCAAACGCCTGCGGGGCATGTTCTGCAGAACGGGCAGCAAGTAATCCGTAGCTGGCGCTCAATGTCATTCTGTCATCGGAGATGCTTGTAAATCAGCTCCAGCAGCTCGTCATACATGGCGGCTGCCTCCTGCGGTCCCTTCGCGACTGCCTGAGTGGTGCAGTGCTGAAGGTGATTCTTCATCAGGGCCCGGCCCACGCCGCGCAGGGCCTCCTGAACGGACGCTATCTGCACGATGATGTCAGCGCAATAACGATCTTCCTGCACCATCTTCTGGATGCCCCGGAGCTGGCCCTCGATCCTGCGCAGTCGTTGCAGATTGGCCACTTTGATTGCCGCATTAACGCCGGCGGCCTTTCGCTCCTGCCCAAGAATGCGAAGGGCTGGCTCTCGTGCCGAGGTTTGGGGAGATTTGCGCGCGCTCATGGAATCTCGAATCCTTTTAGAGTTTCACTTGCCGCAGACGAAGGCTGTTGGAGACCACACTAACTGAGCTCATTGCCATTGCCGCGCTGGCCAGCACGGGGCTGAGCACGAGCGAAGGGTACAGTATTCCGGCGGCAATGGGTATGCCGATCAGATTGTAGACTAACGCCCAAAACAGGTTCTGCCGCATCACCGACATGGTTTGCCGCGAAAGATGGATGGCCATGGCTACCCGGCTCAGGTCGCTGCGCATAAGGGTCACATCGCTAGCTTCCATAGCGATATCCGACCCGCTTGCCATCGCGATTCCCACATCGGCCTTGGCCAGCGCCGGGGCGTCGTTGATACCGTCGCCAACCATGGCCACCCTCCTGCCTTCAGATTGAAGGCGCTCAATCACCTCCAGTTTGCCTGCCGGACGCACGCCAGCCACAACATCATCGACCTGGACTTGGCGCGCAATAGCATTCGCCGTATGCCGGTTATCCCCGGTGAGCATTACCAGTTTCAGTCCGGCTTTGCGCAAGGCCGCAATCGCATAAACGGAAGACGGCCTGACCGTGTCGGCCACGGCGATCAAAGCCCGCAGCCGGCCACCGATTCCGACCCAAACCAACGTCTTGCCTTCCTCCGCCAGCCGCTGCGCCGCCGGCTGTAGCGAAGCCAAATTGATGCTGTAGCTCTGCAACAACTCCGACGCACCCACGACAACCGCGGTGCCATCGACCGTACCGATCGCGCCTTGCCCTATGCGCGCCTCGAATGAGTCTGGCTCCAGAGCCATTGCCCCGAACTCCGCTGCATAGCTGGCCACGGCAGCTGCAAGCGGATGCTCGCTTCTTCGCTCCACCGCTGCTACCAGGGCAAGCGTATCGCGGGTAGCGGCTGCGCCCGCGTCTGCGACATCCGCTGCGGATTCTGGCGCCAACAGAAAATCCGTAACCCGGGGCTTACCTTCGGTGATCGTTCCGGTTTTGTCGAGGACGACTGTGTCGATTTTTCCGAGGCGCTCCAGCGCCTCACCCCCTTTTATAAGGATTCCAAAATGCGCTCCCCGGCCGGTGGCAACCATAACTGCCGTTGGCACAGCCAACCCCATGGCGCAGGGGCACGCAATGACCAGGACTGTCACGGCGGAGGCGAACGCCTGCATCAGACCGGCGCCGGGAGCCAGCAGCCGCCATGCAGCGAATGTGACGATAGAAATGCCAAGCACCGTCGGAACAAAAACGGCGCTGATACGATCGGCCAGTTTCTGAATCGGCGCACGCGAACTCTGAGCATCGCGCAGCAATCGTACGATCTGCGCCAGTGTGCTCTCGGCTCCTATGCGCGAAGCCCGGTAGCGAAATGAGCCGTTTTGGTTGAGGGTGCCACCCAGGACGTGGTCTCCGGCGCGCTTCACGACAGGTATCGATTCGCCGGTCAGCATCGATTCATCCACCGCGCTGGCACCGTCGAGAATGTCCCCGTCCACCGCGATGCGTTCTCCCGGGCGAATGAGCACGACATCACCGCGCCGGATCTCGTCTACCGAGATCTCGAGTTCCACCTCGTCGCGGAATACCCGGGCGGTTCTTGGCTGTAAGGCAACAAGCTTGGCAAGCGACGCCGCCGTCTGTCGCTTGGAGCGGGCTTCCAGCGTGTTCCCCACCAGAACCAAAGCAACGATTAAGACAACCGCCTCGTAGTAGACGTCGGGCGCGATGCCGTGCGCGACAAAGAAAGCGGGAAACATGGTGGCCGCTGTTGAATACAGAAATGCCGCTCCAGTTCCTAAGGCCACCAGCGAATTCATGTCGGCTGTTCCGTGCCGCAACGCCGACCATGCCTTTACGAAGAACCTCCGGCCGGCCCAGGCAAGCACCGCAAAGGTTAGTGCAAACAAGGTCCACCGCAGCGCCGAGGCAGGAATTCGGTAAAGCCAAGGCAGCGAGCGGGAGAGTATCGGATCAATCCACCGCATGGAAAAGGAGAGAAGCGGATCGTGAATGTGTTCCATGCCGGTCATGCCGCCCATGGTCATCAGCGGCATGGACAAGATCATTGCCGCCGCCCCCGCGATGACGCTGACAATAGCCTTGCGGCGGAGGCCGAGGTATTCCAGAAGCTGTTCCCGATCATGCTCCTGCTGCTGTCGCAGCACGGATTCGGCCTGCTCCGCCAGTTCCGCACCGTATCCGGTCTCGCGAACCGCCTCGACCAGCGCTTCAGCCCCGATCAGCGTTGGGTCGAACGTCACGCTGGCATTGTGCAGCATCAGGTTTACGGAGGCGCTCTTTACGCCGGGTTGCGCCGCCAGCGTGCGTTCCACAAAAGACTGGCATGCGGCGCACGTCATACCGGTCACCGGGAACGTCAGTCGCTCCTCCGCTTCGGATCGTGCTCCGCTTGCCGCGAGATTAATCACAGGCACCACCATGATGCCCCGTCAGTTGTTCTTCGCCAGAACCGAAAAACCGAGTTTCTCAATCGCCGTGGTAATTGCCGCCGCGTCAGCCTGCGACGGGTCATACTCCATCCGGGCTGATCCGACTTCCACACTTCCAACCTGCACGCCCGGAACTTTCTCCAGGGCCGCGGTTACCCTGCGTACGCAAGCGCCGCAATGCATGCCACCGACGGTCAAACTAAGTTGTTGCATAGATATACCCCCTATGGGTACTATAACCGAAGTTCGCACCTTAGTATATGGTCAGCCAGACTCCTCTATTAGATGTACGTAGCATCTAGCGGCAAATAAATATGACCGCAATGTTGTGTTCGTGCTGATGCTGCTACGGTTGCGTGTCCGGCTGCGCTGCGACAGGGCGAACAGATAGGGTTCAAGAATTAGAACGGCTGCGAACAGGAAGTGCTTGGACATTTCAGGACCTCCTTCGTCGCGGATGTAATATCGGGGGGCCCCACCGATGATTCGGGCTGAAGTTGCCCGACAGTGCTGAGCCCGGGACGAAGGATGGGATTCTAAAGCTGCTGGGCCGGTACGCGCCAGTGTGTCGGCAAGGTCGGGAGGACTGACGACTGTGACAAGGGACAACACGACATCTCAATCGGCATCGCAGTACGATGGTGCGATAGCAAAGACAATTCCTCACTATGAGCTTCTTCATGCAGAGACTATCGATCTCGTTAAGTGCCTTCCGGAGCCACGGTTCTGGCTAGACACAGGGTGTGGAACAGGAAGTCTTATCCTGCGAGCGATTCATGAGCTCGGGCGGTTGGCGTTTGTCGCCGCAGATCCTTCCGAGGAGATGCTGGAGATTGCCAGGGAGAAGATGTCAGCCACACCGGGGCTTGACATTAAGTACATTGTGGCGAGGACCGAAGAGTTATGCTGCAGCGACAAGTTCGACGTCGTGACCGCGATCTTGGCGCATCACTACTTGGACAGCCAAACCCGACTCAAGGCTACCCAGAATTGCTTTCGCGTGCTCAATGAAGGCGGCGTATACATCACCTTTGAAACCATTAAACCGAATTCGGAGCAAGGAACGGAAATCGGCCTGAAACGCTGGCGAAATGCTCAGCTGGCAAAAGGCAAGACTCCGGCATCAGTGGATCACCATCTGGGGCGCTACGGGACAGAGCTTCAGCCGATCACCATTGAGTCACACCTGAAGTTATTGAGAGAAGTCGGATTCTCTGCGGTTGAGGTGTTGTGGGCGTCAGGGATGCAGGCAGGCTTTTGCGGTATCAAGTAGTGCGATGCAGGCAGTACTTCAGCTCGCAAACGGCTTGCCGGGTTTTGTTCGCCTTGGCTCAAGAAGTCTGCTGCCGGGAGCTGAAAAAGGAGATTCCTGATGGATCACAGGACGGGATGCCTTGTCTGCGGAAAGAGGTTGACCTATGTCGAGTCGGCGAGTTCCGCTGCCTGTTTCTATTGCAGTGCTCTAAGCCAGACAAACGCCGCCTGCATTGATGGTCATTTCGTTTGTGATAGCTGCCATAGTGCATCAGCTAAAGATCTGATTGAAAAATACTGCATCAATCTTCCTCGACAGACCCGATCGCTCAGGCTTTTCTCTTAATGAACAATCCAGCCGTTAAGATGCATGGCCCTGAACATCATTTTCTGATCCCAGCAGTGCTCCTTGCGTCCTACTTCAATCAAAAGGGCCTGCCGGCGGAGGAAAAGGTGAAATCGATCAGAGAAGCAAGGAAAAGGTCCGAGGATATAAAAGGCGGATTCTGTGGACTCCATGGAGCTTGTGGCGCCGCCATCGGAAGCGGCATTTTTATCAGTGTCCTCAGCAAGTCGACTCCGCTGTCGAAGGTTGAATGGAGACTTAGTAATCGAATGACCGCGGAGAGTCTTGGAAAGATCTCCGAAAACGAGGGCCCGCGCTGCTGCAAACGCAGTTTGTTCTTGTCGACCATCAGTGCTGTGGATTTCCTGGCCAGGGAGTTTGGAGTTGAGATCTTCACCACGCGTCAACCGGTATGCACATTTAGCTCATTGAATAAAGAATGCCATCATGAGAACTGCCCTTTTTCCCCGGAATCGAGTTGACTTTAACCTGCACTCCCTTTCTGGGCTCAGGCCAGTTTCCCTGTGAATGGGCCAATCCAGTTTGATGGCCTTCAAGATCCCCCGCTTCTGATCCTTTGGCCTGGTGCAAGTTAGTTACTAGCTCCATGGCTACCTCTTCTAGATGTAGATAACATCTAGAAGTAAATAATATCTACCTGCGTGTAAACCCACTCCTGGCAGCTCTCGTCTATTCAGCCAGGTGCTCGCGCTTGAGGTTGAGGATGTAGTTCTCCACCTGAAAGGGGAGTTGGTTGGCATAGCGATAAGGACGCCGACTGCGATCGGTGAGGCCTTCGACGCCGCACTGTTGGTAGCGGTCGAAGATCCTATAGCCGGTCTTGCGGGAAATGCCGAACTCACGTCTTTATATACCGAACACTCCTTCCAAGGCATCTCACCCTCCTTGAAAAGGAGGGTAAGTGTTACCGATGTGTCCGGTACGATCTGTTACCTATATGTCGGGTCGCTCACTAATACTTATGAACTTTCCCGCTCCTCAGGCATGTAAGAATTCCGGCAAGCCAGTCAGGGTCGGAGTCACGGCAGTTCATGGGTCCTGACCCTAGAAGGTCTCTCGTAAATGAATCGAATTGATCAACACGCTTATAAGTTGGTGAAACAACGATTGCCCACTTTGTGCTTCCATCAGAGCGCATTTCGTACCCGGTATCTGTTCACAACAACTTACGCCGCGGGTTATCAACGCTGATTCATTTATGGGACTGCTTCTAGACCAGCAGCACCTCCGGGCTGTTTGGTCGAAGGCTGTCGACCCTGCCTGCGAGGTAACGGTGACTGCGGTCTCCCGTCCCTTCATTCACGGTTTTCCCATCGCCTGGCGAAGATGGCATGACCAGAAGGACAAACTTTGGCCATGATCAAGAAGGCAGTGTAAACGTCATACCTGGTCAGTACGGCGTGGCAGTAGGATAGGGAGCGGAGGCAAGTCACATGCTTATCGTCCACGTGCACGTACACGTCAAGCCCGAGTCGGTGGTGGACTTCAGGCAGGCCACCCGCGAGAACGCACGCTACAGTGTTCAGGAGCCCGGTATCGCACGCTTCGACGTGGTGCAGCCGCAGGATGATCCGACACGTTTCGTCCTGATCGAGGTCTATCGAACGGTCGAAGCGGCAGCCGCGCACAAAGAGACCGCTCACTACGTGAGGTGGCGCGACGCAGTCGCACCCATGATGGCTGAGCCGCGCAACAGCGTGAAGTACAACGCCATCTTCCCGGATCCAGAGGGCTGGTAGAACCATGCGCTTCGAGTTTGCGACTGCAACGCGCGTTATCTTCGGCGAGGGTACGGCTGCCACCCTCCCCGAACTGGCTCGCACTTTCGGTACCCGCTCGTTGCTGGTGACCGGGGCCTCTACAGACCGAGCGGCAGCACTGGTCTCAACACTCTCAGCAGAGACCTTTGCGGTGTCCGGCGAACCGACGGTTGACCTGGTCCGTGAAGGAGTACGGCGCGTGCAGGATGCCGCCTGCGATGTAGTAATTTCCCTCGGAGGCGGCAGCGCAATTGACGCCGGTAAAGCAATTGCCTCCGTTGCCACTAACGGCGGTGAGCCGCTCGAGTTTCTCGAGGTGGTGGGAAAAGGTCGCACCATCGCGGTACCGCCGTTGCCGTTCATTGCTGTGCCGACCACAGCCGGCACTGGCAGCGAAGTCACGCGCAATGCCGTGCTCGGATCGCCGGAGCACGGCGTCAAAGCGAGCTTGCGAAGCCCCCTGATGCTGCCGCGGGTCGCATTGGTCGATCCCGAGCTGACGTACGGACTGACGCCTGCGATCACAGCCAGCACCGGACTTGACGCTCTGACGCAGCTCATTGAGCCATATGTCAGCGCACGTGCCAATCCACTGGTGGATGCGATTTGCATCGAGGGTATCGAGCGCGTTGCCAGTGCGCTGCGCCGTGCCTACCACGACGGTGCAGATGTGGGCGCGCGACGGGATATGGCGCTGGCAAGCCTTTTCGGCGGCCTCGCGCTGGCGAACGCCGGACTAGGCGTGGTGCACGGTTTCGCCGCACCGCTCGGCGGCACGTGGAAGGCACCGCATGGCGCGCTCTGTGCGGCGGTGCTGCCGCATGGCATGGCGGCCAATGTGGCCGCGTTGCGGGCGCGCGCGCCGCGGCATCCCGCTCTCGGACGCTACGCAGCCATCGCGCGCCTGCTCACTGGCCAGAGCGACGCACGAGCGGAGGACGGCATCGATTGGGTGCGCAGGCTCTGCGTCGAGTTCAACATCCCTTCGTTGCGCGTCTGGGGGGTCACCGAGGCCGCTTTGCCCAGTGTAGTCGAGAAGGCAGCCCGCGCCAGCAGCATGCAAGCCAATCCGCTCCTGCTCACGAGCGAGGAGTTGCTGGCCGTATTAGCGGCGGCTCTGTAAAGGTGCGGGACCCTGGTCATTCAGAAAGCTTCTCGGCTTTTTGGAGCCAGTACCGATGGTGGAGGGCCGCCGCTTCGAAGTGGCCGACATGGCCGACATCTTCACTCTTAAGCCGGAGAACTTCGATGCAGTGGTAATTCCCGGTGGTTTTGCTCCCGACATCTTGCGCTGAGAACCCTATAACCAAATCTCAACCAGTGAGTGTCCCCCAACACCAGGGGGATTGGACATATTCTTTTTCAACTGAGGAGGCCTCAGAGCCCTAGCAGCCTTGATCGTCGCGCTCACACGTCCAGTTTCGCCACGTCCACCGTACGGTCAGCGTCAGAGGGATTCCAGACGGCCGACTTCGAGAGAGCGGTCTCGGCTTGCTGGATCAACCCGAGCGAAATGTCGTGCCGCCTCCCCTCATACGCCGTGTTCAGCCACGCCTCGACGATGTCGAGGGCCTCGAATATTCCGGTAATCTTTCCTCCCAGGCAAAGGACGTTGGAGTTGTTGTGCGCTCGCGTCATTTTGCCCATATGGCTGTGTTTTTCTACCTTAAGCGGCAAATGTGAGTAAGAGTCACTCACTCTGCGTTTTCACTGCCACGCCGCTTCTGCGGCTTCAAGGAAAGCAACCGGAAGCAGGATAAGAGAGCCATGATGACGTCTCTTACCCCGTTCCACAGATTGCGCTATGCTTACGGCCTTAAGTAGCTCCGCACGGCTGGCAATTAATACACCCTGGTGGGCAAGTACTTTGCAGCCGTTGCAGCGGGATAGAGCGTGAAATTGATCCAACTAGCCTTGGGGATCGTATTGGCTTTGCCGGCGGCAATCGTCTTTACTAACTCGACGCACTTCGGCCCGTAGTCGATCGGATTCTCGATGGTTGCGTTGTAACGCCCGGCGACCATTTCCTCGAAGGCGAGGATAAGCGCCATGATTGTATACGGGTATTCATGCGCTGTGTAAACTCCGCCTTGACAGAAGTCCCGGGCTCCTGCTTAATAATGCCAAATAGCAGAATCAGCAGCACGCGCTCAATCAGCAGGGCTTGGCCTGGCGCCGCCTGAATGGATGATAGATTTGCTGCCATAATCCAGTTCGCTCTACAAATGACAGTGAATGAGGTGACCGGTGGATTTCCAGGGCTATCGCCGTCCCGACGGCAGTGTGGGTGTCCGCAATCATGTTCTCGTGATGCCGTCCGTTATTTGCGGTAATCGCGTCTGCCGCGGCATTGCCCAGCAGGTGCCTGGTGCCATTTGGTTCGAGCATCAACATGGCTGCGCTCAACTCGGAGCCGATGCACAGCTTACGGCCCAGGTGCTGATCGCGCATGGCGCCCACCCGAATGTCTACGGCGTGGTTGTGGTTGGACTCGGTTGCGAAACTAATCGTGCGCAAGATATTGCCAGCGTGATCAAGGCAAAATGTCCGTACAAACCGGTGGAAGTGGTCATCATTCAGGACGAGGGCGGTTCGGTAAAGGCGATCAGCGCCGGTGTGAGTGCCGCCAGGCGCATGATGGCGGAGGCCTCACTCGTGCAGCGTGAGGCCGTAGACGTTAGCGAATTGATATTGGGAACGGAGTGCGGCAGCTCCGATGCCTGTTCCGGGATATCGGCCAATCCGGCGCTCGGGACAGCCAGTGACATGCTGATTGACGCCGGCGGCAGCGTGATCCTGGCGGAAACGACCGAACTGATCGGGGCGGAACACCTTATGGCCGCGCGCGCGGTCAGCGAAAAGGTCGCCAATCGCTGTTACGAGATCATCAATCGGTGCGAAGCCGGAGTCACAGTGATGGGCGTCGACATGCGTGGCAGCCAGCCGACGCCCGGCAACATCGAAGGCGGCCTTTCCTCGATCGAGGAAAAGTCGCTGGGCTGCATCTTCAAAGCGGGTTCTAAGCCGCTACAGGACGTCATCGAGTACGCCGCTCCGGTAGTGAAGAAAGGGCTGATATGGATGGATACTCCCGGTCAGGACATTGAGCAGATCACCGGTATGGTCTCCGGCGGTTGCCAGGTAGTAGTCTTCACCACGGGTCATGGAACCCCCACAGCATCGCCAATTGCGCCTACGATCAAAGTCGCAGCCACGAGCGCATTGTTCGAACGAATGAACGACAACATGGACGTGAACGCCGGCACGATCATTAATGGTGATGAGCGTGTGCGCGACGTAGGCAAACGCATCTTCCGGGAGATGGTGGAAGTAGCCTCGGGCAAGTTGACGAAGGCGGAAATCCTGGGCTTCAATGACTTTGCCATTAAGCGAATCGGCCCGACCATTTAGTCAGCAGAACCGCGAAATGCGCGATGGAGGGAAGCGAAGTGACCAAGCTCAGGGCAATTGTCATGAAACCGATCGATAACGTCTGCACGGTCCTCGAGAACGTCGAGCCCGGCGCGGAGGTCGATGTTGACGCCAGCGGAGAGAAGATGGCAGTCAGGGTTGCCGAGCGAATCCCTTTCGCACATAAGTTCGCGATCCGCAATATCCAGCACGGTGAACCTATCCTCAAATACGGCGAAGTGATCGGCGTCGCGACCCGGGAAATCAGGCCGGGAGAGCATGTCCATGTTCACAATCTGGAAAGCCGCCGCGGCCGCGGAGACAAGCAAAGCAGGTCCTGATCAACCAAGACTGCGGGTTCTACTCGCGTCGGCGAATCGCGACATTCAGGCCACGGTGACAAGCTCGGGCGGGACGCCGACAGGGACGGTCGCGATTCTGGACGGCTCAACAACACAGGGGAATGGAACTCCCAGTTCCGGCAGGCAACATTAGCACCAGTTCCCTGACTCAGCGCATGCACTCCATCAACTGCGCAGTACGCCACAACAAACCTCGTTTAACATCTTATTTCCGGGCCATTCCTCTGAATAGTCGATTCCAGTAAGTATGCGAACCGTGCTGCCCACTTAGCTCACTTCAGCGCAAAGCAGCCAAAACGCCCAAGCCGAGCAGCACGACCACCACGGAAATGAGAGTGGAAGCACGGGCCAGAGCCTTATGCCGTGTCTGCTGGTAAATCAAAGGCAGACAGACCAGCGAACTGGATACCGATGCGAGTACGGCCGCGGCACCTGCTAAACTCGGCGTAATTTTCCCATCTACTGCCAGAAGTGCGGCGCTTGCGGTTGTGCTGGCACTACTTACGAGCCCGCCAAAGAAGCTGACTGCCAGAAAACCGAGATGGCCGACGTGCCGCTCCGCCAGCGCGCTCAGGACTTGAATGCACACAAACACCGCAGCCATCATGAGCACGCGGCGCAGGGAAATAGGGGACGACAGCTTCAGTTGTTGCACGGGCGTTTTGTTCTTTCTCGCCCCCCTCCAAACCACTATCACCAATGCCACGGTCATGCACAACAGAGGCCAGGCGGCTGTGCGGGCCGCCGCCGGCGCAAAAATCAGCAACACCGCGATGTTCCTGAGGAACATCGGAATACGCGGGAACAGTAGAACTCCGAGCGCATGTGTGATCGACTCTCCTTGCGCGGGGCGGAAGAAACGCGCCAACTCCGCGACCGCGGCCGTACTATTAACCAACCCGCCGAGTGCGGCAGCGTAATACAGGCCCTGGTTGCTGTAGACCCGCAGTAACACGTAGTTCACGAATCCGAAGCCCGCCAGCAAGACAACAACCACCCATGCCTGTCGTGGATTGAACAGCTGCCACGGGTCGACGAAGCGGTTTGGCAACACGGGATAGATCACCAATCCCAGCAGCCCAAGCAGAACGGCGCTGCGAATTTCCTGTGGCGTCAGTCCACCGGCAAAGCGAGTCAACTCGCTCTTCCATGCCAGCAACATGGTCACGATGATGGCCGAGGCAATTGGCGTAAAAGTGTGTCCCTCGCCCGCCAGGATTCCCAGTAGAACGACTACCATCAAAGCGACCGAGGTGGTAATTTCCAGTGACCGGCTGGCGAGTACTCCCCTGAGGTTGATGTAGATGACTAACAAGAAGGTGCCGACGATGGCGAGCAGTTCAAATTCCCTGCCTAGCAGTGCGCAAAGCATTCCAAAAACTGAAGTAATTGCGAAAGTGCGTACGCCAATATCCTTCTGTGCCCATTCGCGTTCTAGCCCAACGAGCGTACCAATACCCAGGGCTATGACGAGTTTTGTGGCGATTTCAGCCGGTGGAAACAAATGCGGAGAAGAAGGCACGTTCACCTTTACACCGTCAACGAGCACTCGGATCCCAACCTAGCGTGAGCCATCATCCGAGCAAGTTTGTGCTGGTAGTCGCGAACCGCCTGCTGTACCTGGCCCGATGTCCATCCACACTCGCGGGCGAAGTGTGCGCCGACGACGGGCGCAGCGGCAATTGCGGATTCCCAGGAGAACCACTGCAATCCAATCCGTCGAGCAAGAACGTCCTCGATGGACATGGCCATTTCATAACGGATGCTGTAAACGATCTCTGCCTGGATTCCCGGTGCTCCGGGCGCAATCGGCGCGACCAGGCCACGGTCATTCCCCGCCAGTTCGAGCACCCGGCACAGATCGGCGCCGAATTTTTCCACGAGATGTCGAAACGTTTCGACCGAGATGCCCAAATTGGCGGTCATGCGTTCCCATAGAGCCTGGTCCCGCAACAGGGCTCCGCAAAGAGGGTATTTCTGCGTCAGGCAGCCTGAAACCGGCAGGCCCAACTGGCGTTGGACGGTGTTCACCGTATCCTCTGCCATCGCCCGGTAGGTTGTCCATTTACCGCCGAGTATGCTGATCAATCCGCTACCGGCATTGACTTCCACTTCATGGTCTCGGATCAGGCTTTGCGTATTGCCCTGGTCTCCATGGCTGACCAGCGGTCGCAATCCCGCCATCGCGCTAACCACTTGATCCGCGGTAAAAGGCTTAGCAAGGTAAGAATTCAGATGCCGAAGCAGGTAGTCCACATCCTCGCGGGTGACGATCAACTCTCCGTTCAGCGTGGCTTCGTCCTCGGTAGTTCCCACCAGCAATCGGCCGAGCCAGGGGATAGCAAAAATCACCCGGCCATCGTCGGTCTTCGGAATCAACAGGGCATCTGTCTTAAATCCTTCGTCGAGAGGCAGGAGAATGTGAACGCCTTTGCTAAGCCGCAGCCGCCTATGGACGCCGGGGCTGGCAAGCTCACGAATCTGGTCGGAGAAGGGCCCTGTCGCATTGACGAAGGCTGCAGCTCGCACGGTGAAATGTTCGTGCGATATACAGTCCTCGATTTCCGCTGCGATTAATTTGCCATCGGAGGTTTTCTGAAAACTGACGACACGCGCATAGTTGACTGCCAATCCGCCTGCTTGAGCAAAAGTCTTGATCAGCTCGATGCCATACCTTGCATCGTCAAACTGTCCGTCGAAGAAAGTTATTGCACCCGCCAACCGGGAAGCATCGAGTCGCGGCACGCGCGCGGCGGCTTGCTGGGCAGACAGGCAGTGACTTGGGGACAGCATGCCCTTGCCTGACATCCAGTCATAGATTTTCATGCCCGCCCGGAAGTAGTACAGGTCGCGCCGGTTGAAGCACGGAACAACCAGCTCCAGGGGATGCGCAAGGTGAGGCGCGTTATCCAACATCGTCTTGCGTTCCCGCAGTGCCCGTCTTACGACGCGGTACTGGCCAAAATCAAGTTTGCTGACAGCTTGCTGCAGGTATCGCACTCCGCCATGCACAAGCTTGGTAGAAGCACTGGAGCTTCCCGAAGCGAAATCTCCGGCATCCACAAGAACCGTCTTCAGCCCGCGCAGCCTGGCATCGAGCGCGCAACCCGCTCCAGTGGCCCCTCCACCAATCACGCACAAGTCGAATGTCGTTCGCTTTATGCCAGCTGACGTCTCGGTTCGGCTCTTCATCGTGTCCCGTCTGACTGCACCAGTCAGTGAAGTCGTGGCAAAAGGAAAAGCCGTCCAAAAAGACACTCCCACACCTCAATCTGCGTGGAAGCAACTTCTTGGACGGCTTCTCTAGTCTCTGCCGTTTACTGAGGCTAGTATTTAGCTTCTATGCCGGTCAGACTGTCTGTGACGAGCATCACTCCCGGATGTGCCTGGGCCGACAACAAGGCCCTGAGCCGGACGGTGGGTTCCCTCAAATTGGTTCTGATCGGGCTCGAAGTTTCGGGAATAACCCGGAAACCCCTGCAGCAATCTCACGCGAAATAAGCGACAGACGGAAAGTTTCGCGATGTGGCGAGGCGCATGAGTGGAAGCTCTTTGATTCCGGAAGTTTCGGGCGCGGGAATCCTCGGTACGATTATTTTCCGAATGTTCTCGGCGAAAAGACGGAATATCAGGTGCGGATGGGAACGGATGTCCTCCAATTCACAAGTTACAATCCAGCCGAGCGTGGCATCTTCCTTCCTGGCAACGTGTGATGCTGCACTTCCGACTACGGGCATCCGACTTCTGCCAGCTCGGCTGGAGATGCGAACTAAATATACAGTTTGCTCTCCGCCGGAAGACCATGCGCGTCGAAGTCTGCCGTTCACAATCGGGTGATCTTCTCAAAGCCGACTTAGGAACCGTGTCATTGGTAAGAAAGCTATTTACCGACACTTACCTTGACTGTGCAATGCATGTACTCTGAGAATATCCTCATGCAGCGTTGGATCGTTACGGTGCCCATGGACAAGTGGGGGTTGTTCTCCGATGGAGGGTAGCTTGAGTGGTCAAGTTGAGAAGTCTGTCTGTGACTGTCATGGGATGGTCTATTTGGATTGTCCCAATATCAAGTCACTGCACAGAGGGGCTGTGCAATGCTGGTACTTCGGCTGGAATATTGTTGCCGCCGCCACTCTGCTGACCCTGCTCACGGCCGGTATGCGACTGGGCATCGGGCCATTTTTCCTGCCCATATCCAGAGACCTCGGCTTCAGCCGAAGCCTGTTTGCCGGTATCATCGGAACCGGCGTGCTGTGCTATGGCTTGGCCATGGCCTTGGCTGGATACTTGGTCGGGCGCCTCGGAACCCGCTCCGTACTCTTGCTCGGGACGGCATGTGTCATCGTGTCGACGATCTGGACAGTCGTCGCCCGCACGCCACTCAGCTTCCTGCTGGCCTTCGGGGTGCTGATGTCGGTCGGCCTCGGTTTTGCCAGCCCAGTTGCGCTTACTCCCATCATCAGCCGTTGGTTCACGCGCC
The DNA here is from genome assembly GCA_963791145.1 of uncultured Acidobacteriota bacterium. Lineage (GTDB taxonomy): Bacteria > Acidobacteriota > Terriglobia > Terriglobales > Acidobacteriaceae > CAWBRT01. The sequence goes on along the minus strand of CAWBRT010000008.1, from coordinate 93,574 downwards.
AACGTGGCATGGCATTGTTCTTCTTGTCCACCGGCTCCATGGCCGGCATCGCACTGATGACGCCGGTGTTGACCTTATCCATCCATTGGTTGCGCTGGCGAGCCACGCTCGTTGGCTTCGCCATTGTGTTTGCGGTTATAACCGTACCGGCGGCATTGTTCATCATGCGCGATGACGCTCCGCCGAATGCGGATCTGCTCCCCGAACAAATCAGCGCCCAAAATGCAGCCACGACGAAGGTACGGGAAAGCCTCAGATTCAGTGCGGCAGTATGCACTGCGCCATTCTTGAAGATTGCTCTCGGACTGTTTGCCTGCGGTTTCAGCATGAATCTGCTGGGCGCCCACGGCGTGCCAATGCTGATGGATCATGGTTTCGACGCCATGACAAGCTCCCTCGGCATCGGGATGATCGGCTTCGTCGCCATTCTCGGCACGCTGATACTGGGGCGATTGTCGGATCGCATGCCTCGCAGGAATATTCTTGCCGCCATCTACTTCATCCGAGGCCTTGGCTTCTTCGCGCTGCTTCTGGTCGGCACCCGTGGGGAGTTGTATATCGCGACCGCCGCCGCCGGAATGGTCTGGGCCGGTAGCATTGCGATTTCGTCCGCCCTGCTCGCCGACATCTACGGCGTCCGCTTGGTCGGTGTCCTGTACGGCACCGCCTATCTAGGACATCAGGTAGCTGGAATGATCAGTACATGGCTTGGCGGCTGGGGCTTCGAGCAATTCGGTACCCATTGGATTGCTTTCGGAAGCGCTGCGGTACTTCTCCTGCTCGGTGCTGCGGTTTCCCTGCGACTACCCTCGACTGGATTTACATTGATGGCGCCAACCACGGTATCGGAGCCACAAGGTACTGTTAGCGCAGCGAAAAGCCCATGACTATGGTTTCGTCGCTCGGCTGCGGTTTCCCGTTCCGCGACAATGGGCTGTAGACCCACTGCCGGACGGCGTCGATCGCCGCCTGTGCCAGGAACGGATTACCCGAAATCGCAGAGACCTCTTCGACTTGTCCCAAGGTGTTGATGTGGGCCGTGAGAACGATCTTTCCGCTGATTCCCCGCCTTCGCGCCGCCTCCGGATAGACTGGATTTACGCGCTTGAGCAGCTTGGGAGCGACTATCGTCTCCGTGGCTTCGGCGTGATTTGTGGAAAGGTTCGGATGGGCACTTGGAACCGGCTTGGGAGCTTCAGCTAATCCATTCGTGGCGACAGAAGCCGGCAGCGAGGGAGCAGCGGCCGCCATTAGACTTACGGCTGCAGGTGACGGCGCAGCTGCCTGGCTCGATTGACCGGCGCCGGCACCTTCCGAATCCGTCCGGGACTGTGTTTGTGCTGCTGCATCTTGCCCTCCCGTTGTCCGAGCAGCCGCGGAGGAGGGATCGCTTCGGCGAAGGTTAAGACCACGTGCTTCGCCTGTGTTTCCGGAGCCCGAACGGAATTTTGCACGATTGCGGTCCGCATGATTCTCGTTCGCTGCCTTCACGAGTGTTTCTGTCTTGCTGTCCGGTTCCAGGGCTTGTAATCCCGTTCCCGCTGCCGGGGCGGAATCGCCGAGTTGTAGGTCAGCCGGATTGTTTTTATGTTCGTAGGCGTTCCGCCGGTCAATCCAAAGCGCGCGATCAAGCTCCGCCTTCCTTATTGCACGTTCCCGGGCGCCGAAGATGCTGGACGAAATACCACCTGACCATACCAGGGCTGCGCATAACACAACGGCTGCAACGGCGATCAGCCCGCAAAGCCTAAGCGCAGAGCTAAGCCCGCGTTTCGGTTGCGCCGCAGCCAGTCGATCGGCCAAGGTGAGAGCACCCATCCAGTCTGTTTTTGTGGATTGCTCAGCGGTGGGCGATTGCGGCGTCCTGTTTGCGTTCCGTCCGACGGCTATGGCTCGATTTGCTGCGGCGCCGGGGATCGCGGTATCGGAAGCGGCTCGAAGCTGCTGCGGCCCCGGTCCCATCCGGCTTGTCATTGCGCGGGCAAAAATGAAGCCTAAATCCTGAGGCGTCACGCCGCGTGGCAGGCCGCCGATGTTTTCCTTTCTTTCTGAAGCATCTGCCTCGCTTCGCACATCCTGCAGTTCGTTGACCGCTTGGCCCATGATCTCGGCATCGATAACTCTCTTTCGCCGTTTGAAGCCAACCGACAACGCATTGAAGCACAACCGGTTGATCTCACGCGGAATTCCGCGCCCGCTGATGGCCAGCATGCCGAGTGCCTCCGGGGTGAAGAGCGGGCCGCCTCGATAGCCGGCGCACTGGAGGCGATGGGCGACATACTTCACAGTTTCGACAGCAGTGAAGGGGTTCAGCTTGCAATAGATTGCCACTCGTTGACGAAGCTGTTCCAGTTCGGGCCGCGCGAGTTCGCGGGTGAGTTGTGGCTGCCCGGCCAGTACGATGTGGAGCAGCTTGGCTTTTTCCGTTTCGAAGTTCGATAGCAGGCGCAAGGTTTCCAAGACCGGGACTTGCAGATTTTGCGCCTCGTCGACGACCACCAGCACCCGGCGCCCGAGACGCGCGTTGTCGACCAGGAAGCGATGGATGCGCGCCAGCGGGAGCGCATCTTCACCGCTTGCTTCTTTTGTATCAATCTCAAACTCTTCTACAAGACTTTGCAGCAGTTCCTGGGAATTACACTGCGTCTCGAACACCATTCCGACTTGAGCCGAACCTTCAAAATGTTTGAGAAGATGGACGAGCAAGGTAGTCTTGCCCATTCCGGGCGGCGCTACCAGCGCAGAGAAGCCAACCCCCGACTCGACACTATTTACCAGCGATGCCAGGGCCTCCCTATGAGTGCTGCTCAGATAGAGATACCCCGGGTCAGGAGTAACACCGAACGGCTGTTCGCGAAGCTTGTAGAACTGCAGAAACATTATGCCCGCCATTGCCGTGCCCTCTACCGGCGCGGCGCTAAGACATAAGGCAGACGACCCGGCTCGGCCGATTCCAGATCCGGAGCACGTCACCGCGAATGGCGCCTAAGAACTCTATTCCTGAACTCCGCCAAACAGTTGCAAATGGAATTCGAACTCGGCCCGCCAGAGCGGGCTGCTTCACTGCTGGGCCAAGTACGCGATTGGAATCGCAAACACCCGGAGGTGTTGCATCGCCCACATTTGCCGGTTGCTCCAGAGGCAGGTCTCCGTATGAAACTCCCGGGGCAATAAGTAGGCAATTGCTGCGTGGAAACGAGAGTTGTCTCTCCTTTTGCCGGCGCCCGACTCAGGCAAAATACATTGTTGCTCGCCGGCATCTCGCGAGAGCAACCCTGGGCCGCTCTCCTGCCTCAGAGTACACGCGGGATGTCGGACAAGAGCAATCGGTAAAGATCTCGCTTTGTTGAGTCGACGCACACCGGGCTCCAATTCTCCCGCTCAGATGGTCGGAGGAGTTTGATTGAAGCCCAAAGCTTGGTCACGCTTACAATCGCGTTGTCTATTCGCCGCTTTGCTTTTGCTTCTGCTGACGATGCTCGCTTGCGGCAGTGGGGCATCCTCGTCGGCGGCCTCTGCTTGACAGGCGCCAAGCTCAGCACACAGGTAAGCGGCGTTGTGCTGGGATATGTATGGGACTCAGTATCGCAGGGGTTGCGTCCCATACAAGGTTTACCGGGCGCCGCCTATCTCGCACCGCCGGCCTACAACTCTGGCGGGTACACGTCCGCTGTTGCTTCAGCGCGCGGCGGATACGCCTTACTGACCAGCCGGACGGGTGATATCTCTTTAGCCCTTCTGCCGGGTGGGCAGCCTGCGCCCTTGACCGCGGCGTTCTCGGCTTACCAGCACGTCGCGCTCAGCCCTGGCGGCAGCGCCGCCGTCGTATTCGCCGACGATAAGCGAACTGCGCTGGTTTTCACCCAGCTGCCTGCTTCACCCCAACTTCAGCAGATTCAGATACCGCCACAAGGATCGATCACTAACATCTGCGTCAGCGATTCCGGGTTGCTGCTGCTGGCTCTCGACAATGGGGCTGCCGGAGTCGCAATTTCTTCCGTCTCCAGCAACGGTGTGGTTCATCAAGTCGCGAACATCGCGCGCTACGGCGATATGCGGTTCATTGCTTCGAGCAATGACGTGTTGATTGCCGACGCCGGCCAGAACGCAGTGTGGAGCATTAAGAACGTTGCTACTGGCGGCGGCCTGCTGCCCGTCGCGGGTGCCGCAGACGGTGTGCTGGCCCCCGTCGCTGTCGCCAGCTCGTCGGATGGAGCCTGGGCGCTGATCGCAAACCAGGCGGGGAAACTGTTGCGCGTGAATCTCACCGGGCAAGGGCCCGTCATTTCAGCTCAATGCCAGTGCACCCCGAGTTTGCTGGTGCCTCTTTCGGGAAATGCGACATTCCAGATCACGCCCCTGGCAACGGCTCCACTTTGGCTTTACGAAGGCGATGCGGCGACGCCTCGGGCAGTGTTCGTTCCTGCCGCAAGTAATGGGAACTAAGGTTGGGATCGATATGCGTCTCCGAATCTTTTTGGGGCTAGCGGTGCTGGTCCTCTTCGTTGCCGGACACGGCATGGCAGCAGCGCAAGTCGTACTGTCGTCCAGCGCTACCGCTATTGCTTTCCCCACGACAGTCACGCTGACAGTCACCGTACCGGCGGGCACGGCCACGCCGGCTACAGCCCTGCCGGTCACGGTGACGGACAGCACGACGACAGTCGCCAGCGGCACCGTCAGTTGCTGCGCGGCTACAACTCTGACTTTCCCGAATGTCGCCCTCGGGACCGGCACCCACACGCTTACCGCCAGTTATGTTCCCGATCCCACAAACCCCAGCCCCATCACCTCTAACACGGTGACAGTCACCGTGGCCCGAGGCACGCCGGTTATCTCCTGGCCTACGCCAGCACCCATCGCCCCAGGCACGGCCCTCGGTTCGACGCAGCTCGACGCCACAGCGAATGTCCCTGGGAGCTTCAGCTATAACCCGCCGGCGGGAACCGTGATCACCACGGGAACGCAGGTTACGGCGACCTTCACACCCACCGATGCCGTGAACTATTCGACAGCCACGGCCACGGTAAACATCACGGTCAATAAAACCACGCCGGTGATCTCCTGGGCCACGCCGGCGCCCATCGTTGCCGGTACGGCCCTCAACTCGACACAGCTCAATGCCACGGCGAACGTACCCGGGAGCTTTGCCTACAACCCGACTGCGGGAACAGTGCTCGCCACGGGAACGCACGCGCTTACGGCGACCTTCACACCCACCGATACCGTGAACTATTCGACAACCACGGCCACGGTAAACATCACGATCGTTGCGCCGCCAGCGGTAATCAGCTTACAGGGTCCCTCGGTCAGTGCCTCCGCGCAACAGCCGACCGTGACTTTCCAGGCGAGCGCTTTGGCTTCACCGACAACTGCTACGTTTTCCCTTAGTTTTGCCTCTGAAACTTCTCCCGCCGTCGACGATCCGGCCATTCAGTTCATCGCTGGCGGACGTACCTACACACAGCAGGTCCCGGCAAACAGCACGTTCGCCACAAGTATCGCGCTGCAGACGGGAACGGTTGCAGGAACCATAACGGTGACGGCCAAGTTGACTGCTAATGGGAGCAATGTCACGCCGTCCTCGTTGACGCCAGTAGTGATAGCAATTCCTCCAGCCGTGCCGGTCATTAATAGCGTGACTTTAGCCCGCGGAACAAACAGCATCCAGGTCAGCATTGCGGGATATTCTGACACCCGCGACATCGTGCAGGCTGAGTTCCAGTTCGCAGCGGCCCCGGGGCGCACGCTGCAAACGACTGATTTGATCATCCCCGCCGGCCAACTTTTTTCCGGTTGGTTCCAGAGTTCAGGATCGGCGGCCGCGGGTGGTGCATTTCTCTACACGCAGCCGTTCTCGTTGGACAGTGACAGCGGGGCTATCGCCTTCGTAACCGTGACCCTGACGAGTACGCAAGGTGCCTCGGCAGCCGTGACTGCTCAGTGAACCGCGGGCAGGGGAAGGAGTTTACGCACGTGAGTAATGGTGTTCGTTCGACGATCGTGGCTCTCTTGTGCTTCGCGATATTGAGCATGTCTGTTCGACCTGTTTTGGGGCAATCACCGCCCGTCCCGCACATGCTTCGGATTGTCGTCGTCGAGGATGACGAAATGCTGATCCGGCCGCCCACGGTGCAGGAACCCGTGGTGGAGGTGCAAGATGAGAACAACCAGCCCGTGGCCGGTGCCATGGTTGTATTCACCGCATCCGGCAGTTCGGGCGAGTTCATGAACGGCGCACGATCATTAGCAGTGACAACCAATCAGCAAGGCCGGGCGAAGGCAGCCGGCTTCCGGCCGAACAGCCAAAACGGAGAGTTCGTTCTGCAAGTGCTCGCGACCTTGGAATCACTTAGAGCCGAAACCGTCATCCGAGGGACTAATATCACGGCCACTGCCCCCGCGATCGACGAGCCCACGACAAAGCCCCCCGCAAACAGCCATTCGAAGTGGATACTGATCGGAGGAGCTCTCGCGGCTGGCGCCGTAGTCGCAGCTTTGGCTGGAAGGGGCAGCGGTGGCTCGGGCGCCCGCAGCAGCAGTTCCAGTGCCGTGACGATCACGCCGGGGACGGGCACCGTGAGCGCGCCTGCTAAATAAAGCGCTCCCCGGCCAAGTGGTTCGACCGCCTGATGAGCGCGCCAGTCGGGAGGCTGGCATAACTCTGAGCGCCGGTGTTCCTCTTGCGCTGTTCCGCTGATAAACTTCCGCGCACAAAAAAGCCCCAAACACGGCGTTTGGGGCTTTGCCTCCGGAACTTGGCCAGCATCTTTTCGGGCTCAGATCATGCTGCTTCCACCATCTCCCTTGAGGCTGCCACAGGAATTACGATCTCGTCTCCGGCGACCATGAAGACGCCTTCGAGATCGTCCACGTGGTCGAGAATAAAGCTGAGATCGCGTAGCTGTCCGGAGCGGCGCAGATATCCCACGCTGTTGCTGACCCAGCAGGCCTCAGCCGGGGCGCCGCTCCAGCGTTCCACGATCTCCATGGTGGCGGCATTTTCCGCGGCATAGCCCTCCCGCAGCAGTGCTTCCGCGATCCAGGCGCAACACATCTGGTCCTCTTCGCGAAACTCGTTCCGGCTTCCGGCCCCGATGATGGCGATCTTGCGATGCCTGCCGGCCAGATGCCGGGCTACGGCCGAGTAATTGCGGAAGCAGGCCAGATAAGCTGCCTCAGCACCGCGGCCGGCCTCGCACACCAGCTTGGTACCCGAGGACGAAAGCATAATGAGGGGGCGATGCAGGTCGGTACGCTCCAGCAACTCGACCGGGCTGTTGTTCATGTCGAAGCCCTCGGGCATGTCGCCATTGAGTTCGCCTGCAATCAACGGGTTATCGAGCCGCCCGGCAATCCGCCGCACCTCCTCCAGCGAACTGGCGCAAAAGGTCCTTCGTCCGCTCGCCGCGGAGGTGATCGCCACGGTTGTAGCGCGAATCACGTCGATGGCGACGATGGCATACTTCTGGCGATAGAGGGCCGCGCTGGAGGGAAAACAATCGATGATGAGTGAGTCAGACATATTGTCAAGCCGCCCGACTGGCCGTGCTGATACGCGGCCGAAGATGTTCTTGCGCAAAGGCATCGGAATGCAGCCCGCGCCGGTAGATTTCCACCCGCAAGAGCTCCTCCAGGCGGACGTTGCAAAGATGGACTTCCTGTCCGAAGTGGTTCAGTAAGGCGAACTGGCTGGGCTTGTTCGGCGCCTCGAAGATGACCTTCTCGTGGCCAAAGGCAGCGGCAAAGCGGTCGGCGAAGGCGGCATTGAAGCAGCCCTGGTCATCGAACAGGCCTACCCCCTTCGCGCTTTCTCGGGCCTCGACCACCAATTGCAGGGCGCCGGCCTCCAGCCAGCGCTCGCCCTGTTCGATCAGCCCGGTCACGACATCTTCATTGAAAGCTCCGTCGTGCTTCTTTCCCAGCTCGAACTGGACCTCAAGGCCACGCTCGTGGGCCATGCGAACCACCTCGCGCGGCGGCAGCGGCATGTCCGTAAAACCCTCGCCCGCTTCGATCCGCGTTATTCCGAGATCGGCGACCAGGTCGAGATACATGGGCAAGTTGGCCCTGTTGCACGGCCACTTCAAACGGGCCTCCTCCGGTGACGGTAGGAACGTGGTGGCGGCGCGCCGCCGCGATCTTGCGCCGGGTAGCCCCTTCATTGGCGATCTGCCAACATGCCATCGAAATTTTCATGATGGACATCAGGTGACTGCTCTGTTCGAGGTGCGACTCGAAGGTGGCCGGATCATAGCCGGGGTCGAAGGGACTCGTGCAAGGCGGGAGGTCGGGAACGCCGATCTGCCTCAGGTAATCCCAGGTGTGTATCTTTCCGGCGTAGACCGCCTCGGGATCATGTTTCATGTTGGTACTCCTTGTTCTGTTCAGTGAGGTACAAGTTCGAAACAAGAACGGCCGACGAGCTCAGGGCGCCTTGTAGTGCACTCGGGATTGGTCGGAGAATGCCGGCAACGATGTACTTTCGCTCTAGCTGGCGAAACACTGCAGCGGACTGCATGGATATAGGACAACCTTCAGTTCGCGCCTCCCCTGTTCGCGCTGCACTGCCTCGATGATCTCGACCCAGGAGTTGCGAATCCTCATGTCGAGGCACTCGACGGGGAGCTGCATCGTTTTCTCGCCGGACCGCCACACCCATACGGGCCATTCAGGCACCGAAGCCACCGGTCCGGAACTGGGTGTGCCGTTGCGTGAACGCGCCATGGCCGCGAAGCGTCGCTTCACCTTGCGCGCTATCTCTCCCGGGTCGAGGGTGCGCAGTTGGGCGGCGATTTCGATCGCTCGGTGCCGGCGTGAAGGCTGCAGAGGAAACAAGCCATGGTTGCCCAACCCCTCCGCGCACGAGGCAATCGCGATTTTGGAGGCTCCCGGACGCCCCAGTGAGAAGGCCGCGAAACCCTTCATGCGGGCGAAAGTCAGGGAAAGGTCGACAGGATACGTGTTGACGATGACAACGTCAGCATTGCCCGGGCCGGGTACCGTGCAAATCTGCCTGGCCAGCGCGACCGCGGAGTCGAAGTACCGATCCGGATCGCCGCACTGAAGGGCTACCACTCTGCGCTCGGAGTCGATGTGCACGGAGACGATGGTGCGCAGGCCGATCATCTTTGCAATCTCGTCCAAGTCCCGGCGAAAGTCGCTTGCGTGCTCATTGCCCCAGCCGCAAGGCCGGTGCGAATAGTGCAGATGACGTATCGAGCGGGTGCCCAACACTCCCAGCGCTAGCTTCGACCCGCCCCCGAAACCTGCCGTGTGGTTGGGAAAGACTCCGCCGACGCCCACGACAAAATCGCCTTGCAGCAGTTCGCGATTGGCGAACACCGGAGTACCAAACGATGTCCTGCCGACGGGAGCTCCGTCGCGCAGATGGTCGTGAGGCACAAGGCGGCATACCGAGGCGGCTTCAGGGCCGATCTTCCTCTCCAGTGCGCCGGCGGCGGCAACACCGTGGCTGCCCGACGCCATGACGACCGTGACGTCGCGGGCCGCAATACCGGCTTCGGCAAATTGCCTGAGCAGCAGTGGCACGATCTGATACGCCGGCGTTGGCCGGTTCAAGTCATCAACCACGATCACCGGCCGGCGGCAACCGTGAGCCATCTGGCGGATCGGCGGCTGGCCGATCGGATTCTCCAGCGCGTTCCAGATTTCCGCGCTGCTGAGCGGGGCCGGCATACTGGGCCGAAACACGCGCACGTCCCAATTTTCAGGGAACTCCAGCTTGAGCCGTTTATCGCCGGCCCAGGCGCCGCTGCGTATCTCTACTTCTGTGCTGGTAATCATGCGCTCTGGGTGGCCAAAGTCTCAATCAACTGCGTATAACGTCCGGCCATCAGTTCCCATCGATAGTTTGCGTAGTCCTGCTCGGCGCTGGCGACCAGCTGCTCGCGCTTCTCCGGGCTGTGATATAGCTCGGCAATGGCTTTGGCAAAGCTATCCACGCTGGCGGGATCGCACAGCACTACGGAGGCCGCACGAAACATGGAGCGCATGGCGACCGTGTCGGAGGCGATCATCGGGCGGCGCATCAAAGCACACTCGTAGGCCTTGGTCGGCAGCACCAGGTCCATGAAGCCATCCGCGCGATAGGGAATGATGCTGATGTCGCCCTGCGCGATAAAGTCCGCCACTTCGTCGATAGGACCGCCCGGGTAGAATGCGACCCGGCCGGCGAGTCCCAGCGATTGCGCCAACTCTTTCAGATAAGGCAGATGGTCTCCGCTGCCCTTGATGTGCAGACGCAGATGCGGGGCTGTCTCGCGCGCCTTGGCCATGGCGAGGATGGCTGTGTCGAGGCCCTGCCGTCTGGAGCATGTGCCGTAGTACATGAGAACGAGGGGACGCTCGGCTGTCGCCTCGCCCAGGAAAGGCCGCGAGCGCTTCTCCACGGGAAAGAGATTCGGGTCGGCGCTGTTCAAAACACTGCTCAGCTTCTGGCGGGGCACGCCGCGCTTCAGCAGGCATTCTTCAAAGGGCCAGCCTACGGTGAGGACATGATCGGCAAAGGCAGTGGAAATCCGTTCCTGCAGCTTCGCCAGCGGCACGGTGATGCGCCGCAGGAGCCCTTTGGTCTTGGCCCCCATCAACTCGGGCGCGACGTCCTGCACGTGCAAGATGACCCGCGCGCCGCACAGCTTGGGAACCAGCGCGGCGAAGGCGAGAAAGTCCGGCAGGTTGTGAACATGCACGACATCGAAGCGGTTCTTCAGATGCAGGCGCGCGACCTTGAAGAAGGCGGCGATAGCAAAAACAGACCAGAGCGCCAGAGTGGTTCCCAGCGGTTTGGCGCTGATTCTGCTCAGGGGTAGGCGGTGGATATGAACACCGTTGAAGCGTTCATATTTCGCCTGCCCTTTTTTCGTCGAGCAGATCACGTGGTAGTCGACGCCTGCGCCGGCCGCGGCCTCGGCTGTCCGCCGCACCAGTGGATCCTGGGGATAGCCATCACAAGTAATGGCACAGACACGAACGGATGCCATATTTCGTCTCTCGGCCTGCAAGGCCGGTTGGGCTATTGTCATCTTGCCGAGTCTCCGGGCGCCCGCTATACCCGCCGGTCTACAGCGGACAAGTGCAGGCGGCAATCGGCGGTTTGCCGGGTCCAATTGAAAAACCGGCCGGCGCCGCCATTAAGACCTGTTCATCGAATCTCCGCGGGGCATCACTACTAGCGGCGAACGATCGGCCGAGAGGACCCGATCGCTGGAAGTTGAAGGCTTATTCTCGAAGGCGGGTTCGCGAAACCGCACTGCAGTAGGCGACTTTCCGCGGAGCTGTTTGCGCAGCCACAGGAATGGCAGGGTTGCCAGGGGCGCCAGATCATCCAGACTCAGCCAGACGCCTTCCTGAACACCGTGCAGAGACGATAACCATCCGCGCAGAGTCAACTGCCGTTCGCGAAGGTAGTTCATTACGGAAACCAGGTCGTTGCTCTCCACCATCCACTTCCGGCCGGAGCATACCTGCGCCGGCGGGATCTGCTGCCCGGTGACGTCGAGATAGATGGCGCGAGCAATGTCGAGTCCGTTTTCCGCGGCAAAAAGGCGGAACGTGGCCCCGATGCGAGGATTCACGTCGAGCAGTTTGTACTTCCCGTCACGAGCGTCAAAGCGGTAGCCGATATCCAAGGGCCCGTGGTAACCGACCGCTTCCATCAGCTGTATCGTTTGCGCGGCAATAACCTCATTGCTCTCGCACACTCCGAGGGAGGTATGGCCGCGGTGGATGGGAAACTGGCGAAGCTTTCTCCCGGTAGCTCCGAAGAGGCACTCGGAGCGCCGGTTGAAGTAGCCATTGAACATCCAGATCGTATCGTCGCCGCCGGGTATGTACTCCTGCACGATGAGCGTGGGAGGCTCGGTCTGCGCGTTCCGGTCGTAGATGTCGAGCAGTTCCTGCTCGCTGGATACGATGGCAACACGCTCGCGGCCTTTTTGGGGCACAAGAAAATCGCCGGATTCGCCCTTCACGATCACCGGATAACGGGCCGAGCGCGCGAAGTCGAACAAATCGCTGCGGCAGCCCGGCATTGCGGTCTCGGGCGTCGGAATCCCCAGCCTCCGGCAGAGATCGGCGGTCTCTTTCTTGCTGGCAAAGGTACGCACCACCTGCGCGGAAGCCGTGGCGAAGAGATAGTCCTCCGCCAGACTCCCGGCGTTGTCGGCCAGAAAGACGGCGGTGATGTCGGAGGTGGGGATCAAGACCGGGCGTTGGCCGAGTTGCCGCGCTAATTCGAGCAGGAACTCCACCGATTCCGCCGCCGGCGCCGTTGAGAAGTCCCACCGGCGGATGCCGCGCAGGTATCGCGACCGCGCGGACGGCTCCCAGCGATCCTGATGGACGCTATAGACGGGGACCCCCGCCTTGCCGAGACTTCGGATGATTCCGACCCCGCCATGCTGGGACGACACGAGCACGACAGCGGGAACTGCGTTATTTTGGATTCCAACCGGCTCTACCCTTTTTGGCACAACTCCCCCGAACCTCTTGAAAACAACCCACGATCCCACAGTTGAGCGGTCACGGAGTCGCGGCTCCGCCCTCAAAGTCACATCCCGACTACCCACTGCGACAATCGTTAGTGAGCAGATGGAACCCTAGCCTTCGAGGTTGCCACTGCTGGGCTAAATTATGAAGAAAAGTTCATCAAACCGCGGGAATGCAAACGAAACGCCCGCAGCAGTGACCGGTGGCCGCGACACAGGACAGCGACGGTAAGCAGAACTTGAAGGTCAATAACATCCCTGGTTTTGCCGTAAACTCCCGGCATTGTCGGCCAGAAAGACGGCGGTGATGTCGGAGGTGGGGATCAAGACCGGGCGCTGGCCGAGTTGCCGTGCTAATTTCAGCAGGAACTCCCGATTCCGCCGGCTTGCCGGTAAAGTTAGATGCTGGCCAGCGTTGCTGGGTTTGCTGGTACGCCGATGTTCGAGGCCGGATATAGCTTTCTATTTCGCTCTGGCCGCCTCTGTCGCGCTCTGAGCAACTGGCTCTTCTTCCTGGGCAGGAACCTTGTCGGCTTCCTCCTCGGGAGAAAAGCTTTTGCTTGCCTTGATCTGCTCGTATTTTGCAGTCTTGCCTATCAAATAGATGTAGAGCGCCGCCGCAGAAATGTAAGTTACAACCGTTATGCGCAACGATGGTTTGAGCTTCATGAGCAAAAGATAGCCCTGACCTATGGATAGCATAGAAGCGACAGTGACGACTATATTAATCGCCGTTGGCTTAAGCTTGAACTTAGCTTTGGCATAAGCTTCAGGAAATCTCTTCGGTAGTTGGGTGCAAGCAAGGAACGGGATGAGATAAGTAAAGAATCCGACACCGGAGCCTAGCGCAGCGATTGTAGTAACCGTCATTCCAGAGATAACCGGTGTAATACCGACCAAGAACATAAGAGTCAGTAGCCAGTGGGGCGTGCCATATCTGCGATTGACCGCTCCTAACCCTTTCGGCAGCCAGCCGTCGTGGCAAGCGATCAGCAGTCCCTTAGTGAAGCTTGCAAAAACTACCAGTAGGTGAATGACCAGCACAACCAAGGCCCCGCCAACCATGAAAAACAGGAAGAGCGGCGCAGGCAAAATGGCCTTGGCAACGTCGGTAAGCGGTTTATCGGCGACCCGGGACACCGGCAATACTCCGGATGCCACCATGGCGATGACGCCGTATAGCAGACCGACTCCGGCCGTCGCCGTGTACATGGCGAGCGGAATGTCCCTGCCGGGATTCTTCATTTCGCCCCCGATTTCGGCGATGAACTGGGCGCCATTCGTTGCAAAAGAGACAAGCGCAACGGCCGAAAAGAATCCAACCCAGCCGTGAGGTAGCATGTTCAGCGGGGCTAGTACTCGCGCATAATCCACTGCCGGCAGTCCATATGCTATGAACAGGCCCAAGGCAATGAGCAGAACCAGCACCATATACTTCGCCACAATGGCTACTTTCTTGATGCCGCACAGGTTGGCAACGTAACAAACAGATAGCACGAAGGCTGCGGCCAGCTTGATCGATGTGCCAGGAATCAACCCTTGAAAATACATAGCAAACGTTAAGGCCAGGTTAGAGATGCCGACATGGACGAGAATGGTCATCAGCATCCAGAAGAAGGCGAGTTTCGGGCTTAACAGCCGGCTGGAATAGCGGTACATGCCCCCGGTTGTCGGAAGCGCCGAAGACATTAGGGCCATTGGAGTAATTTTGATGAGGGTAAAGGCTGCCGAGGCCATATACGCGAATATTACCCCAGTACCAGTCATGCCAATGGCAATACCAGTCAATACGAGAATGCCTGCGCCAACGACATTGGCCACTGCAATTCCGATAACGTCACCTAGCCCTAATACCCTTTTGAGGTTACCTTCTTGGTTTTCTATATGCATCGCCCTGTCCTTCGAATAACGTACCATGCCGTCGCAAGTGAAGAATTGTGTGTTTTCCGCTGCTGGAATGCTATTCAGTTCGAAAACAGTAACGGTCAGCAACGCTCAGCGCAATTCGGGTGCGCACCTGCTGTGCAGCTGTTCAGCCCATTGCTTGTTCTATTCTTATAAGCGCTTCCAGTAATTGGCTTCGCGGAACAGCAAAATTGAGGCGGGTAAATCCTTCGCCTTGGCGGCCGAACGTGATTCCCCGGTTAAGCCCTACTTTCGCTTTCTGCAGGAGAAAATCATCCAATTCTGTCGCGCTCGTAAAACGTTTCCGGAAATCCAGCCATGCCAGGTAAGTGCCTTCCGGCTTGACTACGTTGACGCCAGGCAGTCTGGTCCGGACAAAATCGACCAAGGTATCCGCATTCCCTTCAAGATACGAAAGCAAAGCCTCTAGCCAGTTATCGCCGTTTCTAAAAGCGGCCTCAGTGGCGAGTACGCCAAATAGATTATTGCGGCGAATGTGCAGCCGATTCAGCCAGCCGTCGATCAAAGCTCGCCTGCGTGGGCAAGGAATAACCATGAAGGAGCAATTAAGACCGGGGAGATTAAAGGTTTTACTGGCCGACATGAAGGTAATACAGCGCTCGGGAGCTGGTGTCGACAGCGAGGCTAGTACCGTATGCTTATGTCCTGAAAAGACGACATCGCAATGTATTTCATCGGACAACACATCTACTTCATACTGTTGACAGAGCTGATAGACTCTTGTCAATTCACTTCTGGTCCAGACACGCCCAACGGGGTTATGCGGGCTGCACAGTAATAACAATTTGTTGGTTCGGTTTGCCAGTGTTTGTTCAAGGTGTGAGAAATCGATTTCGTACCGGTCGTTGGTAAACAAAAGCGGGTTTTCTGCCACCTCACGTTCGTTATCTCGTATGATTGAAAAGAACGGGTGATAGACCGGCGGCTGAATGATAACTCCCTCGCCTTGCTGCGAGAGTGCAAGGATCGCAACGATAACAGAAGTAACTACGCCAGGGGCCAGTACAATCCATTCCGGCTGAATATCCCAACTATGGCGGCGCCTTACCCAAGCGACAATTGACTCCATCAGGGCAGGATCTTGCGTGTTGTAGCCATACATAGGATGGCTGGCACGCTCCACCATCTTGCGGGATACTGCCTCCGGGCAAGCAAAGTCCATGTCGGCTACCCACAGAGGCAGCACGTCTTTGCTGTACTTCTCCCATTTCAGGCTGCCAGTACCTTGCCGGGAGACTACGGTGTCGAAATCAAATGCATTTTTTGTGGTTGCCATATTTGTTCCCATACCTCCACTTATGCTCGCGCCTGCTTAAACAGTGTCCAAGCAGGCGCTTCCCACAAGCCGTCGAAGGCACCTGATCTTTTTAGAAAGAAACTCTCTTCTTGTCAGATCTTAATTGTGCGGGAGTTTAGCACTTCCGTGTAGTTTGTCAACTGCTTGCTTAACCATCTGGTCGCGAGGTCTTTGGATTGGATTCCGCAGCAGGAGGCCTAAAGGCGGTGTTTGCAACTGTGGCATCACGCCTGGGCTGTGTCCGCACGCTATGAAAGCACAGAGCAAGTGGTATGCACAGCAGCGACAGGAATCCTAGCATCCGAAAATTGTCTACGTACG
This sequence comes from uncultured Acidobacteriota bacterium, assembly GCA_963791145.1. Taxonomy (GTDB): domain Bacteria; phylum Acidobacteriota; class Terriglobia; order Terriglobales; family Acidobacteriaceae; genus CAWBRT01. Next base: position 77,521 of record CAWBRT010000008.1, on the reverse strand, counting down.
CCAGCAGAGACGCCTGCCGCTGGACAGCTCCATAAAGCATTCCGAGGGCCTTATGATGGGCTGTGTAGGTCCCCGCACCTCCGAGGAATAACTTTGATTCCAGGCCATGGATCATCTTCATCACGCCCGGATTTCCAGCCGTGGCGTTGGCTGCGAGATGACTCTGATGGACTTGCGACCCACGCACCAGAAAGGTAGTGACGCACGCAATACCAACGCTACCGCCAATGCTGCGCATGAGGTTAAAGACGCCGGCCGCGTTGCCCATTTCCTCCTTCTGCAGTCTGCTCATAGCCATAGTAGTAAGGGGAACAAAGACGAAGCCGGAACCAAAGCCATTGATGAAGTTCGGCAGTGCGACGGAAGACATGGAGATTTGCAGATTGACGTGGCTCAGCATCAAAACCGAAGAACCAACGACACTGAACCCGAATGCCAGGAGGAGCCGGCCGTCCACGTAATTGACCAGCGGCCCCACTACGAACATGGCGAGCATGCATCCCACCCCGCGTGGACTGACCGCCAAACCGCTGTCCATCGCCGGGTATCCCATCAACGTCTGCAGGAACAAAGGCAGCATGGCCGTAACGCCGTAAAGAACAAAGCCGTACAGCGCGGTGAGCGACGTTCCCAGACTGAAGTTCCGGTTCCGCAGCACGCCCAAATGCACAATCGGTTCTCGGACGCTGCGTTCGCGGACGATAAAGCAGACCAGGGAGAGCACGGAAATCGCCGCCATCCAGCATATCCAGTTCGCCGAAAACCAGTCCGCCTCCTGTCCCTTATCGAGTATCAGCTGGAGGCTGCCGAGCCATAACGCCATCAAGCCAAAACCGAGATAGTCGGCCCTTTCCCGCAATCCCTGCCGGATATAAGGAGGATCTTCAATGAACTTCGCAATCATGAACAGAGCGACCATGCCCACCGGCAGATTGATATAGAAGATCCAGCGCCAGGAGTAACTATCCGTAATCCATCCGCCTAAAGTTGGGCCGATCACCGGCGCGACTATGATGCCGATGCTATAGGCCGCCATAGCAACTCCATGTCGCCTGGGCGGAAAACTTTCCAGCAGAATGGCTTGGGAAAGCGGCTGCATGCCTCCCCCGCCGAGGCCTTGCAGAACCCGCGCCACAATCAATACCGGCAAGTTGACCGCCGCGCCACACAACAGGGAAGCGCCGGTGAACACTACGATGGAAATCATAAACAGGCGTCTGCGTCCGAGACGACGTGCCAGCCACGCGGTGGCGGGGAGCATGATGGCATTGGAAACCAGATAGCTGGTGAGAACCCAGGTCGACTCGTCGGTCGAGGCGGAAAGATTGCCCGCGATGTGGGGCAGCGCGACATTGGCGACCGAGGAATCCAGCACCACCATGAAAGTCGCAAGCATTACCGACGCCGCGATAATCCATGGATTGGCCGACGGTCTCCACCCGGTCTCTTCCGCCTCAAGACCGTGCGCTGTGCTGCTCATTCGACTCTCCGTCAACCTGGGGGTGAGTACCGGCAATGCTCATCGAACTCTCACGTTCGGTTCCACGGACAAGCCCGGCTTTAGCAATCCTTCCGCGTTAAACGTCTGTCCGGGAGAACGGTCAAAATCGATGCGCACCGGAACCCGCTGCACGACCTTCACATAGTTTCCGGTGGCGTTCTCGGGGGGGAGGAGGCTGAAAACCGAGCCGGTGCCGCCACCCATGTTGGTTACGTGTCCTGTCCAGGAGCGCCCATACGCATCGACTTTGATTTCGACCGGTTGTCCCGGCCGCATATGCGCCAGCTGTGTTTCCTTGAAATTAGCCGTTACCCAGACGTCGTCCAGCGGTACGACGGTCAGCATTTCCTGCCCGATGCCGACATTCTGGCCGGTCTCAACTGTCCTTTTGCCGACAATTCCGGTGACGGGAGAGCGGATGATGGTATAGCTGAGGTTAAGCTCCGCCTGGTCGAGCTGTGCCTTGCGCTGTAGCACCTGGGCATCAGACGCATCCGCTTTGGCGCGTGTCATGGAAATCTGCTGCGGTGCAGTCTGTGCACTGCGCAAGTCTGCCCTCGCCTGCAGCAGCCTTCCTTTTGCTTGCACTACGGCTTGTTCGGCTGCCTGCACATGGGCCTTGGCCGATGCGACGGCAGCTCGATTTGCTTTCGCTACGGCCACCGCCTGGTCGTATTGCTGACGCGAGATATTCTGCTTGCTTACGAGTTGCTCATAACGGACCAGGTCGGCGTCACTCTTTGCGGCATTGGCTTCGGCTTGTTCCATCGACGCGCTGGCGGACTGAAAGCTATGTTCGGCTACTCTGACGCCTGCCTCTGCGTTGACGACCGCAGTAGTTGCGGAATCGAGGCTACTTTGGGAGGTCACGGAAATAATCGGAATGTGCCAGCGAGAACTCGACGCACTGGCTTTCGCATCCGCCAGCATCGCCTGCGCCTGCTCCACCGCAATTCTGTAGTCCTTCGGATCGATCACCACCAGGACATCCCCGCTGTGCACGAGTTGGCCTTGAACGACTCGCACTTCCAGCACGTGCCCGCTAATGCGCGCGCTCAGCGGCATGATGTGGCCCTCAACCTGGGCGTCATCAGTCTCTTCATAAAGAAATGCATTGCGCAGCAAGTAACCGGTGGTAAGCAAGGCGACTACTAAGACGGCAACCCCAATAACTGCTTTCCGGGGATGTTCCTGAAAAATGCGGCGGGCGCGATGAAGTTTCGTGGACTCGTCGCCGGTCTCGGGAGGAGGCGCAACCGTCTCGGGCTCCACTCCGGCAAATATCTCCCTTTCGTCCTCAGTAATACGGGATAGGCTATTGGGCAGGTGGTTGTCAGTCCGCAACCTTTCCTCCTAAATACTGGTTATAGCTGGTGCGTGCAACTCCTAAAGCGCGAGCCAGGGCCAACTTGGCCAGGCTGTGGTCGTACACGCTCGTTATGAACTGGTCGTTAGCGCTGGCCAGCGATTGCTCGGCCTGCACCACCTCAACGCTGTCCGTCACGCCGGATGTGAAACGGTCTCGCGAACGGCCCAGATTCTCGTTCGCCAAATCGACATTGCGGCGGGTGACGTCTACTTGCTCTCTAGCCGCGCTGAGATTCAGGAGTGCAGTTCGGACATCATAATCGATCTGGCCGCGAATGTTTTCCGCTTCCGCCTTGCGCTGCCGCAGTACCGCTTCCGCTTGCGTGATGTCACCCTTAATTCGGCCGCCAGTGAAGACGGGAACGATGATTCCGGCCTGGACTTCGAAAGTTCCGTGCAAGTGGGCGAAGGTGGTGGCAAGTTCAGTGTAACTGCCATTGGCCGCGAGAACGGGATAACGTTCGCCCCGGGCTGCGGAAAGCGTCTGCTCGGCGCCTTTCATAAGCCTGATGGCAGCTTGCAAGTCGCTACGCGAGTTGTAGGCCGTTTTGAGAGCCGCTTCGAGCGATGGCGGATCGATATCAGCATAGGGGAACTGTTCGGCAATCTCGAATTCCTGTCCACGAGGCAAGCCGATAACGCGTCCAAGTGTTAGCTTTGCGATCGCAAAATCATTGCGCGCGACGCTCAGCTTGTACTGCTCAATGTGCAGTTGAACCTCGGTGCGGGTAACATCGATCCGCGGAGCAGTGCCCGCCTCGAGTTCATTGGCCGCCTGGTTGTAGAGCGCCTGCGCATTTCGCACCTGGGCCTGTGCGGCTTCAATGCGGGAACTGGATTCGATTACCCGGAGATAGGCGTTGCCCACTATTAACGTCACCACGTCGAGGACGTCCCGGTAACTGAGTTGGGCAGCCTGATCGACGCTTCGCGCCGCGCGAAAGCGCTGGATCGATGGCAGACTGAATACCGTCTGGCTGAAGCTTGCCCCTACTTTGCTTGAGCCATAGGGACCGATCGACTTCGCAATCGCTGGAAAACCCGTGATGTCAAGACTCCTCAGGTACCTGAGTATCGCGGGACTCGTTTGCTCAACCCCTTCCGTTACACCTGCACTCACCTGTGGCAACAGGCTGCTCATCGCAAGCAATCGTTGACCACGCGTGATCCTCGTATCTTCACCGCGCTCGATACTTCCCAGGTTGTATTGCAAGGCCATGTTGACGGCGTCCCGGAGAGTCAATTGCAGCACTTCGTTTGTTGCGCCGCCACTGGGAACACTTCCCAGAATGGGGGAGGAAATGACTTGAGCGCCCATGTTGCCGACAGACCCGCGGTTGAAACCGTAGGACGATGTGGTTTGCGCTCCGGCAGAGATTGCCATGCCGATGACGATCAAGCAGACGGGGACCGCCGTGGGCCACAGCAGACGAGACCGGGTTGAGCGCCGGCGTTCCGTCAATATGCAACCCGCCACAATGCCAGCTGTCATCAGCAAGATCAGGTCCAGACGCGGGGAAATCAGCGCTGCGGTTCCGTGACCAGCCACAGTCGAGGCGGCATCGTTCATTTGTTGTCTCCGAATTCTCTGCCTTGTTCCCGCGCTAGGTTCTCGGAACCTGGCTCCATGAGCAGGCCACAGTGAGGTTTGCGTGCAATCCCGGCGCCGGGTTAGAACCTGAGATTTTTCTTGGTACCAACCAAGTCGCCTCCTGACGCTGAAACAACCGGGTTAATAAATACGTTCAGGGAGGCCGGCTGTAGCCTTTTTCCAACTGCGAAAATGCAGAATCTAAACGACACGCGTAAGTACCGGGCTGCCGGCGAAATGGGCGTGTAGATTGGCGAACGTGAGCTGGCCCATCGCTTCCCGTGTTTCATGCGTGCCGCTCGCCAGATGCGGCGTCAAGACGACGTTCTCCATCTTTAACAGTTCCGCCGGGACCTGCGGTTCCTGGTCGAAAACATCCAGACCGGCGCCGGCGATGATGCCGGCCGTGAGTGCTGTGACCAAGGCCTCTTGATCCAATACCGATCCTCGAGAAACGTTGATCAAAATGCCATTGCGGCCCAAAGCGGCCAGGATGAGGCCGTCGATCAGCCGATAAGTTTCCTTCCCTCCCGGCAAGGCCAGCATCAGGAAATCGGCGTCTTTTGCCATAGCCTCCAAATTGTCGTACCGCCGATACCCCAGGTCTGGTTTGGGATAGGGATCATAGTAGCCGATCTTCATACCGAAAGCCTGCGCGCGGATGGCAATGGCTTGACCGACATTTCCCAAGCCGGCAATGCAACAATTCTTGCCGCCCACCTTGGTACTGAGGGGAAACCTGCCTTGCAGCCACTTGCCGGCTCGCACATAGCGATCGGCTTCGCAAATCCGCCGAGTCACCGCCAGCAAGAGCGCCAGTGCGGTATCGGCAACGCAGTCGGTCAGCACACCGGGGGTGTTGGTAACAATGATCCCACGGTGACGCGCGGCCTCGATATCGATGGTCTCGTATCCGACGCCGAACCCGGAAATGATCTCGAGTCGTGGCAGCGCCTGCATCAGAGCGGCATCGGCTCCAATGATGGCGCTGGTAACGACTCCTCGAATCGATGCCCCATGCTCCCGCAAGTAGGCATTACGATCCGGAGCAAGCCACAGTTTATGAACCGTGAACTCCCGTTCGACCGCAGCCATCAGGCTGGGCAAGAGTGGAGCGGTGACAAGGACTTCGACTTTCGCTATTGACATAAGGGAATTATGCCGCCGCCAGGCTGTATTCCAAAGAGCTTATTGACAGATAGGCCTGGTTTGTGGGATATGTGGCGGTCCCTGATACCGCGAGCGTCTGGTCGGCATTGGCGCCTTTTCTTCGCCTTGGCTCGCTCAATGGACTGTTCAAGAGCGGAGCGATACCGCATTCTGTGACGAATGTCATCCTAGGGAGAAATCAGAGATGAGACGAACGTTTGCTGTACTCGTTGTCGCTACTCTATTCGGTCACGCCGCCTTGGCGCAGCAGTTCAACTGGAAGAAGCACCAGGGCGAAACCATAACCTTCCTCTCGTCCAACCATCCTTGGGCCAACGCAGTGCTCAAACACAAAGCCGAGTTCGAAGCGCTGACCGGCATCACCGTGAAGTTCGACACCTACCAGGAGCAGCAGATGCGCCAGCGCCTGGTCACGGTCATGAACGCGAAAAGCCCCGAGATCGACGTATTCATGTCGCTTCCTTCGCGTGAAGGCGAGCAGTTCGCCAAGGCCGGCTGGTATGCCGACCTGACCTCCCTGGTAAAAAACGCGGTCGCAAAGGACTACAACTTTGCTGATTTCAGCCCACCGCTGATCGCTCCACTGATGCATAACGGCAAGCTAACCGGCATCCCGTTGAACGTCGAAGCGCCGGTAATCTTCTACCGCAAGGATGTGTTCAAGAAGTGCGGTGTTTCAATGCCCGCGACGCTCGAGGGCCTGCAGGCGGTGGCCGAAAAACTGAAGGCCTGTAATCCGGCGATGGTGCCCTGGACAACTCGTGGGTTGAAGGCTGCGCTGCCCTATACGTATGCCGGTTTCCTCCATAACTTCGGCGGCGACTACCTCGACAAGAGCCGCAAGCCCGCGCTGTGCAGCAAGGAAGCGCAGGCAGCGACGGCCCTTTACGCCAATCTGCTGAAGAACTACGGCCCGCTAGGTGCGATTAACAACAACTTCTACCAGAACGTTTCTCTCTACCACGAGGGCAAGGCGGTGATGGCCTTCGACGCCAGCAACGAACTGCACAGAATTAACGAAGGCGGAGCGTGGCTCAAGGAGACCGGCGTTTCGCTGCTGCCCGGCGGTGTGCGCAACCAGCCGGTGCTGATCGGCTGGGGATTGTCGGTGTCAGCACATTCCAAGCGTCCGGAAACGGCGTGGTTTTTCGTGCAATGGGCCACCTCGCCGGCGATGCAAGCCACGCTTGCGCTGGAAGACATCGCTCCGCCACGCGCCCAGATTTCGAACGATCCTGCCTTTAAGAAGTGGATCGACGCCGAACCGGTTCGCCGCGAGTGGATGAACTCCATCCAGCAGGCGGCCAAGACGGGCTCTGGCGAGGTCGGCGCGCCGATCACCGCCAATGTCGCTTCGCGCGACATTATCGGCGGTATGGTGAACGAGGTCATGCTCGGCCAGAAGGCGGTTCCTCAGGCTTGCGCCGACGCCAACAAGGCGCTTGCCGACCTGATGGCCAGGGAGTAAGACGGTGGCAACAGCAGCTCGCTCAACCAACATTGGTGGTAGGCCCCGGCATGCGCGAAGTTGGCTTGCCGGGGCAGAGCTGCATGCACTGACCGCGCCCGCCGTGATTTTTACCCTGGCAATGATCGCCTTTCCCTTCGCCTACACGATCTGGCTTTCGCTGCAAAGCGTGGCGATCGGATCCCCATCGCGCTTTGTCGGCGCCGCCAACTACAAGGCCCTGCTGACCTCCGACACGCTCTTCTGGAACGGCGTGCGCATTACCTTCGTGCTGTACGTGATCTCGCTTGCCCTGCAGCTCGGCGCGGGCACGTGGATTGCGCTGCTGTTGCATCGCAGCAAGCGGCTGCCAGGGATATTGCGCTCCATGCTGATCTCGCCCTTCATCATGCCTCCCGTGGTAGTTGGCATGATGTGGCTGGTGATCCTTGATCCCTCGATTGGTGCCGTCAACTTCCTTCTTGAAAAAATAGGTTTGCCGCCGTCGCTGTGGCTCGCCTCTCCGCAGTGGGTAATCCCGACGGTGGCGCTGATCGATACTTGGCAATGGACACCGTACGTCGCGCTGATTGTGCTCGGAGGATTGCAGTCGCTGCCGCCGAATGTATTCGAGGCGGCGCAGATCGATGGCACCTCGCGCTGGCGGACATTCTGGCGCATTACACTGCCTATGCTTGGCCCCACGCTGGTCACGGCCGCCATCCTGCGTTCGGTCGATCTGCTGCGCTTCTTCGATATCATCTATATCACTACCCAGGGCGGGCCGGGCGACGCATCCACCACACTCAACATCTACGGGTTCCGCAAGGGCTTCGAGTTTTTCGAGCTCGGCTATGCGGCGGCCATCATGGTCAGTCTTTCCGCCATCGTGCTTGGCGCGGTGCTCACCATGATGCGGGCCAGGCGGCACTTCACCTACTAAGGAGGGGAGATGAGTGAGAAGTGGGTCAACCGCCTCAGCCTTCTGCAGCTTGTGGCGGTGGCGCTCGTCGTGCTGGCGCCCGTCGCCTGGATGGTGCTGTCCTCGTTCAAACCTTCCTCCGAGGTCACCGCCTACCCGCCGAAGCTTTTCTTCTCCGCCACGCTCGACAACTACCGGCAGTTGTTTGCAACGACTCCCTTCGCGCGTTATGCCCTCAACAGCTTTTGGGTCTCCACCGGCTCTACATTGATCGGATTGCTGCTCGGTGTGCCGGCGGGGTTCGCGGTCAGTTGGTCGCGCATTACCTGGCCGGCCACGGTGACGCTGATGGCGCGTATGGCGCCAGGCACGCTATTCCTCTTGCCATGGTATTTGATGTTCAGCCAGGTTGGTCTCATCGGCTCGTTATGGGCTTTGATTTTGACCCACGCTGTCATTACCATGCCGATTGTGATCTGGGTCCTGATGCCGTTCTTTGACGCCATTCCACGCAGCGTTTTAGAAGCCGCGCAGGTTGATGGGTGCAGCGCAGTCCGCATCCTGATGCGTATTGCCCTGCCGCTGGTCGTGCCTGGGCTGACGGTGGCTTCAATTCTGGCTTTTGTGTACTCATGGAACTACTTCCAGTTCGCCTTGGTACTTTCCAACTCCGACAGCAAGACGCTGGTCGCCGCGGCTTTCAATTTCATCGGCGAGGGCGCGACCTTCTGGGGCGCACTGATGGCTGCGGCGACGCTGATCGCTCTGCCGCCGCTGGTGCTGGCATTCGCGGTTCAACGGCGCCTCGTCAGCGGACTCGCAATTGGTGCGGTCAAAGGATGAATGCCTTAGAATCGCGTCATAGTAATCTGCACTGGATCAACCATGGCCTCTGTTAGTTTCGATCGCGTCGTCAAATGCTTCGGCGATGTCACCGTCATCCCGGAACTCTCGCTGGAGATTCCCGACGGTGAGTTCATCGTGTTCGTCGGCCCTTCCGGTTGCGGAAAGACAACATTGTTGCGCATGATCGCCGGACTGGAGCGCATTGATGCGGGTACTTTGCGTATCGGCGATGACATTGTGAATGATGTGCCGCCGGCACGCCGTAATATCGCCATGGTCTTCCAGGATTACGCCTTGTATCCGCATATGTCTGTGCGGCAAAATCTTTCATTCGGCCTCGAAAACCAGAAGCTGCCCGCAGCCGAAATCGCCCGGCGTGTCGAGCAGGTGGCGGCGATGCTGCAGATCGAGCCTTATCTCAACCGCCGGCCGAAGGCACTATCCGGCGGCCAGCGCCAGCGCGTCGCCATGGGCCGCGCCATGGTGCGCCAGCCGCGAGCGTTTCTGTTCGACGAGCCACTCTCCAATCTCGACGCCAAGCTGCGTGTCGACGTGCGCGGCGAGATCAAGAAACTGTTTCATGAACTGCGCACTACAACTGTGTTCGTTACCCACGACCAGGTCGAGGCAATGACGATGGCCGACCGCATCGTAGTGCTCGAAAAAGGCATCATCCAGCAGGTCGGCACGCCCGCGGAAGTTTACAACCAGCCGGCAAACCTGTTTGTCGCCGGCTTTATCGGCACGCCGACAATGAACTTCATCCCTCTGCAGCGCAGCGGCACGCAATGGCGCTGGGGTCAGCGCCTGCTCGACCTGCCACTGCACGGCGATGCCGGCGGCATCGCTGCTGACGCCGTACTGGGACTCAGGCCTGAGCACTGGGCGGTCACGCCGGAGAGCGAGCAGGCATTCGCGATGCAGGTCGAGATCACGGAGCCGCTTGGTTCCGATACCTTCGTCTTCGGCAAGATCGAAGGTCAACGAATCGTTGCCCGGCTTGGCGCTGAAATTCCAGTGACTGTCGGCGAACTGCTGCCACTGCGTCCTGATCTCGAACATGCGCACCTGTTCGATCCCGTGAGCGGCAAGGCCCTGCCGCGCGCCGCATTTTCCCGGCCTTGAAGTTCTGCCGGGATCCACTCGCAGGAATATGCCAATGCAGCATGTAGCGGACAAGGCGGGTTCGGCGGTTTTTATCGGGGTAGCAGCCGATGATGTGATCGCGCTGGTACCGCGTTTTCCGCTTCCGGACGAGCGAATTCTCGCCGAAGAAATCGTTCATTCCGGCGGCGGACCCGCGGCTACGGCGGCCGTTGCATTCTCCCGCCTTGGAGGCCGGGCTCATTTTGTCGGAGCCATCGGCGATGATGCGGCTGGGGAAGCGATTCTGGACGGACTGCGCTCCGAAGGCGTCGATGTATCCGGCGTTGTTCGTGTGCCGGGAAAGCGCTCGATGCGCTGCGTGGTTCTGGTGGACCGCGGCCGTGCCACTCGTGCCATTTGCGCTCTGCCCGGGCCTGCTTCGCGTATTCCGGAGAACTCGGTCGCTGCCGAGCTGATCCGCGGCGCCGCCTGGGTGCATGCCGATCATTCAGGCTGGCAGCCGGTGCGGGAGTTCCTCGCCGGCCAGCGCGGAGCCACTCCGCGTTTATCAGTGGATTTGGGCAATCCGGCTCCGGGATTCACCGCCCGGGGGATCGACCTGTTCGTGCCTCCGCAAAAGCAGTTGCTGGCCTTGTACGGTGAGAAGCCGTTGCCGGACCTGCTCCGGGCCGCTGTGGCGGATGGGGCACGATGCGTGGTGGCGACCGCCGGGAGCGAGGGGTCGTGGGCGCTTACAGCCGAGGGCGTGAGTTGCCATGTCCCGGCATACCAAACCGAAATTCTTAGCACGCTTGGCGCCGGCGATGTATTTCATGGCGCGCTGCTGGCTGCGGTCACACGCGATCTCCCGCTTGCGCAGTGCCTCGCTTACGCCAATATTGCGGCTGCGTTGTCGTGCCGCGGACTCGACGGCCGGTCAGCCATCCCCCGCCACGAGGAAGTACAGACCAAACTTCGCCTCCTTTTAGAGGAACAGGAGATCGGTCGATGAGCGTTCAGTCCCAAGCCGGCCTGCGCGCGCTGCAGCGCCCGTCCGGCGCCTTCGCCATGCTGGCCGTAGATCAGCGTGAATCGTTGCGCGCCATGTTCGCCGAGCATCAGTCAACACCTGTTACCGACAAGCAGGTGACGGAGTTCAAGCTTCAGGCTGTTCGCACGCTGACGCCTTTTGCTTCCGGTGTTCTGGTTGACCGTCAGTTCGCCTGGGATCGGGTCATCCGCGAGCGTGCCGTAAGCCCTGGTTGCGGTTTGATTGCCGCTGCCGATCAGTTCATCGCCGGGCCTGGCGAAGTCGTGGCCGAATCGATCATCGACGAGGAAGTGTCGCCTGAACAGGTGAAGTCACAAGGCGCGGTTGCGCTGAAACTGCTTGTCATCTGGCGCCCTGATGAGCCGCCGGACAAGCGTTTGGCATTGGTCGAGCGCTTCGTTCAGCGTTGCCGCAAGGCGGAGCTGGCTGGCATCATCGAGCCCATCTCCCGCAAACCAGGAGATGGACGGCCGTGGGACTGGAACGCAGGCGTGCTCGCGGCTGCGAAGGAACTCGGCGATTGCGGCGCCGATCTGTACAAGGCCGAGATGCCGTTGCATGGCGAGGGCGACGAGACGGTTATCCGACAAGCATGCGCGGCGCTGACGCGCGCAATCCGTTCGCCGTGGGTCGTGCTTTCCTCGGGAGTGAAGCAGGATAATTTCCCGCGCGCGGTGGAACTTGCCTGCCGTGAAGGCGCATCGGGATTTCTTGCCGGCCGGGCGGTCTGGCGCGGCGTAATTGGCAGCACGGATCTGCGACGTGCTTTGCAGGAAGACGCGGCAGCGCGCCTATGCCGGTTGTGTGAAATAGTGGATCAGGCTGTAGTCCGCCGATAGCAGGAGAGCGTTGCTCCCACCGCACGGTGTGCGCGGAGCTTCGAGTTGCAACGGCAGCAAGAGGGGGCAGGCAATGAACGTCAGGCAGATAGTCTTCGCGGACCTCAACAAGGTCGTGGTGCGCACGGCCGACGATCCGCTGCAGCCAGGACCGGGCGAGGTGGTGCTGGCTTCGGCTTACCTCGGCATCTGTGGCAGCGATCTGCACGTCTTGCAGGGCAAGCACCCCTGGACCAAGCCTCCGGTGGTCACCGGTCATGAGTTGGCGGCCGTGGTCGAGAAGATTGGCCCGGATATTCACGATTTACTCCCCGGCGATCATGTTGTTCTCAATCCGCTATTCGCCTGTGGAACCTGCCGGCGGTGCCGCATGGGATCGTTTAACACCTGCGAGGCGGGTAGAGTAACGGGCTATGTTCCGCCGCAGCAAACGCCAGGGCGTCCGGCCAAGCCCGGAGTGCCCGGAGTTGGACAAACAAAGCTCGTGATGAGCGCCCGGCAACTGCACCGGCTTCCGCGGGATATGCCGTTAGATAAGGCTTGTTTGGCTGAACCGATGGCCGTGGGCGTGCACGCTTCCAGCCTCTTCGATGATCTGGAAGATGTACTGGTGATTGGCGGTGGCACAATTGGACTTTGTGTTCTGCTCGGCCTGCGGGCGCGCGGGGCCGGCCGTGTGACCGTCATCGAGCCCATCGCCCACAAACGTGATCTGGCGAAGCGTTTGGGAGCAGCCGAAGCTCTCTCCCCGGAACAGGCGCAGTTGGCGCCACGCTATACCGCATGCTTTGACTGCGTGGGCGGGCAGCAGACATTCGATCTGGCCAGCGGCAGCGCGCTCTCGGGAGGCTGCGTCATCGTGGTTGGTATCTCCCCGGGACGGATCTCCGTGCCCATGCCAAGGATGCAGCGCTTTGAAATCCGCATGCAAGGCAGCGGATTGTATCTGGGCAAAGACATCGACCGCGCCATCGAGCTGATTGCCTCCGGAAAGGTCGAATGTTACGGCCCGCTGATCTCCATGGTGCGTCCGCTGGATGAGGCGCCAGAAGCTTATGCTGCGGCGCAGGCTCCGGCTAGTGTCAAAGTCCTGGTACGGATGAGTTGAAGCTTGGTTCTGTCGATCGACACGCCATTCTCGTTGCGCTGGTGGCGGCTGGGCAACTATGTCTGCCTGTTGTGAATCACCCCAACTCCAACGATTAAACGGTCGGTTGCGCTTTTGTAAGTCAGAGCTTCTAGCTTCCCAGAACGCTACTTCGGAGCCGCTTTGACCTTTCGGCAATGTCCGATGTCGGACATATCTCTACGCCATAACACGCCAAAGACCCGCTCTGGGAGCCGTTGTGACCCATATCACAGACACCCACTCGGGCATTCGCCTTACACTTTTTGTGACTGCAGATACTTCCGCCGAGCGGGACTCGGCCAAGCCGTCCCGCAGAGTCTTTGGTGTCTCATGGCAGGCATCGGCGATACTCCGGGCAAGCGCGTCAGCGACGAGTGCGCTGCGACTGACACTGCAAACCGGCCGAAGGGGCCCGAGCATCCGTCGCCGTCCGCTAAACCGCGCCAGCGGACGCTTCGCTTCCGGCTCGCCTCTCTCGTGCTGGCCTGCGTTCTGCCGGTCTGCGCTATCGCCGGCTTGGTTGTCTATCACGCCTATCAGCAAAAGCGGGCTCTCCTGGAGCAGCGCGTGTTGGAAACGGCCAGGGCGCTCTCCATGGTAGTTGACCGGGAGTTGGCCGCCATGCAAGCCAGCACGACAGCCCTGGCCACGTCAGATTACCTCGCCTCAGGTGATCTCGCCGGGTTCTATCGCCAGGCGCAGGAGGTCCTGCACGATTATCCCGGTGCTACCTTTACTCTGGCGGATGCTACCGGCCAGCAGCTTGTCAACACATTCGTACCGTTTGGAACTCCATTACCTAAGCGCACGAAGTTAGATTTGGTGGCAAGGGTATTCGAGACTGGCAAGCCGGTTATCGTCAACCTTTTTAAGGCGAACCTTCTGAGAGTCCCGATTGTCGGGGTTGAGGTGCCAGTGATCCGCGACGGTCGGATCGTGTACGACCTTGCATTGGTTGTCCCCGCCAACCGCTTCTCGGCGGTGCTTTCGCAGCAAAGCATTCCACCCGGCTGGCCCGCAACTATCTTGGACGCCAATCGTGTGGTGATTGCCCGAGACCGGTTAGAGCAAAGCTATGTCGGTCTGCCGGCCGTCCCCGCTCTTATTAAAGCATTGTCTGAGACTGCCGACGGCCGTGTAGAAACAACAAACCGAGCAGGCGTTCCTATAGTCACCATGTTCAGTCGGTCAGCCAAGTCCGGCTGGGCCGTCGGGATCGGAATTCCCAAAGCAGTCATGCTGGCAGAGATTCGGCAATGGCTGTGGTGGACGACTGGCGGCGCGATCCTGTTCTCGACGATGGGGATTGCCTTGGCGCTGTTTCTGGCGCGCCGAATCTCCGGCTCCATCCAGGCGCTGACCGGCCCCGCCCTGGCGTTGGGAAGCGGCGAGCCGGTGGCTGTCGGACAGCTCGACCTCGCGGAGACCAACGAGGTCGGCCAATCCTTGGTGAAAGCATCGCAACTCCTGCAGCAGCGCACGGCGGAGCGCGAGCGAGCGGAGCAGGCGCTGCGCGAAAGCGAGGAGAAGTTCCGTCGCTTGGTAGACCAGACCAAAGACCACGCGATTTTCATGCTTGACCCTGACGGCAGAGTGACCAGTTGGAACAGCGGCGCGCAGTCAATCAAGGGCTACACGGAATCGGAGATCATCGGCCGCGATATGTCCTGCTTCTATGTCCCCGAGGACATTGAGCAGAGTAAGCCCGGGCGGCTTTTGAGGGTAGCCGCCGAGCACGACCTCGCGGAGGACGAGGGTTGGCGCGTGCGCAAGGACGGTTCGCGATTCTGGGCAGAGGTCACGCTGAGCGCGTTGCGCGATGACTCAGGGCGCATACTGGGGTTCAGCAATGTTACGCGCGACATCACCGAGCACAGCGAAGGCGGAGCAACGGATCGCCCATCTCGCCAGTTTCCCCGAACTGAATGCAAGCCCCATTCTTGAGATAGACCTGCAAGGAAAGGTCGCCTACGCGAATCCAGCGCGCGAAGATGCGGTTTCCCGACATTGCAGAAACCGGCACGCAGCATACGATTCTGAAAAAGTGGTCTTCGTTCGCTGCTGCACTCGGAGTGAGAATGTTCAACAGCAAGTCGTTACCCGCGAAGTTG
This sequence comes from uncultured Acidobacteriota bacterium, assembly GCA_963791145.1. Taxonomy (GTDB): domain Bacteria; phylum Acidobacteriota; class Terriglobia; order Terriglobales; family Acidobacteriaceae; genus CAWBRT01. The sequence continues at coordinate 62,460 of CAWBRT010000008.1, read as the reverse complement.
AAGCCAACGGGACGGTGTTCCACTAGACGATTCACTACGCTTCCGGATATCGGGCTTGCCCGCGTCTACTTCGCTGACATCTCCGAGCGCAAGCGGGCAGAGGAACAGCTCCGGAAACTCAATCGTACGCTTACGGCCTTGAGCAACAGCAACCAGGCGTTGATGCATGCCACCGACGAGCTGACATTTCTGCAGCAGGTGTGTCGCATTATCTATGAAGATTGCGGACATGCGATGGTGTGGATCGGCTTTGCCGAGAATGACGAAAACAAGAGCGTCCGGCCCGTCGCCTACGCAGGCTATGAAGAGGGCTACTTGGAGGCAATGCGAATCACCTGGGCCGATAGCGAACGTGGACGCGGTCCCACCGGCACCGCCATCCGCACCGGACGTCCCTCGACATCCCGCAACATGCTTATCGATCCTACATTTCTGCCTTGGCGGACAGAGGCCATCAAGCGTGGCTACGCCTCCTCGCTCGTTATCCCTCTCAAAGAGAGCGATAAGGTCTTTGGGGCCATCACCATCTATTCCCGGGAACCGGATACGTTCACGGAAGGTGAAGTCAACCTGCTGACAGATCTGGCGGCCGATTTGACGCATGGCATTAATACGCTGCGCATGCGTGCCGCTCGCGCCAGGGCCGAAGAGGCGCTGCGTGCCAGCGAGGAACGCCTTCGCCAAGCCGCCGATCTCGTTGGCCTCCTCCCGTACACGTGGGAACCACTGTCAGGTATGCTCCATTGGGACATGCGGCTCAAAGCGTTGTGGGGATTGCCGCCGGATGCAGTGGTAAATCATGAAGTGTTTCTCGCGGGCGTGCATCCCGCTGACCATGCTTACGTCGAGCAACGCGCAGCACGTTCGCTAGATCCCGCGGGTGATGGCCTTTACGAAGCTGAGTACCGCGTGATTGGAACCGATGGCGTCCAGCGGTGGATCTCCGCGCGCGGACGCACGACATTTGCCGATGGTAAACCCGTTAGCCACCTGGGAGTGGCGCTGGAAATCACCGAGCGCAAGCGGGCGGAAGAAGAACGTGAGACGACGGTTGAATTCCTCCGGCTGGTGAACCGGAGCCGTGGAACCAGAGATTTGGTTCAAACGGCAACAAGCTTCTTTCAGCAACGCTCCGCTTGCGAGGCGGTGGGCATTCGCCTGCAGGAAGGCGACGATTATCCCTATTACGAAGCGCGCGGATTCCCGAAGGAATTTGTCCAGGTCGAGAACAGCCTTTGCTCCCGGGACGCTGCTGGCAAGACCATCCGGGACAGCGACGGCAATCCCGCCATCGAATGTATGTGTGGCAATGTGATCCTTGGCCGTGTTGACCCATGCAAGTCCTTTTTCACCGCCAACGGGAGCTTCTGGGCCAATGACACAACGCGCTTGCTGGCCACCACCACCGACGCCGACCGGCAAACTCACACGCGCAACCGGTGCAATGGCGAGGGCTATGAGTCGGTGGCACTTATCCCCCTACGCGTTGGCCAGGAATGTTTTGGATTGCTCCAGTTGAACGACCGGCAAAAGGGCCGTTTCTCGCTTGAGACCATACTCCAGTGGGAGAGGCTGGCGGACTACCTGGCAGTGGCGTTGTCCAAGTTCCGCGCCGATGAAGCACTGCAGCAGAGCGAAGCGCAGTTCCGTGAACTGGCCGAAGGGATTCCGCAGTTGGCCTGGATGGCAAATGCCGATGGCTGGCTATTCTGGTACAACCAGCGGTGGTATCAATACACTGGCACTACTCCGCAACAGATGGAAGGATGGGGCTGGCAATCGGTTCACGATCCGAAGGAGTTGCCCACAGTTATGGAGCGGTGGAAAAGCTCGATTGCCACCGGCGAGCCTTTCGACATGGTGTTCCCTTTACTGGGAGCGGATGGAGTATTTCGTCCCTTCCTTACCCGCGGGATGCCATTGCGCAACTCGCAAGGACAAGTCGTGCGTTGGTTTGGCACAAATACCGACATCAGCGCACAAAAGCAAGCTGAGCAGGCGTTACTCCGCAGCGAGAAACTGGCTTCCGTGGGCCGCATGGCAGCAACCATCGCGCATGAAATCAACAACCCGCTGGAGGCGGTGATGAGCCTGCTGTTCCTTGCTAGACAAGACAAGGAGCTGCCTGAATCAACCCGCCAGAACCTGGATGCGGCTGACGCGGAGTTGAATCGGGTCGCGCATATCACGCGGCAATCCCTCGGGTTCTATCGTGAGTCCAGTGCACCCGCGCTCACCTCGGTCAATGCGGTGCTGGAGTCCGCGGTTGACTTGCTGAAGAACAGGATCAAAGCGAAACACGCGGTAATCGAGAAGCAGTGGGACGGCGACGTGGAGGTCCCTGCCGTGGCTGGCGAGTTGCGGCAGGTCTTTACCAATCTCCTCGCCAACAGCCTGGATGCCATCGACGGTGGAGGCACCATCAAGTTGCGGATCTCTACCGGTGCAGCCTTCAAGAATGGCGACCGCTGTGTCCGGGTCACGGTAGCTGATAATGGCAAAGGTATCCGTGCGAGTTTACGGCAGCATCTCTTCCAGCCGTTCTTCACCACGAAAGGCACGGTCGGGACCGGCCTCGGTCTCTGGGTGAGCAAGGAGATTATCGAGAAGCACGGCGGTACCATTCGTATGCGTTCCAGCACTGACGGAGCACGCAGGGGTACAGTGTTCTCAGTTGTCCTGCCTGCTGAGCCGGTGGTTGCGGTGCGTAGCCAATCAGCAGGGGCTTAACTTCTGCAAACAAGCACCGGATTTTGTCTACAGTACCCGCCCCAGCCATATTTTCCAACGTGTACCGGAAAATCAAGTCGAGATTCGCCGATCTCCTTGCATTCGGGAATCATCAATGTACCCGTGCTATGGCAATCTGCATTTTGTACTCCGCCCACTCGACAGCAGTCCCGCTGTTCGCCTCTGAGATGCACAGTGTGTTCTTCTTTGTTCCCGGACAGGAGACACACACACGTGTACAGCAGGATAATTCGTGAAGATACGATCTTCAGGCAACCGCGTTTCCGTAGAGCCATCCCACAAACAATGCAGTTAAGAAGCTCGCCCAAGTAACAGGCGAATCACCACCACCTGAGAGACCGAAGCTCAGAGATGCTATTCGGCGCCTCACCTAGAAGTACTCCACGGAAGGAGACAACTGAATGAAGCCAACCCTCTGGTTATTTATGGTTGTTCTGTGTGCCGTGACTCTGGCGCAAGCTCAGAGTTCTGGCAAGCAGATGGAACTGAACGGTATGGCCTGCTACTCCCGGTGCGTTACGCAGGTGAATGACAAGGCCACTTGTGACCCACAGTGCACTGACATGAGCGGAGACACCGTTTTCGTCGACGACCAGGGTCATGTTATGAAGGTCGCTAACCCGGAGATGTGCAAGGGGCACATGGGAAAGCATATGAAAATAGTGGCCACGCCAACGGAAAGCCAGCGCGAGAAGGAGCTGATCATTCGGCAAATGGCCGAGACTGAAGTTGGGGGATAAGCGAATCTCCACCTGTCGCTATAACCCCGCCTCCATAACGGGCTTGCAAGTCATTACCTGCAAGCCCGAATTTGTTGGCCTTGCCATCAATTGACGATGCTCAGGGACTGTTAAAGTGGTGATAAAAAGTGTCCGGAGAGATCCATCATAGCCGCCGGCGCTTTCTTGGCACTGCGTCGATGACCATTGCCGCCGCCCAGTTTGGCATCTTCGGTCATGCGGACGCCCAATCCAGGAAGGTAACTCCGAACGATGTGCCCCCGATTAAGCCGGGGACGAATACATCCTTCGACTCACTCAGACAGATCGAGGCCGGCCTCCTGAATGTGGGATACGCTGAAGCCGGTCCCGCCGGCGGCCGGGCGGTGATTCTTCTGCACGGCTGGCCCTACGACATCTACAGCTATGTCGATGTCACACCTTTGTTGGCGTCTGCCGGCTACAGGGTGATCGTCCCCTATCTGCGTGGCTATGGCAGCACGCGGTTTCTTTCAAGCCAGACGTTCCGAAACGGCCAGCAATCGGTAGTTGCTGTCGACATCCTCGCTTTGATGGATGCTCTCAAGATCCAGAAGCCGATCATCGCCGGTTTTGATTGGGGCGCGCGGACGGCCGGCATAATAGCGGCGCTCTGGCCCGAACGTTGCAAAGCCCTTGTTTCCGTTAGCGGCTACCTGATCGGCAACCAGGAAGCCGGCAAGATGCCATTGCCACCAAGCGCTGAGCTCCAATGGTGGTACCAGTATTACTTCGCCACCGACCGCGGCAAGCTCGGCTACGGCGAGAACCGGCACGACTTTAACAAGCTCATCTGGAAGCTTGCGTCGCCGCAGTGGAACTTCAATGATGCCGCTTTCGATCGCACTGCCGCGTCCTTCAATAACCCGGATCACGTCGACATCGTTATCCATAATTACCGGTGGCGGCTCGACTTGGCCAAAGGCGAGTCCAAATATGACGAACTGGAAATGCGGCTGGCTAAAGGTCCGGTTATCACTGTGCCCACCATCACTCTTGAGGGTGATGCCAACGGTGCACCGCATTCGGACGCCGACTCCTATGCCAAGAAGTTCACTGGAAAATATACGCACCGGGTCATTACCGGCGGCATCGGGCACAATCTGCCGCAAGAGGCCCCGCAGGCCTTTGCCAATGCTGTCCTTGAAGTCGATGGTTATTGACAGGTCTGCGTAAGCTCAGCTGACCGACATAACAGGGGGATACATTTCAGATCCTGATCACCAGTCTTCACCAGAGGCGCAAACAGGTCATCGTTGCAATGGAGTTCTCCCCATGACGCGTCTTTCTTCGTCGCAGGTTTGGAGCCGTCGCGTTCTAAACCTGGCTGTGATCCTGGGAGTCGTAGCCATCGCACCAGGGCGGGACACGAATTTGCTCACAAAGCTTTCTTTCGTGAACACGGCGAAAGCCGAGGCGCATTCGATAGCCGCATTCAATTCAGAACAGGCGGTTGCTCTGGCAACGAGCAGCCGCGAATCCCAGCCAACCCTTGGCGACGAGGGCCCGATGCCCGACTTGGGTGGAGCTATCGGGTGGCTCAACTCCGCTCCTCTGAATAGCAACTCACTGCGCGGCAAGGTTGTGCTGGTCAATATTTGGACGTACACCTGCATCTACTCTTTGCGGCCGTAGCCCTACCTGAAAAGCTGGGCGGCAAAGTATAAGGACGCGGGCCTGGTTGTGATCGGTGTTCATACGCCCGAGTTCTCGTTTGAGCGAGAACGTGTCAACGTAGAACACGCTGTTCGCAATTTGAATCTTATTTACCCAATTGCGATCGACAGCAATCGCAGGATTTGGGAGGCGTTCAACAACCATTACTGGCCGGCGCAATACCTCATCGATGGGAATGGACGAATTCGTTATCACCACTTCGGGGAAGGCAAATATGGCGAGTCGGAGCGCGCCATACAGAAACTTCTGAAAGAAAACGGCGCCAACGGCGTGGACGGGAGCTTGGTTACTGTTTCCGCCAACGGGATCGAAGCACCCCCCAGCCAGGATGTGCAATCGCCCGAAACCTACGTCGGCTACGGTCACGCCGAGCGTTTCTCATCACCCGGAACGTTAGCTCACGCCTCAGTGACGAGATACACCCCGCCGGCAAAGCCCTATCTGAATAAATGGGGATTGGGCGGATCCTGGAACGTAGCGAAGGCGCCGTGCTTCAAGCGGCCCCGGGGAAGATTGTGTTCCGTTTTCATGCCCGCGATCTGCACTTCATATTAGGTCCGTACGAAGGACGGCAAACCTGTTCGTTTTAAGGTGAAATTAGACGGCACTGCGCCCGCGAATGATCATGGAACCGATTCCGCTCCTGATGGCAGCGGCGAGATCCGCGAGCCGCGTCTCTATCAGCTCATCCGGCAAAAAGGAGCCGTGAAGGACAGAACGTTCGAAATTGAATTCCTCGATCCGGGCGCGCAGGCGTTTGACTTCACGTTCGGGTAGTAGGAGGACACGGAGCGAAAACGACAAGAACCTGCAAAATACCTTTTGCCTCTGGTGGACGGCGTGGCAAGGCCGAGGCGGCGGGGTAAAGCCGTTGTGAGCAATATTCGGTCGCCGCGAGTTGTTCTTCAACACTAATCGGAAAACTCACAGGAGTATGTATGGCAACGAGAAAAGAGGTGCCAATTGCACTGGCGAAAATGAAGGCGGCACAGGTTTCTAAACCGGGAGCCGGGTTCCAGATTGTCGAGCGCGAGGTACCTGAGCCGGACGAAGGACAGGTTCGCATCAAGGTGCAGGCCTGTGGCGTTTGCCACAGTGACGCGCTCACGGCAGAAGGCTCCTGGCCCGGGATCCAGTATCCCCGCGTTCCAGGACACGAAGTCGCCGGTATCATCGATGAAGTGGGCGCCGGTGTTTCCGCGTGGAAGAAGGGGCAGCGTGTCGGTGTCGGCTGGCATGGCGGCCAGGACAATACGTGTCGCGAGTGCCGGCGCGGAGATTTTCGCAATTGCCGGAATCTGAAAATCCCGGGCATCAGCTATGACGGAGGATACCAGCAATTCATGGTCGCTCCCGTGGAAGCGCTAGTGGCGATACCTGAAGCTCTAGACGACGCCGAAGCGGCGCCGCTGCTCTGTGCCGGAATCACTACCTACAATGCGCTGCGGCACAGTGGCGCGTTCCCTGGCGACCTTGTTGCGGTGCAGGGCATCGGCGGTCTGGGTCATCTCGGGATTCAATTCGCGAATAAATTCGGTTACAAAGTTGTGGCGATCGGGCGCGGCTCTGAAATCGCGGCGCTGGCAAAGAAACTCGGAGCGAGCACCTACATCGACAGCAACTCGACGAACGCGGCACAGGCGCTGCAAGAACTGGGTGGCGCACGCGTGATTCTGGCGACGGCCCCGAGTTCGAAAGCAATGTCGGAGTTGATCGACGGTCTGGGCCCGAACGGCAAGCTCATAGTGATAGGTGCGACATTCGATCCTATTGAGGTCGCGCCGGTACAGCTTATTAATGGAAGCCGCACGATTCAGGGCTGGGCCGCCGGAACACCGGCCGATTCGGAAGACACACTGCGCTTCGCCGAACTGGCAGGCGTGCGTCCGATGATTGAAACATATCCGCTCGAAAAAGCGTCCGAGGCTTACGCACGAATGATAAGCGGCAAGGCAGAGTTCCGCGTTGTCCTGACGATGTAATGTTGGCAACAATGCGAGCAATGCTGCAAACACAGCTACGTTGCGGCGGGCTAGGGGGGCTTGCGGCGCACAGCATTCCAGATGATCGCTACGGCGAGAGACTCGCACACCGGTCGTTTGTGCAGCGTACGCCTGCACTTCCAATCAGATCGAGTTTCTGGACACTACGGAACGAGCAACCAGATCTTCGCGTCCGCGCGGCGGCGAAAGCAAATTGCCGCCGCACGGGTTTCCGGAATCTCCAACTTACTTCGATTTGGCTCCTCTTTGACTACCCTCCCAGCGCCCCCTGCGTGTTAACGAATACGGAGTAAAGCGAATGAGCGGAGGCCATGAACAAGCGGTTGCGTTTGATCCCGCCGAAGCAGAGATTGGCGCAGCGCTCCGGCAAGCGAATATGGCCGATCAGCTTACCTTGCGGATTGAAGATGCTGACGCCGTCCAACTCGTCGCTACCCATGCCCCAGCCGCACCACAGGTTACCGTCGACGTCCACCCGAAATCCGTCAATAGTTCCAGGCCCCGCGTCGAGAAACACGCGTTTGTTGGTCAGCCGCGTACCGTTGTCGACCACATCGAACACTCGGATCAGGCGCGGCGAAACCATGTTTTCGCAGATGTACAGCTTCGACTCGTCAGGACTGAAGCCGAGCCCGTTCGGCCCCTTGATCTCGGCGGTCGCGACTGTCGCTTTGCCGGTCTTACCGTCGATGCGGTAGACGTTATAAGGCAACTCCGCCTTTGCCACCGTCCCTTCGTACCAATTGAAGGTGCCAAACGGCGGGTCGGAAAACCAGATCGAGCCGTCCGACTTCACCACGATATCGTTCGGCGAATTCAGGCGCTTGCCTTCGAAGCTATCCATCAGCACGGTGATCGTGCCGTCATGCTCGGTGCGGGTCACGCGCCGCGCTTCGTGCTCGCAAACCACGTAGCGTCCCTGGCGATCTTTCGTGCTGCCGTTCGCCTTGCCGGAAGGATGGCGCCAGACGCTCACCGCGCCGTTCGACTCCTCCCACTTCATGACGCGATCATTGGGGATGTCGCTCCAAAGCAGGTAGCGACCTGCAGGGAAATAGGTCGGGCCTTCGCACCAGCGGCAACCGGTGTAAAGGCGCTCGATGCCGGAGTTGAAAACCTTGTACTTGTTGAAACTGGGGTCGATGACCTGCACGTTGGGATCAGGATAGCGCTCACTCGGCGTCCATTCAGCCCAAGCTGGAGTGCCTATGGCGGCCAGTGCCGCGCCGGCCGTCCCTGCAGCCAGGAATTTTCTTCTGCTGATGCCTTCTGTATTGTGGCTGGATTCTTGTGGTTGTGCATCAGCTGCGGAAACTGCTTCAACCCTGTCCTTCATGTCCCTTTCTCCTTTCCTCCTCAAGCTCGATCTTGTGAGTCTCAGGCAAGCTTAACACGGCAGCAACACTGATAATTCGCGGCCACGAAGATGTATGCCGATATCGACCACACCCCATATTTCGCGTGGAGCATGGTCGCAATCATCAATCGGTTTACCGGGAGCCGCAGCTCTACTCAGTTAACATCCTGCCGCGGAGTTACTTGTTTTCTGTGCCGCAAATAAGCGTAAGCGGAGGCGCTCGCGACCAACGCCGCCGTTATGCCCTGTACCCATTCCAGGTGTGCCTGCTCAGTCAGCAGGTGGATCATCCAAAGTACTGGTAGCTGCCACAACTCCACCACCCGCGTATAGAAGGCGCCAAGCAGCGACATGACATGATTCATGTAGAAGTAGCCGGTGAGCCCAACCAGTGCAACCATCAGCATCACGCACCACATTACCGGCGAAAGCGGCTGCAGTCGATTATGAGTCCACGGGGCAAGAACGCAAAAACATTCCTCCCAGCGCTCCGCCCGCCAAAGCCGGAGCAATCAACCAGAACAGATGTTCGCCTTTACCCTGTGCCAGTTCCCAAACCTTATAGGACGCCGCGCGCGAGCCCAAAGCTATCAGCAGGAAAAGAGTGCCTCGTCGCGCGCTCAGCACCGTGCCTGGCTCATGCACCGCCTGCCACACGAACAGAATCAGCGATGCGGCTAACAATAGTAATGTATACCGCTCATATCTCTTTCGTTCGCCACGCAGGTACGCCAGGATCAAGGAATCCAGCAGTAATACGGCTTGCGCTACGCGTCCACTCAGCAGGGCAATCGCCCCGAACCATCCCACGAACGTCAGCCCGCCGGTCACTAGGCGCAACGACGCTAGCCATGGAGACCTGGGCAGCCAATCCGCCGGCCTCGGCCGCACGATTATGGCCGCCAATGCCAGGGCCAGCAGCGACCGGTAGAGGAGAATCGCGCCTAGCGAAAGCTCGGTCGCCCGGGCTAGCAGCTCTATGGAAACTGTGATCGCGACTTCCGAGGCGACCATTCCTGCTAGTGGCCCACGAGCTCCAAAACATTCTGTGTTTGGTTATCCAAAGGTCCATTTTACCTGGGCATTCCCGGTTGAGTGCTGGGGACGTTCTCGTTGGACTGCTCGGGCAGATAGCGTTTGCGTGCACAGTCTAAGAAAAATTATGACCAACCCGCGAAAAAAGGAACAACGTGTTGAAAGATGACAGGTACCCCACCCTCATCGCCTTCCTTTGACGGTTCGGGCGGGGTTAGACTGGATTCGCGGAAGGTATACCCCGTGGGGTAGCCGGGCGATCAGCCCGGCGGTGATAGCAAAGGGTACGCCCACCTTAAATCCGCTTTAGGTTCATTTCCAGGCTCTTGCAGAGAGCTACCCCGCGAAGCCGTCCGGCTGCGAAACCGGGCCGGTGCGAACGTGGCTTTCGACGAATTCGCGTCCGGCTGCCAGCGCCCGCAGATCCAGATCAAGCATCTTCTGGTTGCGAACCGTATCCTTAATGACGTTGATAGCGGTTTCCCATGGCAAGCACTCGGTCTCGGCCAGCAGCGCGCCCAGCAAGACGACGTTCGCCACTTTTGCTGACCCGATGGCGTCGGCCATCTCGGAGGCGGGAACGCAAATCACGCGCCCCTCCTGCAGATCCACATCTTCCGGCAGGTGGTCCCGTCCGTAAATAATCAAGCCTCCGGGTAAGACCTGCGTGCCGAACTTGCGCAGCGAAACTTCGTTCATGGCCACCAATACCGCGGGATGCGAGATGACCGGCGAGCCGATGCGCTGGTGCGACAGGCACACATTGCAGTGGCAACTGCCGCTGCGCATCTCCGGGCCATAGGAGGGCAGCCAGCTCACTTCCATGTGCTCGCGCATGCCCATCTCCGCCAGCAGTTGGCCGAGCAGCAAGACTCCCTGGCCGCCGAAGCCGGCAACCTTGATGGTGGTTTCGCGGGTGCGCGACTTGTCCACAGCCGTCGCTGTTGCGGCACTCCCTTCACTGTTGCCAACCACCTCGGCCGGCGACTTGCGGGGCGGCTCGTTCCCAGCCGGAATCTCCGGCTTGGCATCGCGAAAGACCCCCAGCGGGAACTGCTTGACCAGCGTATCGCCGACCCATTTACGCGCCACCACCGGGTCCATTTTCAAAATCGTCGGGCAAGGCGAGAGGATTTCGACCAGCGAGAAGCCGGCTCCGTTCTTCTGGTTCTCCAGCGCCTTGCGCACGGCGCGTCGCGCCTTGATGATGTTCTTGTTGTCGCTCAGAGCCACGCGCTCGATGTAGGCGGGAGCCTGCAGCGTAGCCAGCATCTCGCTGATGCGAATGGGAAAGCCGTCGTTGCCGGGCCGGCGTCCCCAGGGAGTGGTGGTGCTGGTCTGTCCGATGAGGGTGGTCGGCGCCATCTGCCCGCCGGTCATGCCGTAGATGGAGTTGTTGACGAAGATGACGGTGATGTTCTCGCCGCGGTTGGCGGCGTGAACGATCTCCGCCGTGCCGATCGCCGCCAGGTCGCCGTCGCCCTGATAGCTGATGACAATGCTGTTCGGGTTGGCGCGCTTCAGTCCGGTCGCCACCGCCGAGGCGCGGCCATGGGCCGCTTGCACGTTTCCGACATCGAAGTAGTAGTAGCCGAAGACGGAGCAGCCCACCGGCGTGACCAGGATGGTGCGATCCTGCAAGCCCAGGTCCTGAAGAGCTTCGGCAATCAGCTTGTGGACGATGCCGTGGCCGCAACCCGGGCAGTAATGCGTCATCTTCTGCAGGTCGTCCTTGCGCAGGAAGCGATCGTAGAAAACTTCTGCCTTCTGATGTATGACTTGGAATTCGCTCACCTTGTTCTCTCCTGCTCGCTAGCGCGACAGAATCCTGCGTCCGGGGACACCGGCAGCCGCGGCTTTGGCGGTCGCCGGAACGGCAGCCAACACTTTCTGGTACACCTCTTCGACCGTGGGCACGTTGCCGCCGACGCGGCTGTGCAGCTCCACCGGGACCCGGCCTTTGACCGCCAGGTGGACGTCTTCGATCAGTTGCCCCGTGCTCAACTCCACCACCAGGATCGAGGCGCATCGCTTGGCCGCCTCGGCCACCGCCTGCGACGGAAAAGGAAACAGCGTAAGCGGACGCAGCAGCCCAACCTTGATGCCACGCCTGCGGGCCAGATCGACAGCCGAGCGCAGCACGCGCGAGACTATGCCGTAGCCGATCAGCAGGACCTCGGCATCCTCCGCCATATAGGTTTCGGAACGCGTCTCCAGTTCCTCGATGCGCTTGTATTTCGCTTCCAGCTTGCGGATGTGCTCCTCGAACTGATCAAAGTTCAGGTAAATCGAGGTGATGAGGTTCTGCCGGGTCTCCGCTGTTGCGCGCACCGCCCACGGCTTGGCCGGCGGAGCAGCCGCCTTGAGATCGAGCTCGACCGGTTCCATCATCTGGCCGACGAAGCCATCGGCCATCACAACCACCGGATTGCGGTACTTGTCGGCCAGTTCGAAGGCGAGCATGGTGAACGCAGCCATCTCCTGCACCGATGCCGGCGCCAGCACGATATTGCGGTAGCAGCCGTGGCCGCCTCCCTTGGTCAGGGCGAAGTAATCGCTCTGCTCCGGGCCGATGTTTCCCAGCCCCGGACCGGCGCGCACGATGTCGACAATCACGCAGGGCAGCTCGGCCCCGGCCAGATACGATATGCCTTCCTGCATCAGGCTGATGCCGGGACCCGAGGATGCGGTCATTACCCTGGCGCCCGCGGAGGCCGCGCCGTAAACCATGTTGATGGCCGCCACTTCGCTCTCCGCCTGGACAAATGTGCCGCCCACCTGGGGCAGCAGCAGGGAGGCGTATTCGGCGATCTCGCTGGCGGGAGTAATGGGATAGCCGTAGTAGGCATCGCATCCGGCCATCACCGCGCCCTTGACCACGGCGACATTTCCTTTACACAGTTGCCGCATTGCCTGCCTCCTTGGCCGCCCGGCCCGGCGTTACCACCCGGTAGACGATGATGCCTCCCGGCTCGGGACAGCAGTAGAAGCAAATGCCGCAGCCGGTGCAATTCTCTCCCTTGTACTGCGCCGGATGCACGCCGTACTGATTGAGATCGGCCGCTAACTCCAGAACCTTGGGTGGGCAGGAATCGATGCAAAGACCACAACCCTTGCATTCCTGGGTGTTGACCGTCACCTTACCGCGCGCTTGATTCACCATGAAACCCTCTATAGCTGCCGCAAAACAAATTCCGTATCGGTGGAGTTCACAAGACCTTTTGGGTTGATCTTATGATACCCACATTCTGTAGCATCTCGCTTGTTACTTGCACCCCACGAAGTGCAAAACCGGTGTTTGTTGGAGAGCCAGGTTACCACCCCGCCAATTACAACCGGCATTGCGGATCCAGGCTTCGCGCACCTTTTCCGAGCTACTTACTTAATTAATACCACGGCCCCTCGCCGGAGGCGAAACAGATCAACTCGAAACTCCAGCCGCTATGCCCTGCGCCAAGCCGCCGGCCTGGTTGCGCTGGAACCACCGCGCCCGCATACAATGCTCGAACAGCTCCTCGCGGAACGATGGATGGGCGATGGAGATGAGCAGTTGAGCCCTCTCTCTCACGCTTTTGCCATACAAATCCACCTGGCCGAATTCCGTGGCCACGTAGTGCACGTCGGCGCGCGTGGTCACCACCCCGCCGCCGTTTTCCAGTGTGGGAACGATGCGGGATATAGTACCGTTCTTGGCGGTCGCAGGCAACGCGATTACCGGCCTTCCCTGCTTGGCGCGCCCCGCCCCGCGAATGAAATCCACCTGGCCGCCGAAGCCGCTATAGAAGTGCTGCCCGAAGGAATCGGAGCAGACCTGCCCCGTCAGATCGACCTGCAACGCCGAGTTGATGGCCACGATGCCATCGTTCTGGGCGATCACGAAGGGATCATTCACGTAACTGTTCGGCCGGAATTCGAAGAATGGGTTGCGGTCCACATATTCGTAAAGGCGGCGCGTGCCCAGGCCGAAGCCGACCACGAGTTTGCGCGGATGAAGCGTCTTGCGGGCGCAGGTGACAACGCCGGCCTCGATCAGCGGAATCATGCTGTCGGAGACGATTTCGGTGTGCACGCCAAGGTCGCGGCGATCCATCAGTTGGCTCAGGACGGCATCGGGCACGCCCCCGATTCCGATCTGAAAAGTCGCGCCGTCCTCGATCAGCGGAGCAATGTGGCGGGCGATCATGCGCTCGGTTTCGGTGGGCTCGTGCAGCGAGAATTCAGCCAGGGGCTGCGCGTGCTCGACGAAAACGTCGATTTCGCTGATGTGAAGCTGGCTTTCCCCACAGGTCCAGGGAGTGCAGGAGTTCACCTGCGCGATGACATGACGCGCGCTGCGCGCGAAGGCCGCCGTGACCTCCACGGCCGCGCCCAGGCTGACGAACCCGTGCTCGTCGGGCGGAGACACCTGGATCAGCGCAACGTCCATCGGACGCCGCAAGGCCAACTGCTCGACCTGTCCCAGGTGAATGGGAACATAGTCGGCACGCCCCTCGGCGACAGGATCCCGCATGTGGCCGCCGATGAACCAACAGGTATGGCGGAAGCTGGACGCGTATTGCGCCTCGGATGTGGAGAGGTGGTTGTAGGTGAGCAGGTGGCAGATTTCGACGTTGCGCAACTGAGCGGAGCGCCCGGCCAAGGCATCGACCAGTGCATAGGGGTATCCGCTGCTGGCATGCACGAATATCCGCATTCCGGAGTGAACTTGCCGCAACGCCTCTTCTGCTGTCTTCAGTTTGCCGGAATACTCTGAATCGAGCGGCATTGTCCCTCGTCTAGTGTCCCGTGCCGCGGGCCCGGGCTCTCATCTCCCTGCGGCTGCGCCCTGCATCGAGGGAGAACTCAGCGCCCGCTCATAACCGAGAGCGGCGAAATACACGGCATGATCGAAAAACTGCTCCAGCAACTGCAGCACTTCCAGTTCGCTGAACACCTCCGAGGTGTTCTCTTCCTCGCTCCCGCCCCGCAGGTATTCCCAGAGATTCTCTTTCACCAGGGCGATACACCAGATGAGCTCGGAAATGGGCACCTGCTGCTCAGCGCGGCGGGCCCCGATCTTCTCGAAGCGCTGCCGGATGTCGGTCTCGGTCCTGCCCAGCAACCACTCGCCACAACGCTGGTAGAACTCGCCCACGGCGGTGGCAAGCTCTTCACGTGGCACATTGCGGTAGCTCGGGCAACGCTCGCTCTGCTCTACTTTTTGTAAATGGGAAAGCACCAAGTCCTGCGAGTGCTTCTCGATCAGCCGAACCATGCGGTATGCCAGTATCATAAAACCTCCCGGCTACTTCGGCCCCCACCAGCGCCATTTGCGGGACACCCGGCAGCGGGGGCCCCGGCGAACGAAGTTCGCTGGGGTGCACGCGGTCCGCGCCGGAGAAAACTCAGCCGCCGACCTCCGCCGGAACGCTCCAGGTTTCGGCACTGTAAAGTGTTGTCCGGAATTGCCGTCAGGGCGGTGATAAAAATCACGATTCGCGGTGACCGAAGTCACTTTTTCTTCCTGGACCGTATCAAAATACTTATTAAATCATAAAAACTTATTGGTTAATCAGTTGGATTCGGAGTGGCTTATTTCACCTTCTTTTCTGCCCTCCGGCGAGAACGCCGTGTCCGATCGGCAGCCCGCGGAACACGCATCCCGCCTGAACGTGCAACCCCGGCAAACCCTGGTTGGGTCTGCCGGGGTATGCGACCGGGCAGCGGCATCAGACCAGGAAAAACTCCTGCGTGATCGTCTTGTATTCTTGCGCGGGCACTCCGGCGGCCAACTCGTCGGTGGCGATGCCGCCATCTTGCGCCAGGGCCAGCTCACCGGTTGAGGTCGGTAGACGCTTGAGCAGCCGGGCGACGGCCTCTTCCATCCACGTGCGGGCCAGCGCTCCGCCCATGAGGTTGCGGAAATTAGTCTTGGCATCGGGCGATTGCACCGTCAGCAGCCAGCCATCACCATAAGGATCCCGGCGCGAGGCCTCCGGATCGGCGAGCACGGCTTCGTTCACATCCGATACGCTGCCCTCGATCGGGGAGACCATTTCGACCGTCACGCCGTTTTTCTTGAAGCTCAGAATCTTCTGGCCCTGACGGATCCATTGGCCGCGCTGCGGCAGGCCGACAGCCTCGACCTTGCCGATGAGCTTGGAGGCAAATTCGTCCATGCCTACCCGCACCAGATTGGGACTCTCGCTCAGCGCCCAGGTGTGGCCCGGGTGATAACGGAGATGATCGGGTACCTGGAAGCCGTCCACTAGGTTGGGAAGCGGGCGAGAGGCATTGCTCGGCTGGCGAGTCGAATGCAACTGCTCGGCGAATACGGGCGCCTTTTTCCGGCTGAGGAAGTAGTCGATCACCAGGAAGGTGATAAAGGTAGCGAGTACGAGTATGACGGTCATTGCCGATCTCCGGTCCAACTGCGATTCGCAGTTATGAATTCTGGCCTGCCCCGTTGAGTCCCGCCGCTTAGTTTGCGCTGGGGACCTAGGCCGCTGCCGCTCTTACTAAAAGCAAGCAGCGGGCCAAACGGCAGCAGAGATTCCAGCAATAATATAAATAGTTTATTTTTATATGCTTATAAGCATAAGACGCAATGGATTTCGATCGTTAGCGTTGTACACCCAAACCAGTGTAGTTGAAGTACACAACATTATCCTTGGATAACATTAACGTAAGTCATTGACTGCAAGAGACATACTTCCAGTAAATAAGTACTGCGGAGAATTGCAGCAACTGTTGCGCATCGCAACATTGGCCATCTTTTCCCACCGATGCTGCCGAGTGAAGTGACAACTATTTTTCGCACTACCTGTCTTGTTCCTCTAAATGGGGCCTTTCCGGTTCCATTCAGCCAGCTGTGCTTCCAGCTCTCGATTGACTTACCTGTGCGCCAACAAACCCTGGCCGGGCTTCATCCTAGGGAGGTATCCCGCGTGAAAGGCGAGAAACTCGATGGCTGAATCTATCTCAGGTCAGACTCCAGCGACAGGGCCCGTGCACGGCGCCGACTTTCGCACAGCAGAATCCCCGGCCAGTTTGCCTGGAGCTTCCCAGCATGAGCTCGAGCTGCCCGCTGCGGGGACTAGGGAGCAACAAATGCAAGAGGTGGCCGAGCGAATTGGAGGCGTCCTGGGCACGGCGGTGCGGCATGCGCGCGGGGTTTCCGGCCGCGTTCGTAGCGGCCTGCAACTGGTGCGCGGGCAAGTGGCTGATCAGGCCGAACAGGTCTCTGAGGATGCCTCAGAGGCGGCATCGCAGTTTGCCGAGGCAAGTTCGCAGTTCAAGCAGAGAGCGAGCGAGAAATTCTCCGACTGGAATCAGGCGGCGCGGAACAGAGTTTCCGAGGCCCGCCATCGGGCGGAGGAGATCAAAGCCAAGTATCCGCTCCAGGTAATTCTCGGGTTGGCGGCTGCTTTCTTCGTAATCGGCTTTGGGATCAGGCTGTGGAGGTCAACCCGTGAATAACGCGGCAGGACACAATGGAAAGAATCTCGTGGAAGCGCTCCACGACTTGAGGGACGACCTCAAGGACTTTATCTCCACCCGCGTGCAGATGCTGCAAGTGGAGATGAAGGAGAAGATGTCGGCCTTGAAGATATCCGTGCCGGCGCTGCTGAGCGGAGCCTTGTTGCTGATGACGGCTTTTCTGCTCTTCACCGGCGGCCTGGTGGCGCTGATCGCGCTGGCATTTAACGGCGCGCCCTTCGCCTATGTGGCGGCTTTCTTCATCGTGTGCGCGCTGTACGCTCTGGCGGGCGGGGCGACGGCTGCCTATGGCGTCAAGACTTTGCGCGGCGCACGGCTGAAGCCCGAGCGCACCCTGCGGGTGCTGAAGCAAGACCAGGCGTGGCTGCAATCGGAAGCCCAGAAGACGAGAGCGGCATAAGAAAAGCCAGGAGATGACCCCATGACCAACCCGCTTCCCGCGGATGTACTGGAAGAGCGCGCCGCCGAAGATCGCCGGCGGCTGATCGAATCGGTTTCCGGATTGCGCAGCAGCGTCCGGGAGCGGCTGGACGTCAGGCGAAACGTCCGCCAGAACTTCTCGCAGGCGGCCGCCATCCTGGCCGCAGTCGCGCTGGTACTTGGATATACGGCGGCAGGGCCTTTCGCCGGGGATTAGAGCGGATTCAAAGTGGGCGTCCCTTTGCTATCACCGCCTATCCCGCCTTTCTCCCCCACGGATGCTGCCGGCTTAACCCCGTGCCTGATCCGATACTTCCGGCTATACTGGCCGCTTTTTCCGTGATATAACCCGGATTGAGACTGCCTTAAACTGAATTTGGCCCAACGCATGCCGGAGGAATACCCGTGAAGGAAGCGAGAACCGGAAGGCGATTTCCGGTGCACCTGCCGATCAAACTGGTCAACAGTTCCGAGCCAAGCTCCGGCCAGGAAGGCACGACGGAGAACATCAGCGCCGCCGGCGTCTATCTGCGCACCGACGAGCCCCTGGAAGTGAATTCGCGAGTCGAGTTTGAAATCACCATTCCGGGAAGCGAGATCGGGGCCAAACAGGATGTGATCCTGCGTTGCGTGGGTAGGGTAATCAGAGCCGATTCCGAATCGCCGGAGAAGGGCGTTGCGTGCCTCATCGACGAATACGATTTGGTTCGTCAAGAGAAGGCGGGTAGCTGATGCTCAAGATCATTGTTGCTGACAATCAGGCGATCTTCCGCGCCGGTATCGCCAAAGTGCTGGCGGTGGAGGACGATTTCCGGGTGGTCGCCCAGGCGCCCACGGCGGAACAGGCGCAAATGGCGCTGCAGAAGTTCCACCCCAACATCGCGGTCGTCTCGGCCGGGTTTCTGGCCTCCGACCCCACGCTGCGGCCGATCGCCCAGCAACTGCGCAGCCGGCTGGTGGTGCTGGCCGAGAACGGCGAGAATCCACAGCGCTACATGTCCGAAGGCGCCGATGCGGTGGTCTTCCGCTCAGTGACCAGCGAGGTGCTGCTGAGCTGCGTTCGCCGGGTGGCCGGCGGACAGAGCTTCGTGCAGGAGCTGAAGCCGGCGGCAGGCGTCGCGCCCGAAAATGACGACTTTGTGGGCGCGCGCGTCCGCGACCGCCTCACGCCGAAGGAACTGCGTATCGTCGCCCTCATCGTGCAGGGCTACAAGAACAAGGAAATCGCCACCCAGTTGGGAACCACCGAGCAGGTCGTCAAGAACTACCTGCGCAACGTCTACGACAAGATCGGTGTCTCAGACCGGCTGGAGCTGGCGCTGTTCACGATCCACCACCGCATTCTGGCCGAAGCCGCCGCGGCGATCGCTTCGACCATGCAGCCACAGTAAGTCTAATTACGATTCGCTTGCGCGCCCGCATGGCAAATGCGGGCCGTTTCTTTTTTTGAGGGTTATCTTCTGTTGAGTCTGGAACTATCCCACGTCGGCCCAACGCGGGCAGATTTGCATATCGCGCCGTAGGCGCTATGTGAAATTAGCCCCGCGCTTCAGTGCGGGGAGGCAGTATTCATAGAATTCCAGTCCCGTAGGGACAGTGCTTAATAACACATGCCCGGACGAGTCATTTTGTTGGCATCGTCCCTACGGGACTCGACCCGACAACATTCGGATTCCCCACCCTGAAGGGTGGGGCTAACAAGAAGCATTGCGCCTACGGCGCGATGGGTTAGGCGCGCCGTTCTGTCGCCGTCACCCGCCAGCCTGTCTCTTTACTATCCCATCCCGCCGCGCGGGACAGACACGGGGCAACTGCGATAGTTCTTACGCCCGCTACGCGGGCTAGAGTAGAACTGCACCCTGCACGCTTACCCCAGGCTTACGCCATGGGGCTACCGTCTTATGCCCGCTATGCGGGCTGGCAGGCATGCGAAAGGGCAGGGCACCCCGGATGCATAGCATGTCGAGAAAACCGACGGCGAGGAAGCCGGCGCTACAAATATGAGTGAATGCGCTTAAGAAACTACCCCAGGTTAGCCCATTCACCCATCAGAGCGGCTTGCTACAGGCAGCATATCCGAACAAGGTGCAGGGTTGGTCTCAACTGAGTTCTTGTCGGCGCGGGACCTAGGGCACCCGCTATTCTTCGCTGTTTTCTTTCTTGAGGCGGCGCAGCAGCGAGGTTGGATGGATGCCCAGAATGCGGGATGCCTGCGCCTTATTGTTGCCGGTTGCGGTCAGCACTTCGTGGATGTGGCGCAGCTCGAGCTCGCGCAGGCTCATCAACTTTGTTCCATCGCTAGCGCCGGCCGCGGTGGGTGCGGAGGGCGGGTTAGCGGCGTTATGGAACTGGTAATCTCTGACCTCCTCCGGCAGGCTGCTCTCGTCGATTTCGCCCTCCGGGGCCAGAATCATGGTGCGCTCGATCACGTTCTTGAGCTCGCGAATGTTGCCCGGCCACGGGATACTGGGTGAGCAAGTCGGCGGCGACGGGGGTAACGCCGCTGAAGTTCTTTTTCAGCTCCTGGTTGTAGCGCTTCATCAGCTCAAGGGCCAGCGGGACGATATCCTCGCGGCGGTTGCGCAGCGCGGGGATGTAGAGCGGAACCACATTCAGGCGGTAAAAGAGATCCTCGCGGAACTCGCCGCGGGCCGCCGACTCCTTCAGCATCTTGTTGGTAGCGGAGATGAGTCGCACGTCGACCGTGATCGGCTTGGTGCCGCCCAGTCGCATAAAGCTGCTCTGTTCCAGCACGCGCAGCAATTTGGCCTGCACGCTCACCGACATGTTGCCGATCTCGTCGAGAAACAGCGTACCGCCGTCGGCCTTTTCCAATAGGCCTTCTTTGCGCCGGCGGGCGTCGGTAAAGGCGCCGGGCTCGTAGCCGAACAACTCGCTCTCCAGCAGGGTGTCAGGCAAGGCGGCGCAGTTGAGGTCCAGCAGCGGATTCTGGGCGCGCGGGCTGGCGTAATGGATCGCCTTCGCCAGCACCTCCTTGCCGGTGCCGCTCTCGCCCTGGATGAGAATGGTGGTGCGGTCCGCTTCAGCGGCCTTGCGCGCCATCTCCAGCATCTCGCGCATGGCCGGATTGCGGGTCACGACTTTGCCGAAGTTGTAGCGGCCCTGCTCGGTCTGCACGGAATCGCGCACCCGCACATGCAGGGTCAGCATCTCGCTGGCGCGGCGAATCGTGTTCAACATGTCGACGATGTGGAAGGGCTTGATGAGGTAATCGTAGGCGCCCAGCTTCATCGATTCGACGGCGCGGTCCACCATGTGGTAGGCGCTCATCATCAGCACCACGGTGGCGCTGTTGCGCTTCTTGATCTGGCGCAGAACCTCCAGGCCGTCGATGCCGGGCAGCACCACGTCGACCAGCGCCAACTCGGTGGGCTCCTCCTGGAACAGCTTCAGCCCTTCCTCGCCGGAGACGGCGACGCGGACCTCGTAGCCTTCCGCCTGCAACGCGCGGCCGATGGTCCGCAGCGTAAGTGCCTCATCGTCGATCACCAGGATGGAATAAGACATGAAACTCCAGGGGTTAGGGATTAGGGTTTAGGGAATAGCCGGTCTACCCTGTTCCCTAAATCCTAATCCCTAATCCCTAAATCCTAAATAATGACTTCTTCGTTCTCCAGCATCAAGCTGCCCTGCTGGCGAATGGGCAGCGTCAGCCGGACCGTGGTGCCGCGTCCTGGCAGGCTCTCGATGCGGATATCGCCGCCGTGGCTATGCACGTAAGACTGGCTGATGCTGAGTCCGAGGCCGGTTCCCTTGTTGCGCTTGGTGGTGAAAAACGGCTCGAAGACATGCGGCAGGATGTCCGCCGGGATGCCCACGCCGGTGTCGGCCACGGCGACCTCTATATTCTCCTCGAACTTGATCTTGCGCGCCGAAATTACGATCTTACCGCCTTCCGGCATGGCCTGGGCGGCGTTCAACAGCAGGTTCACCAGGATTTGCGAGAGCTGGTTGGCGTCGGCGCTGACTACGGGCAGATCATCGGCAATCTCGGTCTGCACCTGGATGTTGCGGAACATCGGCTGGTGGCGCAGGAAGTGCATGGTCTCCGCCAGTAGCCGCTCGATGCTGACGCGGCTGATAGTCAGGGGAGTGGGGCGGGCGTAGTTCAACAAGCCTCGAACCGCCATTGAAATCCGCTTGGCGCCTTCGATGCACTGCTCGATCTCCTCCTGGTGCTCCGCTTCGTGCTCCTCCTTCATTTCCAGCTCGAGGTGAGAGAGGATGCCCAACAGCGGATTGTTGATCTCGTGGGCCGCGCCAAGAGCGAGTTGGGCGAGCGAGGCGTACTTCTCGTACTCGGAGAGCTGAGCCTCGAATTGCATTTTCTGCTTGACCAGCTC
Source organism: uncultured Acidobacteriota bacterium (assembly GCA_963791145.1). Taxonomy (GTDB): domain Bacteria; phylum Acidobacteriota; class Terriglobia; order Terriglobales; family Acidobacteriaceae; genus CAWBRT01. The sequence goes on along the minus strand of CAWBRT010000008.1, from coordinate 40,616 downwards.
GCGCTCTTCCTCGAGCTTGCGCAGCAACTCCTGCTGCGCCAGGTCGCGCTCGCGCTCGCGCACGGCGGTCAGGTCGCGGGCGCGCTTGAGCTCGGCATTCACCCGCGTCAGATCGCGGTTGCGAATCGAGACCCCGGACAGTACCACGGCCAGCGCCAGCGCGATGCCGAACAGAATGGCCGCTTCGAAGTGAACAGAATCGGGAACCCAGCTCGGCTTGGCCCAGCGCACAGACTCGGGGACGGCGAACGCCCACGAGGAAACAGCCGCAAAGATCACGCCCAGCAATGCGGGACCCGCGCTCCAGGTTGGCAATTTGCGAAGCATCTTGTATTGACGGTTATCATTGCCGCTCACTGAAAGCAGTGATAATCGTCACCCGGAGGGGTGCGGCCAAACGGCAAGACCGGTGATAGACAGTCCGGCGGCGCGCTGCCGCGGCTCAGAATCGCTCCCAGTGCAGAACTTCGGCCAGCGGCCGCTTCGGCGCCTGCGTCGATTCGGCCGGATAGCCCACCGGAATCATGCTGACCAGCTTGTAGCGTTCCGAGGCGCCCGCTTCGCGGCGTACGGTTTCGGCATAGTCCTTCTTGTCGCCATCCACCCAGCACGTGCTGAGACCGAGAGCGTGCGCGGCGACCAGCATGTTCTGGGTCGCCGCCGATCCGTCCTCCAGATACCAGCGGCTGCTGGTCTCGCAGAACACCAGGATGCAGGCGCCCGCGGTGCCGATATGCTTACCGTATTGCGTGATGCTGGCCAGCCACTGCAGCTTGCTGCGCTCGGTGACTACCACGAACTCCCACGGCTGAAGATTCCTGGCAGAGGCCGCCATGCGGCCACAATCGACGATCTTCTCAATCATCTCCCGCGACACCGGCGCCGCGGTGTACGCCCGGATCGAACGGCGTGTCTTCAAGGCCTCAATCGCGTCCATGGTTCTCCCATATGGCTTTCAACATCAGGTTTGCAGGGGTTAACAGACGATCCTAGAACCGATCCCGCAACTCAGCAAGTACACCGTGAAGCGCACATGCGGAGAGGAGAGCTGCCGCGGCCGGCGAGAGAAACTCCCGCCATTCGTAGTTGCCCCGGCAGACGCCTGGATTGACGGAGTTGTAATCCAGTTTTGAAGAGATTTTCACAAACGGGAACATCGAACATATCGAGAAGGCGGAAGAGGCTGGCTCCAGGTCATGCTTTCGGGAGATCCGCGATGGCCAATATCCTGTACTTCGGCAAGGAAGCGCTCGAGCAGCGCGCATCCGGACTGCTCAAACAGCTAGGACACAGGTTGATCGCCGCAGGGTCATACACCGCAATTGCCGACCCGGAGCAGTGCGCGGCGGTTGTCCTTGACTGGTATTCCGACGAGGACAGCGTGATTCTCGGCGCCGCCCAGCAGGCGGCCGTGCCCTCGGTAGTGATCAGCCGTTCGATCGTGGCCGCCTTTCAGGCCGGAGAGCCATTTGCCGACCTGTACCTGGAGGAACCCGCTGGTCCACTCGAGTTGGCGACCGCCTTGCTGGAACTGTTGGGCACTCCCCGGCCCGAGCGCGAAAGGAAGCGCGGAATATCCGTCGCCGCCTCCTAAACCGCAGGCGCAACAACGTTACCTACCAGCCGTTAAGTACCCTGGCAATCGTAACTCTTACATCTGAGACAAGCTGCAGGCTGCCCAAGCAACCGGCCTGCAGCAGAATGTTTCCGCTTGTTTGCCAGGAAAGGCGCGCGGCGTCAGACACTTCCCGTCGTGCGCGGCTTCCGGCTTACTTGATGGACGCGACGGCCGCTTTGGCGCAGACAGCGTCATTCTCGCTGGCATCGCCGGAAAGGCCTATCGCGCCGATGATCTTCCCCTCGAAAAGGATCGGATAGCCGCCGTCTATGGGAATGGCGTCGCGCAAACGCAGAAGGCGAAGACCCGCGCCGCCGGCCGCCAACCCGTCCTGGAGCACCTTGGTCGAGCGCTTGAAAATCGCCGCCGATTTCGCTTTGTCAATGGCGACCTGGGCGCTGGATATCTGCGTGTTGTCCATTTTCTCGTAATAAACGAGCGTCCCGTTCGGATCGACCACCGCGACGGCCATCCTCCAGTTATTCTTGCGTGCCGTGTCCAGCGCCACTTGAGCGGCCTTCTTGGCTATGTCCACAGCGATAGGCGGGCCGTACGGATTGGGCATCTGCGCCAACGCATTCATCGCGCACAGCACAACGGTTAAGACCATCAGGGACGTCAACACCTTCTTCATTGCTGTCTCCTTGTCTCGGTTCCGAGTATCTCGCCGGCTCCGCGCCCAGGGCCGATTAACAGCCCCTTCGGCAAGTACGGATGGAGTTGGGCGAAATCTGGAGCGGAATTATAGGTGACGAACTCCGGATGTCAAGCCATGAAGTGCCCTGCTGGCATTCTGCCGGTTTCGAGAAATTGCGGTAGCATGAGTGAAAGGGAGCCAATGCGATGAGTTCTTTCCTGATGTTCGTGCTCGCCGCCATTCTCGCGCTTCCGCCCGGCGCCGACTCGGGGAAATGCGCCTGCCCAGAACGCGCCTACCGCAGCAGCCCCGTCCAGCACGGTCCCGGCAGACGCCAGCGCACAGCCGCAGCCGCCCGATACGGATAAGGCTTCCAAGCAAGCCGGCAAGAAAGAGAACAAGAAGGAGAAGAAGAAAAAAATTAAGAAGAGCAGTTGCGTCTCTCCGCCGCCCGATTCCGGGTTGCCGGACTACTGCAAGAACCCTTATTGGGAACCGAAGGACTGGATCTACATCATGAACAACACAGGGACTGACCCCCAGTAGCCGGTGTTGCGCGCATTCTCAGCAGAGACAGCCATTAACTTTCCGGGGCAAGCAAAAGCTTGCCCCGAAGCTGTCTATGGCGACAGAGGATTAGGCCGGGGCGTTTGCTTTCTTGAGCGGGGTTTTCATGGCCGCGGCGCCCTTTCCGGTTACTCGCCCCATCACCAGGCAGTTGGCCAGCGAAGAGCCGCCGATGTAGTCCTCATAGAAGAGCCCTCCGGCGCACTCGCCGGCGGCAAACAAGCCGGGAATGACGGTTCCGTCGGCCTCCAGAGCCTGACCCTTGCCGTTGATCCTGATACCCCCGAAGCTCAGGGTGATGGCGGGCATCAAGGGATAGAAGGCATAAAACTTCGGAGTCGCGACCTTGTAGGCGACGGCGGCCTTGGGCGGGTTGGCCGTGAGCGCCTTGCCGTCCTTGACCGCGTTGTTGAAGTCGGCGATGGTCTTGATCAAGCTGCCCGTGGGAACCCCGATCGCCTTGGCAAGCTCTTCGATGGTGTTCGCCTCGTGAACTTTCAGGCCTTGCCGCTTGAAGGTCTCCCAGGCGCTGCTGACGCCCGGCATTTTCTTTATCTCTTCATCGAAGATGAGAGCAACGGTTTGGCCCGGCTGCTTGAGTGCGGCCTTGCCGTGCGTCACGTAGCCCTTGGACTCGTCGACGTAGCGCATGCCGTTGCGGTTGATTCCCAGGCAATACGGCACTCCCTGCACGGGGTTTCCCGAAGCCGGGGCGTCGGGACTGGTGGCCGCGATATGAAGGGAGGCGAGGCCGCCCATGTTGAACAGCATGGCGCCAGCTTCCTGGGCCATGAGCAGGCCGTCGCCGGTGGCCCAGGGAACGCCGCGAACCTTCATCGTCCCGGCATCCGGGTCGACGTAGGTCTCCAGCATTTGCCGGTTTGCCGCATAACCGCCGGAGGCAATGATGATGGCGTCGGCCAGGTAGTCGACCGTGCCCCGCGACGTCATGGCTCTGACACCGATGACCTTGCCGCTGTTGGCCATGATGAGCTGCTTGGCCTTGGTGTTATAAGCGATCTTCCCGCCCTGCTGCTGATACTTGGCCTTCAGCTTGCCGAGCGCGGCCGGCATTCCCATGAACGGACCGGGAGCCACCTGCACCTGCTTAACGCGATAGGGCGGCGCCTCGTGCGGCGCAAACAGCTCCACGCCATGAGATTTCAGCCAGTCGACGCCATCGAGTACCTGCTCGGCCAGAACCCGCGAAAGCTCGGCATTGCCCCGGCCGCCGCTCTTTTTGACAAAGTCTTCATAGAAGATATCCGAGCCGCTCTTGGACTTCTCCGGCGGGACCACGATTCCGCCCAGCGCCAGCTTGGAGTTTCCTCCATCCTTACCGTTCTGCGCTTTTTCGAGAAGGATGACGTCCGCCCCATTCAAGCGGGCTTCCAGCGCCGCTGACAGACCCGCCAGGCCGCTGCCGATGACGATGACGTTGTGAGTTTCCTTGCGGTCGCTCTCGGGCAGCAACGACGCCTCGACCACCGGAAAACGGCTGACGGCGACCACGCCGGCGGCGAGACCTGCTCCCTTGAGAAACCTGCGCCTGCTGAGTTTGCTCATATGTTTGACCTTCTTGTAATGAATTTGTCAGCTATCGAGGCACCAGCGCGCGTCATTATGCAAAGACAGCTTCCCGCGCGTTCACGGCGCGCCATCAGAGCTTGCCTGTTCCCGCAATCGACGTAATTCTGCTCTATTCCGCAGGCATTCACAATGACGAATTTGAGACGCTTCCACCCCAGCAAACGCAACAATGGCATTTGCTGAGGGGCCCGGTTAGCGGGCGTGAGTGAGGGATCTGGCGTTTAGAGCATTTCCCGAGATGGTGTATCCATGAATTAGGACCGTCATCCCGAGCGAGCGACTGCTTTTGTCGCGAGTGGAGGGATCTTGTGTTTAGCCGCGAAACACAAGATCCCTCCACTGCGCTCGCCCATCCCAGCAGATGCAACCGCGGCATCTGCTGGGCCCCGGACTCGCTCCGGTCGGGATGACGTTTCCGGGGATACACCAACCCAGGAACTGCTCTAGCTGGCGGGAGTCCCGTCAGCTAAACGCCAACACAGGCTGCGGGAAACGCGCCGAAGCAACAGCGAAGTGTGCAGTAATGCTAAGGTCTGTTGCTTCGAGACTATTCGAAACCGGCGGCCTTGAATGCCGCTTTTCCCGAAGGCGAAGTGAGAAAGTGAACGAAGGCTCGCGCCGCCTCTTGCGCCTTGCTGGATTTCAGTACCACGGCAGCATAAGGAATGGCTCTCTGCAGAGCCGGCGGCAGCGGGCCCACCAGCTCGGCGCCGGGGACGGCGACGATTTCACTCGACTGCACCACCACGATCTCTGACTCTCCATTGGCTACGCGCTTTACAGCCTCTTCCCCTACGCCGGTCAGCGCCGCCTTCTTCAGAACCTGCTCAACGATGCCGAGCTTGGGAAGAACGACCTTCTCGAAATATGTGCCCGAAGTGCCGCCACGAGCGGGGTCGGCGTAGGTGACCGACTTCGCCGCCAGAAGCGTGGCGCGAAGTTCGTCGGGCGTGCCGATCGCCGGACGAGGCGAACCCGCCTTGATCCCAACCCCTACCCCAACGCTGCCCACCTCCATTCGTGAACCCGGCGTGGTCAGTCCCATCTTTTCGAGCTCCGAGACGCCGGAGGAAGGAATGACGGTGATATCGGCGGGCGCGCCCGCAGCCACTTGCTTCTGGATTCCGCCGCCGGTGCCGAAGGTGAACTGGATCTTATGCTGCGTTTCGCGTTCGAAGGCCGCCGCGGCGCCCTGCAACGCCGACCTCACGCCTCCGGGAGCATAGACGCGCAGCTCCGCGCCGGCAGCCGCAACGAAACCAACGCAAACGACGGTGGCGAGCAACCCGATGTGAATAAGACCCGCGATCTGAATCGTCATTCGATCCCCTTCCCTGTTAACGGTTGAACAAACGCACGCAGCCGCCAATGATGGCACAGGCGGCGGTGACGAAACAAAGAGCCGGGGGACCGGGCGCACCCCCATGCAGTGGTCCTGCCGCCGCTCTCAGCATGCTTCGCCGTTTAAGTTCCGTAAGCCTTCGCCTTTGACCGGAGGCAGCTACCTTCGTCTCTGCACCGGAGACAAGCTCCACTTGGTGCCGATTGAGAAGGTTAAAGCTCCCATCGTCTTGAAGACTGCCTGATCCGGGTTGGCGTACACATAGTCGACACCGGTCCGCACGCTGAAGTCGCTGGTAACTTTGAAATCGACCCCGCCGCCGACCCGGAGCGCCAGCCCCGTGTCCGTCATGTTTTGCGAGACGCCCGACGGGAGCAGGTTCACGCCAGTGCCAAGGCCGCCGAAGTTATAGGTCGTTGAGGCATGGTAGAACCCCAAGCCCGTCCGTACCCACGGCATGATGATCTTGTGCTGCCGCATGTTGATCTGGGGCCCGAAGGTCAGGATGGAGGTGGTTCGGCTCATTGGGATATTGGTGCTGACTCCCGGAAACAGTGGAGCGAGCTTGGTGTCCGCGAGGGTTGGGTTGCCTGAGCCTCCGTAAATGCTGAAATCGGTACTCAATCCGAGCCAGCGATTGACATTGAAACCCATCGAACCATTGAACCCATGCTGGTTCATGCTGATCGATGGTGTCCTCAGGAGCGAGTAGCCGCTGGAAATGTCGACGCGGTTAAATGATGTCTGTTGGGCAAATGACGGCAGCAGTACTAAGAACAAAAAAAGAATGCACCTGGATACACCCTTCATAAGTATGTTCTCCATTTCCTTGTAGGAGTAAGAACGGCTGCAATGGTCCATTCCGGTAAAGTTTGAGAACGAAGGCTATGGAGTTTAAGCTTACGCCCCAAAGAACGCAAAATCGGCGTTCGTTGGGGACCCGGCAAACTCGTGCCTCAAGATACCATCCGCTGCCCGGGTAGAGAACCTGTTACGAAAAAAGACAATTGGGTATTTTGGAAGAGGGCGGGATTATGCCCAGCAAGCCAAAGTGCGTCACTCACCTGGAGGTACCACCGAATGCTGCCCCAGGGACTTCGAGAAGGACTTGGCGGCAGCGTGTGCGAGTCGAAGGCCGCGAAGACGCCTCTCGCCGGTGTTGAAGATCACTCACGGCCTCCTGCTGCTCTGTCCTGGAAGTCTCCTATTTTACATGCGGTGTTGACGGTTGTACAAAAAATGCCGGCAGCGCCGTAAATCTCAGAAATCCCGCCGTCCTGGCTGTTAACTCAGAACGGGGTCGCCTGTCCCATGGCTATTCCCCAGGAATTGATGAGAGTGGGATGAGAGTGGGATCCGTATGCTGCGCTATAACAGATCCATCTGAGACTAGAGCCCGAACGGCGGGGCTTAGCCCCGCCCTTTCAAGGCAGTATTTGTGCAACCAATTCTAGATTCGTTCGTTAATAGCTACTGCTGGTTCTTTGCACACGGGCGCCGGAGAAACAGCGGAACACGATCGCCGTTACAAAACACGTCTTGCCGCTAAGAATTAAACTTTCAGAATAGCGTTCCTAGGCTGCTTTGTGCAGTTCAGCCCGCGCAGCCGGAGGAAATCTGCGAAGCGCCACCGCCAGCATCACATAAGACCAGCCGCGCAAGAGCAGCGAGATTCCGACACTCAGCCCAAGAAACCACAGTCCTGACCACGGCCACTCGGCCCAGAGAATGACGCCCAGAAGCAATGTGATTACGCCGTCGAAAGCCACCCAGCCCCAGTTGGGAGACCGCAGACGAATTGCCGCGATCAAACGGAACAGGCCGATCACCGTAAAAAACGATGCAAACAAGAGCGTCCAGGCCAGCGCGCCTGCCCCCGGATGCGTGACAATCAGCAGCCCGATCAAAACCCCGAGTACTCCGCCGATCAGGTGCAGAAAGAAACCGCCCCATCGATGAACCTGAAAGGCGTGTACTGCTTCTACGATTCCGCTGAAGACCATCAACCAGCCGAGCACCATAACTGCGGCCAGCGTCGCCACCGGCGTAAGTGCTACAGCGCCGATACCTAAGAGCAACAGAACAATGCCAAGCGCGAGAAACCACCCCCATTTGTGACGCAGTTCTTCACTACCCAGAATCCATGCTGCCGCTGCCATGATTGACCTCCAGATCCTCTCTCGGGCTGAAGATTCGGGCCGCAGATGCCGGGTTGGTTAGCCAATCGGAAATATCCAGGCGCTTACCTCTTGCCCTTCACCTCGGGATCGTTTACAGGAAGGCCCGCCAGAGCTCCATTGCAACAATAAGCTGGCGCCTGCAGCGATGAATGGATACTTCCGCTGAACTTATGGGGTGCATTGAGAAAAGGCAGGCTTTCCTTCAAAGGTGCGAGGAAGATCTCTGCTCGAGCAGCGACGCCACCCTGGCGAGCATTTGTGACGGGGGCACTGGTTTTGCCAGGACATCGAAGGCATGGCCCTCTTCCCGAGCGGCTTCGAGCAAGGCCTGCGTGTCCGCGTTGCCGGAAAACAGCAGCACCCGGCAAGCGGGATAAGACTGGTGGATGATCTTCGCCAGAGTGATGCCGTCCATGCCGGGCATGATAACGTCGGTGACCGCGATTGCGGGCGGGTGGGCGGCACAGAATACGAGTGCCTCTTCCCCGTTGTACACGGCGCTGGCGGCATAGCCCGCCCGTTGGAAGATGAGGGCCAGGGTATCGGCGAGCAGCGGCTCGTCATCCACGACCAGAATTCTGGCGCCCTTCTACCCATCCTGACTACCCATCCTGCTGAGCTCTTTCATCTGCTTCCGGCGGCCGGAAAGACAATGGAAAACACGGTCCCTTGGCCGGGCTTGCTGCGAACCCGTATGCTGGCTCCGTGCTTGTCCGCGATCTGCTTGGTGACCCACAGTCCCAGGCCGGTGCCGATCATTTCCTTGGTGGTGAAGAACGGCTCGAAGATCCTCTTAGCCTCCTCGCGAGGAATCCCCGACCCGGTATCCGCGATCGTGAATCGCACTCCCCGTGCTCCGTCCCGCATGGCCGCCGGCGAGAGGCGGAGGTAAATCTTGCCATGGCTGGGCACGGCATCCATGCTGTTGGACAGCAGGTTCGAGATCATCTGCTGTACTTCGCCGCTGTATACCGGAACGGGCTCGACCCCGGCATAGCGTTTTTCGACGGCAATCTGCCGTGACTTCATTCTGGCAGCGAATAACTTCAGGACGCCATCCACGCTCTCGCGCAAGTCATGCAAGACAGGCGCCTTGGCTTCGCGGTGGAAAGCCAATGTCTGTTTGGTAACGTGGGTAATGCGCTCCAGTTCCTGCGCGGCCAGCTCGAGATACGATTTTGCCTGCTGCTGAGCTGCCCGGATCGGTCGACGCCAGGTAAAGGGCGTGCCCGATCGTTTCCAGGGGATTGTTGATCTCGTGGGCGATGGTGGCAGCCATGCGGCCGACCGAGGCCAGCTTCTCGCTGCGCAAAAGCGCCTGCTCGGCCTGCTTGCGCTCGGTAATGTCCTGTATGACGCTGGCCGAGTGCAATGGTTTGCCCTCGGCGTCGCGAATCATCGCCGCCACGACATGCACCCAGATCACGCCGCCGTCTTTGCAGACGTAGCGCTTGTCGACATCGTATACCGGCAAGTCTCCTTGGAAGAACCGCGCCAGCCGCTCCCGATCCAGGGCCCGATCGTCCGGGTGCGTCAGCTCCGCGGGCGTCATCCGCAACAGTTCTTCGCGGCTGTAGCCGGTAATCTGGCAAAGGCGCTGGTTGACCTCCACGAAACGCCCGGATCCGTCCACCTCCGAGGTTCCGACCGCCGCATTCTCGAAGAAGGCGCGGACCCGGTTCTCGCTGGCGCGCAGCGCCTCCTCCGCCTGCTTGCGTTCCGTGATGTCGCGCCCGGTGCCCAGGTAGGTGTTAGCATCGAGCGGGACAACGGTGGTGATGTAGTCGCGGCCGGACTCGGAGTGATGAACTTCCTGCGTCAGTATCTTGCCACTATCCATGGCCCGCTGGACGATATCGAGGTGAGACGCCGACCAACTCTCACCGAAGACCTCGCCGGACGTCTTGCCGCGCATCTGGTCGACGGATGACAGACTCGCGGTACGTACGAACGCCGGGTTGGCGTCGAGTAACCGGCGCTCAATGATTCTTCCCTGATCGTCCCGCTCCACTTGGTAGACCGTGATCAGCTCCTGGATGTTGTCAAACAGGCGCCGGTATTTAGCCTCGCTTTGCCGCAGTGCCTCTTCCGCGCGCTTGTGCGCGGTGATGTCACGATTGATTTCCAGGACATGCGCCGTGCCGCTGGAATCACGCACAAGCTGATTTCGGGCGGAGACGATAATCTCGCGGCCGTCTCGCGTACGATGGCGCAGTTCACCTTCCCAGAAGCCCTGCTCCAGCAGGATCGCCTTAATCTCAGGCCACGGCCGGGGATGAACGGTTGACAGCAACTCATGGGGCGAGCGGCCCACCGCCTCTCTTTCCGAGATTCCGTACAGCCGTTCCGCCCCGAGGTTCCAGTTCTCGACGCCTCCATCCAGCCGCCACAGAATGATGGCATCAAAGGCCAGCCTCAGCAGTTCAGCCTGCCTCCGCAGCACCCGCTCCGTGCGCTTGCGCTCCGTAATGTCCTGAGCCAGAATCGCGATATCCTGACCCAGCGGAACGACCACAACCCGATACCAGGATATCGGGAGCTGTTCCGCCGCGTACTCGCCCTCGAAGACAATCTGCTTCCCGGTCTCCGCGACCTGCTGATACGCCTTCAGGAAGCGGGTTCCACGGTGGCCGGGGAATAATTCCAGCAGGCGCTTGCCCAACACTTTCTGCGGGTCCGTGCCGTTCATGCGCGCAATGGCGGCGTTCTCATAAACCCAGGTGAAATCGATTACCCGGGCCTGACTGTCGCGCACGGGACGAAGGATGGTGAAGCCATCGGGCGAGAGTTCCTGCACAATCCGGAACCGTTCCTCGCTCTCCCGCAGCGCTTGTTCCGCTCGGTCGCGTTCGCTGATTTCGGCCTCGTTGCCCGATTTGGAGGTGAACTCTGACACGGTTGACCTAACAGTTCAGGTTAAGTCCGATGACGATCCGCTCCGGGTTCGACATGTCTCCGACGAATCTCTGCGGCGGCAAGGGCAAGGAGGAATCCTCCGCGCATGCGCAGGTGTCAATGCCTCCTATGGCCCTACGAAGAACCGGTTAGTGCTAACCGTTTGACAAGTGTGATATAGCCGAAGTCTCAAACAAAAGCAAGGATGAGAAAATGTCAACCCACGATCGGCGTACACAGGTCGCAATATGACGCTTCTTGTCCACCGAACGAGATGTACCAGATCGAAGAAATGTAAGGAGTTACGAACGAAGTGATGCCAATCATCAAGCTAATCGGCATATTCCCGGACGGCAGCAACCACCGCGATACCAGTAACTTCAAGAGCGGCCATACTCGCTAGTGGACATTCAGCATCAACATGGTTGACGACTGGCTGGTCGTCGTAGTTGACTGTGTGCTCTGGAGGTATTTTGTGCCTCCACAGGTTATCAGTGATATTGCCAGGCACAACCCCAGCAGGCCCAAAATTACCAGCCGAAATACCCTCTTGCGTGTACTGCCAATCCACAGCAGGCCAATGGGAAGTCCCAGCAGTGCCACCCACGATGCCAGGAGTGTCCGCTGGTGCGTCAAGGCGCCAATCTGTTGCGTAACGGTGAAGATGACCAGCACCTGATAACTGCCCAGCGGGGTACTCGATGAGGTCTGGATCGTCACCGTGTGGCTGCTGCTGTCGTACGTGCAGGTTGTGCCCGCTGGGAGATTCAGGCATGTAGCCGAAATTTGAGTCACCTGAGCTGTGCTGCTGAAAGTGACCGCCACACTCGCGCTTTGCCCGGCCTGTACATCCAAGCTGGTGCTCTGGGCAGTCACGCTGATGGCGCTACTGGTGCCATCGATGGCGAACTTGAATGCCGCCGACGCGCCTCCTCCAGGTGTTGGATTCACTACCGTCACATTCGCCGTGCCCACGGAAGCAACATCGGCGGCGGTGATCACCGCTGTCAGTTGCGTGGAGCTGACCACGGTGGTGGCGCGCGTCGAACCGTTCCATTGCAAGGCGGCTCCGGAGACGAAGTTCACCCCGCTCACGGTCAACGTAAACGCCTGCGATCCCGCCTCGGCCAGCACCGGATTCAACCCGGTGATCACAGGTACTGGGTTTGCCCCCACAGTGATGTTTGCCGTAGTTGCCGCCTGTGGCGTGGGCAGCATGTAATTGCCGGCCGCGGCCCCGCTCAGCGATAGCCCGCTGATGGTCACCGTCTTACCCGTGCCGAGGTTGGGATCGGAAAATGCGCCCGTCGCCCCGCTGGTAACCAGGGTTACCGTGTCCCCACTCAGCACGCCCGAAAGGGTCGCGCCCGTGGTGTCGAGAGTTGCCGTGGTGGTGCCGTCATAGATCTTGTTGCCGGCGGTGATGCCGGACACGGTTAACGTGATCCGGGTGTTAGTAAAGCTGGCGGTAGTGCTGGCTGTTCCCGAGGCAATCGTCACCAAGTAGCCGCCGATGGTGTGGTTAGCACCGGGGGCAAAGGTCGCCTGGCCGTTGCCGTCGGTTGCGGTGGTCAGCGGCGTTGTCGCCAGGCTCGCGCCGGTCGCCGGAGCCGTCAATGTGACGGTTTGCCCAGGAACGGGAACGTTGTTCGAGTCGAGGACCGAAACCACCAGCGACGCGCCAAAGGCCGCTCCGATAGTTGCGCTCTGGCCACCGCCGGAAATCACGGCGACCGTTGCCGTCGCTCCGGCGATCTTTTCGGTAACACTGCCGCTGGCAATCTGGCCGGCTACATGTTTCTCGTGCTGCCCCGGCCGACCACAACGACGGTAACTGCCGATGTCAACCCGGTAGGCACACCGGCGCCGCTGTCCGGAGTGACGTAAGCGGTAAAGGTGACGCTTTGGCCCGCCTGCTGCGTGCCGCTGGCAAAACTCGAGTCGGCCGAGTAAATAGCCACAATCAAGTGCAGCCCTTGGGACAGCGCGGAAGTCGAGAACGTGGCGCCTTCGGACCGTTTCCCACCGTTATGGTGGTCACTACGGAATCGGTCGCGCCGTTGATCACGGTTACGCTGCTGCCGCCATTGTTGGCGACATAGATGCGGTTTGTTTCCGGATTCACCGCCAGCGCCATCGGGGTGTTTCCCACCGGCACGGTCGCCGCAACGGCATTGGTCGCTCCCGTCGATCACGGTTACGCTGCCGGAACCGGCATTGGCGACGTAGACCTGGTTCGTGACCGGATTTATCGCCACCGCCTTCGGGCCGGTTCCCACCGGTATGGTGGCCACTACGGAAGCGGTCGTGCCGTTCATCACGGTTACGCTGCCGCCGCCATTGTTGGCGACATAAATCTGATTGGTGACCGGATTTACCGCTACCGCATACGGGTTGGTGCCCGCTGGCAGCGTGGCGAGAACGCTCTGCGCGTGTAGAGGCCAGCAGGTCAGCGTGCAGACTGTCAGCACAAGCCATCCGGCAAGATCGCGCCAGCGCAGTTCGAAGGCGCTGCTTCGGCGATGATGCGAAGACACCAAGCGGCGGGCAGCCGACCCCTTTGCCACCGCTGGGACGCCAGCGGAAACTTGGCCCGAAAGCCGATGGACTGGATGAGCCGGCGTCCTCTCTTTGGCCGCCCCCGCTACCTGCAGCATTTGGCTGGAATAATAAGAGGAGAAGCCACAAGATCCCGGCACGATCCCTCGGTGCATTGACACCTCCAACCGAAGCGTCTTATTGCAATCGGGGCCTGATTATGGAGCCGGATGTTAGGTTCGACCTGTGGGCCGTCTCAGGACCGAACAGGCAGAGGATGCCTTTCCTGAGAGGAGAAAAAGTAAAAAAGGTATTGGAGCTAGACATGGTAGCGCAAAGCGGACCGATGTCAAGCCGGGACTAGCATGGCGCTACTACGAGGGCGCAAGATGCTCTCGATTAACGACCGCTTGCCCGATAGCTCCTGACTGGCCGACCACTCACCCACGTCACGCCGTCGCTTCCCAGAACGCGGTTTCAGGGGACCCTGGCCGACTTAGCAGAACTGATCCGGCATGTCGGTGAGGTGCTTCCGCATAACCGATGACATCGGAACTTCACGAGACGATCAATCGTCCTGTGGGCAGTAGTGCCTGGCATGTGAAAGGGCCGTTCGGCGCGCGCCCCTTCTTCCCATGTAGTGACTCCGCGACTTCACTCTTGACAGGAGCTTTGCCCGGACACAGAATCGCGATGAAATCCGGTTGTAATTTTGGTCTGTTTTGAGCTTTCCAAGCGGCCTTTTCGGCAACGTCTTACTATCGCAGAGTTGCGCAACAGCGCCTGTTCAGAACAAGAGGGGTTTCTCGTGACGCGAATGGGTCGTCCTGTAGTCCGTTTTCTCGCCACCATGAAGCATGCACTATCCGGAAATGGAAGTGCGCCTCTTGCATTGTTTGCTACTGCTGTTTTTGACGTAGCGGCCAGCGCGCAGCCGGCCGGCAGTGGGAACGAGCGGGATGCGGCGTTGCTGAAGGCGGCGTCCGACGGTGATATCGCGCGAGTGCAACAGCTTTTGGGGGAAGGCGCCAACATCGAAGCCAAGAACCGCGATGGCAACACGCCTCTCAACCTTGCTGCTTGGAATGGTAAGACTGAGGCCGTAAGACTCCTGCTCGAGAAACGTGCGAATATCGCGGCCAAGGATGTCAATGGCACCGCGGCGTTAGCTCTTGCCGCTCACCAGGGGCAAGTTGAAGTTGTCAAACTGCTGTTGGAGACAGGCACCAACATCGAAGCCAAAAAAGACGATGGCACCACGGCGCTGGGTCTTGCCGCGTTTCAGGGCCAGGTAGACGTTGTGAAATTGCTACTGGAGAAAGGCGCCGACATCGAAGCCAAGAAAGTCGATGGCAACACGCCGCTCAACCTTGCTGCTTGGAACGGCAAGACTGAGGTCGTCAAGCTGCTACTTGAGAAGCGTGCAAACATCGAAGCCCAGGACAGTAGTAATGGCACCACGACGCTGGGCATTGCCGCGTTCCAGGGCCACGCTGACGTTGTCAGGCTGCTGCTGGAAAAGGGCGCTAATATTGGAGCCAAGAACCAGCAAAGCAATCCACCACTCAACCTGGCTGCCTGGAATGGCAAGGTTGAGGTCGTAAGACTGCTGCTGGAGAAGAGTGCGGATATCGAATCCAGAGACGTTAATGGCACCACGACGCTGGGTCTTGCCGCGTTTCCGGGCCAGGTTGACGTTGTCAGGCTGCTGCTGGAGAAAGGCGCCGATATCGAGGGCAAGAACCGCGATGGCAACACACCACTCAACCTTGCTGCCTGGAACGGCAAGACTGATGTCGTAAGGCTGTTGCTCGAGAAGCGAGCGAACATCGAAGCCCAGGATATTAATGGAACCACGACGCTGGGCCTTGCCGCTCACCAGGGGCAAGTTAACGTTGTCAGGCTGCTGCTGGAGAAAGGCGCCAACATCCGGGCCAAAAATCGCTTCGGCAACCCCCCCCTCAACAACGCTGCTTGGAATGGCAAGCCTGAGGTCGTAAAGCTCCTGCTGGAGAAGGGTGAGAGTATCGAGACCCGGGATACCAATGGCACCACGACGCTGGGCCTAGCCGCGTCCCAGGGCCAAGCCGACGTTGTCAGGCTGTTGCTGGAGAAAGGCGCCAACATCCGAGCCAAGAATCACGATGGCAACACGCCACCCCGCCTGGCAAGCATAAGGCTTCAGGCGGAGGAAAATTCAGTCAAAGAGAAGCCCGCCGATCCCGAGGTCCAGAAGCAAGTTGCGTCGGCACGGGAAACGGTGCAGCTTCTGGAGAAAGCTCAGGGGCGGGGCGCAAAACATGAAAAGGGCCGCAAGTCGCCAGCCGACGCGAAGACGCCTGCCGCCGAAACAATCCCCAGCGTAGCCCCTGCCGCATCGGTGAAAAAGGGCGACCGGCCGCCCGGCCGGGCCATGGCCTTTTCGGTCCCGCAAGCCCGCGCCATGCTGCGTGCTGCAATCGCCAAGAAGTACTCTGGCCCACTAACCCCCTGCTCGCTAGCGGGCCCTCTGCGGGCGTGCGTCGAATTCACTCTCTCGCCAGCGGTCGATGTGCGTGTGCGAGCCGCCGACTTCAGCTTTGCCGCGCCGGGCTCGCACAGATGGACCGGTTTTGTGCCGGGCGCGATGAGGACGATAAGCCCCGATGAAAACAAGCTGGCGATTGCTTTTGCTCAGGCAGACTACCTCCAGGTGATTCGTTGGGAAACAGTAGAACCAAAATCGTATAATCGTTTTACGCCGAAGGAGCTTCACGTTGTCGGCTTCCTGCCTACTCCGCAACGTTCGTCCATAGGAGCAAGCGTGCTTTCATGGACAGATGCATTGGCAGCGCAGGATTTCGTCGACGCCTTCAATCGCCTCGTTTATGCGGCGCACCACCAGGAAGATTTCTCAGCTTTTGCTGCCGCTGCCAAGTCTTGGCGCGCGAATCCCATCAAGCCACCGCTCAACCCCGAAAGTGAACGCCTGCGGGCCGTGGCGGAAAAGGCGCTGGACGATCAGAACCTCGACGCCGCGGTCGAAAACTATGAGAGCGCGCTAGAAGCCCAGCCAATGTGGCCGGAAGGCTGGTACAGCCTGGCCCTGCTTTACGGGCAGCAGAACAACTACCAAGGCGCGGCCAATTGCATGCGTCACTATCTGGAACTCGTGCCGGATGCTCCCGATGCCAAGGAGTCGCGCGAAAAAATGGCCGGTTGGGAAGCAAACCGGAAACAGTGACGCACATAAACTCGCGGTGGTATCGGGCAATATTGCTTAATGTGTATCAGGAGCAATTGGGAGGTGATCTGCATATCTTGCAGATCAGTACGCTTGCGTGCTACCTCGACTCATGAACAGTTCAAAGGGCCTAGACTATTGAAACATTTGGCGGAAGCGTGTGCGAGTCGAACGCACCAGAGACGTCGCGAAGACGCCTCTCGCCGGTTTTGAAGACCGGGAGGATCACCGGACCCCCTTCGCTTCCGCGTGCAAAAGCACCGCTCCAGTACGGGTGGTTACCGCACGTTCAGCTGCTGCCGAAGCAGCTACGACAGGAAGAACAGTGCCGCCCTTCCCGTCGCTGGCGGTAAAAGGCGGCAGGCAATCCGTCCCCGGCGCAGGCAGCGTTTGCATACGCCGGAGTTGAGTTCTACTGAGCCGGTTTTCCGGCCGGCTTGGCGGGAGCCGGCTTGGCGGGAGCCGGCTTGGCGGGAGCCGGCTTCGGTGCAGGAGCGGCGGCCGTGCCGGGGGTCTTGGGCGGAGCCGATACGCCGGTGGCGGCATTGTAGGCGTCCACCAGCGCCTGGGTTACGTCGACCGAATTGACGTCAGCCCAGATCACCGGACTGCTCTGCCCGGAAGTAGTCGAAGATGAGCGCGTAGCCGTTCTGCTTGGCGTACTTGTCGAGCACCTCCGCCAGCTTCTGCGCGATCCGATTGGCGATTTCGTTCTCCTGCGCCCCAAACTCGTTCTGCGCGTCTTCGAGAGCACGGTTCAGGCTCTTCTGCTTGGTATCGATCTGCCGCAGCAGGTTGTTGCGCGCATCCTCGTTCAGTTTGTCGCCGGTCTTGCTGAGCTGGTTCTTCAGATCCTCCACTTCGCGGTTCAGCGTTTCCAGTTCGTTCCGCTTGGGACTGAACTTGGTCTGCAGCGCCTGGAAATCGCGCTGACCCTCGTTGGTGCTGACGATGGCGCCGCGGATGTTAACGATCCCAATCTTCCCCGGGCCAGAGGCGGTTGCACCGGCGGGAGCGGCAGCGGCGGGGGCAGGAGTCGCGGTCTGGGCAAATGCCGCGAGCGAAAACAGACAGGGCCAAAACCGGAACAAAACGGACAAGAGTGCGTGTCATTGAGTTGCTTAACTCCTTGAGACCTTGGAGGATTCCGCCGAAGCCTTTTCAGCAATAGGGTTGGCCTGGGTTCCAACCGAACGGAAAGATCTCTCGGATCGGATGCCCCGATTATAGTTTTGCCTGTAGAGAGCGTCAAACGTGACCACCTGCTCCCGGCCTACCTAAACCGTCTCCGAAAATGCCTTAGAGCAGATTCAAACTGGGTGTACCCTTCGCATCACCGCCGGGCTGATCGCCCGGCTACCACACGGGTATACCTTCCGCGAATCCGGTCTAGCGCTTCACCGGCCCGCTGTAGCGAAGCTTCATCACCAGCAGCGGCAACTGCAGCAGGAGCGTTACCCCGTTGGCCAGAATCATGGGCCAGGAATGCAAATAGAGGCCATAGACGAACCACAGCACAACCCCAAGGCTGAAGGTAACGAGCGTGGTGTAGGAGAGGCCTTCCACCGACTTGTGGCGATAGGTGTGCAACACCTGCGGCAGAAAGGCCAGAGTCGTGAGCGTACCTGCGGCAAAGCCGACGAAGGTGAATAGTGCGGTCATCAGAAAACATACTTTCCGGGGAAATAGGCGCTCCAGCCAAAGCCGGTGACAATCACAGTGTAGCGAACATGCCTGGGATCCGGGGTCCCCGGCAAACGCATTTCGCTTGCTGGGGTGGAGGATCGGCATCGAGATGCATCAGAGAACCTGGCAGATTATGCATTTCAAGTAGCTGGTTTCAGGTACGGCAAGCAGGACGGGATGGTCGGACGCCTGCCCGCGCTTCTGCAAAACGCGCAGCTCGCGGTACGCGTCGGCAGCAGCCTCGGAAAGCATCTCCAGGAAACCCGCCTGGCTGACGTGGTAGGAGCACGAGCAGGTGACCAGAATTCCTCCCCGCGCCAGCATTTTGAGGGCGCGCAGGTTCAACTCCTTGTAGCCGCGCATGGCAGTATCCAGGGCGCGCTTGCTTTTGGCGAAGGCGGGCGGATCGAGAACGATAGTGTCGTACCGCTGCCCGGCATCGGCGTAGTCGCGCAGCAGGTCGAAAGCATTGCCTTCTATCCACTCGATCTCGCGTCCGCCATTCAGAGAGACGTTTTGCTCGGCTGTCTGCAAGGCCGCGAGCGAGCTGTCGACCGCCGTCACCGGTTGGCAGACGCGGTTCAGATGCAACGCGAACCCGCCCTGATAGGTGAAGACATCGAGCGCGCGTCCATGGGCGTGCTGCTCGGCCGCTGCGTAGTTCTCCCGCTGGTCGAGGAAGGCCCCGGTCTTTTGCCCGGCCAGCGGGTCATAGCGAAAGCGAATGCCGTTCAGGCTGAAGACAGTGGCCGTCTCGCTTACATTTCCGAACAGTACCTGGTCCTGACGCGCGGGCAGCTCCTCCAACTCGCGTATGTGGGGATCAACCCGTTCGAGGATGGCAGCCGGATGGAGCGCCTCGGCCAGCGTCTGCACCACGGCTTCACGTAACGAAGCCAGGTCCCAGGCCTGGGTGAGCATCTGTACGGCGATGACGCTGCCGTAGCGGTCGGCGATCAATCCGGGGAGCAGATCGGCTTCACTGAAGACCAGCCGGTAGGCATCCGTATTGCGAACTGTTCGTTCGCGAAAGGCGAGCGCATCGAGAATGCGTTGCCGTAGGAGTGAGGACAGCTCCGCCGGTTCGAGTTGCTTGCGTTCGAGCAGCCGAATGGCGATCTGAGAGGCGCTGCTGTATAAGCCGCTGCCCAGGACACGGCCGCGCTTATCGGCTACGGCCACCAGCGCACCGGGCTCGGCGGCGTCGACGCGCTCCAGATCGGAGCGGTAGACCCAGAGATGGCCGGCGCGAAGACGAGCGGCAGCACGCGCGGAGACAATCGCTTGCGGGATGGGTGAGGTGGCCAGAGTCAGTTCCTGTGCTTTCCAGTTCCCAAGCAATTGCCTCAGAGTGTGGTGCATTCGATTCTCTGAGAGCGTCATCCCGACCGGAGCGAGACCGGGGTCCCCAACAACGGCCGTCTTTGCCGTTGTTGGGGTGGAGGAGTGGAGCGGAGGGATCTTGCGTTTCTGCGCATAGTCAAACACAAGATTCCTCGACTCGCGCCGTCGAAGCACGGCGCTCGCTCGGAATGACGTTCATTTTTTCGATATAACATTCCAAAAACCGCCACTGCGTACTCAACCCGCGCTGGGCGGCACCGCTTCGAATCAGGATCACTCCCGAGGTATGCGCGTTTCCCAGCTCTCAATGCCGGAAGTGCCGGACGCCGGTGAAAACCATGGCGAGTCCCAGGCGGTCGGCGGCTTCGATGACCTCCTGGTCGCGCACCGATCCTCCCGGCTGGATGATGGCCGTTGCCCCCGCCTTGGCGATTTCCTCCACGCCGTCGGGGAATGGAAAGAACGCATCCGAGGCGGCGACCGTACCTTTCAGCGGAAGCACGGCTTTCATGGCGCCGATCTTGGCCGAATCCACCCGGCTCATCTGGCCGGCGCCCACGCCGACGCTTTGCCCGTCGCGCGCGTAAAGAATGGCGTTCGACTTGACGTGCTTCGAGACCTTCCAGGCAAAGAGCAGGGCGCGCATCTCCTCCGCGGTGGGCTGGCGCTTGCTCACCACCTTCAGCTCCCGCGGCTGGAGCGCGTGCAAGTCGTTGTCCTGCACCAGCATGCCTCCAGAGACGCTCTTCATCATCCACGGCTGCCGCACCGGGACCACCTCGACCAGGCGAAGGTTCTTCTTGCCGGCGAAAGCCTCGCGCGCCCCGTCGTCGAAGCCGGGGGCGGCGATGACCTCCAGGAAGAGCTTAGCCATGGCGGTCGCGGTTTCGCGATCGATGGGGCGATTCACTCCGATGACACCGCCAAAGGCGGAAACCGGATCGCACTCCAGAGCCCGCTGGTAGGCCTCGGCCAGCGTCTTGCCTGTGGCCGTGCCGCACGGGTTGGTGTGCTTGATGATGGCGCAAACCGGCTCCTCAAATTCCTGCGCCAGCTCCCATGCCGCCTGAAGATCGACGATGTTGTTGTAGGAAAGTTCCTTGCCCTGGAGCTGCCGGGCGTTGGCCACTCCCTTGCCGGAGCCGTCGTTGTAAAGAGCCGCGCGCTGGTGCGGGTTCTCGCCGTAACGCAGGTCAAAGGCTTTGTTGAAGCTCAGGCGAAGCGTCTGCGGAAAGCCTTCTCCGGCCGTCAGCGCGGAGATGTCGAAGCGGCCATCGGCAGCCGGGGGCGGCACACGCTCGAGGGCCGAGGCGATGGCTGAATCGTAAGCGGCTGTAGTCGCGAAGGCCCGCTGCGCCAGCCGCCAGCGCGTGGCGAGCGAGAGCGAACCCTGGCCGGCACGCATCTCGTCGATGATTCCGCTGTAATCGGCGGGCGAGGTGACGATGGCGACATCGTGGAAGTTCTTCGCCGCCGAGCGCACCATCGACGGGCCGCCAATATCGATGTTCTCGATCAGTTCCTCAAAGGGCACGCCGGGCTTGGCGGCGGTCTTCTCGAAGGCGTAGAGGTTGACCACCACCATGTCGATGGGCTGGATTCCATGCTTGGCGACCGCGGCACGATGCTCGGCATTGCCGCGGATGTGCAGGATGCCGCCGTGAACCTTGGGGTGCAGGGTTTTGACGCGGCCGTCGAGCATCTCGGGAAAGCCGGTCAGCTCGGAGATATCCCTCACGGCAACGCCAGCCTCGCGCAGCGCTTTGGCGGTGCCTCCGGTGGAAACCAGTTCGACGCCCATCTGCGCCAACTGGCGCGCAAACTCCACAATTCCGGTCTTGTCGGTAACGCTGAGAATGGCCCGCTGAATCTTGGACATGGATCCTCGCAAAAGACAGTTTCCAGTTTCCAGTTTCAGAAAAACAGTTTCAAGTTTCCAGTTTCGAGTTTCGAGACAGCGATTTCGGATCAAGCTTGTAATGGAACTCGAGTAGCAAAGGTGAAGCAGCGAATGAAACAGGAACGAACCCAGCACCGCTGGAAGCTCGGAACTCGAAACTAGAAACTCGACACTGTCTTTACTGGCTGGGCTTGGCCTTGATCCGCGCCCGGCCGTCCTTTACCTGAACAGTGTACCTGACGGCGGGACACGCGTAGCGCTTTTGGAACTCCTTGGTCTTGGCGCGCAGAAAAGCGGCAAACGATTGCAGCGATTCATGCCCGGGCACGCGATCGGAACCAGTCTCGGCCGCACCCAACAGCTCATAAAGCTGAGTAATGGCTTCCGACTCATCGTTCTCCGCGAAGCTCAGCACCGCTGAGCGGCTCAGCACAGCCGGCTGCCCGGCATCGAAAGCCCGCAGCCCCTGTATGCCCAGCAGCGCGTCCTGAGGACGGCGATAACCTTCTTCCCTGATTCGCAGCTTCTGCCGCCAGAGATCGCTGTAAACGGCGTAGCGCTCCACCATGGTGTTGTAGTGGAAGCGTTGGGAAACGTTGAGCTTATGGCTGTCGGAAAATTTCTTGATCAGAGACCGGACACGCCATTCCAAGCTCAGCAGGAGCTTTGTTGGAGCCGCCGCCGAAGTAGACGTCGTACTCAACCTTAAGGCGGCGGATTCCGTCTTCGAGATGGGCCAGCTCTTCGTCGGTGGTCACGTTTCTTTCGCCTCCGCCAAGGCAGTGGCGGCGTTTGCTGGGGGCCCGGGTCCGGCCGGCTATGGATTCCCTCGGAAACCCCTAATTTCCGGCTACGGCCCGGAATATAGCACACGTTCCCAAAAAGAACGGCATATCTGCCGGTCATGACCGCCCATCTAACCCGTGGAGGGGACATCGGCGTTTGCTGGGCTGGCGCCACAGGAATTAAGTAACAGGAATTAACAATTTAATAATTAACTACATGGTAAACTAGTGATTGGGAGTACAGCTTCCTATGGATCCAACCAAGATCCGGATAGTCATCGCCGACGACCACGCGGTATTAAGAGAATCGCTCTCCGCACTGCTGGAAACGCAGACGGATTTTCAGGTAATCGGCAAGGCGGCCAGCGGCGACGACGCCTTAGAACTGGTTAAGCGGGAAGACCCTGACGTGCTCGTGCTGGATCTGTTCATGCCGGGAACGGACGGCTTTGAGGTGCTGCGGGTGCTCGAGAAGGCAGGACTGCGGGTGGCCTCGGTAGTGCTGACCGCATCGGAGAGCCATCCCGACTACGTTCACGTGGTGCGCCTCGGGCGCCCGGGGGCTGGTGCTGAAAGGCGACAGCCCGGACAAGCTCTTTACCGCCATTCGCAGCGTGGCCAATGGAGAACTGGCATTCTCCGACGAAGTGGCGCAGAGCGTGCTTACGGCCATGTCCCAGGAAACCCAAGTGGAGCGGGCTTCAAACCTGCAGCGCCTCTCCGAACGCGAGCGGCAGATTGCCTATCTGGTGGCCAGGGGGATGAAGAACCGCGACATCGCGCAGCAGCTTTCCATCAGCGAGAATACGGTCAAGCGGCACCTGCAGAGCATCTTCAGCAAGACCGGAGCCAAAGACCGGCTGGAGCTGGCCGTGCTCGCCCTGAGCGAAATCGGCAGCGCCGCCTGAGCACAAGGCAGCGCCGATTCCGGAAGGCACGCTTTCGGGGCAAAGAACTTTCGGGCAAAAGATTCGGGCAAAGAAAAAGGCCCGCGACTCGCAGGCCTTTTCGATTAGATAACGCGTGCTGGCGATGAAATTACTGCACCAGCGCAATTCTGCTGAGTTCCCTCTGAATGGCCTCGACCGAGCATCCCGAGAGGCCGACCCTGCTGACCGCGTCGCGCGCTTCATCGCGCGAAACTCCGTAACCGCGCCCGGCAAGGAATAGCTGGAGCATCTCTGCCGCCGCCCGGAAGTCCACTCCTTCACTCAGCAAGCTGTTTCGCAAACCGGCCAGCTCTGGTACGGAAAACTCGCTATCCGCCATAAGTCACCTCCGGAGCGTACTCCGTACTAAGATTGGAAGTGGTAGCTGCTCAGCTTGGTTGCCTGACCCCATTCCCCCGGAACAACGTCAACTGCTTTCCGGACTGGTACTTGCTAATCTAAGTACGATCCCTGGCTCGATCTGCTTGACCCGGCCGGGAACTTGTACCCGGCTGAGCACGCCATCCTCTCCTGTTAACCCAGACTGTCGACGGAGGTTGCGGCAGGCGCAGGACCGTGGGTGCGAGGCAGGGAAGATTGCAATTTATGGCTCCAAAGTCATAAGTGTTTGCCGGAGCCCTCGCTCACGTACACTAAGCGGTTAGGGCTCGCAAGTCGCCCTGGAAGTTCAGATTCTTGTCTGTCGTAAGTGGAGAAAACATGCCCGCCACCATCCTGGATGGGAACCGGATTGCCGCCGCCATCAAAGCTGAGGTTGCCGACGAAGTCAAAGGTCTCAGCAGCAAAGGATTGATGCCCGGACTCGCGGCCGTGCTGGTGGGCCACAATCCAGCCTCCGAGATTTACGTGCGCAACAAAGTCAAGACCTGCCACGCGCTCGGGCTCTACAGCGAGCAGCTCACGCCCCCGGAGGAGACGACCACGGAGCAGATGCTGGCGCTGGTGGCGGACCTCAACCGGCGTGACGAAATCGACGGCATTCTGGTGCAGTTGCCGCTGCCCCGCCAGATCGATGCCAAGCGGGTTCTGTTCGCCATTGATCCGGCGAAGGACGTCGATGGGCTGCACCCGGTGAACATAGGGCTTCTGGCCAGCGTGCGTCCCGGATTGGTTCCCTGCACTCCGGAAGGCGTAATGCAGGTTCTGAAGCGCTCGGGCATTGCGATCGAAGGCCAGGAAGCGGTGGTTGCCGGGCGCAGCGACCTGGTCGGCAAGCCGGTGGCGATGCTGCTGACCAATGCCAACGCCACCGTTACGGTTTGCCACTCGCGCACGCGCGACCTGCCTGGCGGTCTGCCGCCGCGCCGATATTCTGGTGGCTGCCATCGGCCGCGCGGGCATGATTACGCCGGAGTTTGTTAAGCCCGGAGCTACGGTCATCGACGTAGGCATCAATCGCATAACCGACCGTGCCGAGTTCGAGAAATTTTTTGCCGGCGATGCGAAGCGCGAGGCGGACTTTGCCAGCAAGGGCTCGACCCTGGTTGGCGATGTCCATCCCAAGGTGGCCGAGGTGGCTGGAGCCCTTACGCCGGTGCCCGGCGGAGTCGGCCCGCTGACCATCGCCATGCTGATGGTGAATACCGTCAAGGCGGCCAAGCTGCGCCGCGGCGAACGGTATGGATAGCCAGTTTCAAAGTTTCAGAGTTTCAAAGTTTCCGTAGATTTCACCGGTCACCTGCAAGCTTTTTGAAACCCTGAAACCTTGAAACTTTGAAACCTTGTGACTGAACATCGGAAGATCGCTCCACGGTTGCTGCGGAGTTCTATCCAGGAGGAATCGTGCTGCGCGTAGGGCTGACGGGCGGGGTTGCTTGCGGCAAGACGGCGGTGGCCGAAATGCTGCGCGCCCGCGGGGCACACATTCTTTTTGCCGACAAGCTGGCGCACGAGCTGATGGCGCCCGGCGAGCCCGTGTACGCCAGCGTGGTCGAGCATTTTGGGCGCGACATTCTTAACGTGGACGGCAGCATCAGCCGCCCCAAACTGGCGGAAAAGGCTTTTGCCGGCAGGATCAAGGAGCTCAATCAGCTGGTGCATCCGGCGGTGCTCGAGGCGGAAGACCGCTGGATGGATGAGGTCGGCCGCCGCGAGCCCCACGCCATAACCGTCTGCGAGGCGGCACTGCTCTACGAGGCTGGGGGCGCCGGCCGCTTCGACCGCATCATCGTCGTAACCTGTTCGGCGGCGCGCAAGCTCGAGCGCTTTGCCCAACGGCTCGGCGTCAGTCCGGAGCAGGCGCGCGCCGACCTGGAGCGGCGCATGCGCGCGCAGTGGCCGGATGAAGAGAAAACGGCGCGTGCCGACTATGTGATCGACAACTCGGGAGCGCTTACCGCGACCGCGATCCAGGTGGAGCAAGTCTGGCAACAACTGCTGACGGCCGAGCAAGCAAAGTCCGAACATCTATAATCGTTATACGACTGAAGCGACTATGAAAAGACCGATTCTGATTGCGATCGTTATCGCCGCCGCCTTCTACTACTACACATCGCATTACTCGGGACTTCCTTTCCAGAGCAAGCCGGCGGACCGCGAAGAGGTGCATATTACCCAGGCTGCCGGCGCCCCGGAACTCGATCCGGAGGAGCAGAACAACATACAGATCTACAGCCGGGTCTCTCCCTCGGTGGTGAACATCACTTCGACGCAAATGGCGTTTGATTTCTTCTTTGGCCCGGTGCCGCAGGAAGGCGCGGGTTCGGGATTCATCATCGACAAGGAAGGCCACATCCTCACCAATTACCACGTGGTGGCCAACGCGCAGCGGCTGGAAGTAACGCTGGCGGACAAGAAGAAATACCGGGCGCAGGCGATTGGCCTCGATCGTTCGCACGATCTGGCGGTGATACAAATCAAGGCGCCCGGCCTGCAGCCGCTGGTCCTGGGAGATTCCCGCGGGTTACAGGTCGGCCAGAAGGTCTTTGCCATCGGCAATCCTTTTGGCATCTTCGCCGGAACGATGACGCGCGGCATTGTCAGCTCCATCCGCTCGGTGCAGACGCCGGACGGCGCCTTCATCGACGAGGCGATCCAAACCGACGCCGCCATCAACCCCGGCAACTCCGGCGGACCGCTGCTGAATTCCAGGGGGCAGGTGATCGGCATCAATACCATGATCGCCTCGCAGGTCGGCCAGAGCGCCGGTATCGGCTTCGCCATTCCCATCAACGCCGCCAAAGCCGTACTCAACGACCTGGTGCAGTACGGAAGAGTGCGCCGTCCGTCGTTGGGCATTCGTTCGCTGCCCATCGGACCTGAACTGGCGCAGGAGATCGGGTTGCCGGCCGACTATGGGCTGCTGGTCGTGAACGTGATTCCCGGAAGTTGCGGCCGAGAAGGCCGGACTGCGCGGCGGCACGCAGCGCGCGTACCTTGGAAATACCCCCATTCTGCTTGGGGGAGACCTAATAGTGGCAATCGACGGCCGCCCGGTACAGGACCAGCAGGACCTGGCGCAGGTGATGAACAATCACAAGGCGGACGACGTCGTGACCGTAACCATCTTCCGGGGAAAGCAGAAGATGGAGCTGAAAGTCACTCTGCAGGAGGCGCGCGGCACGCGCAGCGAACCGATCTAACTCTCCCGCCCTCGCCCCAAAAGGTGGAGAACCGGGTGCTACAATCGAGGCACGCGCAGCACTATGCGGGCGCTCCGCCCTGCTCTCGTCCCCGGCAGCCGAAATACGCGTCTGCCGGGGGCCCCGTAGACTGGAGTTCATGGACCGCCGATTCATCCGCAACTTTGCCATCATTGCCCATATCGATCACGGCAAGACGACGCTCTCCGACCGCCTGCTGGAGCTGACCGGCTCACTCTCGGCGCGCGAGATGCTGGGGCAGGAACAGGTGCTGGATGCGATGGATTTGGAGCGGGAGCGCGGCATTACCATCAAGTCGCACACCGTCCGCATGGCCTACACGGCCAAGGACGGCAATACCTATCAGCTCAACCTGATCGACACTCCCGGGCACGTGGATTTTTCTTACGAGGTCTCGCGTTCGCTGGCCTCCTGCGAGGGAGCGCTGCTGGTGGTGGACGCCTCGCAGGGAGTCGAGGCGCAGACGCTGGCCAACAGCTACATCGCCATCAACCACGGCCTGGAGATCATCTCAGTCATCAACAAAATTGATTTGCCGAGCTCCGACATCGAGCGCACAAAGGAAATGATCGAGGGCGCCGTCGGCCTCGACGCCAGCCAAGCGATAGCCATCAGCGCCAAGACCGGCCAGGGCGTGCCGGAGGTCTTGGAAGCCATCGTCCAGCGCGTTCCTCCCCCCAAGGGAGAGATCGACGCTCCGCTGCAGGCGCTGATCTTCGATTCCTGGTTCGATCCCTATCGCGGCGTCGGCGTACTGGCGCGCGTAGTGCATGGGCGCATGAAGATGGGCCAGAAGATCCGACTCATGTCGAACGGCAGGACCTTCCAGGTGGAGTCGATGGGCGTGATGACGCCCAAGGCGGTGGAGATCGAAGAGCTGACCGCCGGAGAGGTCGGTTTCTTCTTCGCCACCATGAAGAACGTGCAGGACACCAAGGTCGGCGATACCATCACCGACGACGACGATCCCGCGCCCGGCCCGCTGCCCGGCTTCGAGGACATCAAGCCGATGGTCTTCGCCGGGCTGTATCCTGTCGATTCGCACGAACACGCGCTGTTGCGCGACGCGCTGGAGAAGCTGCGGCTGAACGACTCCTCGTTCTTTTTCGAGCCGGAGAGCTCCACCGCACTGGGCTTCGGCTTCCGCTGCGGCTTTCTCGGCCTGCTGCACATGGACATCGTGCAGGAACGGCTGGAACGGGAGTTCGATCTCGACCTGATCGTCACCGCTCCCAGCGTCCGCTACCGGGTCACCTTGACCGAGGGTACGGTGGTTGACATGGACAATCCCTCCAAGTGGCCTGAGCAGACATCAATCGAGAAGATCGAAGAGCCGATCATCACCGCCACCATCCTCACCAACGAGGAATACGTGGGCGGGATATTCAAGCTGGTAGAGGAGAAGCGAGGCAAGCAGAAGAACTTCGAATACGTCGCCGCCAACCGCGTCATGCTCACCTATGAGCTGCCGCTGAACGAGATCGTGCTGGACTTCTACGATCGGCTGAAGACGGTGTCACGAGGTTACGCCTCGCTCGACTATCACCTCTCCGGCTGGTGGGAATCACCCATGGTAAAGCTCGACGTTCTGGTGGCAGGCGATCCGGTCGATGCGCTCTCGATCATCGTGCACAAAGACAGCGCCTACGAGCGCGGACGCGCGCTGGTCACCCGCATGCGCCAGCTCATCCCGCGGCAGATGTTCGAGGTCGCCATCCAGGCGGCTATCGGCTCCAAGGTCATTGCCCGCGAGAGCGTCGCCGCGCTGCGCAAGAACGTGCTCGCCAAATGCTACGGCGGCGATATCACCCGCAAACGCAAGCTGCTGGAGAAACAGAAGGAAGGCAAGCGCCGCATGAAGCGCGTGGGGAAAGTCGATATCCCGCAAGAGGCCTTCCTCGCCGTGCTGAAGGTAACCGGCGAGGCCGGCGAGCGCTGAACGGCAGCTCTTCTCATAATTTATTGTTTCGTCCCGGTCTTCCGCCAGTTGCCGAATGAGTTCCTCCGCGGCGCCCGCGAATCAGGTTTTCCACCTCAGCAATAGATTCGAGAACAAGAAAAGTACCCCGAGGAATCCGAAGAAAAACCACGAACTCTGGATGAATAACAGAGAAGCAGCTGCTGCCCACTTTCCGGGGCTTTACGCGACCCTCGAAAGTGCTTCCCTAACCCATTGTTACGAAATAGTTTCACGCACCGGGGAGACACGAGTGTTACCTCTTGGGAACATCGAAATGTGCAAAACTCACATTTCTCATCGGTGCCCGCACGTTTGTGGAATAACGGTCAAGATAAAATCGATTTCCCCCTCCAACTAATTGTTTTTAAATGATTTGGGCTGTAACTTTAGCTTAATAATGCACCTCGGTCGTAGCTTTGAGGGCTGGCTTCCTGCCCCCTTGCTCCCTTTTCTCCACAGAGTTTTCCACAGGAAAGAGAAAGCGGCTTACACGATTAAATATCCCAATTCTTGCGGGCCGAAATCGCGGTTATTGCAGGCGGAAATCAGGGTATCTGGGTGCTCCTGGCAGTACAACAGACCTCTAAGAAAGGCGCCCTAGCCATATAAGGCTCTAGATACGGGCAGTTCGACAGAGAAAGTGGGAAGTTGCCAGTCAGCGTTGGGAAATGTTGCAGGGAGAGTGAAGCTGCCAATCCGGCGGAGGCCCTCGGCAATAGCTGTTTCGCGTCTGCCGAGGAGATACCGCCGGATTACGGCAAAACCAGGGATGTTATAGACCTTCAAGTTCTACTTACCGTCGCCGCTCCCTGCTGGTCGCGGCGTCTGGAACGTTTCGCTTCGGTATACACTATCCCTGGTTTGCTCTAGCGTTCGTTGTTTCTCTTCTAGACCGGATTCAAAGTGGGCATACCTTTCGCTATCACCGCCGGGCTGATTGTCCGGCTACCGCACGGGGTATACCTTCCGTAAATCCGGTCTAATCGCGTTACGAAACGCGGCTAAGCCACCTGCTCTCCCGCTGCGGCCGCGGGCTCTACTTCCTCCCAGATCCTGGTACCGTGGGTTTCGCGCAAGGCGATGCTTCCCACGACAAGCTACTCTGGTCGCCAGAATTCCAGAATTATGATCCCGGCTAGAAATTTCTGGGTGGAAATCGGGATGCTGGGGAAAGTTCCACTAAAGGCGTGGTTAGTCTAGCCCTGTTAAGCCAACTCAGTGACGGACCACCGGTCCGGCGGAAACAGCCTGAAAAAGAGTCGCGCTCCGCTCAGGGTATACCTTTCTCGAATCCGGTCTAACGAGCGACCGTTCGCCCCTGGCCGTTCCTGCTGTTGGCTCCCACCAGCTCCGCCAGGCGGGCGACGAGGTTGCGCAGTGAGTCGGATTGCGTTTCCAGTTCCTCGCCGGCAGAGGCGCTTTGCTCGGCGCTGGCCGCGGTTCGCTCAGTGACCTGTTGCATCTGGGCGACGGCTTTGCTGATCTGATCCAAGCCTCTAGCCTGCTCCTGGCTGGCCTGGTTTACCTCTGCAACCAGGGTATTGACCTGCTGGGCGCCATCGGTCTGGGAGGCGATGGCGGCCATTACCTCGTCCAGCTTTCCCGATGCCTGCTGCGAGTTGCTGATCGACTCCTCGATCAAAGCGGATGTGTCCTTGGCGGCTTGGGCGCAGCGTTGCGC
The DNA here is from genome assembly GCA_963791145.1 of uncultured Acidobacteriota bacterium. Lineage (GTDB taxonomy): Bacteria > Acidobacteriota > Terriglobia > Terriglobales > Acidobacteriaceae > CAWBRT01. The sequence goes on along the minus strand of CAWBRT010000008.1, from coordinate 10,118 downwards.
CAGGTTGCGAACTTCGTCGGCGACGACGGCAAACCCCATCCCGGCTTCGCCCGCGCGGGCCGCTTCGACGGCGGCATTGAGCGCCAGGATGTTGGTCTGAAACGCAATTTCATCGATGACCTTGATGATCTTCGAGACCTTCTCGCTGGAGCCGGTGATCTCCTTCATGGCGCCGATCATTTCGTCCATCTTGCGGTTGCTGGACTGCACATGCTGAAGGGTCTCAGCCATCAACCCCGCTACCTTCTGTGCATTCCCGGCATTCTGGTGCGTCATGGAGTTGATCTCTTCGGTCGAAGAGGAGGTTTCCTCGAGCGACGCGGCCTGCTCGGATGCGCCTTGCGCTAGAGCTTGCGAGGCGGACGCAACCTGCGACCCGGCAGAGGCTATCTGGCCGGCCGCCTCGGAAAGCTCGCCGCTGACCAGCTTGAGGTCTTTATTCACTGACCTGCTGGTAAAGAAGGCAATCAGTATTCCGGTCAGGAATCCGAGCGCCTGAACGACGAGCGCCACCGTGACTGCTCCATCCAGCTTCGCAGTGGCGGAACCGGCACTGCGCATAGCTAGCTGTTCTGCGCTGACCTGGCAGGCTCTGGCGGAGGCGACCACCTGGTCACCACGCGCACTCCCTTCCTTGAAGACGTTATTGAAGTTCTCGTCTTTGTTCTTTCCCTGCTCCACAAGTGCAACCAGATTCTTCAATCCCGCCTCGTAGGCCTGCAGGTCAGATTCGATTTTGGCCGCCAGGGGACCCATCTCGGCGAGATTCGGATCGCCGTCAACGTGCTTCTTCAGGTTGACAAGAACCTGTTGCGCATTGCGAAACCGCTCCCAGCCTTTGTCCTGTGTTCCAGATTTCTGGGTAGTAATGAAATAAAGCATATAAAGGCGGGCGTTCAGGATCTCCCTTTCGAGAGAACTTGCCAACGCGCTGGCCGGCATGGCCGAGCGCACTGCTACATTTAATCCGCTGTTCAGGCTCGTCGCGGCCCGGTTCATGGCGAGGAATAACATCGCCGTTGCCAGAGCCGCCCCAATGAGTACCACGACGAAGCCGCTAACAATTCTGGTACCGATAGACCAATGACGCATAACGTTTCCTCGTGAGGACAAGGGGGACCCTGGCGGGCACCTTGCAGCCTCCACCAACCCGCTCCCAATTTTGTCGAGACAAGCATTCCTATCGGCACGTAAGGGACGTTCCAACAACCCTAACTTCTACAGCGGCGGGATTTTGGCGGTAATTTCAGGATGCACCTTCCTGTGGGGCACCTGGAATGACGTCTTCAAATCGCCGAGGCTATGTACAGATTATGTGGAGCTGGGAGAGGCCACGGCCCAGCGACAAATTCCATCCATGCTGGTTATCCATATATTATTCAACAGCTTATAAATTAGTTGAGCGATTGGGCCAGACTAAAAAATTTCCCTCGCCCACTATTTGACATTATTATGCTCATATTTTATGATTCTTATGTAGTTAGATATACATCTAACAGGACATGAGGGTAACCCCCTCAAGAATCAAAGCAAACTTCTAGGAGGATACGAAAATGACAGTATTGACCCGTTGGGAACCGTTCCGTGAGCTGGCTACTTTGCAGGAGCGCATGAACCGCATTTTCAGCGACCAGTTCAATGGCCACAGCGGCAGCGAGTCGCTGACCGCCGGCTCCTTCGTTCCTCCGGTGGATGTCTACGAAGACGAGCACGGGATCCAGTTGAAGATGGAAGTACCGGGCATCGATGAGAAGGATATCGACATCCGCCTGGAGAACAACGTTCTGACCGTCACCGGCCAGCGCCAGTTGGCGAAGGAAGAAAAGGAAGAGAACTTCCACCGCATTGAGCGGCGCTATGGCAGCTTCTCGCGCACCTTCACCCTGCCGAACAGTGTGGACAACGAGAAGGTTTCGGCCAGCTACGACAAGGGCGTGCTGAAGATCGCCCTGGCCAAGCGTGCCGAAGCCAAACCGAAGCAGATCAAGGTCGAAGTAGGCAAGGATCTCTCGGCGGCGTCCGCGAACTAAGCACGGGCGGCGGCATCGAGCTGTTCCCGGCGGCAAGAGCCAAGCAGAACAAGGCTCCTGCCCGACAGCTCAACACCCGGGGCAGGGCCGAGATACACAACAGCGGGGGAGACGGCGTGATTGTCCGTTCTCCCCCTGAACTTTAATATTGGAATTTCCGGAAGAGTTTTCCGAGGGTTCCCGGCGGAGCGTGGTCGCATCTGTTGGGGTGGCAACCATCCGGACTTGAGGTAAGAGACATGGCAATTCGATGGGACAAGTTGACGGTAAAGGCGCAGGAGGCCTTTCAGCGCGCCAACGACCTGGCGTCGGAGCACGGCAATCCCGAGCTGATGCCGGTGCACCTGCTGGCGGCCTTGCTGGAAGACCGTGAAGGCATTGTCGTCCCCTTGTTGAGCAGAGTGGGCGCGCAGCCCGCGGCATTGCAGCAAGCCGCCATGCGCGAGATTGCGCGGCTGCCCAAGCTGTCGAATGCCTCGGCGCAGGCGCACCTGGCGGACCCAACCAGCGAATTACTGGATCAAGCCTTCAAGCAGGCCGGCAATTTCAAAGACGAGTACGTCTCGACCGAGCATCTGCTGCTGGCCATGACGGGATTGAAGCGCGACCCTGCCCGTGACCTGCTGGCTGCCGCCGGCGTCACCCACGACGCCATCCTTAAGGCTCTGACCTCGGTTCGCGGCACGCAGACCGTTACCGACCAGAATCCCGAGGCGAAGTATCAGGCGCTGGAGCGCTACGCCCGCGATCTGACCGAGCTGGCGCGGCGCGGCAAGCTCGACCCGGTGATCGGCCGCGACGACGAGATTCGCCGAACCATACAGGTCCTTTCCCGCCGCACGAAGAACAACCCGGTGCTGATCGGCGAGCCCGGAGTCGGCAAGACCGCCATCGTCGAAGGCCTGGCGCAGCGCATGGTCACCGGCGACGTTCCCGAGCAGTTGAAGAACAAGCGGCTGGTGGGGCTCGACCTGGGCGCGATGCTGGCCGGCGCCAAGTACCGTGGCGAGTTCGAAGACCGCCTCAAGGCCGTGCTGAAGGAGATCGAGGAGAGCGAAGGCAAGATCGTCCTGTTCATCGACGAGCTTCACACCCTGGTGGGCGCGGGCGCGGCCGAAGGCGCAATCGACGCCTCCAACATGCTTAAGCCGGCCTTAGCGCGCGGCGAGCTGCGCGCCATCGGCGCCACCACGCTGAACGAATACCGCAAGTACATCGAGAAGGACGCGGCGCTGGAGCGCCGTTTCCAGATCGTCTTTGTCGGCGAGCCCAACGTGGAAGACACGATCGCCATTCTGCGCGGGCTCAAGGAACGCTATGAAAATCACCACGAGGTGCGCATCAAGGACTCGGCCATTGTGGCGGCGGCGACGCTCTCGCACCGCTACATCAGCGACCGCTTCCTGCCGGATAAGGCCATCGATCTGATCGATGAGGCGGCGGCGTCACTGCGCATCCAGATCGACTCGATGCCGACGGAGATCGACGAGCTGGAGCGCCGCGCCACGCAGCTGGAGATCGAGCGGCAGGCGCTGAAGAAAGAAGATGATGCGAACTCGCGCGAGCGGCTGGCGGCGGTGGAGCGCGAGCTGGCCGAAGTACGCGAGAAGTCCAATGCGCTGAAAGCGCGTTGGAAACAAGAGCGCGAATCCTTGCAGCGTGTTGCCGAGCTCAAGGAACGCATGGAGCAGCTGAAGCTGGAGCAGCAGAACGCGACCCGCAAGGGCGATTACGAACGCGCCTCGCGCATTCAGTACGACGAGCTGCCCAAATTGCAGCGCGAAATCGGGCGGCTCGACGCCGATTCCGACGGCAAGCGCTCGCGCATGCTGAAGGAAGAGGTGGACGAAGAGGACGTGGCCCGCATCGTCAGCAAGTGGACCGGCATTCCGGTATCGAAGATGCTGGAAGGCGAGGTGAAAAAGCTGATCGACATGGAGGCCCGCCTGCGGCAGCGTGTGGTCGGACAAGACCCGGCGCTGGAGAAGGTGGCCAACGCCATTCGCCGCTCGCGCGCCGGATTGAGCGATCCGCGCCGGCCCATCGGCTCGTTTATCTTTCTTGGCCCGACTGGCGTGGGGAAAACCGAGCTGGCGCGGGCGTTGGCCGAGTTCCTCTTCGATGACGAGCACGCCATGGTGCGCATCGACATGAGCGAGTACATGGAGAAGCACTCCGTCTCGCGGCTGATCGGCGCGCCTCCGGGCTATGTCGGCTACGAAGAGGGCGGGCAGCTGACGGAGGCCGTGCGGCGGCGGCCGTACTCGGTGGTGCTGTTCGACGAAATCGAGAAGGCGCACCCGGATGTCTTCAACGTCCTGCTGCAGATCATGGACGACGGGCGGCTGACCGACGGCAAAGGGCGCATCGTCGATTTCAAGAACACGATTCTGATCATGACCTCGAACCTCGGCGCCATCTACCTGCAGGGAGACCTCTCTACTCCGCAGAAATTCGCCGAGGCCAGCGAGCGCGTGATGCAGGCCCTGCGCGAGCACTTCAAACCGGAGTTCCTGAACCGGGTGGACGACATAGTGGTCTTCAACCCGCTGGGCAAGGAGCATCTGACGAAGATCGTCGAGCTGCGGCTGGAAGATCTGCGGCGGCTGCTGGCCGAGCGCAAGATCTCGCTGGAGCTGACCGATGCCGCCAAGCGGTTGCTGATCGGCACCGGCTACGACTTCAACTTCGGCGCGCGTCCGCTGAAGCGCACCATCCAGCGGCTGGTGCAGGACCCGCTGGCCTTGAAGATCCTGGACGGCGAAGTGCTGCACGGCGATCACGTGGTGGTTGACGCGGCACGCGGCGGCTCGGGTATGGGGTTCAAGGTCGAGCGCCACGCACCGGCGACAAGCAAGGCGTAAGAGCCAACAAAAAACCCCACCCTATCGCTGCGCGATAAGGGTGGGGCGCCCGCGCAAGCATAGGCGTGCTCCGCACGCCTGCCCAGCCGAGGGCGACCGGGCCTACGTGTACCCTGGTTGGCCCTTCTTGCGCACCCAGTTGCTCGCGGCTACAATGCTGACAGCGTCCTCCCCAAGCAGAAATCGGGGTGGACCGAGACCCTGTCCCGTTCGGGGGCATAGCAGGCGGCATCCGGCAGTCCGGAGCTGCACTGGAGGCAACGTGAGCATTACCACTGGCGATTTCCGCTCCAAAATCACCATCCAGACCTTAGCCGACAAGAAACAGAAGGGCGAGCGCATCACCGCCCTTACCGCCTACGATTACGCCATCGCGCGCCTGGTCGACGAAGCCGGCATGGACGTGATCCTCGTCGGCGACTCCCTGGCGCAGGCCATGCTGGGCTACGACAACACCCTCCCGGTCACGGTCGACGAGATGCTTCACCACACCCGGGCCGTGCGGCGGGGCGTGAAACGGGCTTTCCTGATCGCCGACATGCCCTTCGGCTCCTACCACGTGACTTGCAAAGAAGCGCTGACGCATGCCACGCGTTTCGTGAAGGAAGGCGGCGCGGAGGCCGTCAAGATCGAAGGCGGCGAGAAACGCGTCGAGCTGATCAACAAGATTCTCGACGCTGAGATTCCCGTCTGCGGGCACATCGGCCTCACTCCGCAATCCGTGCACAAGATGGGCGGCTACAAGGTGCAGGGCAAGACCCTGAAGGCGGTCGAGCAGTTGATGCGCGACGCGGTTGAGCTGGACCGGGCAGGAGTCTGCCTGCTGGTGCTGGAGGGAATCCCGCGGGAAGTGGCGGCCATGATTACCCGCGAAATCCAGACTCCGACGATCGGCATTGGCGCGGGCCCGGAGTGCGATGGGCAAATCCTGGTCTTCCATGATCTGGTGAATCTCAGCTTCGGCTCGACGCCCAAATTCGTCCGCCACTACGGCGACGCCGGCGCGCTCATCACCGATGCGGTAAAGGCCTACTGCGCCGATATCCATGCGGGCTCTTTCCCGAGCGACAGCGAAAGCTACCATCTCCCGCAGGAGACCCAGGAGGCGCTGCAGGTGGTGACCTCCAGGCGCACGGCGCGGAAATGACGAACGCGGAATCCCCGGCGAGTGCCGCTCTTGCGACTGCTTCGGCAAAGCGCTGTGCTCGCCGGTTTTTTGCGTGCTGTGTGTCTGCTTGTGTTCGCCTGCGGCTTGCACGCCCAGACGGGCAGCGGCGCCACTCCGAAGCCGCCCGCGACAGGTGGCGGGAGTCCTTCTACGCCAAAGCAGACCGCACCCCGGCCATGGACCCGCTACTGTGTGAAGAGCGCCGGATTCTGTTTCGAGTATCCGGTGAAGTGGGTGAATCTCGGGCTCGTTCTTGACGGCGCAGGTGTAGTGGTGGCAGAGCCGGCGCCGCAACGTCCACGCGAACAGTGGAACCAGATCATGGCCACGGCGCTGGAGCTTCCGGAGCCGGCCCCGGGGAGCGAGCGTCCGGATCTGGATGCGCTGATCGCCCACGTTCTCTCGCCGCCGCCGGGGGCGACAATCCACAGCATCCAGCGCAAAAGCATGATGATCGGCGGCTACCCGGCGCAGGTAGTCACAGCCGAAATCCAGGAAGAGGGCAAACCGCTGGCGGTGGAGATGGTCGCTTTCATCGATGCCGACCCGGTGGTCTACAACCTGGCCTTGCGCTGTCTGCCGTCAGACCTGAAACGCCTGCAACCTGTTTTCGAGCATGCGCTCCGGAGCTGGCGCGAGGCGCCGGTGCAATAGGCCGCGCGAGGGGCGGAGCATGGAAATATTCGAACAGGTTGCCGCCATGCAGCGGGCGTGCCGCGAGGTACGACAGGGCGGAAAGACGCTCGGGCTGGTGCCGACCATGGGAGCGCTGCACGCCGGTCATCTATCCCTCGTCAGGGCGGCGCGCGCCGAGTGCGACGTGGTCGCCGCGACCGTCTTCGTCAACCCGCTACAGTTCGGCCCTAAGGAAGACTTCTCCAAGTATCCGCGCACTTTCGAGGACGACTGCCGCAAGCTGCGAGCCGAGAAGGTGGATCTGCTGTTTGCGCCCGCCACGGAGCAGATGTATCCGCCGGGGGCGAGTACGGTGGTTCACGTCGAGGGCTTGAGCGAAAAGCTGGACGGCAAGAGCCGTCCGGGGCACTTTCGCGGAGTCACCACGGTTGTGGCCAAGCTGTTCGAGATCGCGCGACCGCACCGCGCCTACTTCGGGCAGAAAGATGCCGCGCAACTCGCCATCCTGCGCAAGATGGCGCGCGATCTCAACATGGACATCGAGATCGTCGCCTGCCCCATCGTGCGCGAAGCCGACGGCCTGGCGATGTCTTCCCGCAATGTCTATCTCTCACCGGAAGAACGCGGGCAGGCGCTCTGCCTGCACCGCGCGCTTTGCCGTATCAGGGCCTGGCTGCCGGAGGCGAGCGCGACGCGCAGCGGCTGAGAGAGGCGGGACTGACAGTGATTGCCGGGGAGCCGGAAGTGCGGCTCGACTATCTGGAAATCGTTGCATCCGGAAACCCTCGATCCGGTGCCGGACATCAAAGCTGGAGCCTTGGTAGCCGTTGCGTGCTTCGTCGGAAGCACGAGGTTGATCGACAACATTTTGCTGCCACTGAAGCGGAACTGCTATGCACCAAAATAGCCTTTGGAACTTAGCATTCGTTGTCATCATTCTCGTGTGCGTTGCTGGTATGGGCGTAGGGTGCCTGATTAAGCCAGATGGGGCATCAAGCACTTTGGATCCGCATCCGAGGGGCGGAGAGCTAAAGAAAGAGTGGGACCGAATGGGAATGTCGCTGGCCGGACTCGCGATTAGTGCCTTCGCACTTTATGGGCTTTACATCATCGTACGAGATACGTTGCACACCGCTAATGTCTGGGTTCCCGCGGCAACGTTGTTGCTTTCTGTCTCTCGGTGTTCTCTGTGGTTAAACTCTTTTCCCAGACACAAACGGATTTCCAGCAATCACATATCGCAGAGGCATTTCGGCAGCCTTGTTGATGCCAACTCGCACGGTGGTGGCGATGCGCCTGGGCCGGAAGCCATCGTCGGCCAGGAACAGCTCGGAGTCCTCGCTGGTCAAAGGCATTCCGTTGTGCCGCTGGCGGGTAATCTGCATCGCCTGGGTCAGCCGTCCCGGACCGCCGCAGAGCAGGCGCAAACGGCTAGCGGACGCCGGATGGCCTGCGAGAGATTCCGCATTCGCCTTCGTGACTCTGGGCGTGTCGAGCAGATGGCGGGATTTCGTTTGCTGCAGCGGGAGGTCTAGACCTCGGAGTTTCGCCATCGTCGCGAGTCCTTGCACCGGCTCCAGGGCGCGGAAGAGCACGCCTTCGCCATCGCCCTCGGGCATGCAGGAGACGTTCAGGCAGAAGTGATTTCCATAGATCAGGTAGACGTAAGCAATGCCAGGCGGGCCGAAGAGCACGGCGTTGCGGGCGGTCTTGCCAGCGTAGGCGTGAGCGGCCGGATCGAGAGCTCCCAGGTAGGCCTCGGTTTCGACCACGCGTCCGATCAGCAATTCTGTTCCGGTAGCGGCGCACCAGGAGCTTGCCGAGCAGATCCGGCCCTACCTCTCTCGGGTCACGATTGAAAAACTCGGCGGGCAAGGCGGGCAGACTGGAGCCGGCGTGCGGAATCTCGGGCGCGGGTTTCGCGCCTAATCCGAGCCTCCGCCGATCAGCAGCTTCAGGTGTCATCACTTTTGCCCTGCTTCTTTTGCTAGGTGCATCTAGAATAGCGTGCCTGATTCCGCGTTGCTGATCGCCGGCTTTCCGAACCGGAATTCTCAAGCTTGCGCGGAAGGAGCTCTGCCGATAGACTGAACACGCAATGAACTCCGTATTCAAGACATTGAAGGGGTATATCTGGTGGACCTATCCGCGGGGAAACCTGCACTACGACGTGATGGTCACCCTGATACTCCTGTTCATATTCGTCGGCCCGACGTTCATCAATTTCAATGACAAGCCGGCGGAGCGCAGCGTGCATCTGGGCGGGGTGGTGGTTACGCCGCTGGCCAACAATCGCTACTTGTACCACATCGAAGCCGCGGCGGTTCAGGGGAAAACGGAAGAGGAGATTCGGGCCAACCTGATGGGCGTGATCGAGCCCATCGCCGGCGAAGTGAAGCTTTTGAGCTACGAAGAGGTCAAGGACAAAAAGGGAACCATCACGGGCTATAACGTCTGGGTCAGGCGCGGGCTGGGCGGTTAGGCAGACGAGGGGAAAACAGTCAGGGATCGCGGGAGACTGCCGGACCAGTTGAGATGACACCTGCTTGAACCGTATGGCCGTAGCTATTCTGTTGAAGGCAAGATCGTCCTTGCCGCGGGCCTTTTTCCGGGGACTTGCTTCTAATTTCTGTCTGCTGCAAGCATCTATTCGGCGATTGGTGGTGCTGCCGCCGCTTGACTCGTCGTCTTGCTTACCCCCGCGCACTACGGCGCGCGGCATGCCCTGCCCGAGCGGCACGTCTCCACGGTCGGCTTCGAACGGGTCCGGAACGAGGCGCTCATCCAGGGCTCGCTCGAGGCGTTCGTCCGGGTCCATGACGGAAGGCTGGCCGCCGAAACCGACCGACTTCGACCGCATCGTGCGGACGAACCTCGACGAGTAGGACCCGGGCGGATTGTCCCCCGCGCAACCGCCTTTCTTCCTCTGCACCCTCCCGGAAATTCGTCAGCCTTAAGCCCGTCTTCCGGGTCCGGAAATCGATAATGGTCCGGACCGGGGCTCACGGGGGCGTTCCCCCGCTCCGAGGCGTTGGTGACCGCGACCCGGGACCTCGACCGGGGCCGGAGAGCGCGGACGCCGTCGAGGAACAGTTCGCGAAGGCGGAGGAGGAGGTCGTCGCGCTCGAGCAGCGTCTCGGTTCGACGAGCGGACCGCGGGGACCTCCCGCTGGTCGGACCTCTCTCGCTCCGATCGCCGAAACGTGGGAGGGGTTCACCATCGGTCCGCTCACTCGGTGGCTCGAGACGAACACGTTCTACCGCCAACCGATCCTCCTCGCGCCGCCCGGCGGACCCCGGGCGCCATGGCGGCCCGGCTCCCTCCGCCGCTCCAGCGCTCGCCGAAGACGGCTCACGTCCTGTTTCCGGGCCCGTACTCGTTCTCCGAGATGCTCGACGACCGCTCGGCGAGACCGATAG